>NZ_CP132343.1:3942857-4600000 GCF_040529065.1 Xanthomonas sacchari | reverse complement strand
AACTCGGGTGAAGGAACTAGGCAACATGGCACCGTAACTTCGGGAGAAGGTGCACCCTTTTTGGTGGCTCGTGCGAGCTATAGCTGAAGAGGGTCGCAGAAACCAGGCCGCTGCGACTGTTTATCAAAAACACAGCACTCTGCAAACACGAAAGTGGACGTATAGGGTGTGACGCCTGCCCGGTGCTGGAAGGTTAATTGATGGGGTCAGCCGCAAGGCGAAGCTCTTGATCGAAGCCCCAGTAAACGGCGGCCGTAACTATAACGGTCCTAAGGTAGCGAAATTCCTTGTCGGGTAAGTTCCGACCTGCACGAATGGCGTAACGACAGCGGCGCTGTCTCCACCCGAGACTCAGTGAAATTGAAATCGCTGTGAAGATGCAGCGTTCCCGTGGCAAGACGGAAAGACCCCGTGAACCTTTACTATAGCTTTACACTGAACGTTGAGTTCGTCTGTGTAGGATAGGTGGGAGGCTATGAAACTGTGGCGCTAGCTGCAGTGGAGCCATCCTTGAAATACCACCCTGTCGTGCTTGACGTTCTAACCTAGGTCCGTAATCCGGATCGGGGACCGTGTATGGTGGGTAGTTTGACTGGGGCGGTCTCCTCCTAAAGAGTAACGGAGGAGCACGAAGGTACGCTCAGCGCGGTCGGACATCGCGCACTGTGTGCAAAGGCATAAGCGTGCTTGACTGCAAGATCGACGGATCAAGCAGGTACGAAAGTAGGTCTTAGTGATCCGGTGGTTCTGTATGGAAGGGCCATCGCTCAACGGATAAAAGGTACTCCGGGGATAACAGGCTGATACCGCCCAAGAGTTCATATCGACGGCGGTGTTTGGCACCTCGATGTCGGCTCATCACATCCTGGGGCTGTAGTCGGTCCCAAGGGTATGGCTGTTCGCCATTTAAAGTGGTACGCGAGCTGGGTTCAGAACGTCGTGAGACAGTTCGGTCCCTATCTGCCATGGGCGTTGGAGATTTGAGAGGGGCTGCTCCTAGTACGAGAGGACCGGAGTGGACGAACCTCTGGTGTTCCGGTTGTCACGCCAGTGGCATTGCCGGGTAGCTATGTTCGGAAGCGATAACCGCTGAAAGCATCTAAGCGGGAAGCGCGCCTCAAGATGAGATCTCCCGGGACACAAGTCCCCTAAAGGAACCATGTAGACTACGTGGTTGATAGGTCAGGTGTGTAAGTGCAGCAATGCATTGAGCTAACTGATACTAATGATCCGTGCGGCTTGACCATATAACCTCAAGATGCTTCCTCGAAGCATCCCTTAGCGCGACACACGTCGATCGCTCTCACTCGCTCGCTACATCACACCCTATGAGAGGCTGGCGCCCTGCCGTCCTCGGTCCAACAACCGAGAACACGCACGCGGCGACACTCCAACCGTCTCCCTGGTGAAATTAGCGCTGTGGAACCACCCGATCCCATCCCGAACTCGGAAGTGAAACGCAGCTGCGCCGATGGTAGTGTGGCTCAAGCCATGCGAGAGTAGGTCATCGCCAGGGGCTTTACCCCAAATCCCCGTCCGAAAGGACGGGGATTTTTTATTGCGCGTGCAAAAAACAACGCCACGCGCGCAGGCGAGCGGGGACGGGCGAAACCGCGCAATGACGGATCGGCGAGGCGCTGCGCGCCCTACCCTCACCCCAGCCCCTCTCCCGGGGGAGAGGGGCTCGGCTCCTTCCTTGCCCCTCGGAAGATGTGCCGCGCTATGAGATGCGCAAGAGCGCGTATCGAGACGTGCCGCGTCGCAGCCCTTCCGTCGTGCCGTGGCTGAGCGCCGGCATTTCGCCCGCACGCCATCGATGGAGTGCGGCTACGTTCAGCCGAACACGTGTGCCAATCCACACTTGTCGGTTTCTACAGCGGATTCGGAGCAAGCGCATCGCACCGTTCCATGTGGCGATGCGTGCCTTTCATGCCACGCCGCTTAGACTTTTTTCCCGATTTCGGCGACCGCGTGGGCATCTCTGCCTGATTCGCGCATCGCTCTCGGCCCCTTTCACCCACCACGAGGCCTTCCCCATGAGCCAAGCCAATGGATACGCCGCCAAGGCGTCCGATCAGCCGCTGACCCCGTTCACCTTCGAGCGCCGTGCGCTCGGTGCGCACGACGTCAGTATCGAGATCCTCTACTGTGGCGTCTGCCACTCGGATCTGCATACCGCCCGCAACGAGTGGCACAACACCCAGTACCCGTCGGTGCCGGGCCATGAAATCGTCGGTCGCATCACCGCGGTGGGCGACGAGGTCAGTGCCTTCAAGGTCGGCGATCTTGCCGGTGTCGGCTGCATGGTCGACAGCTGTCGGCATTGCGCTTCCTGTGCCGATGGCGAGGAGCAGTACTGCGAGAACGGCTTCGTCGGTACCTACAACGGTCCGATGTTCGGCGGCGAGAACACGTATGGCGGTTACTCCGATCACATCGTGGTCGACGAGAAGTACACGCTGCAGATCCGCCACGATGCCGACCAGCTGGCGGCGGTGGCGCCGCTGCTGTGCGCGGGCATCACCACCTATTCGCCGCTGAATCACTGGAAGGTCGGCCCGGGCAAGAAAGTCGGCATCGTCGGCCTGGGCGGCCTTGGCCATATGGGCGTGAAGATCGCCCACGCCATGGGCGCGCATGTCGTGCTGTTCACCACGTCGGCCGGCAAGCGCGAGGATGCGCTGCGCCTGGGCGCGAACGAGGTGGTGGTGTCGAAGAACGCCGACGAGATGGCGGCGCACACCAACAGCTTCGATTTCATCCTCAATACCGTGGCGGCACCGCACGACCTCGATGCGTTCCTGACCCTGCTCAAGCGCGACGGCACCATGACCCTGGTCGGCGCGCCGGCAGAGCCGCATCCGTCGCCGACGGTGTTCAACCTGATCATGAAGCGGCGCCAGCTGGCCGGTTCGCTGATCGGCGGTATCCGTGAGACCCAGGAGATGCTGGATTTCTGCGCCAAGCACGGCATCGTGTCCGACATCGAGACGATCGAGATGGCGCAGATCAACGAGGCCTACGAGCGCATGCTCAAGGGCGACGTGAAGTACCGCTTCGTCATCGACATGGCCAGCCTGGCGCAGACCAAGCAGGCGGCCTGAGCCGACGGCGACCGTGGCGGTCAGCCGCCGTGGTCACGTCATGCGTCATCGTCATCCCATGAAAGCCCGGGCAGCGCATGCCCGGGCTTTTCTGTAGCGGTAGCTCTCGTCGCGACCGAAGTGCTCTGCACGTGGGCTTCCGATCGGCATTCGAGGCGCTCGGAAGATGTCCGGCAACCGCGCACCACTGCGTGCGGTAAGCGATCTGCACGAGGTGGTGGCAGCGACGATGCGGTGCGCCGCGGGACATGGTGGCAGAGACGACAACGGCGCCGAAGCACCGTTGCCATGAAACTAAGGAAGCCGCCGCCTACTTGCCGGCGGCAGGCTCGGCCGCCGGCAGCGACGTCGGCCGGCCCATCATCTTGTCGCGTGCGGCCTTGAACGGATTGTCCGCATACCAGTTCGGCCAGCTGTCGCCGGCGGCCAGTTCCTTGCCGACGCCGTATACCGCCTGCAGGTCGTCCATCACGCCGTCGAGCTTCCAGGTCGCCGGATCGTACTCGTCGGCCGGCGTGTGATAGCGCTTGGCGTACTCTGCCGCGGCACGGCGCCCGGCTTCGATGCCGCCGTCGACCAGGTCTTCGCCGGCGTCGATGTACAGCGCCGGCACGCCGGCCTTGGCGAAGTTGAAGTGATCGGATCGGAAGTAGAACCCGCTCTGCGGTGCGTCCTCGGAGTGCAGCACGCGGCCTTGCGCGGCGGCGATCGGCTTGAGCATATCTTCCAGTTGCGAGTTGCCGAACCCGTTGACCACCAGGTCCTTGGCGCGCCCGGCCACCGGCATCGCATCGAGGTTGATGACGCCGGCGATCTTGTTCAGCGGGAAGGTCGGATGCGCCACATAGTACTTGGAACCGAGCAGCCCCGACTCCTCCAGCGTCACCGCCAGGAACACCACCGAACGCTCGGGCTTGGGCTGCTGGTGCGCGAACGCCTCGGCGATTTCGAGGATGCCGGCCACGCCGGTGGCGTTGTCGACCGCACCGTTGTAGATGTTGTCGCTGGGCTCGCCCTCGTGCTTGCCCAGGTGATCCCAGTGCGCCATGTACAGCACCGCTTCGTCGGCGCGGCTGCTGCCGGGCAGCACGCCGACCACGTTGCGCGAGGTCTTCTCGGCGATGGTGCTCTTCAGGTCCACCGAAAGCTTGGCCTTCAGCGGGACCGGCTTGAAGCCGCGCTTGCTGGCGTCCTTGTACGCTTGCGCCAGATCCAGGCCGGCATCGGCGAACAGCTGCTTGGCCGCCTCGGCGGTGAGCCAGCCCTGCACCGGGATACGCGGCTCCGGATCGTCCTTCGCCGGCAGGTCGTACTGCGCGCCGGACCAGGAGTTCTTGACCACGTCCCAGCCGTAGCTGGCGCCGGGCGTGTCGTGCACGATCAACGCGGCGGCGGCGCCCTTGCGCGCGGCTTCCTCGAACTTGTAGGTCCAGCGCCCGTAATAGGTCATGCGCTTGCCTTCGAACAGGCTGCCGTCGCCGGTATGGAAGCCGGGGTCGTTGACGAACATCACCACGGTCTTGCCCTTCCAGTCCTGGCCGGCATAGTCGTTCCACTTCTGCTCCGGCGCGTCCACGCCGTAGCCGACGAAGACCATGTCGCTGCCATCGAGCTTGACCTCGGGCTGGCCGGTACGCGTGCCCACCACCATGTCGGTGCCGAAGGCGAGCTGTCGCGCAGCGCCGTCGTGGTTGATGGTGAGCGTGGTGCCGGGCGCCGCGGTGGTCTCGGTCATCGCCACGTCCTGGAACCAGCTGTCGCCGTTGCCGGGCTGCAGGCCGATGCGCTGCATCTGGTCACGGATGTAGGCGACCGTCTTGTCCTCGCCCGGCGTGCCGGGACCGCGGCCTTCGAAGGCGTCGGAGGACAGCGTCTTGACCAGTTCGGCGAAGTCCGCCGGTGCGATCCCGGTGGAGAACGCGTGCGAGGGCGCCGCAGCGGGCGCGGGCGTCGCGGCCAGTGGCGCGGTGTCGGCGGCCGGCGCGGGCGCTTCGCGTTTGCACGCGGTCAGCGCCGCCGCTGCGGCCAGGCACAGCACGAG
This sequence comes from Xanthomonas sacchari, assembly GCF_040529065.1. Lineage (NCBI taxonomy): Bacteria > Pseudomonadati > Pseudomonadota > Gammaproteobacteria > Lysobacterales > Lysobacteraceae > Xanthomonas > Xanthomonas sacchari. Next base: position 4,594,855 of record NZ_CP132343.1, on the reverse strand, counting down.
CTTGCGGGACATGGGGGCTCCTGGTGGCGAGGGAACCCTGGATTCTATAGGCAAGCCGCGCGCGTCCGGGCGCGCGCGGCACTACGGCACGGCTCAGTTGTTCGGCGCGGTGTCGCCGTCGAACGGCAGCGCGGTGGCGCCGGTGATCGGCCCGGTCTTGGCGCTGCGGTGCACGTACAGGGTCACTTCGCGCTCGAAGCGCAGCGGACCGTCGATCACCGCGCGGGGGCCGACGATGACCCTCGGCTTGCGCGTCGGCTTGAACGACATGCTGAAGCTGGGCTTGTTGATCGAGAGGCCGCCACCGACGTGCGAATCATGGCCGACGGTGATGTCGCCGTTGACCGTCTCGATGCCCTTGTCCAATTGCGTGGCGACCAGGCCGATGCTGCCGTTGACGCTTTCGATGCCGCCGCCGACGCGGCCGCCGCGGTCGACGAAGATGCCGCCGTTGACGGTTTCGATGGAACCGGCGACCTGTGCGCGCTCGCCGAGGGTGATGCCGCCGTTGACCGTGGACAAGCCCTTGGTCTGTGCGCCGTCGGCGACCTTGACGCTGCCGTTGACCGTTTCCACGCTACCCACCTGGGCGCCGGACTGGACGTTGATGCTGCCGTTGACCGTTTCCAGATCCCCGTACTGCTTGCCGGCGTCGGCAGTGATGCTGCCGTTGACCTTGCTGATGCCTTCGCCCGCGAACGCCGGACCGGCCGTCAGGGCCAGCGCCAGCACAACCGCCAGATGCATGCGTTTCATCCTTCACCTCCCGGGCGCCGACGATGCGGCCGCAATCAATCGTGAGGCGATCACAACACGCTTCGCTACAATCCACACCTGCCTGAAGTCACTGGACCCTCGCTTGCCCGCAGCCGCGCCTGTCCCACCGCATTCCGCCGCGCCCCGCGCGGCCGAGCGGCGTGCGCCCGTGCAATGGCGCAGGCCGTTGCGCAGCCTGCTGGCGGTGGCGTGGCTGCTGACCGCCGGGTTGGCCGCCGCGCAGAATCCGCGCGAGGCCGAGAAGCGCCTGGAGAAGGTGCGCAACGAACTGAAGAGCGTGGCCGAGGAGCGGCGGCAGCTGGAAGGCAAGCGTGGCGACGCCGCACGCCAGTTGCGCGACGCCGACGAAAAGGTCGCCGCCACCGGTCGCAGTCTGGCGCAGACGCAGCAGGCGCTGCAGCGGCACCAGCAGACCCTGGCCGAGCTCGAGCGCAAGCGCGATGGCCTGCGCAGCGGTTTGACGCGGCAACGCGCCGAACTGGCGCAACTGCTGCGGGCGGCCTATGCCATCGGCGGCAATGCGCCGCTGAAGCTGCTGTTGGCGCAGGACCGCGTGGCCGACGCCAACCGTCTGTTGGCGTACCACCGCTATCTGCAGCGCGAGCGCGCGCAGCGCATCGCCACGCTGACCCACGAGCTGCAGGCGCTGGAACAGGTGCAGCGCGAGGTCGTTGAACAGAAGCAGCAACTGAGCGAAGCCCAGCGCCGCCAGCAGGAACAGGCCCAGGCGCTGCAGCGCGACCGCAAGCAGCGCGCCAGCGTCGTCTCGGAACTGGACCAGCGCTACCAGGACCGCAGCGAACGCGAGAAGGCGCTGGGCCAGGATGCCAAGGCACTGGAAACCCTGCTCGCCAACCTGCGCGCCGCCGCCGCGCGCGCCGAGGCCGAGCGCCGTGCCGCGGCCAGGCGCGAGGCGGCCGAACAGGCGGCGCAGGCCAAGGCCGCGGCGAAGGCCGGGCGTGGCGGCGGCAAGGTGCCGCCCAAGGTGGTCGCCTCCGCGCCGCCGCTGAAGGTCGGTGGCCTGGGCTGGCCGCTGTCGGGCGACCTGATCGCGCGCTACGGCGGCCGGTTGCCCGACGGGCGCACCAGCAGCGGCGTGCTGATCGCCGCACCTGCCGGCAGCACCGTCACCGCGGTCGCCGACGGCACGGTGGTGTTCTCCGACTGGATGACCGGCTACGGCATGATCCTGATCGTGGACCACGGCAACGGCTACATGAGCCTGTACGCGCACAACGACACGCTGCTGCGCGACGCTGGCGCCAAGGTCAAGCGTGGCGATGCGGTGGCCAAGGTCGGCAATTCCGGCGGGCAGGGCCGCCCGGCGCTGTACTTCGAACTGCGTCGCAATGGCCAGCCGGTGGATCCGGCGTCGTGGCTGCAGCGCCGCTGAGCGGCGCCGGCTGCGCGCGTTCAACGCGAATTTAGCTCGGCTTCGCGCATAATCCGGACAACCGCGCCGTGCACGGTGCGGGTCTTCCCCAATCGGAGTGCTTCATGCGCGTAGTCCTGTCCGCAGCCCTGTTGCTCGCTCTGGCGCCGCTGCCGTCGATGGCGCAACGCGCCGAGGCGCAGACGCCCACGGCCCCGGCGGCCAGCGCCGACGATCCCGACGCCACCGAATCGGCCAGCGCCAAGGTGCCGCTGGACGAGATCCGTCGCTACGTCGCGGTCTACAACGCGGTGAAGGAAGCCTACGTCGATCCGGTCGACGACAAGAAGCTGATGCAGTCCGCGATCCGCGGCCTGCTGCTGGACCTGGATCCGCACAGCACCTATTTCAGCAAGGAAGACGCCGAGGCCTTCGACGAGCAGACCAGCGGCGCCTACGACGGCATCGGCGTGGAGCTGCTGCAGTTGCCGGACAACACGCTCAAGGTGGTGTCGCCGATCGACGACACACCCGCCGCGCGCGCCGGCCTGCGCTCAGGCGACATCATCATCGCCATCGACGGCAAGCCGATCAGTGCGGTCAAGGCGATGGAGCCGCTGCGCGGCGAGCCGGGCAGCAAGGTGGTGCTGACCATCGCCCGCGACAAGGTGGCCAAGCCGTTCGACGTGACCCTGACCCGGCAGACCATCCGCGTGGCCAGCGTGCGCAGCCGCATGCTCGAGCCGGGCTACGGCTACATCCGCATCAGCACCTTCCAGGCCGATACCGGCGCCGATTTCCACAAGCAGCTGCAGCAGTTGCAGGCGCAGGCTGGCGGCAAGCTGCGCGGGCTGGTGCTGGACCTGCGCAGCAATCCGGGCGGCCTGCTGACCGCGGCGGTGCAGGTGGCCGACGACGTGTTGGACAAGGGCACCATCGTCAGCACCCGCGGGCGCATCTCGGTCAGCGATTCCAAGTTCGACGCCACCCCCGGCGACCTGCTCAACGGCGCGCCAATGGTGGTGCTGGTGGATGCCGGTTCGGCCAGCGCCTCGGAAGTGCTGGCCGGCGCGCTGCGCGACAACAAGCGCGCGCGCATCGTCGGCAGCCGCACCTTCGGCAAGGGCTCGGTGCAGACCGTGCTGCCGCTGGACAACGGCGACTCGGTCAAGCTGACCACGGCGCGCTACTACACGCCGAGCGGCAAGTCGATCCAGGCCAGCGGCATCGTGCCCGACGTGGTGCTGCACCCGGAGGCCAGCGCGGACGATGCCGACAAGCCGGCCGCGATCGCCGACTACAGCGAAGCGACCCTGCCGGGCCACCTGCATGGCGACGACGAGGGCGCCGAGGGCTACACCGCCGGCGACGTGCTGCCGGGCGATGGCCCGATCGCGCAGGCGCTGGCCGAACTGAAGCAGCCTGGCGCCGTGGCGCGGGCGGCTGCGGCGGCACCGGCCGGCAAGGGCAAGGCCAAGCCGGCACACAAGCCGGCGGGCGTCGCGCCGAAGGCGGCCCCGGCGAAGCAGCCGACGGCGGAGCCGGCAAAGCCCGAGCCTGCCAAGTCGGAACCTGCAAAAACCGAATCGGACAAGACCGAACCGGCGCCGGCCTCCGGCTCCTGAGCCGGCGGGCGCCACCGTCGTCGCTGCGCGCGGCGTGGCCGCTGCGCGGCGGCGGCCAGCGGCTCAGTCGGCGACGCTTAGCACCTCGGGATTGGCCAGCCGCTGCGGCGTGCCAGCGGCGAAGGCCAGCACGTTGTCGAAGGCGGCGCCGAAATACAGCGCGTAGCTGCTTTGTTCGACGTAGCCCAGGTGCGGCGTCGCCAGCACCCGTGGATGCCGCAGCAGCGGATGCTGCGGGTCCAGGATCGGCTCCTGTTCGAACACGTCCAGCGCCGCCTGTCCCGGGCGGCCGGCATCCAGCGCGGCAAGCAGTGCGCCGGGCGCGATGAGTTCGGCACGGCTGGTATTGACCAACAGCGCATCCGGTTTCATCCGCAGCAGATCGTCCAATCCGATCTGGTGACGGGTGGCCGCGACCAGGCGGCGATGCAGGCTGAGCACATCGCTCTCGGCGAACAGCGCCTCGCGGCTGGTGGCGACCGCGAAGCCGTCGGCGCGCGCCTGCGCGCAGCTGTCCGCGCTGCCCCACACCTGCACGTGCATGCCGAAGGCGCGGCCGTAGCCGGCGACGCGGCGGCCGATCTTGCCGTAGCTCCAGATGCCGAGGGTCAGGCCCTCCAGGCTGCGGCCCAGCTGTGCATCGCCGGTGGCCTGCCAGTGCCCGCCCAGCAGCGCATCGCGGTAGGCGGGCACGCGCCGGCTGGCGGCCATCAGCAGCGCCCAGGTCAGTTCCGCCGGCGCCACCGGCGAACCGACGCCTTCGGCCACGGCCACGCCGCGCGCGGTGCAGGCGGCCAGGTCGATGTGTTCGCCGATCCGCCCGGTCTGGCTGATCAGGCGCAGCTTGGGCAGTCGCGCCAGCAGGGCGGCGTCGATGCGGGTGCGCTCGCGGATCAGCACCAGCGCCTCGGCCTCGGCGGCATGCCGGACCAGGGTGTCGCGGTCGGGCGCGAGCGCGGTCAGCACCTGCACGCTGTGCGCCTGCAGCCGCGCGAAGCAGGGCAGGTGGCGTACCGCATCCTGATAGTCGTCGGCGATCAGGATGCGCATCGGCTCAGCGCGGCTTGCCGGCCATCGGGAACAGCGTGACCACCTTCTCGCCGGTGGCCGCGTCGCGGATCGCCGACGGCCCCTTCTTCTCCACCTCTTCGATGCGCACGATGCTCTGCATCGGCAGGTGCAGCGTCTTGGTGGCGCCGAACTCCTCGCGCAGGCGTTCCTCGGTGGGATCGATCACCAGCCCATCGTGCACGTCGAACACCAGCGTGCCGATCTCGGTGAAGCCCCACAGATGGCTGCTGCCCACGTGCTGGCAGTACAGCTCGTAGACCTTGCCGTGGTTGAGGAAGGTCACTTTGTACAGGTGCTTGAACATGCGCGCAGTATACGGGCGCCGTTGCCGCAGGCGGCTCAGAAACCCTTGCGCTTGCGCAGCCGCCGCGCGATCGCCGCGCGCACGTACAGCCCGTAGACCATGCCGAAGGCGAAGCCGGCCAGGTGCGCCGACCACGCCACCATGCCGAACGCCGGGCCGATGTAGGCGAACACCACCTGCAGCGCCGCCCAGGTGCCGATCAGCAGCGAGGCCGGGGCGCGCACGAATTCCAGGAACAGCCCCAGCGGCAGCACCACGCCGAGCTTGGCCCGCGGGAACAGCGCCAGGTAGGTGCCGATCAGCGCCGACACCGCGCCGCTGGCGCCGATGATGACCCGGTCCGGGGTGCCGATCGCGAACACCGCGGCCAGATTGGAAATCGCCCCGCCGCCCAGGAACAGCAGCAGGAACCGCCACGGTCCCAGCACGCGCTCGGCGGGCAGGCCGAAGATCAGCAGGAACACCAGGTTGCCGAGCAGGTGCGACCAGTCGGCGTGCAGGAACAGCGCGGTGAACAGGCGCAGCACGCTGCCGTCCTGCACCGTCGCCAGCCAGTCGCGCGGGCTGCCGACCCCGGCCGACAGCGCGCCCCAGTCCAGCCACAGGGTCGCGCGCGCCTCGTCGGGACGGCTGATCGACCACAGGAAGGCCAGCCACATCGCCGCGAACAGCAGCGGGGTGGCCCAGCGCAGCGTGGTGCGTTCGCGGGAAGGGATGGAAACGAACATGCGAGGGAAGGGGGAACCGGAGACCGCCAGGGACGCCAAGATAAGGGCTTCATTCGGCTGAACGCACGCCGACTCCACACGAACCTGAACGCATCATGTCGTTATTGTTTAGTTAACGGTGCGGGGTATACTCGCATACGGCGTCGTATGTCGGGAGGGGACTCCGGCGCGCATTCCCGGGCCGTTGCGGTTCGGGGAGGCGCAGGCGCGAACACAGACACTTCGTCTTCCGGAGAAAAACTAGCCATGCAAAACGCAACCCAGTTCGTCCGTTTCACCGCTCTGGCCGTCGGCATCGTCGGCGCGCTGGCCATGGGCCAGGCGCACGGCGCCGCGTTCCAGCTCAAGGAGAACAGCGCCAAGGGCCTGGGCCGCGCGTTCGCCGGCTCCGGTAGCGCCCCGGGCGATGCCTCGATCATCGCCGTGAACCCGGCCGGCATGCGCCAGCTCGACGGCAAGGTATTCCAGGCCGACGTCAGCGCCATCCAGTTCTCGGCCAAGTACCAGGGTAACGGCGGCACCTACGCCAACGGCCAGGCGATCTCCGGTGGCCGCGGTGGCGACGCCGGCATGATCGCGCCGGTTCCGGCGGTGTACTTCCACATGCCGTTCGGCGAAAACAACAACATGCACTTCGGCACCTCGCTGACCGTGCCGTTCGGCTTCAAGACCGAATACGACCGCGACTGGGTGGGCCGCTACAACGGCGTCAAGACCGAGCTGCAGGCGATCGACCTGAACTTCGCCTTCTCCTACGACGTCAATCCGTACGTGTCGTTCGGCGCGTCGGTGTTCGCCGAGCGCCTGGACATCGACCTGACCAACGCCATCGACTTCGGCACCATCCTGGCTTCGCGCCGCGTGCCGGGCTTCGCGCCGGGCAGCGCCGATGGTTTCTCGCGCATCAAGGGCGACAACACCGAGGTCGGCTTCACCCTCGGCGGCCTGTTCAGCATCGACGAGAACACCCACATCGGCTTCAGCTACCGGTCGCAGGTCGAGCACAAGATCACCGACGGCGATGCCGACTTCACCGTGCCGGGCAATGCCGCCACCGTGCTGGCCGTCGCCGCGCCCGGTACCTTCGTCGACACCAAGGGCCGCGCCACGGTCAAGCTGCCGGCCAGCGCCACCGCCAGCTTCACCCACAACATCAACGAGCAGTGGACGGTGATGGCCGACGTCACCCGCACCGCCTGGAGCAAGTTCGACAAGGTCACCGTCGACTTCGCCTCCAATCAGCCCGACAGCGTGCTGGACTTCTCGTACCGCGACACCACCTTCGTGTCGCTGGGCGCCGACTACCGCATGAGCGATACGCTGACCCTGCGTGGCGGTGTGGCCTACGACCAGACCCCGACCACCGACCAGCACCGCGACGTGCGCGTGCCGGACGCGAGCCGCAAGTGGGTCTCGCTGGGTCTGACCTGGAAGCCGTCCGAGCAGGCCGAGTACAGCTTCGGCTACACCCACCTGTTCACCAACGATCCGAGCATCGCCACCACCAGCGCCACCGGCAACACCCTGGTCGGCGACTACGACGTGAGCGGCAACGTGCTGGCGGCTTCGGTCAACTACAAGTTCTGATCGCAGGCGCTTCGCGTTTCACGAAAAAGCCCCGCTTCGGCGGGGCTTTTTTTGTGGCTGTCCGCAGCGTGCGCTGCGCGCTGCGGCAGGCGGCGGCAGGCGGCGGCCGGCGCAGGTTCCGGGCGGAACGCTGCGCCGAGCGGGGCGGTCAGTCGCCCAGGGTCAGCAGCGAGGCGTTGCCGCCGGCGGCGGTGGTGTTGACCGTCACCACCTTCTCGGTGGCGAAACGCAGCAGGTAGTGCGGGCCGCCGGCCTTGGGGCCGGTGCCGGACAGGCCCTGGCCGCCGAACGGCTGCACGCCGACCACCGCGCCGATCTGGTTGCGGTTGACGTAGACGTTGCCCACCGCCACGCGCGAGGCGATGCGCTCGATGGTCTCGTCGATGCGCGAATGCACGCCCAGGGTCAGGCCGTAGCCGGTGGCGTTGATCTGATCGATCACCGCATCGAGCTGGTCGGCCTTCCAGCGGATCACGTGCAGCACCGGGCCGAAGATCTCGCGCTGCAGCTGCGCCAGCGACTGCAGCTCGTAGGCGCGCGGGGCGAAGAAGCTGCCGTGCGCGGTGGCGGCGTCGGTGGCGGCCACGGCGATCGCGCGCGCTTCGCGGTCCATGCGTGCGGCGTGGTCGGTGAGGATCTGCAGCGCGTCGGCATCGATCACCGGGCCGACGTCGGTGGACAGCAAGCCGGGGTCGCCGACCTTCAGTTCGGCCATGGCGCCAGCGAGCATGGTCATCACCTTGTCGGCGATGTCGTCCTGCACGAACAGCACGCGCGCGGCCGAGCAGCGCTGGCCGGCGGAGATGAAGGCGCTGGAGATCGCGTCCTTGACCACCGCTTCCGGCAGCGACGAGGAATCGGCGATGAAGGCGTTCTGGCCGCCGGTCTCGGCGATCAGCACGCCGATGGCGGCATCGCGCGCGGCCAGCGCGCGGTTGATCGCACGCGCGGTCTCGGTGGAACCGGTGAAGGCGACGCCGGCCACGCGCGGATCGCGGGTCAGCGCGGCGCCGACGGTGGCGCCGTCGCCGGGCAGGAACTGCACCACCGCCTCCGGCACGCCGGCTTCGTGCAGCAGCTTCACCGCGGCATGGCCGACCAGGTTGGTCTGCTCGGCCGGTTTGGCGATGACGCTGTTGCCGGCGGCCAGCGCCGCGGCGACCTGGCCGAGGAAGATGGCCAGCGGGAAATTCCACGGGCTGATGCAGACGAACACGCCACGGCCGTGCAGCTGCAATTCGTTGGATTCGCCGGTCGGCCCGGGCAGGCGCTCGGGGGCGCCGAACTGCGCCCGCGCCTGGCCGGCGTAGTAGCGCAGGAAGTCCACCGCTTCGCGCACTTCGGCGACGCCGTCGGGCAGGGTCTTGCCGGCTTCCTTGACGCACAGCGCCATGAACTCGGGCATGCGCGCTTCCAGCAGGTCGGCGGCGTGTTCGAGGATGGTGGCGCGGCTGGCGGCCGGGGTGCGGTTCCAGGCCGGGTAGGCGGCTGCGGCGTTGCTCAGCGCCTTCTCCACGGTGGCGGTATCGGCCGGCTTCCAGTGGCCGACGATCTGGCGGCGGTCGGCCGGATTGGCGACCGGCAGCGCGTCGCCGGCGATCACCGCGCCGGGTACCAGCGGCGCGGCCTGCCAGGGCTTGAGCGCGGTGTTGAGCTGGTCGGCCAGCGCGCGCAGATCGTTGTCGTTGGCGAGGTTGGCGCCCATGGAGTTCTTCCTGTTGTGGTTCTGGCTGCGCAGCAGATCGACCGGCAGCGGAATCTTCGGATGCGGGATGGAGGCGAACGCGGACACGGCTTCGACCGGGTCGCGGATCAGGTCTTCGATGGCCACGTCTTCGTCGGTGATGCGGTTGACGAAGCTGGAGTTGGCGCCGTTCTCCAGCAGGCGCCGCACCAGGTACGGCAGCAGGTCCTCGTGCGAGCCCACCGGCGCGTACACGCGGCAGGGCACGCCGAGGCGGTCGGCGGGGATCACCTCGGCGTAGAGGTCGTCGCCCATGCCGTGCAGCTTCTGGTGTTCGTAGTCGCGGCCGCCGGCGATGGCGCGCACCGCGGCGATGGTCTGCGCGTTGTGGGTGGCGAACATCGGATACAGCGCGTCGCTGTGTGCGAACAGGCGCTTGGCGCAGGCCAGGTAGGACACGTCGGTGTTCTGCTTGCGGGTGAACACCGGGTAGCCCGGGTGGCCCTCGACCTGCGCGCGCTTGATCTCCGCGTCCCAGTAGGCGCCCTTGACCAGGCGCACCGGGATGCGGCGGCCGACGCGGCGGGCCAGGTCGGCGAGGAAATCGATCGTGTACGGGGTGCGCTTCTGGTACGCCTGCACCGCCAGGCCGTAGCCCTCCCAGCCGTCCAGCGAGGGATCGGAGAAGGTGGCCTCGATGATGTCCAGCGACAGTTCCAGGCGGTCGGCCTCTTCGGCGTCGACCGTGTAGCCGATGCCGTAGGACTTGGCCAGTTGCGCCAGCTCCAGCACGCCCGGCACCAGCTCGGCCATCACCCGCGCGCGCTTGGCGTGCTCGTAGCGCGGGTACAGCGCGGAGAGCTTGATCGAGATGCTGGGCGCAGCGAACACCGCGTCCTTGCCGCCTTGCGGGCGCTGCGCGGCGAAATGCTTGCCGATGGCGTGGATCGCCTGGCGATAGGCGTCGAGATAGCGCTGCGCGTCCTTCATGGTCAGCGCGCCTTCGCCGAGCATGTCGAACGAGTAGCGGTAGTGGGCGTTGTCGCCCTTCTTCGAGCGGGTCAGCGCCTCGCCGATGGTCCGGCCCATCACGAACTGGTGGCCCATGATCTTCATCGCCTGGCGCACGGCCAAACGAATCACCGGCTCGCCGACGCGGCCGATCAGGCGCTTGAACGCGCCGGACACGTCGGCGCGGGTCAGGTCGTTGATCTGCACCAGCTTGCCGGTGAGCATCAGGCCCCAGGTCGAGGCATTGACGAGGATCGAGTCGCTCTCGCCCATGTGCTTCTTCCAGTCCGCATCGCCGAGCTTGTCGCGGATCAGCTTGTCGGCGGTGTCCTGGTCGGGGATGCGCAGCAGCGCTTCGGCCACGCACATCAGCAGCACGCCTTCCTCGCTGCCGAGGTCGTACTGGCGCATGAAGGCTTCGATCGCGCCCTGGTCCTGGGCGCGGGCGCGCACCCGGGTGACCAGGTCGGCGGCCAGCGCCTGCACCTTGGCCTGGTCGGCCGCGGGCAAGCGCGCCTGCTCGAGCAGTTCGCGCACGTGTTCGGCTTCGTCCTTGAGCCAGGCGGCGGTGATCGCCGCGCGCAGAGCCTGCGGTGCGGGCGGGAGTTCGGGGGACAGCAAGGGCGAAGGAGACGCGGACGGCATCGCCGGAACAGAGCCGGCGCCAGGCAGAGCGTTCATGCGGGAAAGGCCAGGGACAGAGCCCACCATTTTATGTCAGCGCCTGCACGCGCAGGGGGTTGCCGGTCTCTGCAAGGCGACGGCGGCAGCGCTGTGGCTGAACGCGAATCTGGTTGCGCTGCAGCATTTTTTATGGTGAACGTGCGCTTGCCGCCGCGCAGGCCGGGGGCTACCATCCAGGCGTGCTCGCGGCTCGGGCGCGAGCGGTTCGGAAGCGCGGTTCGACATGATCGAAATGTTTCCGTTTTCTCCGGAGGGGTCGGGTACGCAGCTGCGGCTGCGACCGCCGCGGGCGTTGAATGCCCGGCAATTCGTTCTGTTGTTCCTCGCACTGGCCGGGGCGATGTGGGCCGTGGCTGGGCTGGGGTGGCTCGCCGGCAATGTGTTCGCGCCTGCGTTCGCCCTGTTGCACAGCATCGTGGTGGCGCTCGCGCTGCATTGGTCGTGGCGCGGCGGCGAGCGCGAAGAGGATATCCGGGTGGGTCCGGCCTGCGTGGAAGTGACCCGTCCGAATGCAGGAACGCCGGCGTTCCGCGCCCATCCGCATTGGGTGCGGTTGCGGATCGAAGGCGACGACAGGGTGGTGCTGGCATCCAGCGGCAAGCAGGTCCGGGTCGGCGAATTCCTCGGCCCCGACGAACGCCGGCAACTGGCGCAGACCCTGGAAGGCTTGCTCGCGGCCGTGACCGGCCGCAACCGATGACGCTCCAAGGGGTCTAGGCAATGAAGCAACGCGGCGGGTGGGTGCAACAGGCGGTCAGGGGCGGGATGGCGTTGGCGGCGGCGATGGCCGCACCGCTGGCGTGGGCGCAGTCGGCCGATCCCAAGCCGTGGCAGCTCAACATGGGCAGGGGCGTCACCCAGAGCGCGCGCAACGCGTACGACGCGCACATGGTCGCGTTGTGGGTCTGCGTGGTCATCGGCGTGCTGGTGTTCGGCGCGATGGCCTATGCGATCTTCAAGTTCCGCAAGTCCAAGGGCGCGGTGCCGGCGCAGTTCAGCCACAACACCAAGGCTGAGATCGTGTGGACGGTGATCCCGGTGCTGATCCTGATCGTGATGGCCTGGCCGGCCACCGCCAAGCTGATCGCGATGTACGACACCCGCGATGCCGAGATGACGGTGAAGGTCACCGGTTACCAGTGGATGTGGCGCTACGAATACCTGGGCGAGAACGTGTCGTTCACCAGCCGCCTGGCGCGCAGTTCCGATCGCCTGCGGCAGAGCCATGCGGTGCCCACGCTCGAGCACGACCCACACTACCTGCTGGACGTGGACAACCGGTTGGTGCTGCCGGTGAACACCAAGGTGCGCTTCGTCATCACCGCCGACGACGTCATCCACGCCTGGTGGGTGCCGGCGCTGGGCTGGAAGCAGGATGCCATCCCCGGGATCATCAACGAGGCCTGGACCAGCATCGACACCCCCGGGGTGTACCGCGGCCAGTGCGCCGAACTGTGCGGCAAGGACCACGGCTTCATGCCGATCGTGGTCGAGGCGGTGAGCAAGCAGGACTTCCAGAAGTGGCTGGCATCGCGCAAGCCGGCGCCCGCCGCCGCGCCTGCGCCGGCCACGCCGGCAGCGGCCCCGGCTGCTGCGCCGGCCACCGCCGAACCCGCTGCCGCGCCCGCCGACGCCCAGGCGCCGGCGCCGCCGCCGCAGGCGCGGCTGTCGCGTCCTCGTTCCGACTCGCACCTGATCGTGCAAGCCGCCTGATCTCCAGCATTCCTTTTCTGAGGTAGCCGCCATGGCCCATTCGGCAGTCGATCACCACGACGAGCACGGGCATCAGCAGAGCTTCGTCGAGCGTTGGTTCTTCTCGACCAACCACAAGGACATCGGCACGCTGTACCTGCTTTTCAGCTTCACCATGTTCATCGTCGGTGCGGCGATGAGCGTGATGATCCGCCTCGAGCTCGCGCAGCCGGGCCTGCAATACATCAAGCCCGAGCAGTTCAACCAGATGACCACCGTGCACGCGCTGGTGATGATCTTCGGCGGGGTGATGCCGGCCTTCGTCGGCCTGGCCAACTGGATGATCCCGCTGCAGATCGGCGCGCCGGACATGGCGCTGCCGCGCATGAACAACTGGTCGTTCTGGCTGCTGCCGGTGGCCTTCACCCTGCTGCTGTTGACCTTTTTCCTGCCCGGCGGCGCGCCTGCCGGCGGCTGGACCATGTATCCGCCGCTGATGCTGCAGGGCGGCTACAACGTCGCCTTCTCGGTGTTCGCCATCCACGTCGCCGGCATCAGCTCGATCATGGGCGCGATCAACATCATCGCCACCGTGCTCAACATGCGCGCGCCGGGCATCGACCTGCTGAAGATGCCGATCTTCTGCTGGGCCTGGCTGATCACCGCGTTCCTGCTGATCGCGGTGATGCCGGTGCTGGCCGGCGCGGTGACCATGCTGCTCACCGACAAGTTCTTCGGCACCTCGTTCTTCAACGCCGCCGGCGGCGGCGACCCGGTGATGTACCAGCACATCTTCTGGTTCTTCGGGCACCCCGAGGTCTACATCATGATCCTGCCGGCGTTCGGCGTGATCAGCGAAATCATCCCGACCTTCAGCCGCAAGCCGCTGTTCGGCTACCAGGCGATGGTCTACGCGATCGCGGCGATCGCGTTCCTGAGCTTCATCGTCTGGGCGCACCACATGTTCACTGTGGGCATGCCGCTGGGCGGCGAGATCTACTTCATGTTCGCCACCATGCTGATCTCCATCCCCACCGGGGTGAAGGTGTTCAACTGGGTCAGCACCATGTGGCAGGGCTCGATGACCTTCGAGTCGCCGATGCTGTGGTCCATCGCCTTCGTCATCCTGTTCACCATCGGCGGGTTCTCCGGGCTGATGCTGGCGATCGTGCCGGCCGACTTCCAGTACCACGACACCTACTTCGTGGTCGCGCACTTCCACTACGTGCTGGTCACCGGTGCGGTGTTCGCGCTGATCGCGGCGGTGTACTACTGGTGGCCGAAGTGGACCGGGCGCATGTACAACGAGACCTGGGCCAAGTTCCACTTCTGGTGGACGATGCTGTTCGTCAACCTGCTGTTCTTCCCGCAGCACTTCCTCGGCCTGGCCGGCATGCCGCGGCGCATCCCCGACTACAACGTGGTGTTTGCCGACTGGAACCTGGTCAGCTCGATCGGTGCGTTCGGCATGTTCGTCACCCCGTTCCTGATGGCCGGCATCCTGCTGGCGTCGCTGCGCAGCGGCGCGCGCGCCGATGCGCGCTCGTGGGAAGGCGCGCGTGGCCTGGAGTGGACGGTGCCGTCGCCGGCGCCGGCGCACACCTTCACCCTGCCGCCGGTGATCAAGCCCGGCGACCTGGCCCACGACGACATCAGCCACTGATGACCGCGCAACCGCCGCTCGACGACCTGGTCCTGCGCCGCAAGCGTGCGGCGCGCACCGCGCTGGTGGTCGGCGCGGTGGCGCTGGCGATCTACGTCGGCTTCATCCTGTCGGGGGTGCTGGGCCGATGAACGCGCCGGCGCCGCAGGTGCACAGCAGCGCCGGGCTGTTCAAGCTGGTCGGCGTGGCGCTGGCGGTGTTTCTGCTGACGTTCTCGCTGGTGCCGCTGTACCGCATCGCCTGCGAGAAGGTGTTCGGCGTGCGCCTGGAACGCGGCCCAGGCGAAGGGCCGCAGGCCGGCAAACCGCTGGCGGGCAAGCGCACGGTCACGGTGCAGTTCGATGGTGGGGTGAATTCCAAGCTGCCGTGGTCGTTCCATCCGGAGCAACTGACCATGCAGGTGGTGCCGGGCGAACTCAACGAGGCGCTGTACTACGCGCACAACGACGGCGCGCATGCCATCGTCGGCAGTGCGGTGCCCTCGGTGGCGCCGGCGCGCGCTTCGGGCTACTTCACCAAGACCGAGTGCTTCTGCTTCACCGCGCAGACCCTGCAGGCCGGCGAGAAACGCGACATGCCGGTGCGCTTCATCGTCGACCCCAACCTGCCCAGCGACATCAGCACCATCACCCTGTCCTACACCTTCTACAAGAACGATGCGCTGAGCGCGGAACTGGGATCGCCGAAACTGGCCGGTTCCGCGCGCGCGGCTCCCTGACCCGACCGGAATGCCTGCCATGGCCCAGCCCAGCACCGACGCCACCGCCAACGCCTACTACGTGCCCAGCCAGAGCCGCTGGCCGTTCATCGGCTCGATCGCGATGTTCGTGACCATGATCGGCGTGGCCAGTTGGCTCAACGACGCGTCCTGGGGCAAGTGGACCTTCTTCACCGGCATCGCGATGCTGGTGGCGACGCTGTTCATGTGGTTCGGCGACGTGATCCGCGAATCGATCGCCGGGCACTACAACCGCCAGGTCGACGTGTCGTTCCGCATGGGCATGGTGTGGTTCATCTTCTCCGAGGTGATGTTCTTCGGCGCCTTCTTCGGCGCGCTGTTCTACACCCGCACCTTCATCCTGCCGTGGCTGGGCGGCGAGGGCGACGGGGTGATGACCAACGCGCTGCTGTGGGACGGCTACTCCGCCGCCTGGCCGACCAACGGCCCGGGCGGCATCGGCGGCCAGTTCCAGACCATCCCGGCCTGGGGTCTGCCGCTGATCAACACGCTGATCCTGCTCAGCTCCGGCGTGACCCTGACCATCGCCCACCACGCGCTCAAGGCCGGCCAGCGCACCCGGCTGATGGTGTTCCAGGCGCTGACCGTGGCGCTGGGCTGCACCTTCCTGTACTTCCAGGCCGAGGAGTACATGCACGCCTACAAGGAGCTCAAC
Source organism: Xanthomonas sacchari (assembly GCF_040529065.1). Classification (NCBI taxonomy): domain Bacteria; kingdom Pseudomonadati; phylum Pseudomonadota; class Gammaproteobacteria; order Lysobacterales; family Lysobacteraceae; genus Xanthomonas; species Xanthomonas sacchari. Next base: position 4,579,263 of record NZ_CP132343.1, on the reverse strand, counting down.
CTGACCCTGGGCTCGGGCATCTACGGCTCCACGTTCTTCATGCTCACCGGCTTCCACGGCGCGCACGTGCTGCTGGGCACGATCATGCTGCTGGTGATGCTGCTGCGGATCAGCCGCGGCCACTTCAGCCGCGACAACCACTTCGCCTTCGAAGCGGCGGCGTGGTACTGGCATTTCGTCGACGTGGTGTGGCTGGCGCTGTTCCTGTTCGTCTATGTGCTTTGACTGCGGGGATTGGGGAGTTGGGATTGGGGATTCGTGGGTTCCCGCGCGTGCCGGCGTCCCTGGCGGCGGTGTGTTGTAGGAGCGGCTTCAGCCGCGATGCTTTACCGGTAAGGCGTCGCGGCTGAAGCCGCTCCTACGGGGAATCCATGTCGTAGGTGCTTTGACTGGATCGCCCGCGTGCAAAGTGCCGGTGCGAACGGCATGCTGCTATCGAATCCCGAATCCCGAATCCCGAATCCCGGCAGCAATGCCTACCGCCCAAGTCCATGAGGCTTGATCACTCCCGTATAGATGCCCAGGATCACCAGCAGGATCAGGCACACCGATAGGCCGATGCGCCAGGTCAACGCGTTCACCGTGCGCTTGCTCTGGCCGCGGTCCACCAACAGGTAGTACAGGCCGGCGCCCAGGTTCCACAGGATGAGCAGCAGGAACGCGACGATCAGCAAAGTCTTCAGCGAGTCGTTCATGGGCGTCTCGGCGCATGGTGTGTCCGCATTATGACCCTCGTCGCTGCCTCGCGCGTGGGCGCGCGCCGTCGCATGCCGCTGTGGCTGGGCTGGAGCGTCGCGCTGGCGGTGGCGGTGTGCTTTTGCATGCTCGGCCGCTGGCAACTGCAACGCATGCACGAGAAGCAGGCGCTGTTGGCGCAAGCGGCGCATGTGCGCGATCGTCCGCAGACGCTGGCCGATGCGCTGCGTGCGACGCCGCCGGGACAACTGCGCTGGGTGCATGGCGCTGGTCGCTTTCTGCCCGGGCAGATCCTGCTCGACAACCAGCTGCGGCAGGGCCGCAGCGGGGTAAAGGTGTACCAGCCGTTCCTGGCCGACGGCGCGGCGGCGCCGCTGCTGGTGGAACTGGGCTGGTTGCCGCTGCCGGCCGACCGCGCGCTGCCGGAGCCGGCACCGTTGCAGGGCCGCTACACATTGGTCGGCCTGCTCGGGCCGCCACCGTCGCATGGATTGACCCTGGGCCCGGCGCTGGTCGCGGCGCCGTCACCGCAGCGCTGGCTGGCGATGCGCATCGAGTCGGGAGCGATCGGCGAGGCACTCGGCCGCCGCGACATTTTGTCGCAGGTCCTGCGTCTGGATCCGGCCCTGCCGCTGGGCTATCCGCGCGACCTGGACCTGCTGCCGAACACGCTGCCGCCCGAGCGCCACTTGGGTTACGCGGTGCAATGGTTCGGCCTGGCGCTGGCGGTGCTGGTCACCGCGGCGCTGCTCAGCTGGCGCGCGCGCAGGGGGCGGGGCGGGCGCTGAGCGCGCGCGCATGAGAAAATCCCCGGCATGAATGCTCCTACCCCGGCCCCGCGCCCGGCGGCCGCACGCGGCCGTTGGCCGCTGATCGTGTTGTTCGTCCTGTTCTTCGGCTCGATGCTGGTCGCCGGCGCGTTGCGCTTTTCCGGCTGGCAACCGGCCGCCAGCCGCAACCACGGCGAACTGCTGCAGCCGCCGGCCGACCTGCGTGCGCTGCAGCCGCGGCTGGCCGATGGCCGCCTCTACGCCTGGGAGCCGCAGCGGCGGCTGTGGCGCATCGCGTTGGCGCCGCCGGCCGACTGTGGCAGTGCCTGCGAGGCGCTGGCGCGCGACCTGGACAAGGTCTGGCAACTGTTCGGCCACGACGCCGACCACGTGCAGATCCTGTGGATCGGCACGCCGCCGGCCGCCGCTCGGGCCTTGCCGGAGGTGCAGGCGCTGCGCCCGGACCCGGCGCTGCTGGCGGCGCTGCCGCGGGTGCGCGATGCGGCCGGCGTGCCGGTCTACGTCATCGATCCGAACGGTTTCGTGGTGCTGCGCTATGCCCCCGGGTTCGACCCGGCCGGGCTGCGTGCGGACCTGGCGAAGCTGCTGAAACTCCTGTGAGCCGCTCCCTATGACCCTGTTCGCGCGCCCGGCGCTGTTCCGGCATTTCCACCGCATGGCCTGGCTGGCGGCGCTGTTCACCGCCAGCACCATCATGTTCGGCTCGTTCGTGCGCCTGTCCGATGCCGGCATGAGCTGCCCGGACTGGCCGACCTGCTACGGGCGCATCACCTGGCCGCAGACCAGCGCCGAAGCCGATACCCACGCCGCCAGCAAGATCCGGCCGCTGGAGACGCACAAGGCCTGGCGCGAGCAGATCCACCGCTTCCTGGCCGGTGCGCTGGGCGTGGAGGTGCTGGTGCTGTCGCTGCTGGCGGCGCGGCGGCGCCGGCTCGGCATCGCCCAGATCGTCACGGCGGCGGCGCTGGTGGCGCTGTCGATCCCGCTGTACATGTCCGGCTGGCCGGGGCTGGCGATGCTGCTGGCGGTCGGTGGCGAGGCGATCCTGCTGCTGGCGGCGCTGCGCTGGTCCAACGACGACCTAGCCCGCGCGGCGGTGCTGACCCTGTCGGTGGTGATCTTCCAGGCCCTGCTGGGCATGTGGACGGTGACCCTGCTGCTCAAGCCGATCGTGGTGATGGGGCACCTGCTGGGCGGCCTGCTGATGTTCTCGCTGCTGGTGTGGATGGCCTGGCGCGCCACCCACCTGCCGATCACCCTCGCCGATGCGCCGCGCCTGAAGTGGCTGCTGCGCCTGGGCGTGGCGGTGCTGGTGCTGCAGATCGCACTGGGTGGCTGGGTCAGCGCCAACTACGCGGCGCTGGCCTGCGGCGGCGGCAGCTGGTCGGCCGACAACTTCCCGCGCTGCGTCAGCCAGTGGTGGCCGCCGCACGATTTCCGCGAGGGCTTCACCCTGTGGCGCGGCATCGGCGTGGACTACGAAGGCGGCGTGCTCGACGGCGCGGCGCGCATCGCCATCCAGATGGCGCACCGGATGATGGCGACGGTGGTGGCGGCCTACCTGCTGTGGCTGAGCTGGCGCCTGAGCCGCACGCCGGGCATGCGCGGCTGGGCGGCGGCGCTGGCGCTGCTGCTGGTCGCGCAGGTGTGCCTCGGCATTCTCAACGTCAAGCTGGCGCTGCCCTTGCCGGTGGCGGTGCTGCACAACGCCGGCGCGGTGGCGCTGCTGTTCGTGCTGGTGTCGTTGCTGGCGCGCTTGCGGGCGCCGCAATGAGCGCGCACCGCGTCCACTGGCGCGACTACTGGGACCTGACCAAGCCCAAGGTGGTGGCGCTGATCGTGTTCACCGCCCTGGTCGGCATGTGCCTGGCGATCCCGGGCGTGCCGACCTGGGCGCAGGTGCGCACCGGCCTGCTCGGCTTCTTCGGCATCTGGCTGGCGGCCTCGGCGGCGGCGGCGATCAACCAGTTGCTGGACGCGCGCATCGACGCGCAGATGGCGCGCACCTCCTGGCGCCCGCTGGTGGTGGGCAAGGTGTTGCCTTGGCAGGTGCTGCTGTTCGCGGCGCTGCTGACCGCGATGTCGATGACCGTGCTGGTGGTGTGGGTCAACTGGATCACCGCGGTGCTGACCTTCGCCTCGTTGATCGGCTATGCGGTGATCTACACGGTGTTCCTCAAGCGCACCACCCCGCAGAACATCGTCATCGGCGGCCTGGCTGGTGCGGCGCCGCCGTTGCTGGGCTGGGCCGCGATCACCGGCATGCAGGGCCAGTGGGACTGGGCCTATGCCTCGCTGCTGGTGCTGATCATCTTCGTGTGGACGCCGCCGCATTTCTGGGCGCTGGCGATCTTCCGCCGCGCCGACTATGCCAAGGCCTCGATCCCGATGCTGCCGGTCACCCACGGCGTGGCGCATACCCGCCGGCAGATCCTGGTGTACACGGTGCTGCTGGTGGTGGTGACGCTGCTGCCGGTGGCGGTGGGCATGAGCGGGGTGTTCTACCTCGGCGGCACCCTGGTGCTGGACGCGGTGTTCCTCTGGTACGCCTGGCGCATGCTCGACCCGCCCGACGAGATGTTCTCGATGCGCATGTTCGGCTACTCCATCGTGTACCTGATGGCGCTGTTCGCGTTCCTGCTGATCGACCACTGGATTGCCTGAACGGCTCGTTCATTTTCCGCTCAAGTGTTGCCGGCCGCGGTCGCTACCGAACGAACGACCAAAATCGGCAAAGCCGCGGAGACATTCATGTGGGGCAAGAGCAAGCAAGACGCGGCGAAGCTGCAGGCACTGACCGAGCGCCTGCGTGAGGCCGAGGCCGAGCGCGACCGCACCCGTGCGCAGGCCGACAGCGCCCTCGCCAATCTGGACGAGATGCGCGTCCGTTTCGATCTGGTCACCAAGGCAACCACCGACGGCCTGTGGGAGATGAGCGTGATCGCCGGCGATCCGATCAACCCCGCCAACGAATTCTGGTGGTCCTCGCAGTTCCGCGCGATGCTGGGCTTCTCCTCCGAGCTGGACTTCCCCAACGTGCTCGACAGTTGGGCCTCGCGCCTGCACCCGGAGGACAAGCAGGCCACGCTGGACGCGTTCGCCGCGCACCTGGGCGACCGCAGCGGCCAGACCCCGTACGACGTGGACTACCGCCTGCAGCTGAAGAACGGCCAGTACCGCTGGTTCCGCGCGATCGGCACCACCCAGCGCGATGCCCAGGGCACGCCCTTGCGCGTGGCCGGCGCGCTCACCGACATCACCGAACGGCGCGAACGCGAGGCGTTCCTGGACATCGTGCTGACGCGCTTCGAGCTGGGCCAGCAGATGCTCAACGACGGCCTGTGGGACATGAGCGTGATCGCCGGCGACCCGATCAATCCGTCCAACGAGTTCTGGTGGTCGCCGCAGTTCCGCGCGCTGCTGGGCTTCGCCTCCGAGGCCGAGTTCCCCAACGTGCTCGACAGCTGGTCCTCGCGCCTGCACCCGGAAGACGCGCAGTTCGCGCTCAACGCATTCGCCGCGCACCTCAACGACCGTACCGGCCGCACCGGCTTCGACATCGAATACCGCCTGCAGCTGAAGAACGGCGAGTACCGCTGGTTCCGCGCGCGCGGCCTGACCAAGCGCGCCGCCGACGGCACCCCGCTGCGCGCGGTCGGTGCCCTGCTGGACATCCATGCCGCGCGCCAGCTTGGCGAGGCCGCGCACACCCTGCAGACCGCCGCCGCGGAAATGGTCGACGACAACAGCGATCTGGCCCGGCGCACCGAGCAGCAGGCGGCGGCGCTGGAAGAGGCGGCCAGCTCGATGGAAGAGATCACCGGCACCGTGCAGCGCAACGTCGAGCACGTCGGCCACGCCAACCGCCTGGTGGACGGCGCCAGCGACGTCGCCCAGCGCGGTGGCGAGGTGGTGCGCGACGTGGTGCAGACCATGGCCGGCATCGAGAGCGCCTCGCGCAAGATCGCCGACATCATCAGCGTGATCGACGGCATCGCCTTCCAGACCAACATCCTCGCCCTGAACGCGGCGGTGGAAGCCGCACGTGCCGGCGAGCAGGGCCGCGGCTTCGCCGTGGTCGCCACCGAAGTGCGCAGCCTGGCCCAGCGCTGCGCCGACGCGGCCAAGGAAGTGCGCGGCCTGATCGCCAGCTCCAGCGAGCAGGTCGATCGCGGTTCGGCGCTGGTCGCACGCGCCGGCGCCACCATGGAAGAACTGCTCGGCTCGGTGCGCGAGGTGCAGCGCATCATGACCGACATCGCCGGCGCCAGCCGCGAGCAGAGCGCCGGTATCGGCCAGGTCAACCAGATCGTGGTGCAGATGGACACCGCCACGCAGCAGAACGCGTCGCTGGTCGAAAAGATGGCCGAGGCCGCGCGCGCGCTGGAAGGGCAGGCGCAGGGCCTGAACGCGCATACCGGCAGCGGCCGCCGCCCCGGCAGCCAGGGCGCCGCTCAGGCAGCGACGCCGGTCCGCGTGGCGGCCTGATCGGAAACGGTCGAGCGCACGGCGCGCCATGGTGCGCCGCTGCGCGAGGCCTGCCGACGGTTCATCGTGCGGCGTGGTGGCAATCGCGCCGCGGCGACGCGGCGCACCGGATCTGCAGAGAATGGCGACCGTGCAACGCGCCGGAGGCCGCCGCCAGCGCGTTGCACGGTCGCCGTGCGTGACGCGCCTCTCGCCTCACCCCAGCCAATGCTGGCAGCCGTCGCCCTGCTGGCTGCCGCAGCTTTGTTGCATCTTGTGCTGCAGCCGCGCCAGCACCGCGCGGCCGTCATGACCCTTGCTCCAGGCCTGCAGGGTCTTGGCCAGGGTGTCGAAGCGCTGCCGGGTACGCTGGTGATAGCCGTCCGGCTGGCCGGCCAATTCCCCAATCACCTGTCCGGCGGCCGCCTCGATCGCGGCCGCATTGTCCGGCTGCAGCCGGACCAGGCCGTCGACGTAGAGCACGCCCCACTGCACGCGGGTGGCGGGGCCTTGTGCGCTCTCGTAGGCCTTCTTCAGCCAGAACAGCGCGGTCTGCTTGTCGCCGCGCGCCTCGGCCAGGCTGGCCAGTTCCGGCATGTAGTAGTACGGGGTCTTGCTGCGCTGAAGCTCGGCCAGCAGCAGTTGTTCGGCGCCGGCGCTGTCGCCGGCGGCGTCGAGCAGCTCGGCGGCGCTGCTGATGGTGGACTGACGTTCGTAGTCGGTCTTGGCGGCCTGCTCGGCCCATTGCACGCGCTGCTGAACTTTGGCGACCACCGCGGGCGGCAGCGGCGGATGCGGACCATCGCCGGCCTCGGCCGGCTGGCCTTGCGCCAACCGCGCCAAGGCGATGTCCGCGGCGGCGGTGTCCAGGCGATCGCTGATCGGCAGGCTGCTGTCGGCGTAGACCTGGTCCAGCGCATGGGTCAGCGCGTTCGACAGCGCAGTGCGCTCGGCGGCGTCGCTGGCCGCGGCCTGCACCAGCTCGCGCGCCGCATAGGTCAGCGTGCTGCGATTGGCGCGCACCTCGGCCGGATCGGCCAGCACCGCCTGCAGCAGGGCGCGATCGGCGGCGCGGCGCCTGGCGTCAACGGCGGCAGTCTTGGCCGGGTCCTGCGCCGCCAGCGCCTGTAGCGCAAAGCGGCGCTGCAACGCCGGCTGCGGCGCGGCCGCGGCCAGCCGCGTGAGCACGTCGGCCGCCTCACCCGGCTTGACCAATTGCGCCGCATCCACGGCCCAGCCGTATTCGCCGAGCAGGGTCCAGTCGTCGGCGCTCAGCGTGGCTGGCGCCGTCAGCGCCTGCTGCAGCAACTGCGCCGAGGTGGTGGTGCGGGTCGCGGCCACGCGCAGGGCCTCGGCCAGGCGCACGGTGTCGCTGTCGCCGGCCAGGCGGGTGATCTCGGTGCGGTCCGGGCGCAGCACGATGATGGTCGGATAGCCCTTGATGCCGAAGCGTTCGCCCCAGGCCTGCGCGCCTTCCGAATCGCCGTCCAGATGCACCGCGACGAAAGAGCGTGTGCGGGCGATGAAGGCCGGGTCCTTGAACAGCGTGGCCTTGAGCCGGTTGCACGGCGGGCACCACGCGGCGCCCCAGTACAGCAGCACCGGCTTGTCGTGTTCGCGCGCTTCGGCGAAGGCATCGTCGACGTCGCCCTCGCGCCAGGCGATGCCGGCGCTGTCGGCGGCGGGCGCCGGCGTGGCGGCCTTGGGCGCGGCAGGCGCGGGCGGTTTCTGGCAGGCGCCCAGCGCCAGCAGCGCGGCCAGGCTGGCGGAGATCGTCGCGGAACGGCGGAACATGCGGCTCATGGGGGCACCGGGTGGGGAGGGAGGCACGGCGCCGGCCGTGCCGGCCGTCTACTGTACGCAGCCCCTGCCGCGCTTGCACATGCTGCCTGCGCATCTGCATATGCCGTGGCGGCGTCGCGCGGAACGTCGCTCGCCCTGCGATCGCGCGGGCATGGCCGCCGCATCGGCTGCCGCCGCGTGGTGTGCGCTACTGCTGCGCGTCCACCTTTGCCGCACGCGCGTAGCGTTGCGCGATCACCGCGCAGACGATCAGCTGGATCTGGTGGTAGATCATCACCGGCAGCACGATCGCACCGAGGCTGCCGCTGGCGAACAGCACCTTGGCCATCGGCACGCCGGTGGCGAGACTTTTCTTGGAGCCGCAGAACACGATCGGGATCTCGTCCTCGCGCGAAAAGCCCAGGCGCCGCGCGCCGAAGGTGATCAGCGTCATCGCCAGCGCCAGCAGCACCACGCCGACCGCGGCGACGCCGAGCAGCGCCGGCAGCGGCGTCTTGTGCCACAGGCCTTCGACCACGGCCGCACTGAAGGCGGTGTACACCACCAGCAGGATGGTGCTCTGGTCGGTGTAGCGCAGCACCGCGCGGCGGCGCTCGACCCAGCCGCCGATCCAGCGCTGCAGCAGGTGGCCGGCGACGAACGGCACCAGCAGTTGCAGCATGATCTTGCCCATCGCCTCCAGCGGATTGGACATGGCGCTCTGCGCGCCGCCCAGCAGGCCCATCAGCATCGGCGTCAGGAACACGCCGAGCAGGCTCGACAGCGAGGCGCTGCACACCGCCGCCGGCACGTTGCCGCCGGCCATCGAGGTGAAGGCGATCGACGACTGCACCGTTGACGGCAGCGTGCACAGGAACAGCACGCCGATGTACAGGTCCGGGGTGAGCAGCCAGTGCGACACTGGCTTGAACAGCAGGCCAAGCAGCGGGAACAGGATGAAGGTGGCGGTAAAGATGGTCAGGTGCAGGCGCCAGTGCAACGCGCCGGCGACGATGGCCGCACGCGACAGCCGCGCGCCATGCAGGAAGAACAGCGCGGCGATCGCCAAGTCGGTGACCACGTCCATCACCGCCGCCGCGCGACCCTGCACCGGCAGCAGCGAGGCCAGCAGTACCGTGCACAGCAGCGCCAGCGTGAACGGTTCGATGCGCAGGCGCGCGAGCCAGGACTTGAGCATGGGGAAAAGTCGAGCGGGGGAGTCGTGCATTCTAGAAAGCATGGCGCCCGCGCGCGAATCCGGACGCACGACGTAGACAACTCGCAGACATCTTGCGCTGCCGGCCGTTTCGGTCAAATGCGTGCACCGGCCGCTTGCTAGATTGCGGCCACCCGGTCGATGGGGAGCGCGCCGGGCACGCAGGCGCGTCGTGCACGCGTTTGCGCTTCCCGCTCCTCCAGGCATTGCCACGGACTAGGAGCTTGCACATGTCGTACGACCAGTATCAGGCCGTTTTTGCGCTTTCGAGCCTGGCCAATTGGGTCAGCCGCCGGCATGGCGTCGCCTCGGCGATACAGGCCGACTATCAACGTGTGTTGCATGCAACGCTCGGTTCGGAGCCGGCAAAAACGGCGATCGGTACCTGGGACGTGGTATGGGGACCGCAAATCTGGCAAGCGAAGGAGTCGGTGCGCTCGGATAACGCGATGTTCGTCGCCAAGTCGAGCGACGTGAATGGCATTGCCGGCGATGTGTATGTGGTGGCGATCTGCGCGACCAATCCGTCTTCGCCCTACGATTGGTTGGTGGAGGACTTCGACGTCGCTTCCACGGTCGAATTCGCGAAGTACGACCCGTTGGCGTCGTCTCGACCCGTTGCGGCGGGCAAGCTGATTCTGCCGAAGACACCGGTCATTTCCATGGGGACCGCCCTGGGTGTCTGGCACCTGCTCAATATGGTGAGTCCCGCCTCGGCAGCGGCCCCCGGCACCACGCTCGACGCGTTCCTGAAAACGGTGGAGCAAAGCGGCGCGACAGTGATCTTCACCGGGCATAGCCTGGGCGGCGCGTTGTCGCCGACCATGGCGACCTGGTTCAAGAGCAGAGGCCTGCTCGCTGGTTGCAAGGATGTGTACTGCTATGCCACTGCTGGCGCCACGCCGGGAAATGCGGCGTTCGCGGAAGTGTGCGCACAGATGCTGCCGCCGCCGGCCATCGGCGAGAAGCCGTATCAGGCATGGAATCACGACATGTGGAACACGCTCGACGTGGTGCCGCATGCCTGGGTCCCGGAGATGCTGAGCGAGATTCCTCACATCTACGACAACGGAATGATCCCCGGGGTGGAGGCGTTCGTCTTCCTGGCCCGGATCAACGCGCTGGCGTCCGGCATCACCTACAGCCAGATCGCGAATCAATCCTTGCAAGGGACACGCAGCGGCTCCCCGCCGACGGATACATTCGCGTTTCTCAAGCAGATGGCAAACCAGCACGGAACCGCATACCAAACGCTGATCGCTGATTGGCTGACGCCGGTCGTGCCGTTGGGTTACGCGCTGCGCAGTGCGGAGATCGATACCGATGCGTTGTTGCAGGTGCAGGCGACTCGTCTGGACGAGGCTGCTGCGGGCATACGCGCGCTACAGGCAAAGGATCGTGCGGTGTTCACCGCGTCCACCGCTGCTGCGGGCGGCTGATTGTCTTGATCGACGGCTGACTGCAGGGACGATGTCTGGCATCGCGCCGGCCACGCACGTTGCGCGGCTGGCGCCGATGCCTGAAGCATTGGTGCATCGCAGCTAATGCAGCCCCGCACGCGCCTTCAACAGCTCCCGCAGCTCGTACTTGTCGGTCTCGTCCAGGCCTTGCGCGCGCTGCTTGGCCTGCAGTTCATCCAGGCGCTGCTGCAGCGTCTGCTTTTCCAGCTGCACGACCACGTCATGCAGCTCCTGGCGCCAGCTGGCGGTCTCGCCGGCGATCTCCTGCACCGCCAGCTTCTGCAGCGCGGCCAGTTCCTCGCGTTCGTGGAAGTGTTCGAGCAGGGCGCCGGTGGTGATTTCCGGGCGCGCATGCACGATCTGCAGCAGTTCGATCATCAGTTCGATGCCGGGCAGGCGCAGGCCGGCGAACGGGTAGGGCGGCGGCAGGTCCAGCGCCAGCGACGGCGCCTGCAGCAGACGCACGATCGCCTCGCGCACCAGGCTGCGCTTGTGCGCCGGGCGCGGCGTGCGCGGGGGTGGCCGGCTCGCCGCCGCCGTGGCGGCCGCCGGTGCCGCGGCGCCGATGCCGGTGAGTTCGGCCAGGCGCTGGCGCATCAGGTCGCCGAAGGCGCCGTCGGGAATCTGCGCCAGCATCGGCCGCGCGCGTTCGGCCAGGCGCGCCTTGCCGTCGAGCGTGCCGAGGTTGATCTCGCGCGAGAGTTCGTCGAAGAAGAACTGCGACAGCGGCGTGGCCTGGACCAGCCGCGCGTCGAAGGCCGCGGCGCCTTCCTTGCGCACGATGGTGTCCGGGTCCTCGCCGTCGGGCAGGAACAGGAAGAACGCCTGGCGTCCGTCCTTCATGCGCGGCAGCACCGATTCCAGCGCCTTCCAGCCGGCGCGGCGGCCGGCGGCATCGCCGTCGAAGCAGAAGAACACGTCCGGCGCATTGCGGAACAGCAGTTCGGCGTGGTCCGGCGTGGTCGCGGTGCCCAGCGTCGCCACCGCCTGGGTGACGCCGAACTGGAACAGCGAGACCACGTCCATGTAGCCCTCGACCACGATCAGCCGCTCGATCTTCTGATTGGCCTGGCGCACCTGCCACAGGCCGTACAGTTCGCGGCCCTTGTGGAACAGCGCGGTTTCCGGCGAGTTCAGGTACTTGGGGCCGTCGTCCTTGTCGAGCACGCGGCCGCCGAAGGCGATGACCCGGCCACGGCGGTCGAAGATCGGGAACATCACCCGGTCGCGGAACTTGTCGTAGACGTGGCCGCGGTCGTTCTTGGAGAACAGCCCGGCGCGGTCGAGCAGCTTGAGCCGGCGTTCGTCGGTGCCCAACGCGTCCTTCAGCGCGCTGTAGCCGTCCGGGGCGTAGCCGATCTGGAAGCGCGCGCGGTTCTCCGCATCCACGCCGCGGCCGTCCAGGTAGGCGCGCGCCTTGTCGCTGCCGTCGAACTGGCGCTGGAAGAACTTGGCCGCCGCTTCCAGCGCCGAGTACAGGTCGCGGTGGTCGTCGCCGGCGGCCTGGGCCGCGCCGCGCTGCTGGGCGTCGCGCGGCACTTCCATGCCGGCGCGCTTGGCCAGCTCGTCGACCGCGTCGAGGAATTCGAGGCGGTCGTAGTTCATCAGGAAGCTGATCGCGGTGCCGTGCGCGCCGCAGCCGAAGCAGTGGTAGAACTGCTTGGTCGGCGACACCGTGAACGAGGCCGAACGCTCGTCGTGGAACGGGCAGCGCGCCGCGTACTCCTTGCCCTGGCGCTTCAGCGGCACGCGCGTGCCGACCACCTCGACGATGTCGGTGCGGGCGAGCAGGTCGTCGATGAATGCGTCGGGGATGCGGGCCATCCGCATAGGATGCCACGCGCGTGTGCCGTCACGCTGGGCGCGCTGCCTGCGTGGGGCAGCGCCGTGCGGTCAGGGCGAGGGCGGTGCCTGCGCGGCGCTGCGCGGGTCGATCCCGGCGGCGACGAGCTTGCTGTGCGAGCGCAGGCGCTCGTCGATCACCGCGGTGATCAGCGCGCCGACGAAGAACACCACGGTGGCGTAGTAGATCCACACCAGCAGGATCACCAGCGCGCCCATCGAGCCGTAGGCGCTGCCCGGGGCCGCGGTGGCGATGTACAGGCCGATCGCGTAGCGCCCGGCCACGAACAGGCAGGCAGTGATCGCGCCGCCGATGATCGCCTGGCGCCATTCCACCCGGCGGTCGGGCAGGTAGTGATAGAGCACCGCGAAGGCCAGCACGTAGATCGCCAGGGTCGAGACGTAGCCGACCGCCGGCAGCAGCGACGGCATCCGCGCGAACACCACCTGCAGCACGGTGGTCAGGATCATCGAGATCAGCAGCAGGAAGCCCAGCCCCAGCACCACGCCGAAGGAGAACACGCGCTTCTTCAGCCAGGCCATGAGGCCGTCCAGGCGCTGCTTGTCGGTGCGGAAGATCAGGTTCAGCGCGTTCTGCAGCTGTGCGAACACGGCGGTGGCGCCGACGAACAGCAGCAGGGTGCTCCATAGCCCGGCCAGCGAGCCGATGTTGGGCTGGTTCTTGGCGTTGTCGATCACCGTCTGCGCGACTTCGCGCGCGCCGTGCCCGGCCAGTTGCCCGATCTGCGCGATCAGCGCCTCCTGCGCCTGCGGATACAGCGAGGCGGTGAGCCACAGCAGCAGCACCAGCAGCGGCGCCAGCGACAGCAGCGCGTAGAACGACAGCGAGGCCGCCTGGGTCATCACGTCGATCTCGACGAAGCGCCGCACCAGCGCGGCCGGCAGGCTCTGCTGCAGGCGGTCGAGGTGTTTGTGCAGGCGATCGGACGACAGGGGCAGGGACATGGGCGCGGGACCTTCGGCGCGCGGCGTCGCAACGCCGGTCCCGCACTGCACGCTTGAAGGAAGGGCGCGGGCTTGCCGGGCGTTGTAGCAGCCCGGCGTCGAAAGGCGGGTGAAGCCCGCCGCCCGCCAATCCTTCGGTAACGTCAGCCGGCCAACTGCTGCTTGACCAGTACCGAGACCTGGCCCATGTCGGCCTTGCCGGCCAGCATCGGCTTGAGCACGGCCATCAGCTTGCCCATGTCGGCCGGGCTGGCGGCGCCGGTCTGCGCCTTGGCCGCCTGGATCGCGGCGACGATCTCGGCCTCGCCCATCTTGCTCGGCAGATAGCGCTCGATCACCACGATCTCCTCGCGCTCCACCTGGGCCAGGTCGTCGCGGCCGGCGGCCTGGTACTGGCTCACCGAGTCCTTGCGCTGCTTGACCATCTTGTCCATCACCGCGATCACCGCGGCATCGTCCATCTCCACGCGCTCGTCCACTTCCTTCTGCTTGATGGCGGCGTTGATCAGCCGGATCACGCCCAGGCTGTGCTTGTCGCCGGACTTCATCGCGGCCTTCATGTCGTCGGTGAGCTGCTGCTTGAGGGTCATGAGGGGCTCCACAGGGAAGAGAAAAGGGGAAAGGGCATTCTAGGCAAGCGCGCCGGGCTGGCCGTGTGGCCGAGACGGCGCGCGGGCGTCGAGGGAACAGGGGCGGGGCCGATGCCTGGCGCGGGGCGAATCGCCTGGCCAAAGCGGCAGATGCACAAAAAGCCGGCGACGCTTGCGCGTGCCGGCTTCGTGGGCTTACCGTAGCGGATGCCGAAACCGGCACATCCCGCTACCGCAGGCCGCGATCCTCAGTACAGACGCTGGCGCTTGGTGACGTCGCGCGAGGTGCGACGCAGCTGGCGCTTCACCGCGGCAGCGGCCTTGCGCTTGCGTTCCTGGGTCGGCTTTTCGTAGAACTCGCGCTTGCGGGTTTCGGCCAGCACGCCGGCCTTTTCGCAGGTGCGCTTGAAGCGACGGAGCGCAAACTCGAAGGGCTCGTTCTCGCGGACTTTAACGCTGGGCATGGAATCTCCGGGACACAATGGTGACCGGGTCAGGCCCGGCGAGCCGCACATTATAGCGACAGATTTCGCGGCTGCAAGCACCCCGTTTGGCCTGCCGCCGATTCGGCCGCACAATGCACCCCATGAACGTTCTCGGCATCGAATCCAGTTGCGACGAAACCGGCGTCGCCGTCTACGACACCACCCGTTCCGGCGCGGCCGCGCTGCGTGCGCATGCGCTCTATAGCCAGATCGCCCTGCACGCCGAGTACGGCGGGGTGGTGCCGGAGTTGGCCAGCCGCGACCACGTGCGCAAGCTGCTGCCGCTGATCCGCCAGACCCTGGCCGAGGCAGGCCTGCAGGTGCGCGACCTGGACGGGGTGGCCTATACCGCCGGGCCGGGCCTGGTCGGCGCGCTGCTGGTCGGTGCCGGCGTGGCCCGCGCCCTGGCCTGGGCGCTGGAGGTGCCGGCGATCGGCGTGCATCACATGGAAGGCCACCTGCTGGCGCCGCTGATGGAGGATCCTGACCCGGTGCACGGCGCGCCGGCGCCGCCGTTCGTGGCGCTGCTGGTCTCCGGCGGCCACACCCAACTGATCGCGGTGGAGGCCATCGGCCGTTACCGCCTGCTCGGCGAGACCCTGGACGACGCCGCCGGAGAGGCCTTCGACAAGACCGCCAAGCTGATGGGGCTGCCCTATCCGGGTGGCCCGCAACTGGCGGCGCTGGCCACGCAGGGCACCTCGGGCCGGTTCCGCTTCGCCCGGCCGATGACCGACCGGCCCGGCCTGGACTTCAGTTTTTCCGGACTCAAGACCCAGGTGCTGCTGGCCTGGCGCGACAGCGACCAGTCCGAGACGGTGCGCGCCGACATCGCCCGCGGCTTCGAGGATGCGGTGGTGGACACGCTGGCGATCAAGTGCGAACGCGCGCTGGAGGCGGCCGGCAGCGACACCATCGTGGTTGCCGGCGGCGTCGGCGCCAACCTGCGCCTGCGCGCCAAGCTGCAGGCGATGGCGCAGGCCCGCGGCGGCCGCGCCTGCTTCCCGCGCCCGGCGCTGTGCACCGACAACGGCGCGATGATCGCCTTCGCCGGCGCCCTGCGCCTGCAGGCCGGCCTGCACGACACCGCATCCGCGGTGCAGGTGACGCCGCGCTGGGACATGGCGGAGTTGCCGCCGCTGGCGGCAACTCGGGAATCGGGAATGGAGAATCGGGAATCGTGAGCGGCTCACGTCCGGTTTTTGCCTCTGCTCTTACCATTCCTCACTCCCTATTCCCCATTCCCTGCCCATGGATAAGGTTTTCATCGAAGGTCTAGAGATCGACGCGCTGATCGGCATCTACGATTGGGAGCGGCGGATCCGGCAGACGCTGCGCTTCGATCTGGAAATGGGCTTCGACAACCGCAAGCCCGCGGCCAGTGACGACATCGCCGATACGCTCAACTACAAGGCGGTGAGCAAGCGCCTGGTGGAACTGGTCGAGCAGTCCGGGTACGGGCTGGTGGAAACCCTGGCCGAGCGCTGCGCGGCGATGGTGCTGGAGGAGTTCGACGTGCGCTGGCTGCGGTTGAAGCTGAGCAAGCCGGGCGCGGTGCGCGGGGCGCAGGCGGTGGGGGTGATCATCGAGCGCAGCCGCGCATGATGGTGCGGGCGTTGTCGCCGTTCGCCAGCGCCTCGGCGCCGCTGCCCGGCGCGGCCTTTTTCGCAGATTTGCAGCACACCCTGGCGCCGTATCCCTGGGCCTACGACGCGATGGTGATCGTGGCGCTGCTGCTGGCGGCGTGGCTGGCCAACTGGGTGACCAAGCGGATCCTGCTGCGCGGGCTGCGGCGGGCGCTGCGCGCCACCGTGCTCAGCGACAAGGAAGTGAAGCTGAGCGTGATCCCGCGCCTGGCCAACGTGATCCCGGCACTGGTGCTGTCGCTGGGCATCGGCGCGGTGCCGCACCTGCCGGCGGCGATGGTCAGCGTGGTGCGCAACGTCTGCGCCGCCTTCATCGTGCTGACCGTGGCGCTGGCCCTGTCGCGCGTGCTGGACCTGCTCAACCACGTGTACGAACGGCGCCCGGACGCGCACAACAAGCCCATCAAGGGCTACATGCAGTTGCTCAAGATCGTGCTGGGCGTGGTCGCGGCGGTGCTGATGGTGTCGGTGCTGGTGGACAAGTCGCCGGTGATCCTGCTGTCGGGCGTGGGCGCGATGATGGCGGTGCTGATCCTGGTGTTCCAGGACACCCTGCTGTCGCTGGTGGCCAGCGTCACCATCAGTTCCAACGACATGGTCCGCGTCGGCGACTGGATCGAGATGCCGCAGCAGAACGCCGACGGCGACGTGATCGACATCGCGCTGCATACGGTCAAGGTCCAGAACTGGGACAAGACCATCACCACCATCCCGACCAAGAAGCTGATCAGCGATTCGTTCAAGAACTGGCGCGGGATGAGCGAGGCCGGCGGGCGCCGGATCAAGCGCGCGCTGTACCTGGACCAGCACAGCGTGCGCTTCCTCGACGATGCCGAGATCGAGCAGATGCGGCAGTTGACCGTGCTGCGCGAGTACATCGACCGCAAGCGCGACGAGATCGGCGCGTGGAACGGGGCGCTGGCCGAGCGTGGGGTGGCGCCGATCAACGGCCGCCGGATCACCAACCTCGGCACCTTCCGCGCCTACGTCGAACATTACCTGCGCGCCAGCCCGCACGTGCGCCAGGACATGACCCTGCTGGTGCGGCAACTGGAGCCGGGCGCCAACGGCCTGCCGCTGGAGCTGTACTGCTTCGCCAACGACACCCGCTGGGCGATGTACGAGCAGATCCAGGCGGACCTGTTCGACCACCTGCTGGCGATCCTGCCCAATTTCGACCTGCGCGTGTTCCAGGCGTCCAGCGACGCGATGTTCATGGACAGCGCGCGCATCCGCCGCGCCCCGGACGCCGTCCCGCCGCCGGCGGCTTGACGGCCGTCACGACTGCGGGCATGTTGCGGGACAACATGCCGGCGCCTTTCGCCGCCGGCCCACAGCAACAAGGGGCGCGATGGACTGGAGCAAGTACCGCACGGCCACCTTCGACGAGCTGATCCAGTCCGATGGGCAGCCACGTCCGGCCGCGCGCCGGGTCATCGAGTACCTGTCCAGCCTCAGTGGACGCGAATTGTCCGAACGCCAGCTCGCCGCCGATGTCGCCGCGCGGGTCATGGGCATCACCTTCACCGTGTACTCCGACGGCCGCAACGTCGACCGCACGCTGCCGTTCGACCTGATCCCGCGGGTGATCCCGCTGCACGAATGGCAGCGCACCGAGGCCGGGCTGAAGCAGCGCATGCGCGCGCTCAACCTGTTCATCGGCGACATCTACGGCGCCCAGCGCATCGTCAAGGACAAGGTGTTCCCGGCGATGCTGCTGGAGCACTCGGTCAACTTCCGCCCGCAGTGCGTGGGCATCACCCCGGCACTGGGGGTGTGGGCGCACGTATGCGGCTCGGACCTGGTGCGCGATGCCGACGGCACCCTGTACGCGCTGGAGGACAACCTGCGCATCCCCAGCGGCGTGTCGTACATGCTCGAGAACCGCATGGTCGCCAAGCGGGTGTTCCCGGAGCTGTTCGAGACCAGCGCGATCCTGCCGGTGGACGATTATCCGGCGCAGCTCTACGACACCCTGGCGGCGCTGTCGCCGCGCCCGGGCGACCAGCCGGTGATCGCGTTGCTGACCCCGGGCATCTTCAACAGCGCCTACTTCGAGCATGCCTACCTGGCGCAGGCGATGGGCATCGAGCTGGTCGAGGGCGACGATCTGTTCGTGGCCGACGACGACTGCACCTACATGCGCACCGTGTACGGGCCGCGCCGGGTCGACGTGATCTACCGCCGGGTCGACGACCTGTTCCTGGATCCGGAGGCGTTCCGCGCCGATTCGGTGCTGGGCGTGGCCGGGCTGATCCGCAGCTGGCGCGCCGGCAAGGTGGCGCTGGCCAACGCGCCGGGCGCCGGCGTGGCCGACGACAAGGTGGTGTTCGCCTACGTGCCGAAGATGATCCGCTACTACCTGGACGAGGAGCCGATCCTGCCCAACGTGCCCAGCTACCTGTGCCACGACGACAAGGACCGCCAGTACGTGCTCGAGCACCTGGACGAGCTGGTGGTGAAGCCGGCCAACGAGTCCGGCGGCTACGGCATGCTGATCGGCCCGCGCTCGACCACGCGCCAGCGCGAGCAGTTCCGCAAGCTGATCCTGGCCGACCCGCGCAACTACATGGCGCAGCCGACCCTGGGCCTGTCCACCGCGCCGATCGTGACCGAGGCCGGGCCGGCGCCGCGGCACCTGGACCTGCGCCCGTTCATCCTCTCCCGCGAGGACGTGTACGTGACCACCGGCGGGCTGACCCGGGTGGCGATGGAGGAGGGCTCGCTGGTGGTCAATTCCTCGCAGGGCGGCGGCGCCAAGGACACCTGGGTGGTGGACCTGGACGAGGAGCTGGACTGATGCTCTCGCGCGTTGCCGACAACCTCTACTGGTTCAGCCGCTACGTGCGCCGCGCCGAGACCACCGCGCGGCTGGTGGGAGTGGGCAGCCTGCTGCAGCTGGACCTGCCGCGCTCGGTGCGCTTCGCCTGGCGGCCGATGATCGACACGGTCGGCGCCGGCGAGATCTTCGCGCTGTGGTTCCCCAATGCCGGCGACGACGTCGGCGACGCCGACGTGGTGCGCTTCCTGCTGCTGGACGAGCGCAATCCGTCCTCGCTGCGCAGCTCGGTGCGCTACGCCCGCGAACTGCTGCGCAGCATCCGCGACACGCTGCCGCAGGAGATCTGGGAAGCGGTCAACGACCTGCACCTGCACATCGACGCCAACGGCGAGCGCAGCGTCGGCCGCCGCTACCGCATGGAGTTCCTGTCCCATGTCACCGATGCCTGCCTGAAGGTGTCCGGGCTGCTGACCGCCAACGTCAGCCGCGACATCGGCTTCCAGTTCCTGCGCCTGGGCACGGCGATCGAGCAGGCCGACATGACCACGCGCATCATCGATGCCGGCGCCTCGGGCCTGATCACCCCGCGCCAGGCCGACGACCGCGAGGCCTACCAGGCCATGCAGTGGATGAGCGTGCTGCGCGCGCAGGCCGCCTACCAGATGTACCGCCGCCACGTGCGCCAGCGCGTCACTGGCGAGCAGGCGCTGCGCTTCCTGCTGCAGAACAACGACTTCCCGCGCAGCGTGCAGTTCTGCCTGGTCCGCGCCCAGCACATCCTGCCGACCATGCCGCCGCGGCCGCCGGTGGAGCGCGCGCTGATGCGCATCAGCGGGCTGGTGCGCAATGCCGACCCGGCCTACCTGGCCGCGCACAACCCGGCCGGGTTCATGGACGAGATCCAGACCCACCTCGGCCACCTGCACAACGCCATCGCCGAGGCCTACTTCAGCTCCTGAGCCGCCGCGGGCGCCGCCGCGCCTGTGGCCGGCGGCCGCGATGCGGCCCTTGTGAGGCGTGGCATCTCGGCCGTGCCATCCCGTCGCTCCCCCTATGCGGCATCCGTCCGCAGGCGTATGGTGCGCGGCGGCCGGGCCGGACCCGGTCGGTAGACAGTTTTATGAATAGGCGATTCCGGCGCCGGAACTTGCCCCATCGACTGGCCGCAGAGCTAGAATTGGCGGCTATGTAAACGTTTTCTCAAAGGACCCCATGGCTTCGGATCGTATCGAATCGCTCATCGCCCGCATGACCGTCGAGGAGAAGGTCGGCCAGCTCGGCGTCTTCGCCGACATGGTGCGCCCGTTCGCCCCCGACGTGAATCCGGAAGCCAACGTCCGCAACGCCGACGAGGTGCTGCAGCAGGTGCGCGCCGGCCGGGTCGGCTCGCTGTTCAACGGCGTCGGCGCGGAACTGGGGCGGCGCATCCAGCAGGTGGCGCTGGAGGAGAGCCGGCTGGGGATTCCGGTGATCCTGGCCGCGGACGTGATCCACGGCATGCGCACGGTGTTCCCGATCCCGCTGGGCGAGGCCGCCAGCTTCGAGCCGGAGTTGGCCGAGCGCACCGCACGCGCCACCGCGGTCGAAGCCACCGCCGCCGGCATCCACTGGACCTACGCGCCGGCGGTGGACATCGCCCGCGACCAGCGCTGGGGCCGCGGCGCCGAGGGCGCCGGCGAGGACGTGGTGCTGGGCTGCGCCTTCGCCGCTGCACGCGTGCGCGGCTTCCACGGGCCGGATCTGCGCGCCGACGACGCGTTGCTGGCCACGCCCAAGCATTTCGCCGCCTATGGCGCGGTCGCCGCCGGCATGGAGTACGCCAGCGTCGACATCGCCCCGCAGACCCTGCGCGACGTGCACCTGCCGCCGTTCCAGGCCGCCTTCGGCGCCGGCGCGCTGAGCGTGATGACCTCCTTCAACGACATCAATGGCGTGCCGGCCAGCGCCAACCACGAACTGCTGACCGAGATCCTGCGCGGCGAGTGGAAATTCCCCGGCGTGGTGATCTCCGACTACACCGCCGACATGGAGCTGATCGCGCACGGCTATGCCGCCGACGAGCGCGACGCGACCAAGAAGGCGTTCCTGGCCGGCATGGACATGAGCATGCAGAGCGGCTTCTATGCCGCGCACCTGCCGTCGCTGGTGGAGGACGGCGAGGTGCCGATGGCGCTGCTGGATGCGTCGGTGCGCCGCGTGCTGGAACTGAAGGAGGCGATCGGCCTGCTCGACGATCCGTACCGCTCGCTGGACCCGGCGCGCGAGGCCGACCAGTCGCACATCGCCGCGCACGATGCGCTGGCGCGCGACGCGGCGCGGCGTTCGATCGTGCTGCTGAAGAACGACGGCCCGGTGCTGCCGCTGCGCAAGCAGGGCCAGAAGATCGCGCTGATCGGCCCGTTCGTGCAGGACCGCGACAACATCGAAGGCTGCTGGACCCTGTTCGGCGACAAGAGCCGCTACGTGACCCTGGAAGCCGGCGTGCGCGCCGCGCTGGACGACGCGCAGGCGTTGACCGTGGTGCCCGGTTGCGGGCTGGAAGCGTCGCTGGATGGCGGCATCGAGGCGGCGGTGGCCGCTGCGCGCGCCGCCGACGTGGTGGTGCTGGCGCTGGGCGAGCCGCAGCGCTACAGCGGCGAGGCGCAGTCGCGCACCCAGATCGTGCTGCCGCCGGCGCAGCAGGCGCTGGCCGAGGCGGTCGCCGCTACCGGCACGCCGCTGGTGGTGCTGCTGCGCAACGGCCGCGCGCTGGCGCTGCAGGGCGCGGTGCGCGATGCCGCGGCGATCGCGGTGACCTGGTACCTGGGCACGCAGACCGGCCCGGCGGTGGCCGACGTGCTGTTCGGCGACTACAACCCGTCCGCGCGCCTGCCGGTGAGCTTCCCGCTGGATGCCGGGCAGCAGCCGTACTTCTACAACCACCCGCGCACCGGCCGGCCGGAACTGCCGACGATGAGCGAGTTCAAGTCGCGCTGGCGCGAGGTGCCGAACGCGCCGCTGTATCCGTTCGGCCACGGCATCGGCTACACGCAGTTCGCCTACGGCACGCCGCAGCTCGACCGCACCCAGGTCGGCTGGGACGACACCCTGACCGTGACCACGCGCATCGACAACGTCGGCGAGCGCGAAGGCGAGGAAGTGGTGCAGCTGTACATCCACGACCGCGTCGCCAGCCGAGTGCGCCCGGTGCGCGAACTGAAGGCGTTCCGCAAGGTGCGGCTGGCGGCGGGCGAGGGCATGGAGGTCAGCTTCACCCTCGACCGCCACGCGCTGGCCTTCACCGGCCGCGACGGGCAGTGCGTGGCCGAGCCGGGCCTGTTCGATCTGTGGGTGTGCGCGTCCTCGGCCAGTGGCGAGCCGGTCGCGTTCGAGTTGTTGCCGCAGGGTTGATGACGGGCGTGGCGGCGTGGCCGCCGCGCCGACGTTGTTGAATACGCGACGTGTCTACCGGACCCGTCGCGGTGACGTGACCGCGGCCACGCCCTGGCCGCGACATGCTTGCCGTGTACGCGGGGTCTGCTAGGTTCGGGATTCGACCCCAACCGATAGGTGCACGTCATGCAACGGACTCCCCTGGGTTTGGCTTGCGCGCTGGCCATGGGCCTGGCGATCGCTGCGGCACAGGCCGCACCCGCCGACACGGCGGCCGAGCGGCGCGGCGACTGGCCGTTCTCGGCGACCCCGGTCGCCACCTTCAACGAACCGTGGGCGATGAGCTTCCTGCCCGATGGCACCGCGCTGGTCAGCGAGAAGGGTGGCACGCTCAAGCGCATCGATCCGGTCAGCGGCCACACCGGTGCGGTCACCGGCATCCCGGCGGTGGCCTACGGCGGCCAGGGCGGTCTCGGCGACGTGCTGCCGCATCCGGGCTTCGCCAAGAACGGCTGGGTCTACCTGAGCTACGCCGAACCCGGCAGCGGCGACACCCGCGGCGCGGCGGTGATGCGCGCCAAGCTGACGCTGGACAACAACGGCGGCGGCAGCCTGTCGCAACAGCAGGTGATCTGGCGGCAGCAGCCCAAGGTGTCCGGCAACGGCCACTTCGGGCATCGCCTGGCGTTCGGCCCGGACGGCAAGCTGTGGATCAGTTCCAGCGAGCGGCAGAAGTTCGATCCGGCGCAGGACATGAGCGGCAACCTGGGCAAGATCGTGCGTCTCAACGACGACGGCAGCGTGCCGGCCGACAACCCGTTCGCCAACCGCGGCGGCGTCGCTGCGCAGGTCTGGTCGCTGGGTCACCGCAACGTGCTCGGCCTGGCCTTCGACGCCAATGGCCGATTGTGGGAACACGAGATGGGCCCGGCCGGCGGCGACGAACTGAATCTGATCCAGCGCGGCGCCAATTACGGCTATCCGATCGTATCCAACGGCGACCATTACGATGGGCGCCCGATTCCCGATCACAGCACGCGCCCGGAATTCGCCGCGCCCAAGGTGAGCTGGACGCCGGTGATCTCGCCGGCCGGCTTCGTCATCTACAACGGCAGCCGCTTCCCGCAGTGGCGCGGCAATGGCTTCATCGGCGGCCTGTCCTCGCAGTCGCTGGTGCGGATCGAGTTCAATGGCGAAACCGCGCGCGAGGCGGCGCGCTACGACATGGGCAAGCGCATCCGCGAGGTCGAGCAGGGGCCGGATGGTGCGCTGTGGCTGTTGGAGGATGGCGCCGGTGGGCGCTTGTTGAAGCTGCAGCCGCTGGAGAGCTGAAGCGGGCATCCGGCAGTGGCGGTTGCGCCACTGCTGGGTGAGCGGCATGGCGCGCGCTTGGCGATGCGTCGGTTTCGTCGGGCGCGTGGTGCTATTAGGAACAACGCCGTGCTGCCCTCGTAGGAGCGGCTTCAGCCGCGACGGGTTTTACCGAGAAAGCCCATCGCGGCTGAAGCCGCTCCTACACAACCCTGGAACGTGGCGCGTCGCTTTATTCGCCGTTGCCGGCACGCTCCCAGGCGCGGCGCACCGCGTGGCGGGCCTTGCTCCAGCTCAGCGTCTGCGAGCCCTTGTTGCTGTCCCAGTCGCGGTGCAGTTCCGCTTCCACCTGCTCGTAGGCGCGGTTGAAATCGCGGATGCGGGCCTCGTGGCCGGCGTGGTAGGCGGGTTCGTAGTCTTCGAACCGCTCACCCTCGCTGTAATAGGGCTCGTCGGCGAAACGGTCGCGCCAGTACTGCGAGACGCTGTTGCGGTCCTCGTCGTTGGGCGCACGGCCCGGAATCTGATACGGAACGCTCATGATGGTTCTCCGTGGCGATGAATGCGCTTCACGCTAGCCACAGCTGCGTTAAACCTGCCCCTGCGCGGCGTGATCGCGATATGAAACATTCATGCCTTCTGGCAGGCTGCGCCGGCGCTCAGGGTGGCTTACGATCCGCCGCTACGCCCCCTCTCTTCCGGCAAACCCCATGGCCGCCAACGGCATCGCCTTGTTGACCCCGTACCTGGCCACGGCCGGTGTGGGCTGGCTGTATTACTGACGCATCCGCCGCTATTTCGGCCGCCAGCCCTGGCAGCCGCGGCGCACCGCCGTGCGGCTGGGGTTTCTGCTGCTGATCGCGGTCCTTCTGACTTGGCTGGCCGTGCAGTTGCCGACCGTGCGCCTGGGCATGGCGCTGGGCGCCGTGGGCGGTGCCGCGCTGGGCGCCTTCGCCCTGCACCACACCCGCATCGAGCTGCAGGACGGTGCGCGCTGGTATACGCCCAATCCGTGGATCGGTGCCGCGCTGAGCGTGCTGTTGCTGGGGCGCCTGGCCTGGCGCTGGGCCAGCGGGGCGTTCGCCGGCGGCAGTGCCGAGACCTTGCAGAACGCCAGTCCGCTGACCATGAGCATCGCCGCGGCGCTGATCGCCTACGGGCTGGTGTATGCCGCCGGCTTGCTGATCCGCATGCGGGCGCTGACGCCGGCCTGATCGCGGGGCCCTCGGTGGGCCTTGCAGTCTGTGCAGACCGTTGCGCGCAATCCCGCGCCCGGTCGAGATCGCAAAGCAGGCTGCGGCGTGCGTCCTGGCGCCGCGTCAGTGCGCGGCCGCCGCTGCCTCGTACGGCAAGGCCGTGGTGCCGGCCGCGCGCAGCGGCGCGTCGGCGGCGTCCAGTAGCTCCGGCTCGCCTTCGATCACCACCAGGATGCGCCCGGCCTCGATTTCCTCTTCGAAGTTGCGCCGTACCGGGTCCGGTACGGTGGAGCCGACCAGGGCCGAGGACCAACTGCCGACCAGGGCGCCGGCGATCGCCATGACCCCGGCGCCGGCCAGGGTGATGCCCAGCGGTGGCACCGCGATCGCCGCCAGCCCGGCCAGCAGTCCGGCCGCACCGCCGCCCAGGGCGCCACGCGCGGCGGCCGGCACGGTGTCGGTCTTGCCTTCCTTGCGGTCGTCGGGGATCGCTTCCAGCTCGATGTCGCCGCGCGCGACCAGCGACAGGTCGTCGTTGTCGAGACCGGCACCGCGCGCGGCCTGCAGCGCGCGGGTGGCGGTGGGCAGATCCGGAGCGCTGTAGACGCGGCGTCGTTTCATGGCGGGCGGCTCTCGCTGGTGGGCGTCCAGCGTTCGGGCGCCGCGGTTATCCGCGCGTGACCTGCGCGCAAGGCGGCGTGAAGGCGTTCAGGCCGCGTCCTTGCGTGGGAACCGATAGAACAGCGCGCCGACCAGCAGCGCCACGCCCGCCGCCGCCAGGTTCTGCCAGCTGGCGCTGAGCAGCAGCGCCAGCGCCAGCAACAGCGCCGCCAGCGGAATCAGCGGCCCACCCGGCAGGCGCAGCGCGCCGGGCCGGTCGCGATAGCGCCGTGCCAGCACCAGCACCGCCGCGGCGGTGCCGATGTAGGCGAACAGGCGGGTGACCATCGACAGCAGCGCCAGTTGCACGAACGAGCCGGACAGCGCCAATGCCAGCGACAGCACGCCTTGCAGCAGGATCGCCGCGGCCGGCGTGCGGAAGCGCGGATGCACCCGCGCCAGGAACGCCGGGCCGTAGCCGTCCTTTGCCAGCGCGAACAGGAAGCGCGGCCCCAGCATCACCGTGTTGCTGGTGGTGCCGAGGATGGAGATGGTGGCGCCGACGGTGAGGATCAGCGCCAGCGCCTCGCCGCCGAAGCCGCTGGCGGCATCGGCCAGCGGCGTCGCCGATTGCGCCACGTTGGGCAGCGTGCCCTGCGCCACCACCTGCACCGCGGCGTAGATCAGGGTGACGGTGACGATCATGGTGATCAGCGCGAACGGCACGTCGCGGCGCGGATTGCGGTACTCGCCGGCGGCGGCCGGGATGTTCTCGAAGCCGGCGTAGGCGAACAGCAGCAGCAACGCGGCCTCGCCGAGGTTGCCGACATCGCGCGGGTCCGGGGTCTTGCCCGAGAACGCCCACGACCAGTCCACGTAGAACACGCCGATCGCCACGAACAGCAACAGCGGCACCAGCTTGCCGATCACCAGCGCCACGCCGGTGCGCGCGGCCGACTTCACCCCGATCACGTTGATCGCGGTGAGCAGGCCGAGCGAGCCGACCACGATGGCCAGGCGCGCGCCGCCCCCGGCCGCGGCCGGCCAGAAGCGCACCACCGCATCGGCCAGCCCGTTGCTCAGCGCTGCCGCCGAACTGATCCGGGTCAGCCAGATCATCCAGCCGATCTCGAAGCCGGCGAAGCGGCCGAACGCCTCGCGCGCATACAGATAGCTGCCGCCCGGTTCGTCGAAGTAACTGGCGGCCTGCGCGTAGCACAGCACCAGCAGGGCCACCGCCACGCCGGCCAGCAACACCGCCCACAGGCTCAGCGGCCCGAGCAGGGCGGCAGTGGCGGCCGGCAGCAGGTAGATGCCGCTGCCGATCACATCGTTGATCGACAACCCGACGATCTGCCAGCGGCTGACCGCGCGGACCAGTCCGGGTGCGGGTGCCTGGCTCACGATGCCGGCTCCACGGCCGGCAGCGCCCACTCGGCCTGCAGGCGCCGGTAGGCACTGCGCGGCAGCAGCACGAACAGCGGCGCGGCGGACGGGCGCAGCCACGCCAGCAGCCGCTGCATGTCGGCCGGCTGCATCGCGGTGCAGCCGGCGGTGGGCGCGCCGGGCGCGCGCCACAGGTGGGCGAAGATGCAGCTGCCGGCACCGGGCGTGGCCTGCGCGTTGTGCTGGATCACGAAGCCTTCGCGGTAGCGCTGGTCGCCGGCGTGTTGCAGGTCGAGGCGCATGGGTTCGGTGGACCCGGCCACCGCGGCGCTGCCGACCTTGTCGGCATCGACGATCTGGTTGTACAGCGGCGATCCAGGCACATCGATGCAGTAGTTGCTCTGCTGCATCGCCTGGTAGGGCATGGCGCTGTCGATGCGCGGCGCGTAGCCGAAGGCGTCGCCGATGGTGAACACGCCGGCCGGGCTGCGGCCATCGCCTTCGCGTTTCTGCGGGCCATCCGTCTGCGCCGGATGCAGGCCCAGGCCCCAGGCGCTGCCGTGACTGCCGAGACTCACGTCGAAGGCCTTGCCCTGCGCGCGCCAGCCTTGTGCATCACGCTCGAACGCCTGCAACGTGCCCTGCGGGCTGTCCCAGTCCGGCGCCAGCACCAGGATCAGCTGCTGCGCGCGCTGCACGGCCGGTACGGCGGTGTCGGCGGCCATCCCGGGCGCGGCGATCAGGGCGCACAACAGGGCCAGGCCGATGCGCCAGGCGCGATGGCGGCGGGTGTGCAGTGGCGCTGCAGGGGATCGATGGAGCAGGGGCATGGGGATCTCCGGGGGCGACTTGAGCGCGAGGGCGCGCCTGGGTGCAAGGTAGCGCAGTTGCGAGGCGGATGGCGCGCGCTGGTGCGTCGATCTTGTCGACGACTTGGCCGATGCGATGGGTGGCGGGGAACTCGGTGTTGGCAGCGCGTCTTCGGCGGTCTGATTTTTCCGATTGACTGTTTCCGCACCAAGCAAGATGCTCGTTGCCGTTGCCGTTGCCGTTGCCGTTGCCGTTGCCGTTGCCGTTGCCGTTGCCGTTGCTCCGGCTTTTGACTTGCCGGGTTCCCTTCCGAAGCGGCGGCCAGCGCGGGGAAAAACCCGAAGGGCGGCGTACATGGATGTACGCCGTCCGCGGCAGGGGCAGGATGCCCCTTCCGCGGATCCCCGTGATGGACGCGGACCCGGAGCGCGTTAGCGCGGAGGGCGCGAGGCAGGGTGTGCTTTCTTTTGGTTACTTTTCTTTGCACAAGCAAAGAAAAGTAACTCGCCGCAAGGCGAAAGCTTTGCTCTTGCACTTGCTCTCGCTATCGCACTTGCTCTTGCTGTTACTACGGCGGCCGCTGGATTGTAGGAGCGGCTTACGCCGCGACATGCGTGACCGATTACGTTGGTCGCGGCTGAAGCCGCTTCTACGGTTCTTCTTGTCTGACACGAAAGCTTGAAGCAACAGCAAAGGCTTTCGCCCTCTCGGGCGAGTTACTTTTCTTTGCTCGCGCAAAGAAAAGGTAACCAAAAGAAAGCGCGCCCTGCCTACGCGCCCTCCGCGCTGCGCGCTCCGGGTCCGCGAACCAGACGGGATCCGCGGAAGGGGCATCCTGCCCCTGCCGCGGACGGCGTACATCCATGTACGCCGCCCTTCGGATTTTTCCCGCCTAGTTCGCCGCTTCGGAAGGGAACCCGGTAAGTCAAAAGCCAGAGCAACAGCAACAGCAAAAGACCTAGCACGTCTATAGTCAGACACTCACCCACCCCCGCAGTAAGTTCGTAGGATGACGTGGTCAAGCAGTCACGACCCCTGAAGGCCATGCTTTGCGGTTCTGTGGTTTGTATGATGCGTGTATTGTGTTGGCGTTCGGTGCAAAGCCTGACGCTATATGATTAACCCAGGTGCGACAGGGGCGAAAGATGGAGTGGATCAAGGGCATTGCGGACGTGCTGAAGCTCGGCCCGCGCTATCTCTTCGCGGGGATGGTGCTAGCCGGCGGGGCGCTATTCTTGCCCACCACTGTCCACAAAAAACTTGGTCTATCAGACTGGATAGTTGCCTACAGAAGCTGGGTCGGCCTGGTGTTTGCTGTGTGTGCAGTGCTCACCGCGTTATCGGCACTGCTTTGGCTATGGCGGCGTCTTAGGCTGGCATGGGAAACCAAGCAAGAACGCACTGCGATAGTTGAGCGCCTCCAGAAGCTGACAGAGCCGGAGAAGCAGATCCTCCGATACTACTTCGCGAAGAACACGCGCTCCAACTTCCTTCGGCATCAAGATGGCGTTGTAGCTGGACTGGCAGCGATTGGCGTGATCTACCTCGCTTCTCGCACCGGCACGCTGACAGAGGGCTTTGCTTACAACATTAGCGATTACGCGTGGAAAATAATTCGGGAAAACCCACACGTCCTTCTGGGTGAGACCAATTTCTACCGCTGCGATAAGCCGGATAGTCCGTGGGGGTTCTGAAAGCACCCGATTTCTTTATTTCTAGGAAAATCCGCTGCCTTAGCAATCGCTCTGGTCTAGTCATAGAAGAATTGCTAACGGCTGTCTTCCTTGTTGAGGATGCGCTCGCCAAATGCTTGACGCCACAGTGGTGGTTGCTTTCCTACCGTTTGCTCACAGTGCCCCGCGTGTCGCTGTTGTAGAAGGAAGTGTTGGAGGCTGGATCGCGAGGTGCTCGAAACGAAGTATTAGCCCTGAGTTTCTAAATTCTCAATCATGTATGCTCTTGCATCAAACGCCGTGCTTTGGAGAGCGAAGATGCTTGGTGGCGGTCAGATTGACGTGCGTGCTGTAGTGGAAATTTTGAAGGCGAGCCTCGGGCCTGGTGTCGCTGCGCTTGGCGTTGCCGTTGCGATTGCCCAGTGGCACACGAATGATGTCAAACTTCGCCTCGACTCTTACGACCGTCGCTTGCGCGTGTATAAAGCGACTGTGGCGATGCTTGATTGCATGATTTCGGAGATATATCACCGAACCGGAATAATTGCTCATGCTAATGAGAATCGGCCGGAAAGACCCTATACAGATATTCCTGCAGGTGTAAAGGACGCTTTTGAGGATTGCTTAATAGAGGCGCCATTTCTTTTCGACGACGATGTCGCTCGCTTCATGAGTAGAATTGAGGGAGAAGCATGGATGATCAAGTCGCGTGCCTCTTCGTTAGCCGGGATTTCACCTGCTGCAGCCCGCGGTACACTCCATGAGACCGAATACAGGTTGCTCCGGGACGCCGAAAAGCGTGTTAAGAAGGCAAGGGAGCGAGTGCGAGATGTATTCGGGCGATATCTGGCACTTCAGCGCTCCCAGAGGTAATGCTCTGAACTTCATGCATCGCTGCTTATACGTATGTCACTTCCGTACGATCGTAATCAAAGCTACGAGCCATTTTATCCGGGACGCCGTCGAGTAGGTTGACCTCTTCAACTAAAAGCTCGGCCAGTTTCGCCCAGCTATTGAAGGCGCCGATGTAGCTCTGGCGGAAGACTTCTACCCTCAGTTCATCCTCGACTTCCGTGAAAGCGTCGAAGGCTTTGTTCGTCGTCACTAAGGTCTCC
Organism: Xanthomonas sacchari; assembly: GCF_040529065.1. Lineage (NCBI taxonomy): Bacteria > Pseudomonadati > Pseudomonadota > Gammaproteobacteria > Lysobacterales > Lysobacteraceae > Xanthomonas > Xanthomonas sacchari. The sequence continues at coordinate 4,549,077 of NZ_CP132343.1, read as the reverse complement.
CTGTTCCTTTAGTCGTTCGACTAGCTTGGGCAGGTCCGGCCCCTCGATGTCCCGGAAGTCGGCGGGCAGACCCTCGCTGTCCTGCACGACACACCCTTCGGCGCTGGGCACCTTGCTGGCCCCTCTGCAAGTGTGTGTAACGCGTGAGAAGAAGCAATTCCTCGGCGTCGTCCTTCCAGTCCCCACTCTGCGCGATGACGCTAGCGATCCAACAGTTGTCGCGAGACCGAATCACGCGCGACCAATCGATGCGGCACGACATGATCGACATACGCGCGCTCTGAACCAGCCGCCTGCCGGATCTCCCGCAACAACAGATCGATGGCCGCATCGGTCATGTCCGCCACCGGCTGATGGATGGTGGTCAGCTCCGGCCACACCATCGTCGACGCCGACGTGTCGTCGAATCCCACCACCGACAGATCCTCCGGCACCTTCAGACGCCGACGATGCGCCACCGACACCACCGCCGAGGCCATGTCGTCGTTGCTCGCGAAAATCGCAGTGGGGCGCGGCTGCAGCGCCAACAGCCGCTCGGCGGCCTCCAGCCCCGCACGATAGGTGAAGTCGCCGGGCTGCACGAGCGCGGCGTCGTAGCCGATGCCCGCATCCGCCAGCGCATCGCGGTAGCCCTGCCAGCGGTGCGCGCTGGCGGTCTGGTTCGGGTCGCCGGCGATGTAGCCGATGCGGGTATGACCGTGCGCGATCAGGTGCGACACCATGTCGTGGCTCGCACGGCGATCGTCGATGTGCACGCAGGACATCCTGTCGCGGAAGCGGCTCGACGCGATGGAGACCACGGGGATGCCGGCCTCGACGAACACGGCGACGATGGCCTTCGATTCGCACAAGGGCGCAGGAAGCAGCACGCCCGCCACGCTGCCGCAGAGCGTACGTGCGGCTGCGCGACGCGCGCGCGGACCCAGCCCGTCCCAGGTGGCGATCACCAGCTGCGCGGCCACGCGCGTGGAGCCGCGCAGCGCGCCGACTAGCAGTTCGCGCAGATAGCTGGAGCTGGGATTGGTGTAGATCAACGCGATGCAGGTGTGCTGCGCGGCGGCGAGCGCGCTGGCGGCCGGGTTGGGCCGGTAGTCCAGTGCACGCACGCTGCGCATCACCCGTTCGCGTGTGCTCTCGCGCACGCCGGCGTGACCGTGGGTGACGCGCGAGACGGTCATCGGCGAGACGCCGGCATGCGCGGCGACGTCGTCGATGGTGACCGCGTTCCCTCGGCGACGCGCCGTTTTGGGGGTGTTGTTCAAAGAATGCCGTCCTTTGTTGCGACGCATGATGACAAGCGATATCGCCGGTGCGTAGTCTGCGCCGTGACGTGATGGTAGCGCTATCAGTTAGCGACAGCCGGGCCTAGGGGGGCCTTGCCACACGTGGTCTGGCAATCCTGAAACGGAGTTTGAGTCGCAGCGAACGCTCAGCGCGCTGCGATGTTCGGCGTGGAAAACGGGCATCGCCCGTGCGTGCCTCTTGGGGGAGGGGCGATACATCCATTGATCGCATGTCAGAGGGGAGAGTCATGAGCGCTTCTATGTTTCGTCGTACGCCAGACCTGAGGGCTCGTCCATGAGCCGCGCACTGGCGAAGTTCAAATCCAGGGCCATGTTCACGTTCGTCGGCGGCGTGCTGGTCATCAATCCCGCCTTCGCCCAGGACGCCGCAACGCCGGCGCCGGCGCCGGCCGCGCAGCAGCAGGCGCAGAGCAGCCCGACGCAACTGGACACCGTCCAGGTCACCGGCCTGCGCAACAGCCTCAGCCAGGCGATGGACATCAAGCGCGACGCCGCGGGCGTGGTGGATGCGATCAGTGCCGAGGACATAGGCAAGTTCCCCGATACCAACCTGGCCGAATCCCTGCAGCGCATCACCGGCATCTCCATCGAGCGGCGCGATGGCGAAGGCGCGCAGGTCACCGCGCGCGGCTTCGGCCCGCAGTTCAACATGGTGACGCTCAACGGGCGGCAGATGCCGGGCGCCGATGCGTTCGGCGCCGCCGGGCAGGTCGCCATCGGCGGCGTCGACGGCGGTACCCGCGCCTTCAACTTCGCCCAGCTCGCCGCCGAAGCGATCAACGGCATCGAGGTCTACAAGACCAGCCAGGCCAACATGCCCAGCGGTGGCATCGGCGCCACCATCAATATCCTGACCGCGCGCCCGTTCGACCACCAGGGCATCGTCGCCAGCGCTGGCGCCAAGGCGGTTTCCGACCGCAGCCAGCCGTTCGACGACGACATCACCCCGGAGCTGTCGGGCATCTTCAGCTACACCAATCCGGACAAGACCTTCGGCGTCGGCGTGAGCGCGAGCTACCAGAAGCGCAAGGGCGGCTCGGTGCAGGCCACCGAGAACTATTGGAACGTGCAGCCGTGGACCGGCTCGATGCCCGGCAACCCGACCGTGGTGAATGCGCCGCAGATCGGCGCGCTGTACGCGCGCCCGAACGACCTGCGCTATGCGTTCTCCGAGTTCGAACGCGAGCGCGTCAACGGCCAGGCGGTGCTGCAGTTCGCGCCCACCGACAGCCTGACCCTGACCCTGGACTACACCTATTCGACCAACGAGATCACCGAGAATCGTGGCGAGCAGGGCATGTGGTTGCAGAACAGCAACTACACCGACGTGACCTTCGACACCAGCGGTGCGGTGGCCGTGCCGACCTATATCCGCGAAATCGCCGGCACCAAGGATTTCGGCCTCGAGCAGCAGCGCAGCATGCAAAAGTACAAGCTGGGCTCGCTCGGCCTGAATGCGGTGTGGAACGTGACCGACCGGCTCAAGCTGAGCTTCGACGCGCACGACTCGAAGAACGAAAGCCGCCCCAACGATCCGCTGACCGGCGGCGGCTCGCTGTTCATGAGCATCGCCGGCACCAACAACTGCACCACCGGCCCCCACTGCGGCGGTTCGTGGGTGCAGGAACTGAACTTCAACAACGGCCTGCCGATCGGCACCCAGGTCTGGTATCCGAGCGACGCCGCTGCCGCGGCCAACGTCAACGGCGTGGTCAACCCGGGCTTCGTGCCGGGCGAGATCGGCACGCAGGTACTGCGGGTCAATTCGCAGAGCCAGATCAGCCAGATCAAGCAGGCGCGCGTGGACGGCGAGTGGAGTTTCGACCAGGGCCGCTTCCAGTTCGGCGTGGACACCAACAAGTCGACCACCCACCGCATCCAGGCCGCCGAGGCGTATTCCACCCTGGGCGACTGGGGCGTGGCCAACGTCGACCGGGATACCGCCGGCGGCCTGATGAACCTGATGCAGCCGGTCAACATCATTGGCCTGTTCCATGACTACAGCGGCACCAGCTGGCCGGCATGGCGCGGCGATGCGGGCCGCCTCGCCGAATGGGCGGCCAGCCAGTACGGCGTCGGCCTGGGCGTGAGCCCGCAGCGCGCCGCCGACAACTTCGTGGAGGAGAAGACCCGCTCGGCGTATTTCCAGGTGGAACTGGATGGCGAGCTGGCCGGTCGGCGTACCAATACCCGGCTCGGCGTGCGCTACGAGACCACCGACGTGGTGTCGACCTCGATCATCGCCACGCCCGAGGCGATCGAGTGGCAGTCCAACAACGACTTCCGCGTGGTGCTGTCCAACGAGCAGCAACCCTTCAGCGAAAAGACCACGTACAGCTACATCCTGCCCAACCTGGATTTCAGCATCGACCTCACCGACACGCTGAAGGGTCGCGTCTCGTTCGGCAAGAGCATCGCGCGTGCGCCGATCGGCAATCTGTATGCCGGTCCCGGGGCGCAGCAGCCGTTCGGCTCGGTGCTGATCGATCCGTCCTCGCGCGCCAGCGGTACCGCGCAGAACCCGTCGCTGAAGCCGTTGGAATCGGACAACCTCGACCTGGCGCTGGAGTGGTACTTCGCCGACGCGAGCTATCTGTCGGTGACGTACTGGAACAAGTCGGTCAACAACTTCATCGGCAACACCGTGGTGCAGGAGAACCTGTACGGCCTGCGCGATCCGACCTCCGGTCCGGACGCGAGGACGGCGCTGGCGTTCCTCACCAGCGGCGCCTGTCTGGCCCAGGTCGGCCCGGCCAATGCGGCGGCGTGCTCGGCCAACGATACCTCGCTGTTCACCGCGCTGGCCCTGCTGCGCAACAACCCGGCCGGCCTGGCTGCCTACAACGGCACCGGTGCGCAGGTGCTGGCGACCGAAGCGGCCTACGATCTCTACGGCGAGGCCGACGACCCGCTGTACGAGTTCAACGTCAACCGCCCGATCAACCAGAACCAGGCCAAGCTGCACGGCTGGGAGCTCGGCGGGCAGTACTTCCTCGGCGATACCGGGTTCGGCATCCTCGCCAACTACACCATCGTCAAGGGCGACGTCGGCTACGACAACGGTGGCGACCCGGGCATCGACCAGTTCGCGCTCACCGGCCTGAGCGACACCGCCAACGCGGTGCTGATGTACGAGAAGTACGGCTGGTCGGTGCGCCTGGCCTGGAACTGGCGCGACCAGTACCTGATCCTGGCCAACCAGGGCACCAGCCGCAACCCGTACTATGTGGAACCCTACGAACAGTGGGACCTCAGCGTGAACTACACGTTGAACGACAACTGGTCGTTCGGCCTGGAAGCGATCAACCTGACTGGCGAGGACGTGCGCTGGCGCTCGCGTACCTCGCAGATGATCGTGAAGCTGGCCGACCAGAGTCCGCGTTACATGCTGGGCGTTCGCTACAGGTTCTGAAGAAGGCGGGGAGTTTCTCTTCGCGTGCCCACCGACGCCGCTGCGCTCGCGGCGGCGTCCGCTGCAAGGCGTCAACCGGGAGTGCGCAACACGATGCCGCGTTACGAAATGCTCAACAACATCGCTCATCGCGACCTGCGCGTGGCCACCGACTTCGGGCCGGAGTTCGGCGACGCGGTGGGCATGCTGCCGGCCTACCCGAGCGAGTTCGCCGAGTTGCAGCGGGAGTATCCGATCTTCCTGCGCAAGGACCCGGCGGACGGCGCCTGGCAGTCGGTGGCGCTGCTGGGCTTCGAGCAGCACGAGAACCTGTTCCTGCAGGAGCGGCGCTGGGCGGCCTCGTATCTGCCCGGGGCGGCGGCCAAGGGGCCGTTCCTGATCGGCTTCCAGGAGCAGCGGGTCGATGGCGTGCTCACTCAGGAAGCGGTCCTGCACGTGGACATGGAGCATCCGCGGGTGACGGCGATGCAGGGCGAGCCGGTGTTCCTGCCGCAGGGCGGCAACACGCCCTATCTCGACCACATCGCCACGGTGCTGCGCGGCATCCACGAGGGCAACGCCTTCGGCGCGGACATGTTCGCCGCGCTCGATGCGCACGGGCTGATCCAGCCGGTGACGCTCGACGTGCAACTCGATGCGCAGCATCGGGTCGGCGTCAACGGCTTGCACGCGATCGACCGCGAGCGCCTGGTCCAATTGGACGGTACCGCGCTGGCCGCGCTCAACCGCGCCGGCTATCTGGAAGGGGCGTTCCTGATGTTGGCCTCGCTGCATAACATGCGCCGCCTGATCGCCGAAAAGCAGCGACGCCTGCGCCTGCAGGATGCCGCCGGCGCGGCAGGCAGGAACTGAGCATGCCGGACGGCGGCGCCATGCGGACACTGGAGGGCGTGCAGCCCACCGCGCTGCCACTGCAGGACCTGGTGGCGGCGGGGGAGCCGGTGGTGTTGCGCGGCATCGCGCGCGACTGGGGGCTGGTGCAGGCGGGGCTGCGCTCCACGCAGGACGCAATGGCCTACCTGCGCGGGTTCGATGCGGGCGTGCCTGTTCCGTATTCCTTCGGCGAACCCAGGATCGAAGGACGCCCGTTCTACAACGCCGAGTTCACCGCGTTGAATTTCGAGGTCCGCCGCGGACCGCTCACGCAGGTGCTGGAGGCGATCGCCGCCACCTTCGAGGATCCGCGGCCGCCCACCTACTATGTCGCCTCGCTGCCGATCGCGCGGGCGCTGCCCGGCTTCGCGCAGGCCAACGACGCCGGCCTGGCCGGGCAGGGCATCGATGCACTGGCGAGCATCTGGATCGGCAACCGCGTGACCGCCTCCTGCCATTTCGACACGCCGGACAACCTGGCCTGCTGTGCCGTGGGCCGGCGCCGCGTCACCCTGTTTCCGCCGGAGCAGATCGACAACCTGTATCCGGGGCCGCTGGACCCCACGCCGGGCGGCCAGGTGGTCAGCGTGGTCGATGTCGACCGCCCCGACTTCGCGCGTTATCCGCGCTTCCGCGATGCCCTCGCCAGCGCGCGGCACGCCGAGTTGGAGCCGGGCGATGCGCTGTTCATCCCGAGCATGTGGTGGCACCACGTGCGCAGCCTGGCACAGTTCAATGTGCTGGTGAACTACTGGTGGCGCAGTGCGCCGGCCTTCCTGCCCTCGCCGCTGACGGCGCTGCAGCATGCGATGTGGGCGCTGCGCGATCTGCCGGCGCGCGAGAAGCAGGCCTGGGCCAAGCTCTTCGATTACTACGTGTTCGGCCCCGGCGAGCGCGCAGGGCAGCACCTGCCCGAAGCCGCCCGGGGCGAACTGGCCCCGTTCGACGAGGCACGGGCGCGCCGGGTGCGCGCGCAGTTGCTGGCGCGGCTCAACCGCTGATGGGGATATTGTCGTGAACCTGGCCAACACCACGGACGGACGCATCCGCAAGGTCGTCATCGCCGGCGGCGGCACCGCGGGCTGGCTGGCCGGCTGCGCGCTGGCCCACCAGTTCCGCGATCGCCTGGACATCACCCTGGTGGAGTCCGAGCAGATCGGCACCGTGGGCGTCGGCGAGTCGACCGTGCCGCCGATCCGCACCTTTCACCGCTTTCTGCAGATCGACGAACAGGAGTTCCTGCGCGCCGTGGCCGGCACGTTCAAGCTGTCGATCTCGTTCGAACATTGGCGCCGTCCGGGCGATCGTTTCATCCATCCGTTCGGCACGATCGGGCAGGGCACCTGGGCCACGCCGTTCCATCATTTCTGGCTGGACAGCCTGCGCCGCGGCATGCCGTCGGACCTGGGCGATTTCTGCCTGGAAAGCGTCGCCTCGCGTGCGGACCGGTTCTCGCTGGAGACCCAGCCGCAGGTCAACTACGCCTATCACTTCGACGCCGCGCTCTACGCGAAGTTCCTGCGCAGGAAGGCCGAAGGCTACGGCTTGCGCCGGGTGGAAGGGCAGATCCGCGAAGTGCGGCAGCATGCGCACGACGGCTCCGTCGCGTCGCTGCTGCTGGCAGACGGGCAGCTCATCGAAGGCGACCTGTTCATCGACTGCACCGGCTTCCGCGGTCTGCTGACCGAGCAGACCCTGCACACCGGCTACGAAGACTGGCGCGAGTGGTTGCCCAGCGATCGCGCCGTGGCGGTGCAGACCGAGGCGGTCGCGCCGCCGGTGCCGTATACCCGTGCCATCGCGCACGAGGCCGGGTGGCGCTGGCATATCGCGCTCCAGCACCGGGTCGGTTGCGGGTTGGTGTTCTCCAGTCGGCACATGTCCGACGACGAGGCGCACGCCAAGCTGCTGCGCGACGTCGACGGTCCGCCGCTGCGCGACCCGTGGCTGGTGCCGTTCCGCAGCGGGCGCAGGCTGCAGGCGTGGAACAAGAACGTGGTGGCGTTGGGCCTGGCCAGTGGCTTCATCGAGCCGCTGGAATCGACCAGCATCCACCTGACCATCAGCGCCGTGGTGCGCCTGATCCAGCTGTTTCCCCACGACGGCATCAGCCCGGCGCTGGTGGAGCTGTACAACACGGTCAGCCGCCAGGAGATGGAACACGTACGCGATTTCATCATCCTGCACTACCACGCCACCCAGCGCGACGAGCCGATGTGGAAAGCCTGCCGCGAGATGGCGCTGCCGGAGTCGCTGGCGATCCGGCTGCGCGCCTGGCGCGAACGGGCGCACGCCTGGCAGGACCCGGGCGAGCTGTTCCGCGTGGATTCCTGGACCAGCGTGTTGCTGGGGCAGGGCATCCAGCCGGGACCGCCGCATCCGCTGGCCGCCGCCATCGGCGATGCGGATCTGCGCACGCTGCTGACGCGGATCCGGCAGCCGCTGCAGCAGGCCAGCGCGGCGATGCCATCGCAGGCGGAGTTCATCGAACGCTACTGCAAGGCGACCCCGGACGTCTGGCAGCGGAGCGTGTCCCTGGCGTAACGGCACACACGCTGCCGTCCAAAAATGATAGCGCTAACGAAAAGGCGGTACGACGTGGAAGAACGGGAACTGGTAGCCGGAATCGATGCGGGAACGCAGAGCCTGAAGGTCGTGGTCTATGACCCGGTCGGGCGCAGCGTCGTGGCCAGCAGCAGCGCGCCGCTGGAGTTGCATTCCACCGCCGATGGCAGCCGTGAACAACATCCGGCCAACTGGGTCGCGGCCCTGCAGGCCTGCTTCCACGCCATCGACCCTGCGCTGCGCTCGTGCATCGCCGCGCTGGCGGTCTCGGGCCAGCAGCATGGGTTCGTGCCGGTCGATGCGGCAGGCGAGGTGCTGGCACCTGCCAAGCTGTGGTGCGACACCAGCACCTCGGCCGAGTGCGTGCAGATCATGGACGCGCTCGGCGGCGCGGCGCGCACCATCGCGCTGGCGGGCAACCCGATCCTGGCCGGCTACACCGCGTCCAAGCTGCCGTGGACCAAGACCCATCGGCCCGAGGCGTATGCGCGCCTCGCGACCATTCTGCTGCCGCACGACTACCTCAACTTCGTACTGACCGGCCAGCGCTTCTGCGAATACGGCGATGCGTCGGGCACGGGCTGGCTGGACGTGCGCACCCGCACCTGGTCGACCGAGCTGCTGCGCGCCACCGATCCGCAGCGCGATCTGGCGGACTGCCTGCCGCGCCTGGCCGCACCCGATGCCTTGTTCGACATCGACCCGGCCGCGGCCAACTTGCTCGGCGTGCCGGCGACGCTGAAGGTCGCCGTCGGCGGCGGCGACAACATGATGGCGGCCATCGGCACCGGCTGCGTCGTGCCCGGCCGCCTGGCGATGAGCCTGGGCACCTCCGGCACCCTGTTCGCCTACTCCGACACGCCGGTGGTCGACCCGGACGGCGCGTGGGCCGCGTTCTGCTCCTCCACCGGCGGCTGGTTGCCGCTGATCTGCACGATGAACTGCACCGTGGCGACCGAGCAGGTCGCCGCCGCGTTCGGCTTCAGCACCCGCGACGGCGATGCGCACCTGCACGCCACCGCGCCCGGCGCCGACGGACTGGTGATGCTGCCGTTCCTCAACGGCGAGCGCACGCCCGACCTGCCGCTGGGCAAGGGGGTGCTGGCGGGCCTGGACACGCACAACATGACCCCGGCCCACCTCTATCGCGCGGCGATGGAAGGGGCGACGTACAGCCTGAAGTACGGCTTCGACGCCTTCGTGCGTGCCGGCATGCAGTTCGAGCGCATCGTGCTGACCGGCGGCGGAAGCCACAGCGGCGCGTGGCGGCAATTGGTGGCCGATGTGTTCGGCCTGCCGGTGGACGTGCCCGCGCAGCCGGAAGGCGCGGCGTTCGGCGCGGCCTTGCAGGCGCTGTGGGCCGTGGGCCTGGCACGCGGCGATGCCGCTTCCATCGCCGACATCGCGCAACAGCATGTGGCGGTCGATCCGCAGCTGTCCGCCCGTCCGGATCCGGCGCGCACCCAGGCCTATGCCGCGGCCTATGCGCGCTTCCTGCGCTACCTCGATGCCGTCATGCCGCTGTTCCGCGGTTGATCCTCCGTTTCGCACTCCCTCCCACCACGACAGGAACCCGCACCATGCACACCCAGCCCTTCATCGGCGCCAAGGAATACTTCCCCGGCATCGGCCGCATCCCCTTCGAGGGCCGCGGCTCGGACAACCCGCTGGCCTTCAAGGTCTATGACGCCAACAAGGTCGTCGGCGGCAAGACCATGCAGGACCATCTGCGCTTCGCGGTCTGCTACTGGCACACCTTCTGCAACGCCGGGCAGGATCCGTTCGGCCCGGGCACGCGCCACTTCCTCTGGGAGGTCGGTGCGCCGCTGGCCAGCGCCGAGGCGAAAGTGGATGCGGCGTTCGAGTTCTTCACCAAGCTCGGCGTGCCGTACTGGTGCTTCCACGACATCGACCTGGCGCCGGACGCCGACGATGCCGGGCAGTACGAGAAGAACCTCAAGCACATGGTCGGCCTGGCCAAGGCGCGCCAGGACGCGACCGGCATGAAACTGCTGTGGGGCACGGCCAATCTGTTCTCGCATCCGCGCTACATGAACGGTGCCGCGACCAATCCCGATTTCGCCGTGGTGGCGCGCGCCGCCGTGCAGGTGAAGGCGGCGCTGGAGGCGACGGTGGAGCTGGGCGGCGAGCATTACGTGTTCTGGGGCGGCCGCGAAGGCTATGCCTCGCTGGTCAATACGCAGATGAAGCGCGAACTGGAGCACTTCGCGCGCTTCCTGACCATGGCGCGCGACTACGGCCGCAGCATCGGCCTGAAGGGCAACTTCCTGATCGAGCCCAAGCCGATGGAGCCGATGAAGCATCAGTACGACTTCGACAGCGCGACGGTGGCGGGCTTCCTGAAGCAGCATGGCCTGGACAAGGACTTCAAGCTCAATATCGAGGCCAACCACGCCACGCTGTCGGGCCACACCTTCGAACACGACCTGCAGGTGGCGTCCGACCACGGCCTGCTGGGCAGCATCGATGCCAACCGCGGCAACGCGCAGAACGGCTGGGATACCGACCAGTTCCCCACCGACCTGTACGACACCGTGGGCGCCATGCTGGTGGTACTGCGCCAGGGTGGCCTGGAGGGCGGCCTGAACTTCGACGCCAAGGTGCGCCGCGAGTCCACCGAGCTGGAGGATCTGTTCATTGCCCACATCGGCGGCATGGATGCCTTCGCCCGCGGACTGGAAGTGGCCCACGCGCTGCTCACCGACTCGCCCTGGGAACAGTGGCGCCAGGAGCGCTATGCCAGCTTCGACAGCGGCGCCGGCCAGGACTTCGCGCGCGGTGCGCTCGGCCTCGTCGAGCTGGCCGCATTAGGCGCGAAGGGCGGCGAGCCGCGGCAGATCAGCGGCCGCCAGGAGCGCTACGAGAACCTGATCAACCAGTACCTGCTGCGCTGAGCGCGGCGGCAAGGAGCAGCGCCGTGACCGACACCGATTCCACCCGCCACAGCGGCGCGTTGCTGGCCGCGCTGCTGCTCGCGCTCGCCGTGTGCAAGGGCGACGTCCAGGCCGCGGCGCCCGCCCGCGTGGAGGCCAGCCCCTGGCCCAGCGTGAACTGGCCGCTGCCCGAGGATCCCGCGCTGGAACAGCGCCTCACCGACCTGATCGCCACCATGACGGTGGAGGAAAAGGTCGGCCAGCTGGTGCAGGGCGATATCGGCAGCCTGACGCCGGAGGACGTACGCACCTATCGCCTGGGGTCGATCCTGGCCGGCGGCAATTCCGATCCTGGCGGCCGCTACGACGCCGCGCCGGCCGAATGGCTGGCGCTGGCCGATGCGTTCTATGCGGTGTCGATGGACACCTCGCACGGCGGCAAGGCGATTCCGGTGCTGTTCGGCATCGATGCCGTGCACGGGCAGAGCAACATCGTCGGCGCCACGCTGTTCCCGCACAACATCGGTCTGGGCGCGACCCGCAATCCGGCGCTGCTGCGCCGGATCGGCGAAATCACCGCGCTGGAAACGCGCGCCACCGGCATGGAGTGGACCTTCGCGCCGACCGTGGCGGTGCCGCAGGACGATCGCTGGGGACGCACCTACGAGGGCTATTCCGAATCGCCCGCGGTGGTGGCCAGCTACGCCGGCGCGATGGTCGAAGGGCTGCAGGGCAAGGTGGGCACGCCAGCGTTCCTCGATGGCCGCCACGTGATCGCCTCTGTCAAGCACTTCCTGGGCGATGGCGGCACCACCGACGGCCGTGACCAGGGCGACACCAGGATCAGTGAGGCCGAGCTGGTCCGCATCCACGCCGCGGGCTATCCCCCGGCCATCGCCGCCGGTGCGCAGACCGCGATGGCCTCGTTCAACAGCGTCAACGGCGAAAAGATGCATGGTCACAAGACCTACCTGACCGACGCGCTGAAGGGGCGCATGCACTTCGGTGGCTTCGTGGTCGGCGACTGGAACGGCCACGGACAGGTCAAGGGCTGCACGCCGACCGATTGCCCCACCACCATCAACGCCGGCCTGGACATGGCCATGGCCTCGGACAGTTGGAAGGGCTTCTACACCACCACGCTGGCGGCGGCGAAGAACGGCACCATTTCCCGGCAACGCCTGGACGATGCGGTGCGCCGGATCCTGCGGGTCAAGATGCGGCTGGGCCTGTTCGAGGCGGGCAAGCCGTCGGCGCGCGCGGTCGGTGGGCAGTTCGCGCTGATCGGCGCACCGGCGCATCGGGCGGTGGCACGGCAGGCGGTGCGCGAGTCGCTGGTGCTGCTGAAGAACCAGGGCGGTCTGCTGCCGCTGTCGCCGAAGCAGCGCATCCTGGTGGCCGGCGACGGCGCCAACGACGTCGGCAAGCAGGCCGGCGGCTGGACGCTGAACTGGCAGGGCACCGGCACCACCCGCAAGGACTTCCCGAATGCGGACACCATCTACGAAGGTTTCGCGCAGCAGGCCAAGGCCGCGGGCGGCGAGGCCGTGCTGGCGGTCGACGGCAAGTACACGACCAAGCCGGACGTCGCGGTGGTGGTGTTCGGCGAGAACCCGTACGCGGAGTTCCAGGGCGATCGGCCGACCCTGGCCTACAAGCCGGGCGACGACACCGACCTGGCGCTGATCAAGCGGCTCAAGGCCGACGGCATTCCCGTGGTCGCGGTGTTCCTCAGCGGGCGCCCGCTGTGGGTCAACCGCGAACTCAATGCGGCCGATGCCTTCGTGGCCGCATGGCTGCCCGGTTCGGAAGGCGCGGGTATCGCCGACGTGTTGCTGCGCACCGCGCAGGGCGGCGTGCAGCACGACTTCAAGGGAAAACTGAGCTTCAGTTGGCCGCGCACGGCCACGCAATACGTCAACAACGTGGGGCAACAGGGCTACGACCCGCTGTTCGCCTTCGGCTACGGCCTGCGCTATGCCGACAACGGCAACTTGGCCAGGTTGCCGGAAGTCTCCGGCCTCACCGGAAACGAAGGTGCGGCCGGCGTGTTCTTCGCCCGCGGCGCGGCCGGCCCGGGCATGGCCCTGCGCCTGGAAGGAAGCAACGGGCAGGGCGTGACCGTCACCCGCGTGCCGGAATCGCTCGACGGCGCGCTGTTGAACGTCACCGGCGTCGATCACCTGGCGCAGGAGGACGGCCGCCGCCTCGCCTGGTCGGGCGGGCGCGAAGCGGTGGTCGCGCTGCAGTCGCATACGCCGCTGGACCTGCAGCGCGAGAGCAACGGCGACCTGATGCTGGTGACCACGCTGCGGGTGGACGCCGCACCGCGCGGCGAGGCGTGGCTGGCGGTCGGCTGCGGCAGCGGCTGCACCGCGCGCGTGGCGATCGGGCCGACGCTCGCAACCCTGCCGCTGGGCCAGTGGACGCGCGTGGGCGTGCCGCTCAAGTGCCTGGCGGCGGCCGGCGCCGATCTGGGCAAGCTGGATCGTCCCTGGGCATTGGCGACGGCGGGCACGATGACGCTGTCGGTGTCGCGGGTCGCGCTCGGCGCGCTTAACGAAGCGGAGACCACCGTCGCATGCCCGAGCGCATGAGCCTGTGTCCTGCGCTAGCGCCCCTTGGGCGGGCTGGCGACCGAACCGCGCAGCACCAGCCGGTGCGGCACCACGTGGTCGCTGGACACGCGCGCGTCGTCGCGCTTGCGGCGGATGCTGCGCAGCAGGATGTCGATGGCGGCGTCGGCCATCGAGGCGATCGGTTGGTGGATGGTGGTGAGTTCCGGCCAGACGGTGGTGGCGGCCGAGGTGTCGTCGAAGCCCACCACCGACAGGTCGCGCGGCACCTCCAGGCCGCGCCGGTGCGCGACCGAGATCGCCGCCGCGCCCATGTCGTCGTTGCTGGCGAAGATCGCGGTCGGTGGCCGCCGCTGCGACAGCAGTTTCTCGGCGGCGGCCAGGCCCGAGCGATAGGTGTAATCCCCCTGCTGGACCAGGCCGGGTTCGATCTTCAGCCCGGCCTCCTGCAGGGCGGTGACGAAGCCCTCGTAGCGCCGCGCGCTGGCGCTGAGATCCTGGCGGCCGCGGATGAAGCCGATGCGCCGGTGGCCCTGGCCGATCAGGTGTTCGGCCATCTCCTTGCCCGCGTGGAAGTCGTCGATGCGCACGCAGGAGATTGCGTCGCTGAGGCGCCCCGCGGCGATCGCGACCACCGGGATGCCGGCCTTGACCAATTCGGTCACCGCCGCCTGCGACTCGCACAACGGCGGCGGCAGGATCACGCCGTCCACGCGCCCGGCCAGGGCACGCGCGGCCTTGCGCTCGGCGTCGGCGTCCAGGTCTTCCCAGTAATGGATGACCAACTGGATGGCGGCGTTGGACGCCACGCGCAGCAAACCAACCAGCAGTTCGCGCAGGTAGGCGCCGCTGGGATTGGTGTAGATCAGGGCGATGCGCGTGTGCTGCGCGGCGGCCAGCGAACTGGCGGCCAGGTTGGGCGTGTAGCCCAGCTCGCGCACCGCGCGCATCACGCGCTCGCGCGTGGCGTCGCGCACCTTGCCCTGGTTGATCGCGCGCGAGACGGTCATCGGCGAGACGCCGGCCAGGGCCGCCACCTCGTCGATCGTCACCCCGCTGGTCTTGCGGCGGACCGCTTTCTTCGGCTTGTCCAAAACGCGTTCCCTTTCTTTTTGCTGACGCTGCCGCGCCGCGGGCACGCCCGCAGCTTACAAGGTTTGCTGGCGCTGCCTGGTGGGCATTCGCATGTCATTCGGTGTCACTGGATGGCGTGTGCTGCCATCGCGCTGATGGCCTGCGCGGGCGGCGTGCGTGCGGAGGACGGCGCTGCGCTGTGGATGCGTTACGTGCCGGCGCAAGGCGCTGCGCCCACGACAGACGCGCGCATGCGCCTGGATGAAGTGGTGGCGCCGGAGCAGAGCCCGACGCAGCGTGTGGCGCGCGACGAACTGGAGCGTGGCCTTAGCGGCCTGTTCGGACGCGCGCCGGCGATGCGGGCCGCGGCGACCGGCGACCACGCTGTGGTGCTGGGCACGCCACAGTCGTCGCCAGCGCTTGCGCCATTCCGCGAGGAGATCGCGGCGCTGGGCGAGGAGGGCTACCTGCTCAAGCGCACGCGTATCGACGGACACGCGGTGCTGCTGGTGGCGGCACCGCGTGACATCGGCGTGCTGTACGGGGTGTTCCATCTGCTGCGCCTGCTGCAGACCGGCGCATCGCTCGAAGCGCTCGCGGTGCGCGAGTCGCCACGGATCCAGTTGCGCGTGCTCGACCATTGGGACGACCTGGACGGCCATGTCGAGCGCGGTTATGCCGGCCGCTCGTTGTGGGACTGGCAGAGCCTGCCGGAGTGGCGCGACCCGCGCTACACCGACTACGCGCGCGCCAATGCTTCGGTCGGCATCAACGGCACGGTGTTGAACAACGTCAATGCCAACGCGCAGAGCCTGGCGCCGGCCTACCTCGCCAAGGCGGCGGCGCTGGCGGACGTGTTCCGGCCCTACGGCATCCGCGTGTACCTGAGCGCACGCTTCAGCGCGCCGATCGAACTGGGTGGGTTGAAGACCGCCGATCCGCACGACCCGGCCGTGCAGCGCTGGTGGCGCGACAAGGCCGCCGAGATCTACGCGCGCATTCCGGATTTCGGCGGCTTCCTGGTCAAGGCCAATTCCGAAGGACAGCCCGGCCCGCAGGACTACGGCCGCTCGCATGCCGACGGCGCCAACCTGCTGGCCGATGCGCTGGCGCCGCACGGCGGCGTGGTGATGTGGCGGGCCTTCGTCTATGCCCACGACGTGCCGGTGGATCGCGCCATGCAGGCGTACACCGAGTTCGTCGGCCTCGACGGTGCTTTCCGCCCGAACGTGATCGTGCAGGTCAAGAACGGGCCCATCGACTTCCAGCCGCGCGAGCCCTTGCATCCGCTGTTCGGCGCGATGCCGCGCACGCCGCTGATGCTGGAGGTGCAGATCACCAAGGAGTATCTGGGCTTCGCCACGCACCTGGTGTACCTGGGGCCGCTGTACGAGGAGGTACTGCAGTCCGACACCCGTGCCCGCGGCGCGGGCTCCACGGTGGCGGACGTGGTGGACGGAACGCTGGAGGGCCATGCCCTGACCGGCATCGCCGGCGTCGCCAACATCGGCAACGACCGCACCTGGAGCGGCTCGCACTTCGACCAGGCCAACTGGTACGCCTTCGGCCGCCTGGCCTGGAATCCGCACCAATCCGCCCGCGCCATCGCCGAGGACTGGGTGGCGATGACGTTCTCGCCGGCGCCGGAGGTGGTGCAGCCCATCGTGGGGATGATGATGGGCTCGCGCGAGGCAGCGGTGAACTACATGACCCCGCTGGGCCTGCACCACCTGATGGCGCGCGGCCACCACTACGGTCCCGGCCCGTGGGTGGACGGCGGCCCGCGCGCGGACTGGACGGCGGTGTACTACCACCGCGCCGATCGCGATGGCATCGGTTTCGACCGCACCGCGCGCGGCAGCAATGCGGTGAGCCAGTACGCACCGGACGTGGCGGCCGTATATGGCGATCCGGCGCGGGTGCCCGAGTCGCTGCTGCTGTGGTTCCACCACGTGCCGTGGGACCACCGCATGGCCTCCGGACGACCGTTGTGGGACGAACTGGTTGGGCGCTATACGCAAGGCGTGCGCCAGGTGCAGGCCATGCAGTCCACCTGGGACGGGCTGCGCGGCAAGGTGGATGCCGAGCGGCACGCGCAGGTGGCGGCGTTCCTGCGCATCCAGCTGCGCGAAGCGCAGTGGTGGCGCGATGCCAGCGTGGCGTATTTCCAGTCGGTGAGCGGACGGCCGTTGCCCGCGGGCGAAGCCGCGCCGCCGCATCCGTTGGCCTGGTACCAGGCGCTGCAGTTTCCTTCCGCACCGGGAGATGGACGATGAAGCCGACCACGTGGACGGGCTGGTTGCTGGCGGCGGCCTTGGGGTGCAGCGCCACGCCCTGCGTGGCGCAGGACGCGGCGACGCCGCTGTTGCATGCGCTGTTCCAGGATCACGCCGTGCTGCAGCGCGACCGGCCGATGCCGGTGTGGGGGAACGCCGCGCCGGGTGCCACGGTGTCGGTGACCTTCGCCCGGCAGTCGGTCAGCGCACGCGCCGATGCCGGCGGCCACTGGCGTGCCACGCTCAAGCCGGTCGCCGCGGGCGGTCCTTACGACATGACGGTGCGCGCGGGACAGGCGCGCCAGGTCGTGCGCGATGTGCTGGTGGGCGATGTGTGGCTGTGTTCCGGGCAGTCGAACATGGAGCTGCCGGTGTGGCGCGCGCTGGATGCGAGCCGCGAACTGGCCGCGGCCGCCCAGCCCAGCATCCGTCTGCTCACCGTGCCCAAGGCCGCGGCGGTCGCGCCGCAGGAGGCGTTCGCGGCTGCGGTCGCGTGGCAACCCGCGGCGCCGGACACGGTGCGCGAGTTTTCGGCCGCGTGCTTCTACTTCGCGCGGGAGCTGCAGAAGACGGTCAAGGTGCCGATGGGGCTGATCCAGTCGGCCTGGGGCGGTGCGCGGATCGAGGCCTGGACCAGCGCCGACGCCCTGCGTGCGCAGGGTGGCATGGATGCGGCGCTGGACGTGCTGGCGCTGTCTGCCACCGACCCTATCGCGGCGAGCGCGCGCTGGGGCCGGCACTGGCAGCAGTGGTGGACCACACGCGCCGGCGCCAGGCCGGGCGATATGCCATGGCAACCGGATGCTGACAGCACGGGGTGGCAGGACGCGCCGGAGGCGCTCGGCGCGTGGGAGCGCTGGGGCGTACCGGCGCTGGCCGACTACAACGGCATGGTCTGGTATCGCACGCAGGTCACCCTCACCGCCGCGCAGGCGGCGCAGGGCGCACGGCTGGTGCTGGGGCCGGTCGACGAAACCGACGTGACCTGGGTGAATGGCGTGGCCGTGGGCAGCCAGAACGCGCCGAGCGATCCACGCCGGTATGCGCTTGCGCCCGGCCTGTTGAAGGCCGGCACCAACACGGTGGTCGTCAACGTGCTGGATACCTACGGCGAAGGCGGACTGGCAGGCCCCGCCAGTGCGCATGCCGTGGAATTGGCCGACGGCACGCGCATCGTCCTGGATCGGCATTGGCAGTACCGCATTGCGCCCGATCCGCAGTCACCGCCGCTGGCGCCGTGGCATGCCGCCTCCGGCATGTCGACGCTGTACAACGGCATGATCGCGCCGCTGGGACGTTACGGGCTGCGCGGCATGCTGTGGTACCAGGGCGAATCCAACACCGGCGAGGGCGCGGCCTATGCGACGCGGCTGCGCGGCTTGCGCGACGACTGGCGCCGGCAGTTCGGCGCAAAGATGCCGCTGCTGGTGGTGCAGCTCGCCGGCTACGGCCTGCCGCCGCAGGCCCCGGTGGAGAGCGGCTGGGCGCAGGTGCGCGAGGCGCAGCGCCGCGTGGCCGCGGAAGACCCGTACAGCGGCCTCGCAGTGGCCATCGACATCGGTGATGCCTACGACATCCATCCGCCGAACAAACAGGAACTGGGACGGCGCCTGGCACAGGTGGCGCGCCACGTGGTCTATGGCGAACACGCACTGGCACCATCCGGTCCGATCCCGCGCACGGCGTCGCGCGCGCAGGGCGCGGTGCGGATCGCGTTCGACGATGTCGCCGGCCGCCTGGTCACGACCGGCGCCAACGGCCCCATCGGCTTCGAACTCTGCGACGCGCAGGCGCAGCGCTGTACTTATGCCGACGCCGCGCTGGACGGGCGCGACGTGGTGCTGCGCAGCCCGCAGGCCGCCTCCGCCATGCGCGTGCGCTACTGCTGGGCCGATGGCCCGGTCTGCACGTTGCGCGACAGTGCCGGCGCGCCGGCGGGGCCGTTCGAACTGCCACTTTCTGCAGAGGTTCCCTGATGCGTGCGCTGATCGCCATGGCCGTCCTGCTGCTGTCCGCGGCGTTGCAGCCGCTGTGGGCCGCGCCCGCACCGCCGGTCTATTTCGACTGGTTCGACTACGCCGGGCGCGATGCGGCCTTCGCGGCGCCGTTGCCGGCCGGGCATTACCGCAACCCGATCCTGGCCGGTTTCCACGCCGACCCGAGCATTGTTCGCGCGAACGGGCGGTTCTATCTGGTCAATTCCAGCTTCACCTACTTCCCGGGCATTCCGGTGTTCGAGAGCGTCGACCTGGTGCACTGGACGCAGATCGGCAACGTGATCGAGCGGCCGGAGCAACTGGAGTTCGATGGCCTGAGCGTGTCGCGCGGCATCTTCGCGCCGGCCATTTCCTATCACGACGGGGTGTTCTACGTGGTCACCACCACCGTGGACAGCGGCGGCAACTTCATCGCCACCGCGCGCGATCCCGCAGGCCCCTGGTCGGACCCGCACTGGCTGCCGGGCATCGGTGGCATCGATCCATCGCTGTTCTTCGATGCCGACGGCCGTGTCTACCTGCTCAATAACGATGCGCCGCCCGGCCCGCCGCGCTACGAGGGCCACCGCGCGATCTGGATGCAGCAGCTCGACCTGGCGAGCTTCACCCCGGTGGGGCCGCGCAAGGTGTTGATCGACGGCGGCGTGGAGCCGGCAAAGAATCCGATCTGGATCGAGGGGCCGCATCTGTATCGACGCGACGGCTGGTACTACCTGTCCGACGCCGAGGGCGGAACCGGGCCGCAGCACTCGCAGGTGGTGCTGCGCAGCCGCGAGGTCTGGGGGCCTTACCAGCCGTATGCGGGCAATCCCATCCTCACCCAGCGTGACCTGCCCGACGCTCGGCCGCTGCCGATCGCCAATGCCGGGCATGCGGACCTGGTGGAAGGGCTGGACGGTTCCTGGTGGGCGGTGTTCCTGGCCAGCCGCACCTACGACGTGCGCCACTACAACACCGGCCGCGAGACCTACCTGCTGCCGGTGCAGTGGCGCGACGGCTGGCCGGTGATCCTGCCCGCCGGGCAGGCCATCCCGTATGCGGTCAAGGCCCCGTCGTGGATGCAGGGTGAGGCGTCGCAGGCGCCGTCCACCGGCAACTTCGCCGAGCGCGACGACTTCGACGCACCGACACTTGGTCGCGGCTGGTTGCGCGTGCGCATGCCCAGGCAGGACTGGGCGGACCTGCGCACGCGTCCGGGCAGCCTGGCCGTGCATCCGCTGCCGGAGAACCTGGACACTTTGCGCAACCCCGCGTTCCTGGGGCGCCGCCAGCAACACCTGCGGTTCGAGGCCAGCACCGCAATGACGCGCCCCGAAGCGGGCGTGGCGGCCGGGCTGGCGGCGTTCCAGAACGAGGACTGGTGGTACTTCCTCGGCGTGCGCAGTCTCGGCCGCGATCGCGTGGTGGTGTTTCTCGAAGCGCGCGCGGGCAAGGGCGCGACCAGGACCGTTGCCAGCCGCGAAGTGGACGCGTCCACGTCGCTGCGTCTGAAGATCGCCGGCGACGCCGGCACGTATGCGTTCGCGTTCGACGCCGGCACGGGGCAGGGTTGGCAGACCCTCGCCGACGACGTCGACGGAACCGTGTTGAGTACGGATCATGCAGGCGGCTTCGTGGGCGCCCTGCTCGGTCCTTTTGCGCGCGACGAGCGCGCCCCCAGGAGCAAACGATGATGACGCGCAGGTCTTCCTTTCGCAGCGGTGTTCGTGGCCACCTGTTCCGCACGTTGGCCCTGTGCGCCGCCACCGCGCTGGCCGGCGTGGGCCATGCCGCCGACGCCGTCGACGCCAAGCCGTGGCAGGACACCTCGGCCAGCTTCGAGGCCCGGGCGGCGGCGCTGGTCGCGCAGATGACCCTGGAGGAGAAAGCGGCGCAGATGCAGAACGCCGCGCCGGCGATCGAGCGCCTGGGCGTGCCGGCCTACGACTGGTGGAACGAGGCGCTGCATGGCGTGGCGCGGGCCGGGCAGGCCACCGTGTTTCCGCAGGCCATCGGGCTGGCCGCCACCTTCGACGTGCCCTTGATGGGGCAGGTGGCCACCACCATCAGCGACGAGGCGCGCGCCAAGCACCACCAGTTCCTGCGCGAGGGCGCGCATGGCCGCTACCAGGGGCTGACCTTCTGGTCGCCGAACATCAACATCTTCCGCGACCCGCGCTGGGGCCGCGGCCAGGAAACCTACGGCGAGGATCCCTACCTCACCGCGCGCATGGGCGTGGCCTTCGTGCAGGGATTGCAGGGCGACGATCCGGTGTACCGCAAGCTCGACGCCACCGCCAAGCATTTCGCCGTGCACAGCGGCCCGGAGGCCGACCGCCACCACTTCGACGCGCGCCCCAGCAAGCGCGACCTCTACGACACCTACCTGCCGGCGTTCGAGGCGCTGGTGAAGGAGGGCAAGGTGGATGCGGTGATGGGCGCCTACAACCGGGTGTACGGCGAGTCCGCCAGCGCCAGCCAGTTCCTGCTGCGCGACGTGTTGCGCCGCGACTGGGGCTTCACCGGCTACGTGGTGTCGGACTGCTGGGCCATCGTCGATATCTGGAAGCATCACCATCTGGCGCCCAGTCGCGAGGCCGCCGCGGCGCTGGCGGTCAAGAACGGCACCGAACTGGAGTGCGGCCAGGAATACGCCACGCTGCCGGCGGCGGTACGCCAGGGGCTGATCGGCGAAGCGGAGATCGACGATGCGGTGACGCGCCTGTTCACCGCGCGCATGCGGCTTGGCATGTTCGACCCACCCGAGCGCGTGCGCTGGGCGCGGATTCCGGCGTCGGTGAACCAGGTGCCCGCGCACGACGCGCTGGCCCTGCAGGCCGCGCAGGAATCGCTGGTGCTGCTGAAGAACGATGGCGTGCTGCCGCTCTCGCGCACGCTCAAGCGCATCGCCGTGGTCGGCCCGACCGCCGACGACACCATGGCCTTGCTCGGCAACTACTTCGGCACGCCGGCGGCGCCGGTGACGATCCTGCAGGGCATCCGCGACGCGGCCAAGGGCATCGAGGTGCGCTATGCGCGCGGCGTGGATCTGGTCGAAGGGCGTGACGATCCGGGCGCCACGCCGCTGATCGAGCCGACGTATCTGCGGCCCTCGGCAGACTCGCCGGAACGCGGCCTGCGCGGCGAATACTTCCGCACGCCCGATCTGTCGGGAACGCCGGCGTTGGTCCGCACCGACGCGCAGATCGGCTTCCGCTGGGACCGCGGCTCGCCGACCGACAACCTGCTGGCCCGCGGCGAAGCGGGGCCGGGGCAGGGCATTCCCAACGATCATTTCAGCATCCGCTGGAGTGGTCAGCTGCTGCCGCCGGTCTCGGGCCGCTACCGGATCGAGGCGGCGGCCGACGACGGCTTCCGCCTCTATCTGGACGGCAAACTGGTGCTGGATCACTGGACCGACAGCGACCGCATGCGCGCCGACGGCGTGGACCTGGAGCTGCAGGCGGGCCGCGCCTATGCGGTGAAGCTGGAGTACTACGACGCCGAGCGCGACGCGGGCGTGCGCCTGGGCTGGCGCATGCCCGGGGCGAAGCCGCCGTTCGACGAGGCACTGGATGCCGCGCGCAACGCCGATGTGGTGGTGTTCGTCGGCGGCCTGACCGGCGACGTCGAGGGCGAAGAGATGAAGGTGGACTACCCGGGCTTCGCTGGCGGCGACCGCACCGACCTGCGCCTGCCGGCGCCGCAGCGCGCCCTGCTGGAAGCGCTGCACGCCACCGGCAAGCCGGTGGTGATGGTGCTGACCGGCGGCTCGGCGCTGGCGGTGGACTGGGCGCAGGCGCATCTGCCGGCGATCCTGATGAGCTGGTATCCGGGGCAGCGCGGCGGCACCGCGGTGGGCCAGGCACTGTTCGGCGAGGTCAATCCCGCCGGTCGCCTGCCGGTCACGTTCTACCGGGCGGACCAGGCGCTGCCCGCCTTCGACGACTACGCGATGGAAGGCCGCACCTACCGCTACTTCCGCGGCACGCCGCTGTATCCGTTCGGCCACGGGCTGTCATACACGCGCTTCGACTACGGCAAGCTGCACCTGGATGCGCCGCGCATCGCCGACGACGGCCGCCTCAAGCTGCAGGTGGAGGTGGCCAACACCGGCAAGCGCGCCGGCGACGAAGTCGCGCAGCTGTACGTGCGACGGCTGGCGGCCGCGCCGGGCGATGCGCAGCAAACGCTGCGCGGCTTCCAGCGTGTGCACCTCGCCCCGGGCGAGCGACGGACCCTGACGTTCGAATTGGACGCACAGCAGGCGCTGCGGCAGTACGACGACGCGCGCGGCGCGTATGTCGTGCCGGCGGGGCGCTACGAAGTGCGGATCGGCGGCTCCAGCGCCGATGCCCGCGTGCGTGCCGGCTTCACCGTGGAGGCGCGCCGTGACTGAGGCCCGCAGTGCGGAGACCGCCGCGCACACGCTGTCGGTGCGCGAGAAGCTGGGCTACAGCCTGGGCGACCTGGCGGCGAACCTGATCTTCCAGACGCTGATCACCTACCTGGCCTTCTTCTACACCGATGTGTACCGGTTGCCGGCGGCCACGGCGGCGACGATCATCTTCGTGATCGGCCTGCTCGGCGCGTTCGTGTTCACCCCGCTGATCGGCATCGCCGCCGACCGTACGGCCACGCGCTGGGGCAAGTTCCGGCCGTGGATCCTGTGGACGGCGATTCCGTTCGGCGTGCTGTCGCTGCTCGCCTTCAGCACCCCGGACCTGGGCGCGCGCGGCAAGGTGCTGTACGCGCTGACCACCTATGGCCTGCTGATGCTGGTGTATGCGGCCAACAACCTGCCGTACTCGGCGCTCAGCGGCGTGCTCACCGGCAACATGACCCAGCGCAACAGCCTGTCGGCCTACCGCTTCGTGGCGGTGATGATTGCGCAGTTCATCATCCAGGTGCTGCTGCTGCCGCTGGTGCTGATCCTGGGCGACGGCGACAACGTGCGCGGCTTCGAGCGCCTGATGACGGTGTTCGCGGTGGTGGGCACGCTGTTCTTCCTGATCACCTTCGCCACCACCCGCGAGCGCATCGTGCCGGCCAAGGAACAGAGCGCCGGCGTGCTGCAGGACCTGACCGACCTGCTGCACAACCGGCCGTGGAAGGTGATGCTGGCGCTGACAGTGCTGGTCTTCGTCAACCTGGCGCTGAAGGGCGGCACCTACATCTACTACTTCCAGTATTACCTCAGCGGGGCCGCGCTGGCGGGCTTCCTCGATGCCTCCGGTTTCAACGGCTTCATCGGCGGGCTGAACGCGCTGCTCGGCGGATGGGGCCTGTCCGGCTTCACCTGGCCGCAGGATCCGGCGACCTCGGCGTTCAGCCTGTTCAATGCCTGCGGCATCCTGTGCATGATCCTGGGCATCGGTTTCTCCCGGCGCCTGGCCGACCGCTTCGGCAAGCGCGATGCCTTCGGCGGCGCGTTGCTGGTTTCCACCCTGTTCCTGCTGGTGTTCTATGTCCTGCCGCCCACCGCGATCGGCGTGGCCTTCGGCGCCTTCATGCTGCACGGTTTCTGCTACGGCATCACCATCCCCTTGCTGTGGGCGATGATCGCCGACGTCGCCGACTACTCCGAGTGGAAGAACCATCGCCGCGCCACCGCGATCATCTTCTCGGCGATGCTGTGCGGACTGAAGATCGGGCTCAGCATCGGCGGCGCGCTGGTCGCCGGCATCCTCGCGCACCACGGCTACCAGGCGGGCGCGCCGCAGCAGCCGCAGGCCGTGGTGGACGGCATCCGCCTGACCGTGAGCGTCTACAGCGCCCTCCCGTTCCTGCTCGCGGTGGCGCTTTTGTTCTTCTACAGGATCGACAAACGCATGGAACGTCGCATCGAACACGAGCTGCAGGCACGTCGGCAGGACAGCGACGTGCGCGACCTCAGCGACCTCGGCCACCTCGCGACGCATGCCATCGCGCAACCGCTGGTGACCCACATCTACACGGCCGATCCATCGGCACACGTGTTCGAGGGGCGCCTGTACATCTATCCGTCGCACGACATCGACAGCGGCGCGCCGTTCGACGACGAGGGCGGGCACTTCGGCATGGAGGACTACCACGTGCTGTGCATGGACACGCCCGACGGTGCGGCCACCGATTGCGGCGTGGCCCTGCACGTGCGCGACGTGCCCTGGGCCAGCCGGCAGATGTGGGCGCCGGACGCGGCCCATCGTGACGGCCGCTATTACCTGTATTTCCCGGCCAAGGACGTGCAGGATCTGTTCCGCATCGGCGTGGCGGTAGCCGATCGCCCGGAAGGCCCGTTCGTCGCCGCGCCCGAGCCGATCGCCGGCACCTACTCGATCGACCCGGCCGTGTTCGAGGACGACGACGGCACGCACTATCTGTGCTTCGGCGGTATCTGGGGTGGGCAGTTGCAGAAATATCGCGACGGCCGCTTCGATGCGGCGCACGCCGAGCCTGTCGGCGACGAACCGGCGCTGGGGCCGCGGATCGCCCGGCTGGACCCCGGCATGACGCAGCTGGCGGAGCGCACACGCGAAATCGTCATCCTCGACGAACACGGCCAGCCGTTGTGCGCCGACGACCACGCGCGCCGCTTCTTCGAGGGACCGTGGCTGCACAAGGACCAGGGCCGCTACTACCTGTCCTACTCCACCGGCAACACGCACCTGCTGTGCTACGCCATCGGCGACAACCCGTATGGACCGTTCACCTATCGCGGCGTGCTGCTCAAGCCGGTGGTGGGCTGGACCACGCACCACTCCATCTGCAGGTTTGAAGGCCGGTGGTACCTGTTCTATCACGATGCCCTGTTGTCCGGCGGCGTGACCCACCTACGCTCGGTCAAGTGCACGCCGCTGCACATCGAGCCTGATGGCAGCATTCGCACTGTCGATCCGTATGGTGGTTGAAAGGCCGCTATCCAGGGACTGCACAGGGCTGGCCGTGGCAAGGCGGTCGCCCCGTCCCTTGTAGGAGCGGCTTCAGCCGCGACAGGCCTTCCCGGTAACTGAAGCCGCTCCTACGAGTGCATTGTCGATCGTGATTGGAGACCTGCTCCAGTCACGGGCGGAAGCTGGAGAATCGGCCTTCGTGTCCGCCAGTGCAGCCAGGCGCCGCTCTTCGCCGTATGGCGCAGCGCGCCTGGCGCCACGCACGACACAGCGCCATCCCTACACCGACCGCGGCAACAGCTCCAACCCCTGGATCTCGCGAATCCCCAGCCCCGGCGCCTCGCCGATGCGAATCTGTGCCTCGTCGAACTGCACCCCGCCCACCACCGGATCGAACGCCCCCAGCGACGGGCCGTCCAGGTCCACCTTGGTGATGACGTCCGCGCGCGCCACCGCCAGGTGCGCCGCCGCGGCCACACCGATGCTCGATTCGAGCATGCAGCCGATCATGCACGGCACCCCGTACACCGCGGCGATGTCGGCGATGCGCAGCGCGTTGAACAGGCCGCCGGCCTTGATCAGCTTGATGTTGACGATGTCCGCCGCGCGCCGCTGCAGCAGCGCGATGGCCTGCGCCGGCGAGAACACGCTCTCGTCGGCCATCACCGGGGTCTGCACGCGCTCGGTCACGTACTGCAGGCCATCGACGTCGCCGGCCTTGACCGGCTGCTCCAGCAGTTCCAGCGTCACCCCGGCGCGCTCCAGCGCATGCATCGCCTGCACCGCCTGCTTCGGCGTCCAGCCCTGGTTGGCGTCCAGCCGCAGCTGCGCGCGGCCGGCGACCGCGGCGTGGATCGCCTTGACCCGTGCGATGTCCTCGGCCAGATCGGTGCCGATCTTGATCTTCAGTGCCACGAAACCGCGCGCCAGCGCCGACAGTGCGTCGGCCACCATCGTGTCCACGGCATTCACGCTGATGGTGAGGTCGGTGGTCAGGTGCGGGGTGCCACCGCCGAGCAGGCGGTACAGCGGCGCATCATGCAGCTGCGCCCACAGGTCGTGCACGGCGACCTCCAGCGCCGCCTTGGCGCTGTTGTTGTGTTCCAGCGCGCCCTGGATCAGGCCGCGCAGGCGCTGCAGGTCGGCGATGTCCTCGCCGATCAGGCGCGGCGCCAGGCAGCGTTCGATCGCCGCGATGATCGATCCATGGGTGTCGCCGGTGATCGGCGGGGTCGCCGGTGCGCTGCCATGGCCGATCCGGCCGTCGTCGGTGTGGACCATGACCACCACGTCCTCGATCGCCTGCACGGCGCGCAGCGCGGTCTTGAACGGGGTCTTCAGCGGCACGCGCAGCATGCCCAGGCGGATCTCGGTGATCTTCATTCGGCGGTCGGCGCGCGCAGGCGCTGGATGCGGGTGATGCGGTCGATGAAGGGCGTGCCGTCGCCGAGCAGCAGCGGTTCCAGCGGCGTCACCGACACGCCGTTGAGGCGCACGCGCTGCAATCGGCCAGCGGCGTCGCGGTAGCTGGCGCCGGCCACGTCGTGGATCACCCAGGTCTGACCATTCTCGTGACCGATCACCAGCATCACGTGACCGGGGATGTACACCAGGTCGCCCACGCGCAGTTGCGCCAATGCCTGCCGCCGCTGCGGCAGCGGGTCAGTGGCGGTGTAGGGCACCGATGTCAGGGCGGGGCTGCGCGCCTGATCGCCGGTGTTGCGCGGCAGCTCGATGCCGAGGCTGCGATGCAGATCGACGACGAAGCCGCTGCAGTCGCGCGCGTCGTAACTGTTGCCCCAGCCATAGCGCTCGCCGAGGAACTTGAACGCCTGCTGCAGCAGCATCTGCGGCGTGGCCGGCAGCGGCGCCTCGGCGACGTCGGCGCCGCGCGGCACCAGGGCGGGCGCCAGTTGCAGCCGTCCGTCGCGGTCGCGCAGCGGCAACTGCACCACGTAGGCGGCCAGTGGCGACTGGCCGTTGACACTGTTCTGTGGCGGCCAGCCGCGCAGCAGCGGCAGCGCGCTGCCCATGTCCAGCACCACCTGCGAGGCCGCCGGCAGTTCCGGGGTGAACACGGTGGCCGCGCGTGCGCCGGTGACCAGCAGCCGTGGCGTGCGCTGCGCGTAGGCGAGCACGCTGGCGCGGTCGCCCTCGGCCACGCGGTCGCGGGCGATCCACGCGGCGTAGTTGTTCGCCAGCACGAACAGCCACTGGCCATCGGCGCTGGCGTGCAGGATCGCCACCGCGCTGCCCGGATACAGCGCCGATTCCTGGAAGCGGTCGATGTCGCGATCGTCGCGGTCGCTGAACACGCGCTCGGCGGTGGGAAAACGCCGCAGGTCGGCGCGTTGCACCACCAGCGCGTAACGCGGCTGCACCTGCGCCAGCAGCGCCTCCAGCGCCAGCGCGTGCTGCAGCGCCTGCAGGCGCGCGGCGTCGAGGACGGCGCCCTGGGTGTCGTAGAGCGTGCGCGTCGGCGGCGCCGACAGCGCCAGAATCTGCGCGCGCACCTGCGCGGCGGGCAGTTGCGTCGGCAGTGCGGCCAGGTCGTGCATCGACGCATCGTCGCGCAGCAGCCGGGCGTTGAACGCGGCGCGCTGCGTCGCCTGCAGTAGTGGCGGCGACGCCGCCGGCAGCCGTGCGATCCAGTGTTCGGCCTGCAACTGCGCCGGCGGTGCCTGCAGCGGCATGGCGTCGGTGGCGCGTGCTGATGCGATGCCGCCGCTCGCCGCTACGGCGAGCAACAGGCACAGGCCGCGCATCGTGATCATGGCATCCCGCTGTCTGGAAAGAAGGCCGGCGCATGCGTCGCGCCGACGCCAGGATCTTCGAGTCCCGGTTTTTTTCTGTCAAGGCACTGCGTTGACAGGTTTTGCGAGCGCGTGTTACACCCGACTGCACAGGGGAAGCGTGGCGATGGCGCTGGGGAACGTGCAGGCAGCGCACGGCAGCGCCGCGTCCGCTCGGCAAGATGCAGGACCCGCAACACGATGGCCGCGTGCCGTGCACGCGCCATCGCCATGTGCGTGGACGCCAGGGACAGGCGCTCGTCGGTAGCCGCGCCCGCGGCGTTCGCGCCATCCACCCGCGCCATGCAGGAGAGCCGCGTGCCCATGCGAATCGTCCGTCGTCCTTTTCCCTTGCGGTCCGTGCGCGTGGCGCTGGCCGCGCTGACGACGCTGGCCGCGGCCTCGCCAGCGGCGGCCTTGGGGCAGGAACAGGTGGCGACGCCGCGCGATCTCGATGCGGTACTGGTCACCGGCTCGCGCATCGCCCGCGCGCAGGTGGAAGGTCCGGCGCCGGTCACCGTCATCACCGCCGAGGACATCCGCAAGCAGGGCTTCGCCACGGTGTGGGAATCGCTGGGCACGCTGACCCAGTTCAGCGGTAGCACCTTCAACGAGAGCGACCAGACCGGCAGTTCGCCCAACGGCCAGTACCTCAACCTGCGCGGGCTGGGGCCGGGCTACCAGCTGATCCTGCTCAACGGCAAGCGCATGGCCGACTATCCGCAGCCCTACGGCGCCAACGGTACCGCGGTCAGCCTGGGCAGCATTCCGGCGGCGGCGGTGGAGCGCATCGAAGTGATGAGCGGTGGCGCCTCGGCCATCTACGGCTCCGACGCGGTCGCCGGCGTGGTCAACATCATCACCAAGCGCGATTTTCAGGGCGACAGCCTGCGCGTGCGCGCCGGCACCACCACCCGTGGCGGCGGCGATACCGGGCAACTGCAGTGGAGCGGCGGGCGCCGCGGCGACGGCTGGAGTGTCACCTACGCCTTCGAACGGCTGGACCGCGAACCCATCGTGGCGCGCCAGCGCAGCTTCATGGATTCCTACGACGACCATCCGGCCAACAAGGCCGACCCCAGCTCGCCCAACGTGTCGATCTCCGGCGTGTACCTGCGCCAAGGCAACACCTATCTGTGGCCGCAGGCGGGCGCGCTGTCGACCTCGCCGCAGGCGCTGGCCGCGGCCTGCGCCGCGACCAATCCGGCGTTCCGTCCCTACCGCACCAGCGACAGCCTTGCCGCGCCCAACCGCTGCGGCGCCTTCGACTACTACGCCGGGCGCTCGGTGCAGAACGGCTATGGCAAGACCTCGGCCTACCTGGCCGGCGATGCCGAGCTCGGCCACGACGTGGTCGCCTATGCGCAACTGCTGGCCAACCGCTCGCAGGACAAGAGCTCCAGCCAGACCCACTACTACATCGGCGAAGGCGCGTTCACCGCCTACGATCCGGACCTGGGGCTGGTCACCGCGCAGCGCATCTTCCTGCCGGACGAGGTGGGCGGGATCAAGACCATCGACTACGACGAGCGCAGCTGGAACCTCAACGCCGGCGTGCGCGGCAAGGCCTTCGGTGGGCGCTTCGACTGGGATGCCAGCGTGTCGCTGTCGCGCTACGACATCACCACGCGGCGCCCGCGCTTCCTCACCAATGCGGTGCGCGATTACTACTTCGGGCCTGTGCTGGGCTATCGGCCGGACGGCACCGAAATCCGCCGCGTGCGCCCGGACCGGCTGTTCGCGCCCGGCAGCCCGGCGCTGTACCAGCAGCTCACCACCGAAGTGGTCAGCCGCGGCGAATCGGCCACCGACCAGGCTCAGTTCGTGGTCAGCGGCGACCTGTTCGAACTGCCGGCGGGCATGGTGCAGATCGCCACCGTGCTCGAAGCCGCCCGGCAGACCTACGACCTGCAGCCCGATCCGCGCACCACGGTCGGCTACACCGGCAGCGAGCGCATCTACAACCTCACCCAGACCCCCGGTGGCGGCCCGCGCAAGCGCTACGCGGCCGGCCTGGAGCTGCGCGTGCCGATCGCCAGCCGGCTCAGCGCCACCCTGGCCGCGCGCTACGACGCCTACGACGACATCACCGCGGTCGATGGCGCGGCGACCTGGCAGGCCGGCCTGGAGTGGCGCCCGTTCGACACCCTGCTGCTGCGCGGCAGCCATGCCACCAGCTTCCGCGCGCCGGACCTGCTGTGGATCTACGCTGGCACCAGCGCCAACAACCCCACCGTGGTCGACGAATACCTGTGCCGCCGCGACGGCCTGGATCCGTTGTCGGCGGCCTGCGCGAGCGCGCACGAGTACCAGACCTTCTCCACCCAGGCCTCCAATCCGCTGCTGCGCGAGGAGACCGGCAAGTCGACCACGCTCGGCGCGGTGTGGGACGCGCTGCCGGCGCTGTCGCTGAGCGTCGATTACTACCGCATCGAACTCAAGGGCCGGGTCGAGGCCATTTCCAGCGAAACCCTGCTGGAAAACAACGCCAACTGCCTGCTCGGCCGCGACCGTGCCGGCGCCGCGGTGGACACCGCCTCGGCGGCCTGCCGCTTCTACCTGGACGCGGTCACGCGCAGCCCCGGCACCGACCTGACCAGCGAAGGCCAGATCACCGCGTTCAAGACTTTCCCGATCAACCAGTCGCTGATGCGCACCGACGGCATCGACGCCAGCCTGCGCTACGACCTAGACCTCGGCGCCTGGGGCACGCTCGGCCTGCAGGGCGGGCTGACCCGGGTGCTGCGGATGGAGGTGGCGCAGTTCGCCGGCGCGCAGCCGGTGGACGTGATGAACGACGTCGACTACCTGGCGTTCCGCACGCGCAGCAACTGGCGTGCGAACTGGAGCCGCGGCGACTGGTCGGCCAGCGTGTACGGCTACCGCTACGGCTCGCGCCCCGACTACGCCGAACGCGGCCGCGTGGCGCCCTACCTGGTGTGGAACCTCGACCTCGCCAAGCAGATCACCGACAAGGCCACCATCGGCCTGAGCGTGCTCAACGTGTTCGACGCGCTGCACCCGCGCGACGACACCTACACCACCTGGCCGTACTTCCCGCGGGTGTACAGCGCGATCGGGCGGCAGTGGGCCGTCAACTTCAACTACCGCTTCTGAGCGCGCGGCGGTGAGCGCCGACGTGCGCCTGCACGCTCCCGCCGCACCGATTGCGTACGCTTGTGCGTCCCCGACCAGGATGTGTCCATGACCCGCGTTCCCGTGCCATCCCTGTCCGCCGTGCGCCGGCTGCTGTTGCTGGGCACGCTGGCGCTGCTCGGGGCCTGCGCGCACGCGCCGCAGCGCAATCCGCTGGCCACCTGGGTGCCGTCGCCGAACTACGACGCGCGCCGACCGATCCTGATCGTCATCCACTACACCGACCAGCACTCGGTGCAGCAGAGCCTGGACACGCTGCGCTCGCACAACAGCAAGGGCAAAGTCAGCGCGCACTACCTGATCGGCCGCGACGGCACACGCTACCAACTGGTCGCCGACCAGGACCGCGCCTGGCACGGCGGCGCCGGACGCTGGGGCACCATCACCGACATCAACTCCGCCTCGATTGGCATCGAACTGGACAACGACGGCAAGACCCCGTTCGCGCAGGAACAGATCGCCAGCCTGCTGGTCCTGCTCGAGGACCTGTGCACGCGCCTGCGCATCCCGCGCACCCAGGTGGTCGGGCACGAGGACTTCGCGCCCTCGCGCAAGGTCGACCCGGGCCCTCTGTTCCCGTGGAAGCGACTGGCCGAGGCCGGCTTCGGCCGTTGGCCGGCCGCCGACACGCCGCCGGCGCCGCCCGGCTTCGATCCGTGGCAGGCGCTGGCGCTGATCGGCTATCCAGTGGACGACCGCGCCGCGACCCTGCGTGCCTTCCACCACCACTACCGCGGCAACGACGCCACCGACTTCGACGCCGAAGACCTGCGTATCCTGTACGCGCTGACCCAGCCGCTGCTGGCGCGGCCGCAGCCGGTCCCGGCGATGGAGCCGGACGCGTCCTGAGCCGGCGCGCTGCGGCGCCAGCGTCGGTCTTGGCTGCGTGCACGCCTGTCACTTGGCGCCGCCGCGGTTCTTGGTAGCATCGCGCGCCAACGGACTCCAAAGGACGCAGTGCGATGAGGCGAGGAACCACGGCCCTGTGGGCGGCCACCTTCCTGCTGTTGGGCGGGTGCAAGGACAAGACCGCCGATGCGCCCACGGCGCAGACCCCGGCAACGGCGAGCACGCCGGCAGCGCCTGCCGACACGAACGCGGCGGCACAGCCGGCCGCCGCCGAGGTGCCGGCGCCGGGCCAGGTGCTGGCCGACATCTACGGCGCCAAGGGCGACGGCTCGGCGTCCTATGCCATCGACAACGGCGCGGTGGCCAGCTTCTGGTACGGCTATCGCTTCGACCTCGGCGGCAAGCAGTACTACACCGGGTTCGCCAACGCCACCGGCGGCAAGTACGCCAAGCCCGGCGACCAGGGCGGCGACCAGGACATGCCCGATCCGGCCGCCACCGTCAGCATCAGCCAGGCCACCTACGTGCTCGACAGCGCCGGCGGCAAACCGACCTGGACCCTGTTCCACGCGCAGCGCTGGGCCGGCGACTTCGGCTCCGACGGCAAGGCCGACACCCTGGACGAACAGCGCAAGCCGCAGAGCACCACCACCCAGGACGGCCACCTGCTGCTGGCGCTGCCGACCACCCGCTTTGCCGACGGCATCACCAGTGCCGGCTTCGCCATCTTCACCTTCGACCCGAACAAGAACGACCTGGGCGACTACAAGGGCTGGGTGTACCTGGGCACGGTCGCCGCCGGCGAGGACAACAGCGCCGCCTGCGACGACCAGGGCACCATGAAGTGCGCCACCAGCACCGGTACGCTGAGCTTCGTGCCGCCGGCCAGCGGTAACGTGCCGTCGCTGCGGATCGCCCTGCAGGGCACGGCGGTGGAAGGGCCGGGCAAGGTCCGCACGCTGGGCCCGGCCGACGCAGTCACCTACACCTACGACCCCGCCAAGCAGCAGTACACCCCGCCGCTGGACCGCTGAACGGACGGCGAGGGACGTGTGCGCGGCGCGCGCGGCGGCGGTGGTTTCGGGCGCGGGACCTGGTTTAAGATGCGCCCCACGGGGCCTGATGATCAGGCGAGTCATTCGCGAGCGGCATGGGATGCTGCACTCGCCCGAAAATGCCGGTGTGGATTGCCGGCGTGCGGTTTGCCATGCGCGACCGCCATCACCGCCCCTGCTCGGGGCCGCAGTGCACGTCACCGTCGTTCCGTCCGAACTCGCGCCTGCCGGCAGCATCGTCCGTGCCGGGGCGTCGCGTCCGTGCCATGCGCGTCTGCGCCATGGCGCACGCGGCAGCAGGGCGTGGCGGGCGGTGCGGGTGGGCTCCCTCGGCTTCTTCACCGAATACAGGATGTTCTGGACATGTCGAACGACAACAAGCGCGCCGCCGCTCCCGAAGTGCCACCCGATGCGGGCAGCGTGCTGTACCTGATCTACGGCTGGGACGGCGATGGCGCCGTGTCCTACGAGATCGACAACGGTGCCGTGGTGAATTTCTGGGGCGGCCAGCATGTCGAGCTGGACGGCAAGCAGTACTACACCGGTTTCAGCTACGCCACGCCGGGCCACTACGGCATCGACGATACGGAAACCTTCCCGAACCCGGGCGAGGGCGTCTCGCTCGGTGCCGCCACCTTCCTGCTGACCACGCCCGGCGGCGAGCGGCCGTGGATGGTGCTGCACGCGCAGCGCTACATCGGCAGCTTCGGCGCCTACGCGCGCGCCGATGCGTTCGATACCAGCCGCGCGCCGCAGCAGCATGCGCTGGGCGACGGCCGGTTGCTGCTGGCCATGCCCACCACCCGCTTCGGCAATGGCATCACCGAGGCCGGCTTCGCGCTGTTCGTGTTCGATCCGAACCGGCACGACCTCGGCGATTACCGCAGCTGGGTCTATTGCGGCACGGTCGCGGCCGGCGAGGACAACGAGGCGGCCAGCGATCCGGATGGCGTGGTGCCGCACGTGTCCAGCACCGGCACCCTGGAATTCCAGGCGCTGCCCGGCCAGCCCATGCCGGCGCTGCGGGTGGCGCTGCACGGCACCGCCATCGCCGGTCCCGGTCGCGCACGCCTGCTCGATGGCAGCGACGTGCTGCAGTACGCCTACGACCCGGACAGCGGCCAGTACCGGCCCATGCCCGACGCATGACCCCGTCGGCGCGCGGCGGTGCGCCGTTGGACGCAGCACCCGATGTTCCGCAGTACGCAATCGTTCTGTTGACCGCGCACTAACAAGCTCATGGACGAGCTCGGTTGACCCAGGCGGCCGCGATGGCCGTACCTCAACCTCAAGGAGTTACACGAGATGGCACGCGATACCACCAAGGCAGAGAATCTCGACATCATCGAGCGGGAAGCCAGGCAGCGGCAGATTCCGGTCGACGACTTCATGCGCTTCGCCTACATCGAAACCGGCGGCCGCTTCGACGAGCAGGCCAGTCGCGGTCCCAACAGCGCCAAGGGCCTGTTCCAGTTCACGCCCGGCGCCGCCAGCGCCTACGGTATCCGTGGCCGCGAACTCGATG
Source organism: Xanthomonas sacchari (assembly GCF_040529065.1). Taxonomy (NCBI): domain Bacteria; kingdom Pseudomonadati; phylum Pseudomonadota; class Gammaproteobacteria; order Lysobacterales; family Lysobacteraceae; genus Xanthomonas; species Xanthomonas sacchari. The sequence continues at coordinate 4,513,878 of NZ_CP132343.1, read as the reverse complement.
CGGTGGCCAACACCGATGCCGCCGCGCGCATGTACCAGGACAACCGCAACAGCCTGACCCGCCAGCATGAGCGCGACGGCCGCCCCTACCTGTCCGGCAACGCGCAGCCCGACGGCCTGGACATGTACATGGCCCACCAGCAGGGCGCCGGCGGCTACCGCTCGATCCAGGCCGCCATCGCCACCGGCCATTTCGAGCTGAAGGGCACCCGCGCCAACATCCTCAACAACGTGCCCGGCGAAAAGGACGCGCAGGGCGCGCGCCAGTTCCAGGCCTACACCGGCACCTCGCTGGCCGACTTCAAGAAGCTGTCCGACCAGGACATGGCCAAGGCCTTCGTGAAGTACTGGGACGCCAAGTACGACCACATCGCGATCCCGGAAAAGGGCATCAAGCCGCTCGCCGAGGGCCAGGCCGCGCCGGCGGCCGCGCGCACGCCAGCGCAGGCAGGCGGCAAGCAGGGCGGCCACGACGGCATCGCGCTGACCGCCGCCTACGACCTGGGCGTCAAGCACGACGACGTCAAGTACGCGATCAACGTCAAGAGCAGCAAGTACTACCACCCCGGCGTGGACGGCAAGCATCTGGCGCAGGGCTACATCGACTGTTCCGGCTGGGTGACCGAGCTGCAGAACGCGACGATGAACGAGATCAACCGCAAGGCCGGCCGCGATGTGTTCACCCAGAAGGACATGCTGGTGCAGGGCATGACCGGCTCCGGCGAGATCGTCAAGAAGGCCTACGACAGCTCCGGCGTGCTGCTGGAGGGCAAGGACGTGTTCAAGCCCGGCGCGTTGAAGGAAGGCATGGTCATCGGCGTGGATTCGGGCAAGACCGCGCACGAGCACTGGAAGGGCATCGACCACATCATGATGGTCGTGCGCGATCCCAAGAGCGGCGAACTGCTGGTCAGCCAGTCCACCGGCAGCAAGGGCGTCAACACCATGCCGCTGGACGACTACCTGGCCACGCATCACAACGCCAAGTTGTTCGCCTCCGATCCGCTGGCCAAGGGCCGCGACCTGCTGCAGGACCGCCAGCAGACCCAGGCGCAGACGCAGGGCGCGCAGGAGCCGCGCACGGCGCTGAAGCCGGGCGAGCAGGGCGCCGACGTCAAGGCGATGCAGCAGCGCCTGATCGAACTGGGCATCAAGGACGACCAGGGCAAGCTGCTCAGCGGCACCGGCTACTACGGCGATCGCACCAAGGAAGTGGTCGCCAACCTGCAGCGCGAGAAGGGCCTGGCGGCGACCGGCATCGCCGACAAGGCCACCCTGGAGGCGATCGCCAGGCAGCCGACGCAGGCCAAGTCCGACGCGGCGACGCTGGCCGACAACCCGCTGTACAGGCAGGCGATGGAGCACCTGCAGAAGCAGGGCCTCAACGGCGGCTTCAAGAGCGCCGAAGAGATGCAGCGCGCCGCCGGCCAGGTCGCGTTCGAGGCCAAGGTCAGCGGCATGCAACGCATCGACGACCTGGTGCCCAGTGGCGATCGCCGCGGCCTGATCGCCGTGCAGCGCAACCCCGACAATCCGCACGACGTCAATCGCGCCTACGTGGACAGGCAGCAGGCCGCGGCGGTGCCGCTGGAGCGCAGCCAGCAGCAACTGGCCGCCGAAACCCAGCGGCAGGCGCAGGAGCAGGCGCAGCAGCCCGACCCGCAGCGCGAAAAGACCCAGTCGCCGCGCTGATCGGCCTCGCGGCAACGATCGCCGTCGCGCATTGTGCGGCGGCGGTCGTGCGCGGAGATGTCGATCGCTGCGCAAGACCACCGTGCATGCGCCGACGCGACATTGCCCAACGCCGGCCAAACACGATCACTGCCCATTGCCGCGCGCGATGGACAGCGTGCGCAACGATCGATTAGAACCTCGCCTTCCCGCTCGCGCAAACGACAAGGATGCATTCCGACCATGACCATCGCCAAGGCGTTCCAACGCTCCTCCCTGCTGCTGCTGTGCGTGGCCGCCGCCGCGTGCAGTGCGCCGTCTTCCACGCCCAGCCAGACGCAGGCGCCGGCCGCTTCGGCGGCGGACGCTGCGGCCGCCACGTCCCCTGTCGCCGCGCACGCTGCCGGTACCCAGGCCGACGCGGGCGCGGCCACGCCGTCTGCACCGGCTGCGGCACCCAGCCCTTCCACCGCTTCAGGAGATTCCCCCGTGCTGCGACCGTCCTACGACACCTGCATCACCGCCGCCGGCGGCGCGACCCCGGCGATGCTGGACTGCATTTCCGACGAACACGCCTACCAGGACCAGCGCCTCAACACCGCCTACAAGGCGGCGATGGCCAAACTGAGCGAGGCCGAGCAACACGCGCTGCGCGAGCGGCAGCGCAAGTGGATCGCCGAGCGCGACGACAAGTGCGTCGCCGATCCGGACGGCGGCCAGGCCGAGCGCGTGGATGCGGCCGAATGTCGGCTGGAAATGACTGCACGCCGCGCCGACGAACTCGAAGCGCACTGACCACCCCTGTAGTGAACCCTGACGCGCGGCGCCTTCCACGCCGCGCGTCCTGCCAAGGAGAACGCGATGAGCGACAAGGATTGGGAACTGGGCCAGACCTCCAAGCACTACGAGACCGGTGGCCGCGGCGCGTCGACCGTGTCCTCCGGCGTCGACGACCCGGGCGGCGTGTCCTACGGCTCGTACCAGATGACCTCGCAGACCACCACCCGCGAGGGCAAGGTCATCAACGGCGGCACCGTCGCCGCCTTCGTCAAGGACAGTAAGTACAGCGACGACTTCGCCGGCCTCAAGCCGGGCTCGGACGCGTTCAGCGCCAAGTGGAAGGAACTGGCCAAGACCGATCCCGGCTTCGGCCAGGAACAGCACGACTACATCAAGCGCACCCACTTCGACAAACTGGTCGACCGGCTCAAGGACAAGGGCCTGGATCTGTCCGACCGCGGCCCGGCGGTGCAGGATGCGATGTGGAGTACCGCGGTCCAGTACGGGCCCGGCAGCGACAAGAAGCCCGGCGGCTCCGGCGTGTTCCTGCGCGCCATGGAGGAGAAGTTCGGCAAGCAGGCCGACCTGTCCAAGATTTCCGACAAGGAGATCGTCAGCGCGGTGCAGGACTACAAGGCCGAGCACGTCAAGGAGCTGTTCCCGCGCGTGCACAAGCAGAAGACCCTGGACTCGCTGCAGAACCGCGCCGAGAACGAAAAGGCCGACCTGCTCAAGCTGGCCGACCTCGGCAAGACCGTCGCCAAGCCCGGCGAGCAGCGCGACGGGCACAACGCGCCGAAGCCGCACGACGGCCATCGCGAGCCGGCCGCGCACAACGGCGTGCTGGCGCGCAATGCGCACGGCGAGGCGGTGAAGGGCCTGCAGGAGAAACTGGCCACGCTCGGCTACTTGGAGGCCAAGGATGCGATCGGCACCTACGGGCCGAAGACCGAAGCGGCGGTGGAGAAGTTCCAGCAGGACCAGCACCTGAAGGGTGTGGACGGCAAGGCCGGCCCGGAGACGCTGGCCGCGATCGAGCGTAGCGTGCAGCGGCAGCAGGGCGTGGAGCAGATGCGGCGCGACAGTCCGCTGTTCGATCAAGCGGTCGCACAGCTGGAAAAGCAGGGGCACAACGGTGGCTACGGCGACCGCGAGTCCATGCAGCGGGCGGCCGGGCAGCTGGCGTTCGAGGCCAAGGTCAGCGGCATGTCGCGCATCGACGACCTGGTCGCCAGCACCGATGGCCGCGGCATGATCGCCGTGCAGCGCAATCCGGAGAACGCGCACGACGTGCATCGCGCCTATGTCGACCGCCAGCAGGCGGCGGCCGTGCCGCTGGAGCAGAGCCAGCAGCAGCTGGCGGCCGAGACCCAGCGCCAGGCGCAGGAGCGGCAGGTGCAGGACCAGCAGCGTACCCAGACCCAGGCGCAGACGCCCGGGCGCTGAGTCGCGCTGCGCAGGGCGGCCATCGGCACGCGCCGCTGGCCGCCATGCATTACGCAGTTCGCATCGCGTGTCGTTGCAGGCGCGCGGCAGGACAGCGGCCGCGGCCATAGCCTATGCTGCGTACATGTCGCATGACCGCCGCTCCGACTACCACCGTTCCTCGCGCACCTGGGCCCGGCCTGGCGCACTGCGCGCAGTGGGCCTGGCGCTCGCGCTCGTCGTCGCGCCTGCCGCGCTCGCCGCCGAGCCCACCACTTCGCCGGCGACCACGCCGGAACAGGCGGGACTGGTCGACGTGCACACGCTGGCGCCGGACATTGCGATGGACATCCGCTACGCCGGCCACGACAACTTCACCGGCGGCCCGGTGCCCGGCTACGACGCACCAAAGTGTTATCTGCTGGCGCCGGTGGCCAAGGCCCTGGCGCAGGTGCAACGCGACCTGCAGGCCAAGGGTTACCGCCTGCAGGTGTTCGATTGCTACCGGCCGCAGCGCTCGGTCCGCGCCTTCGTCGCCTGGGCGCGCGATCCGCAGGACCAGGTGGCCAAGGCGCGCTACTACCCCAAGCTCGACAAGGGCGTGTTGCTCGGCGACTACATCGCCGAACACTCCGGCCACAGCCGCGGCGCCACCGTCGACCTGGGCCTGCTGGACTGCCGCCAGGGCGCGTGCCGCGCGCTGGACATGGGCACCGGCTTCGACTTCTTCGACCTCAGCGCGCACACCGACACGCCGGCCATCGACGCCACCCAGCGCGCGCATCGTCAGCAACTGCTGAAGGCGATGGCGGTGCGCGGCTTCGTCAACTACCCGATGGAATGGTGGCACTACACCTTCCAGCCCGAGCCAAGCCCCGGCGTCGCCTTCGACGTGCCGGTGCGCTAGCAGCGCCTCACCCTCGCCACGGACCCACGCATGACCGGTACCCACCAGTTCGTCGACCTGCAATGCCCTTACTGCGGCGAATGGATCGATGTCGCCCTGGATCCGTCGGTGGACGTGCAGCAGTACGTGGAGGACTGCCAGGTGTGCTGCAAGCCGATGCTGATGACGGTGCGCTGGGACGAGGACGGCGCGCCGGTGGTGAGCGCGATCGCCGAAAACGCCAGTTGATCCGCGCGCCGGCGCGGTGTCTCGTACGCCGATGCGCGACAGCCTCTAGACTTGCGTCCTTGCCGACCGAGGACACCCGATGAACCTGCCGCTGCACTTCGGCCTGCTGGGCTCCCTGGAAGCCGGGCTGATCGCCTTGGCGGTCGGCTTTCTGGTGTATGCGCTGTGGCAGTGGCTGGGCCGGCGGCTGGGCTGGTCCGAGGGCCAGCAACTCGGCGGCGCGTGCCTGATCGCGGTGGCGGTGTCGGCCGGCATCGACTGCTGGAACCTGTTCTACACCAGCATCGTGCGCCTGGAGTCGCCGCTGTACGCGCGCATCGCCCTGGCCAGCATCCACGATCCGGACGAACTGGGTTCGCGGGTGGTGCTGGAGGTGGCCGGCGCGTTGTCCGGCGTGGCCTTGGCGTGGATCGTGTTCAGGGCGCGTTCAAGCGAAAACGCCGGCGACGATGGTCACGAAACACGCTGAAACAGACGTTTTCTTTCTGCAATCCAAACGTCTCGAATGGACGCCTTACTGCTTGCTGACGGAATCCTAACCAGTGCGGTAGCGCGCCGCAGGAGCGCCGTGGTTAACGATCTGTTTTGCGGCGATTTTCGACAGGGAATGGATTCAGTCTGAGGTGGGCACGGTAGGGCCGTGTTCCGGAATCGACCGGACATGCCACACCGAGAGCCAAACCGAACGTCAAGGAGAATCCACCCATGAACATCCGCACCCGCACCCCGCTGATCGGTACCGCCGCCATTCTCGCCGCCGCGCTGGCCCTGCCGGCCTTCGCCCAGGATGCGCAGGCAGACGCCGCCGCGCAGGCGCAGACGCAGTCGTCCACCAGCGCCACCGGCCAGAGCGGACAGGCCGGTGCGGCCTCGGGCGGCGCCCAGACCTGGGCCGACGTGGACGCCGACAAGGACGGCGCCATCAGCAAGCAGGAGGCGCAGGTCAACGCCGGCCTCAGCCAGATCTTCGCCCAGGCCGACGCCGACCATAACGGCAAGCTGACCCCGGACGAATACAAGGCCTACGTCGCCAAGCAGCAGGGCGGTGCGGCCACCGGCGGCAGCACCGGCAGCGACAGCAACGGCGGCCAGTAACGGGAGCGGGACCGGCGCGGCGGTGGCGCGGCGATGAGGACGCGCACCGCCCGCCGGGACCGAAGCGATGACCACATGCGCGCCAGTTGCGCGCAATGCGCTCCACCCACACGACGGCGGCCCTCGGGCCGCCGTCGTGCGTTTGTATGGGATGCGGCGCCGCATGTCCTACGGCCGTCTGTGCGGCGCTGCTATGCTTGGACGATGCCCACGCCCACCGCTCTGCGCTCCTCTCCCATCGCCTTGGTCGGTTTCGACGGCGACGACACCCTGTGGAAGAGCGAGGACTATTACCGCGGCGCCGAGGCCGCGTTCGAAGCCATCCTCGGCCAGTACCTGGACCTGCACGACAGCGGCACCCTGCAGCACCTGCTGTCGGTGGAGCGCCGCAATCTCAAGGTCTTCGGGTATGGCGTGAAGGGCATGACCCTGTCGATGATCGAGGCGGCGATCGAGCTGACCGAGGCGCGTATTTCCGCGCGCGACATCGGGCGCATCGTCGAGATCGGCCGCGCCACCCTGCAACATCCGGTGGAGGTGATCGCCGGCGTGCGCGAAGCGGTGGCCGCGATCGCCGCCGAGTTCGAGATCGTGCTGATCACCAAGGGCGACCTGTTCCACCAGGAAGCCAAGATCGCGCAGTCCGGTCTGGGCGACCTGTTCCCGCGTATCGAGGTGGTGTCGGAGAAGGACCCGCAGACCTACGCCAAGGTGCTGTCCGAATTCGGCATCGGCGCCGAGCGCTTCGTGATGATCGGCAACTCGCTGCGCTCGGACGTGGAGCCGGTGATCGCGCTCGGCGGCTGGGGCATCCATACGCCGTACACAACCACCTGGGCGCACGAAGCCGAGCACGGGCTGTCGGCCGACGAGCCGCGCCTGCGCGAAGTGGCCGCGGCCGCGGACTGGCCGCAGGCGGTGGCGGATCTCAACCGGCATGCGGCGGGCCTGCAGCGGGGCTGAGCCAGTGCCGCGCCAGGCGGCGGCGTCTGGCTTTGTCGCGTAGGAGCGGCTGCAGCCGCGACACCGCCGAGCCCGCGGTGTGCATCCCTGCCAGCGTGCCGCGCTGACAGCGCCCACTGTCTCCGGCAGAATCGACGCATGCGTCTGCTTCCGTCTCCTGCCGGTCTGTTCCTGTGCGCCGCCCTGTTGGCTGCCGGCCCGGCGCTGGCGCAGGGGGCGGCGGCGCCCGCGCGCGCCCCTGCCTCCGAGGGTGGGGATGCGGCACCGGTCGAGGTGCCCGGCACCGACGATGCCTGGATCGATCGCCAGTTGCTGGACATCGACCGCTACGCCGCGCGCTACCCCGACAGTTTCCTCGACGAGGTCGTGCGCTACGCACAGATGCCGCGCGGCTATGCCGAGGTCCTGCTGCGCGACCGGCGCTGGCCGCCGCGCGATGTCTATGTCGCCGCATTCCTGGCCAAGGCCGCGGGACAGCCGTACCGTGAGGTAGTGCGCGCACGCGCCGCGGCCGGCGCTCCGGCAGGCTGGGCGGCGGTGGCGAGCGGCCTGGACGCGCCGCCCGGCTCGCTGGCCTACCGCGCGCTGCGCCATGCCATCGTCGCCAGCTACGACCACTGGGATCGGCCGATCGTGCTGGACGCGCTGTTGCGCCGGCAACTGGGCGACCGCGCCGCCCGCGACCGCGCCGCGGCGCAGTCCCAGGACGGATCCACGCGTACGCAATAAGCGCGGGGGAGCACAACGACACAGAGCGGCCGCCTGCACGGTCGCCCAAGCGGTTGCGCGAACGTCCCGTTGCCCTGCAGGACATGTATGCATCAACGTCAGCGCACGCCTAGCCCCTCTCCCCCCGGGAGAGGGGTTGGGGGTGAGGGTCGGGGCGCGCAGCGCCTCACGCAGTTTGGGTGCACGAGGCTGCGCCCGGACCCTCATCCGCCCCTGCGGGGCACCTTCTCCCGGCGGGAGAAGGAGGCAGCGGTGCAGGCCGCTTCCGTGCCGCACCGATACGCGCCGCGCATTCATCCGCACTGGCCGCGCCGCCGCCACGGCGCGAGAATAGGCGTTCTGCCGGTCCTGCCGCCGGCGCCACCGCTGCTCCGGACCGCCCGATGACCAACGCCTTCGTTTCGCCTGACGCTATCCGCAGCCTGTTCGCGCAGGCCATGTCCGACATGTACCGCACCGAGGTGCCGCTGTACGGCACGCTGATGGAGCTGGTGGCGCAGGTCAATGCGCAGACCCTGGCCGCGGACCCGGCGCTGGAGGCGCAACTGCAGCGCAACGACGAGCGCGCGCGTCTGGACCAGGAGCGGCATGGCGCGATCCGTGTCGGCACCGCCGAGGAACTGGCCACGCTGCGCCGCCTGTTCGCGGTGATGGGCATGGCGCCGGTGGGCTACTACGACCTGTCGGTGGCGGGCGTGCCCGTGCACTCCACCGCGTTCCGTCCGCTGGACGCCGCAGCGTTGGCGCGCAATCCATTCCGCGTGTTCACCTCGCTGCTGCGCCTGGAGCTGATCGAGGACCCGGCACTGCGCGAACAGGCCGCGCAGATCCTCGCCAAGCGGCGCATCTTCACCGACGGCGCGCTCGCGTTGATCGCGCAATGCGAACGCGACGGCGGCCTGGTTGAGGCCGATGCGCAGCGCTTCGTCGCCGAGGCGCTGGAAACCTTCCGCTGGCACAGCGATGCCACCGTGAGCCTGCCGACCTACCGCGCGCTGAGCGAGGCGCACAAGCTGATCGCCGACGTGGTCAGTTTCCATGGCCCGCACATCAACCACCTGACCCCGCGCACCCTGGACATCGATGCCGCGCAGGCGGAGATGCTGCGCCGGGGCATCGACGCCAAGGCGGTGATCGAAGGCCCGCCGCGCCGCGCCTGCCCGATCCTGTTGCGCCAGACCAGCTTCAAGGCGTTGGAGGAAACCGTACGCTTCCCGGCGGGCGCGGACGGCGCCGAGGCCGGCACCCACACCGCGCGGTTCGGCGAGATCGAGCAGCGCGGCCTGGCCCTGACGCCGAAGGGCCGCGCGCTGTACGACGCGCTGCTGGAACGCGCGCGCGCGGCCGACGGCAGCGCCGGTGCCGACTACGCCACGCGCCTGCAGGCCGCGTTCACCGATTTCCCCGACGATTACGCCACCCTGCGCCGCGAGGGCCTGGGCTACTTCCGCTATGCCCTCACCGACGCCGGTCGCGCCGCGGGCGCCGCGGCCCTGGCCGGCAAGCCGGCCGAAGCGCTGATCGCCGATGGCCTGGCCAGTGCCGATCCGATCGTCTACGAGGATTTCCTGCCGGTCAGCGCCGCCGGCATCTTCCAGTCCAATCTCGGCGGCGGCGAACAGCGCGCCTACGCCGCACACGCCAACCGCGCCGCGTTCGAGCAGGCACTGGGTGCGACGGTGCACGACGAGTTCGCGATCTACGCCGGTATCGAGCGCGATTCGCTGGCGGCGTTGGCGGGTTGAGGCGGGGGGAATGGGGAATGGGGAGTGGGGAATCGCAACAGCGGTTTCCCCTCGTCGTGTCGCCCCACGCACACGACCGATATGGCGGTGCAACGTGAGAGGGACTTTGGTCCCGACGGTCTTGGAAGATAGCGACCCTCACACCACCGCGCGTCGCGGCTGAAGCCGCTCCTACGAGGGAGCGGCCGGCGCGACGGAGACACGGTGGGAGGGACTTCAGTCCCGACGGCATCCGAAGGCGACCAAGCCGCACACTGCCGCATCGCATCCGCAGTAGCCCTGCGCGAGATGCATGCGCGGCAATGAACCGCGTGCTGTTGCCTAGCCACCGGCGCAGCAGCGCCAGCCTGCGCGACCTCGGCCGCACAGCCGCATCGAACGCGACTTACCCCGCGTAACGTGCCTTGAGCATGGCATACGCCGAACGCAGCGCCAGTGCTTCGCCACCCGCCGGGCGGCCGGGGCGGTCGCTGTCGTTCCAGGCGTACACGTCCAGGTGTGCCCAGGCCTGCCGCGCCGGGACGAAACGCTCCAGGTACAGCGCCGCGGTCACCGCGCCGGCCATGCGTGAGCCGGCGTTGGCCAGGTCGGCGACCGAGCTGGTGAGATAGCGCAGGTAAGGACGCCACAGCGGCATGCGCCAGACCGGGTCACGAGTGCGCTCGCCGGCGGCGATCCAGGCCTGCGCCAGCGTGTCGTCGTTGCAGAACAGCGCGGGCAGATCCGGACCCAGGGCGATGCGCGCCGCACCGGTCAGGGTGGCGAAATCCAGGATCGCGTCGGGTCGCTGCTCGCCGGCATAGGCCAGCGCATCGCACAGCACCAGGCGGCCTTCGGCGTCGGTGTTGTCGATCTCCACGCTGGTGCCCTGGCGGGTGGCGATGACCTCGCCCGGGCGGAACGCATTCGGGCCGACGGCGTTTTCCACAGCCGGCAGCAGCACGGTCAGCCGCAGCGGCAGGCGCTGCGCCATCACCAGCCCGGCCAGCGCCAGCGCGTGTGCGGCGCCGCCCATGTCCTTCTTCATGTTGCGCATGCCGTCGGCCGGCTTCAGGTCCAGGCCGCCGGTGTCGAAGCACACGCCCTTGCCGACCAGCGCCACGTGCGGATGCGCTTCCTCGCCCCAGCGCAGCACCAGCAGCCGCGGCGCGCGGTGCGAGGCGCGGCCGACCGCGTGGATCGCAGGGAAGTTCTGCTCCAGCAGCGCGTCGCCGACGATGCTCTCGAACTGCGCGCCGTGTTCCTGCGCGATCGCGCGTGCGGCCTCTTCCAGTTGCTCCGGCCCCATGTGCTCGGTCGGCGTGTTGACCCAGTCGCGCACGCGCAGGCTGGCCGCGATCAGGTCGCGCACTTCGGCCTGCGGCGTGGCCAGCAACTGCGCCGGCAGCCGCGGCGGTTGCTTGTAGCGGGCGAAGCGGTAGCTGCCCAGGCCCCAACCCAGGTGCAGTGCCGCCAGCGTGTCGGCGTCCAGTGCCGTTTCCACCTGCCAGGTGCTGCCGGCCGGCAGCGCGAACGGCGCATGCGCATAGGCATACGCATCGCCGCGATCGCCGACGCCCAGCACCGCCGCGGCCACGCCGTCGGCGCCCGGCAGCAGCAGCACGCTGCCCGGCGCGGCCATGAATTGCTGGGTATCCATCCACGCCACCCAGGCCGGCGATTGCGCCGCGCGCCATTCGGCCAGGTGTTCGCGGTCGAGCACGTACAGCGGAAGGGCGTGAGTGGAGGCGTCGGTGAAGCCGGTCGGCAGGGACATCAGCGGATCCTTGGAAGGGGGAGAGGACCGGCGGGCGAGGGCGCGCGGATCAGGCGCGCGCCGCGGCGGCCGGCTGGGTCGCGTCCAGCCAGTCGGCCAGGCCGGTGAGGGTGTCGAAGTGCAGGTCGGGCGGGGTCGGCGGATGCCAGGCCTGCGCGTCGCGGTTGATCCAGCAGCCGCGCAGGCCGGCCTGCATCGCGCCGACCACGTCGATCTCGATGTGGTCGCCCACATGCAGCACCTGCGCGCAGGGCAGGCCCAGGCGCGCGCAGGCGGCGCGGAAGATGCCCGGGTCCGGCTTGGCCGCGCCGTGTTCGCGGGCACTGAGCTGGAAGGCGAAATGGTGGTCCAGGCCGATCGTGGCCAGGTCGGCGTTGCCGTTGCTCAGCGCCACCACCGGCACGCGCGCGGCGATGCGCTCCAGCGCGGCGATGCTGTCCGGGTAGCACTCCACCTGGTTGCGCGCAGCATGGAACACCGCATAGGCCGGCTCCAGCAGGGCGGCATCGGCGCCGCTCTCGTGCAGCGCGCGGCGCAGGGTCAGCCGGCGCAGTTCGCTGAGGTCGTGATGCAGGTGCGGGTTCGCGGCGAACACCTCTTCGCGCAGTTGCCGCATCGCCGCGACCGGGAAGCGCGCGGCGGTGGCCGGGCTGTGCTGCAGCAGCCAGTCGTGCAGCACCTGCTCGATGCGCGCACCGATGGGCGCGAACGGCCACAGGGTGTCGTCCAGATCCAGCGTGATCGCGCGGACGGGGAAGGAGGGCATGGAAGTCACCGGCGCATTTTACGCCAAGCGCCCAGGCCTACCATGGCCGTGCCCGGTAGACAGTACCCGCGCGCTTCCACCAATCCCCAATCCCGACTCCCGAATCACGTCTCACTCAAGCAGCCGTGCCCAGCGCTGCATGCCCTCCACCCGCGCCAGCACCATCTTGATGCACACCAGCAGCGGCACCGCCAGCAGCAGGCCGATCATGCCCCACAGCCAACCGAACAGCATCAGCGCCAGGATCAGCATCAGCGGCGAGATCGCCATGCGCCGGCCGAGCACGATCGGCGTCACCACCTGACCTTCCAGGGTGTGCAGGGCCAGGTACAGGATCGCCGGCAGCGCCGCGCTCAGCGGGTCGCGGAAGGCGACGAAGCCCATCAGCAGCATCAGCACCGCGCCGATCAGCGGCCCCACGTAGGGCGCGAAATTCAGCAGCGCCACCACCGTGCCCCACAGCAGCGCTTCCTGCGGCGGGATCTTCAGCACGATCAGGATGCCGGCGAAGATCAGGCCGACCAGCGTGTTGATCACGGTGATGGTCAACACGTAGCGCGAGACCTCGCGTTCGATCGAGCGCAGGATCTCGGTGGTGAACTTCTGCTGCTGGCGGCTGGGGAGTAATGCGATCGCATGGCGTTGCAGGTTCTCGCCGAACACCATGAAGAAGAACGTCAGCAGCACCACGGCCAGCGCCGAGGCGGCCAGCCGCGGAGTCCGCACCAGTGCCTTGTACGGATCGTCCATCTGCGTGCGGATCACCTGCACGCGGCGGCCGCTCTCGCCGCCGGCGGCGCGCGCGAAGTTTTCCGCGGCCTGGTTGGCCTGCTGCATCGGCTTGGTCAGGTCGCGCACCTGGGTGGCCAGGTGGCGCAGCTGCGCCGGCGCCTGCTGCGCCCACTCGGCGGCGGGGCCGGCCAGCTGCACGGTGAGCGTCGTCGCCACCGCCATGCCCGACAGCAGCACCAGCAGCGCGGCCAGGAAGCGCGGCAGATACAGCCGTTGCAGCACCCGCAGGATCGGGTTGCCGACCAGGGCGAAGAAGGCTGAAAGCAGGATCGGCAGGATCACGTCCTGCGCGGCCCACAGGGTATAGCAGACCGCCAGGGTGGCCAGCACCACCAGCGAGACCGGTCCGCGCGGACGCGGTGCGGGCGGCGGCGGCAGGGTGCCGTGCGGCGCGTCGTCGGCGACGGCCGCGGGATCGGGAACTGTGCTCATCGAACCTGCGATGCGGTGGCCGCGCCGCGCGCCGCAGTGCACGCGCCGAGCGGCGTCGGAAAGGAAGCGAAGTGTAGGCCGATCGTGGCCGGCGCGGTATCAAGACCGCGTGGCCGCCGCGTGCGCGCGGCGTGGCGGCGCTGTCATCACACCGGCTGCAGAGTCCGTCATAGGAGCGGCTTCAGCCGCGCGACAGGCTTTCCCGGGAACGCCCCATCGCGGCTTAAGCCGCTCCTACACCGGGGCTCTCTGTGCCTGTCGTGGCGCCCTAGCGCTCGGACAGGTCGGTCGCCGCTTCCGCGGCGGCCGGGTGCCCCGGGCACGAGCCCGTCGGCGGCCGTACCGACTGCGGACGAGCAGGGGAGGGCGGAACCGGTGTGGCGGGCGGCGGTGTCTGGGTGGCGGCATCCACTGCCGCATCCTGTGCCGTATCCGCGGCCTCCTCCGCATCGTCGGAGGCGCGTTCGGCGTTATCGGACGCGCTCTTGGCGGTGGTGGCGTTGATCAGGCTCGACACCGCGCTGAGCATCTGCAGCCAGCGTGCGCCGCCGAGCTTGCCGACCACCGCCGCCGGTTCGGCGCGCCCGACCAGGAAGCCGGTGCCAAGGCCGACCACGACGATCCGCCACGGCGTCCAACCTTCGCGCCAGACCTGCTGCAGGGTGGCCCAGTGCGTGCGTACCTGCTCCTGGCGTCCTTCCAGCACCGCTTCGGCGCGGGCGATACGGTGCTGCAATTGCCGCAGGCTCATGGCGTGCCCTCACGCTTGGCGATGTCGTCGTCGCCATCCTCGTCGTCGCCGCCGATGCCCAGCTTGGCCAACTGGCGGCGGGTGGCGTCGAGCTTGCTCATGTCGAAATAGCGCAGCGCCTGCCAGGCACCGAGCGCGGTGACCACCAGGCTGAAGGCCGCGGTGGCCGAGATCGACGCCAGCCACGACCAGCCCATGCGCTGCAGCAAGGCGATCAGCGCACCCATCAGCAACATCCAGGCCGAGGCGCCGAACGCCACCGCCACGGTCATCCACACCAAGGCCCGCGCCAGAGCGGCACGGGCCAGGGCGAAGTCTGCGGCCACCAGCTTGCGCAGGGCGCGGCCGGTGTCCAGGGTGGCGGTGAGTCCTTCGCGTCCGGCCGTGCCGAGCGCGCGGAAGGATTCCTCCAGCGACGGTGCCGCCGCGGCGTCTGCCGCGGCGCCGTCGGTGCGGGCCTGCTCTTCGCTCACGCGCGGCTTACTTGTCGCCGCCGCTGCGCGCCAGCTTGGCGATGATCCAGCCGGTGGCGAAGGCCACGCCGAACGAGGCCAGCGGACGCTCGCGGATCAGTTCGGCAGCGCTGTCGATCAGGTCGCGGCCCTTGTCCAGCAGCACGTCCACCTGCTCCTTCGCTGCCGCGCCGCCGAACTCGGCCGCCGCCAACCCGGACAGGGCGCTGTCGGACAGCTCGGCCTTGACGTTGGCCTTGCCCAGCTTCAGTTCCTCGCCGGCGGCACCGGCAGCGCCCTTGATCGCGTCGCCGGCGTAGCTGGCCGCGGACTTCAGGTGCGCGCCGGCTTCGCTCAGGTTGTCCTTGAGGTTCTCGGTATTGGTCGGGCTGGCATTCATGGGCATGTCTCCTCTGGGGTTTGGGGGCCTGCCGTCCGCCGATGCGGACGCTGCGCAGAACGGGGCGACACCAATACCATCGGCGGGGTGTACGGGGTGTTAGCTCGTCGCCGCAAGCAGTGCGCCATAGTGTCGGCGCTCGCCGGCGAGCGGCCAAGAGCGGCCAACAAAACTACTGCGCAGCCACCAGGCGGGCGCGGACGGTGCTCGGAATCCTCATGTACCACTCGTACACTGCGGTTCCTCCGCGCCGTCCGCACCCACCTGGCGGCTGCTCGTGACGTTTTGTTAGCCACTCTAAGTCCCGGAGGAATCGCAATGCATCGTTACGGCAACCGGAGCGGCCATGCCGGGGTGGTCGCCTACGACAGCGGCCCGGACTGGATCGTGCTGCGCTTCGCCGACGGCGCCACCTACCGCTACGACCGCCAGCATCCCGGCCTGCTCCATGTCATGGAGATGCAGCGCCTGGCCGCGGCTGGGCGCGGCCTCACCACCTACCTCAACCAGCACGTGCGCGACGATTACGCCGCGCGCCTGGACTGAGCGCGTCGGCTCACTGCATGACCAGGTCGGCCTGCGCGCCGCCGCGCACCACGCGCAGCACCAGTTGCGCCGGCTTGCGCGCGAAGTTGGCGCGGTAGCTGGCCAGGTCGGCGAACTCGCCGACCGAGGCGGCCACCACGATGTCGCCGCTGGCCAGGCCGTTGCGCGCCGCGCGGCTGCCGCGCGCCACGTTGCCGATCAGCACGCCGGAGATGCCGGACTGGCGCAGCGATTCGGGCAGGTCGGCGAAGGTGGCGCCGCTCAGCCGCGGATCCAGCGACTCGCCGCTGATCGCGCGCGGCTGCTCCTTGAGCGTGGCCTTGAGCTGCAGCGGCTTGCCGTCGCGGCGCACGTCCAGGGTCACGGTGCTGCCCACCGGCTGCAGGCCCTCGTAATTGTGCAGCGCCTCGGCGCTGTCCAGGCGCTCGCCGTTGGCGGCGACCACCACGTCGCCCGGCTGCAGCCCGGCGGCCGCGGCCGACGAGCCGGCCAGCACCCGCGTCACCAGCGCCCCGCGCGGCGCCGACAGGCCCAGGCCCTGCGCCATCTGCGAGGTCAGGTTCTGCGTCTCGATGCCTAGGGTGCCGCGGATCATCACCCCGTTGTTCTTGATCAACTGGTCGACCACCGCGCGTGCCAGGTTCGACGGGATCGCCAGGCCCAGGCCGATGTTGCCGGCCATGCTGCCCTGCGGGTTGAAGCTGGCTGTGTTGATGCCCACCAGTTCGCCGCGCAGGTCCACCAGCGCGCCGCCGGAGTTGCCGGGGTTGATCGAGGCGTCGGTCTGGATGAAGTTCTGGTAGCCCAGGCCGCGGATGCCGTTGCGGCCCATTGCCGAAACGATGCCGGAGGTGACGGTCTGGGTGAAGCCGAACGGGTTGCCGATGGCGGCGACGAAGTCGCCCACGCGCAGCTTGTCGCTGTCGCCCAGGCGGATCTCGGTGAGGTTGTCGGCCTTGATCCGGATCAGCGCGATGTCGGTGTCCGCGTCCGAGCCCATGAACTCGGCCTTGAAGCTGCGCCCGTCGGCCAGGGTCACCTGCACGTCGTCGGCGTTCTCGACCACGTGGTGGTTGGTCAGCACGTAGCCGTTCTTCGCGTCGATGATCACGCCCGAACCCAGCGACTCGTTGATGCGCTCCTGCGGGATGTCCGGGAACAGGCGGCGCAGGATCGGGTCGTTGAAGAACGGATTGCGCACCCGCACCACCTGCTTGGTGTTGATGCTCACCACCGCCGGCATCACCTTCTGCAGCATCGGCGCCAACGACGGCAGCGGCTCGCCGGCCACCGAGGACGGCAGGCGCGCGGCCGCGGACAGCGGCGGCGGTGCCGCGGCGGGCGCGGCCTCGGCGCGGTTGTCCAGTTGCGCATTGATCGCGGTGGCGGCGAAACCGCCGAAGGCAGCGGCGGCGGTCAGGGTCAGCAGCGTAGGCAGCGGTCGCATGGGTCGGTTTCCGGGGAACGCGGGAGACGTGGGGCAGATGGGCGCGCGTGCGCGTAAATCAAGATGAACGCGCGGCGTTTAACCGCCAGTGAAAGCGCTCCGGTGCCGCCTGCGCAAGGCCGCAGTAGCGCCTTGCGTGCGCGGCGCAGCGACAGCGCCGAATCGCGTCGCGGCGACGTTGACACTGGGCCTGCCCGGCGTTAGCGTTCACGCGTGTCGCAGCCACTACATGTAGCGGTAGGGCTTCGGTGCGGCACTAGACATAGGGTTTTCTTCACCAGGACTTCACATCCAGGGGCGCGCTCGGCGGTGCATGACGGGACGGTGACAGGAAACGTCGCGGAATCAGGGGATTTTTGATCGGTCGAGGGCAGGCGCCGCGTGCGCTGCCGCGGCCGTCTCTGCTGTGCAGCGCAAGTGCGATACACAAGACACACGGCGGATGACCACCCATCCGCTTCATCGGGACAGGTTCGAGGAGAACACAGCAGAATGAGTACGGTGCGCCTGGAAGTCGTCCAGACCGGATCCAAGCACGACCCCATCCCGATGCAGCCGGCGTCGCAGGACATCTGGGACAAGAAGTATCGGCTCAAGACCAAGCAGGGCGAGCCGCTGGATGCCGACATCGACGGCACCTACCTGCGCGTGGCGCGGGCGCTGGCCGATGCCGAGTCCACCGACGAGTTGCGTGCCTACTGGTTCGAGCGCTTCACCTGGGCGCTGCGCCGCGGCGCGATTCCGGCCGGGCGCATCACCTCCAACGCCGGCGCGCAGGAACACAAGCCGGCCACCAGCACGATCAACTGCACCGTGTCGGGCACCATCACCGACTCGATGGACGGCATTCTGGAGAAGGTCCACGAGGCTGGGCTGACCCTCAAGGCCGGCTGCGGCATCGGCTACGAGTTCAGCACGCTGCGTCCGCGCGGCGCGTTCGTGGCCGGCGCCGGCGCCTACACCTCCGGGCCGATGTCGTTCATGGATATCTTCGACAAGATGTGCTTCACCGTGTCCTCGGCCGGCGGCCGCCGCGGCGCGCAGATGGGCACCTTCGACGTGTCCCACCCGGACGTGAAGGATTTCATCCGCGCCAAGCGCGAGGACGGGCGCCTGCGCCAGTTCAACCTGTCGCTGCTGATCACCGACGGCTTCATGCAGGCGGTGGAGCAGGACGCCGACTGGCCGCTGGTGTTCCCGGTGAACCGCAAGGAAGAGGCCGACATCGACCTGGCCGACGCCAGCGCCGTGGTGTGGCGCGACTGGCCCACGCACCACGACTACATCGTGCGCGACGACGGCCTGGTCGCGTGCAAGGTGTACGGGCACATCCGCGCCCGCCACCTGTGGGACATGATCATGGTCTCCACCTACGACTACGCCGAGCCGGGTTTCATCCTGATCGACCGCGTCAACGAAATGAACAACAACTGGTGGTGCGAGAACATCCGCGCGACCAATCCTTGCGGCGAGCAACCATTGCCGCCCTACGGCGCCTGCCTGCTCGGCTCGATCAACCTCACCACCTTCGTGCGCGAGCCGTTCACCGAGCGCGCCCGCTTCGACTGGGAGGAATACAAGGAAGTGGTGCGGGTGTTCACCCGCATGCTCGACAACGTGGTCGAGGTCAACGGCCTGCCGCTGCAGCAGCAGCGCGACGAGATCATGCGCAAGCGCCGTCACGGCATGGGCTTCCTCGGCCTGGGCTCGACCATGACCATGCTGCGCATGAAGTACGGCAGCGCCGAGTCGTGCGAGTTCACCGAGTCCATCGCCCGCGAGATGGCCGTGGCCGGCTGGGAGACCGCGCTGTCGCTGGCCAAGGAGAAGGGCCCGGCGCCGATCATGCAGGAGACCTTCGAGGTCACCGCGGCGATGCTGCGGCAGCGCCCGGAGATGGCCCGCGAGGGCTGGCGCGTCGGTGAGCGCATCGAAGGCCGCCTGCTGCACGCCAAATACAGCCGCTACATGCAGCGCATCGCCGAGGTGGCGCCGGCGCTGGTCGAGGAACTGGCCGAGGTGGGCGCGCGCTTCACCCACCACAGCTCCATCGCCCCCACCGGCACCATTTCGCTGAGCCTAGCCAACAACGCCTCCAACGGCATCGAACCGAGCTTCGCCCACCACTACAGCCGCAACGTGATCCGCGAGGGCAAGAAGAGCAAGGAGAAGGTGGACGTGTTCTCCTTCGAACTGCTGGCCTACCGCCACCTGGTCAACGCCAAGGCGATGCCGTTCGCCGAGGACGCCGCCGCGCGCCTGCCGGACTACTTCATCGCCGCCGACGACATCCACCCCAAGGAACACGTGGACGTGCAGGCCGCCGCGCAGAAGTGGGTGGACAGCTCCATCTCCAAGACCGCCAACGTCCCCACCGACTATCCCTACGAGCAGTTCAAGGACATCTACCGCTACGCCCACCAGCAGGGGCTGAAGGGTTGCACCACGTTCCGCTTCAACCCGGCCGCCTTCCAGGGCGTGCTCGTGAAGGAAGCGGACCTGGAGAACACCACCTACCGCTTCGAGCTGGAAGACGGCAGCGTGGTCGAGGTCAAGGGCAACGAACAGATCGAGTACGACGGCGAGATGCACACCGCCGCCAACCTGTTCGATGCGCTGAAAGAAGGGTATTACGGCAAGTTCTGACGCCGTCCCGTCTCCTCTCCGCGCCGGCGGAGGGGAGGGCGGCGGTGGAAGCCCTGGAACGCGGCGCGCCGTGCTTCCCCAACGCTTCCCCTCCGTCCGCCGTATGTCGCCGTTTCCGGCTCCCCGCTTCGCTGCAATCGGTATAGCATCGCCCGCGTGACATAAACACTGACACCCTGAGGAGGGTTTTATGAGCAATGGAAATGGCGTCACGGCGACGCTGACGCAGGTCGCCGAGAACGTGAAAGAAACCGCCACCAACGTCGGCGAGACCATCGCCGCCACCGCCAGCGAGGCCGTGGCCACGGTCAAGCAGACCGCCGAGACCGTGCAGAAGCGCGTGCAGGACCAGGTCGCCAAGACCCGCAAGGCGGTGAAGAAGGCCGAGAAGGCCGTGGCCAAGCGCGCCGAGAAGGCCGGCAAGGCGGTCAAGAAGACCGTCGCCAGCGCGCGCAAGAAGCTGGAAGCGGCCAAGGCCAGCGCCCAGGCCGAAGCGGCTGCGCTGACCAAGGGCGGCAAGAAGACCGCCAAGAAGGCGGCTGCGAAGAAGGCGCCGGCGAAGAAGGCCGTGGCCAAGAAGGTCGCTGCGAAGAAGGCGCCGGCCGAGAAAGTGACCGCCAAGAAGGCCGCGCCGAAGAAGGCGGTCAAGAAGGTCGCCGCCAAGAAGGCCGTGACCAAGAAGTCGGTGGTCGCCAAGAAGAGCGGGGTGAAGAAGGCCGTGGGCGCGCGCAAGGCCGTGGCCAAGAAGGCCGTGGGCAAGGCCGCCAAGGCGGTCAAGAAGAGCACTGCCAAGGTCGCCAAGAAGAGCACCGCAGTGAAGAAGACCACCGTGCGCAAGGCCGCCGGCAAGAAGGCCGCGGCCACCCGCGCCAAGAAGTAAGCCGACCCGTCGCACCCTCTCTCCCGTGCGCGGGAGAGAGGCCGGGCCCACGCCCGTCCCGCTCCGCCTTCCAGGAACGCACGCCTCATGGCCATCAAGATCGACCAGAAAATCAAGGGCTACGCCGTCGTCACCCCCGAGGACAAGGCGCGCGACGCCGCCGCCGCGGTGCCCGCCTCGTCGATCGATCGCGCCACCGCCGAGGCCGAAGCGCCGGCGGACAACATCATCCACATGCACGAGCGCATCGAGCGTCCGGACGTGCTGATCGGCAGCACCTACAAGATCAAATCGCCGTTGGTGGAACACGCCATGTACGTGACCCTCAACGACATCGTGCTCAACGCCGGCACCGAGCACGAACTGCGCCGCCCGTTCGAAATCTTCGTCAACTCCAAGTCCATGGAGCACTTCCAGTGGATCGTGGCGCTGACCCGTATCATGTCCGCCGTGTTCCGCAAGGGCGGCGACGTCACCTTCCTGGTCGACGAGATGAAGGCCGTGTTCGACCCCAAGGGCGGCTACTTCAAGGCCGGCGGCGTGTACATGCCGTCGCTGGTCGCCGAACTGGGCAGCATCGTCGAAGAGCACATGAAGTCGATCGGCCTGCTGCACGACCCGGAAATGAGCGACCACCAGCGCGCGCTGATCGCCGAGAAGCGCAAGCAGTACGAAGAACGCTCAAAAAAAAACAGTGAAGTGAGCAAGGCGGTTCCTTCTCCTGCGGGAGAAGGTGCCCGCAGGGCAGATGAGGGTGCGGTGTCCGCCGACTCCACCGCCGACCACGAAGATGACATCGCCGTCACCGGCGACGGCGCGAGTTTCCCGCCGTCGGCCACGATGTGCCACAAGTGCAATACTAAGGCGCTCGTCATTATGGATGGGTGTGCGACTTGTTTGAATTGTGGTTATTCGAAGTGTGGGTGATCGGTCTATTTGTTAGTTGTGGATTATAGTTATAACCGCAAAATCTTGTGGATCATCCATAATTCTTTTGAATATAGTGAAAATCTATTTATTCGCGCCGCCATCTCTCCTGCCGTCTTGGGTGCCGCTGCGACTACCAGGTATTTGTGACGCGTGGCGGCGGGTAAGCAGAATTGGGAAGAATGGCCGAGGAGCCTCGAACGCTTTGTCGATGGTTTTTCAGTCTAGCAGTGGCCGGCTACGTTAAAGATTAGAAGGATCGTTTTTCGGTTATGTCTGCCTATAGGTTGCTGCGCTAGCACGACGTAGACGGCCGCTTACCTTATTATTAACTCACGAATTTTCTTGTGCCTGGTGGCGCATGCAGCTGAATGCGATTTTTGAACTTATCTGCCGCTGCGATGGAGAGTGATTTGGTCTCAGTTCTTTGAGTTTTGTATCCTCATATTGGATTTTTCGGAGGGGGAAGTGGCCAGTAAAAAAGTTCAAGTTCGAGTAAAAGCAAAGCCGAGGAACCTGCTCTCATTTCTTGAAAAGGGTGATGACGTGTATGTTCGCGTCTATTCAGGCGCGAGCTATGGGTTGGAAGCAGGAGGAGAAGAGGTAAAAGAAGCCCGCTTCTCGCTGCATCCATCGCCTCGCAGTGAGAAATTCATAACCATAAAGCACACGCGCACGCTTGCTGGCCAATCTCTAACTTCAGTCGCGATTACTGATGCAGCTAAGAGCGAGGGAAAGTTTTTTCACATATTCAGTAATGTTTTTACAAACTTAAAATCAAAAAATCATGATGTCAAAAAGTTTGACTCGGGACTTTACGTCGGAGAGCTAAATCCTAGAAAAAGTTCACTATATATAAGTGCATTTGTTGGCCATCCTGAATCGAATTTTGATCTGGAGCAACAAGGTCTACGGATTGATAAGTTGAATTTCAATAAGTTTCAAGTGGTTGTTCTAACTAGCTATGTTGACGTCCCAGCGTCCCCTATGGGTATGACGGCTGCTGCTGTGACTTTCCGGCCTGAAATTTACCCCGATGAAGCAGGGCAGGATTCTGCAAGGGAAAAAATGACCGGATATTCGCCAGCTCATTGTCTGGGGATGCACAAGGATCTGCAGAGCCAGCTGATGACGCCACTTTTGGAGCGCTACATACGCGCGGCCTCAGATGAAGCAACGAGGAAACGTTATCTTGCTATATTGGAGTCTTTTCCTCCGATTGCGTCTATAGATTTTTAATCTACTTAGCGTGTGTCATATATAGTGGGAAAGGGGGGTTATTTTAAATTGCTTAAGTATTCTTCTATAAGGCTGGTTTGTGCAGGCTTGGTCGGAAGGCAAAATTGAACTGCTGTTCTAAATCACTTGTCTCGGAGTAGCCTCCCGCCGCCGAAGCGCGCTAGCGCCATCGCATGGTGCCATACGATTGCGCCAGAGTCGTGCAAGGCGCGTTAGATCACTAGACTTAAAAGAAAGGAGATGCGCTAGCGTGCCCTTATACAGAAAATTGCAGCAATATCGACCTTAATCGTCGCGGACTCTGAGGTCGAACGCCGTTTGTTCGTGGCTATCCTTGTGGTCATGGACTTTGAGGATGGTGCGCTGAATTTTTAGCTTAGAACCAGAACGCGTTTGTGTGAATTTGACGTCACAGATGAGGACGTCTCCTTTGCGGAATGACTCGCCGTTGTCAATACGAGCAATGAAAATATCATCCTCCATTGCGTACTGAAGCGATGCCTCCCCGTCCCACATCGTCCATTTATGACCGCTACCGTCCTTGAAGCTCGGCTCTTGGATCGTAAGCCCCATCTGGATGGTCTGCTCCACGACAGGTGTTTCATCTACGATCGCATGGAAGAATGGTGCGTCTTCCTGAGTAGCAACAGCAATTTGCTGCCCCTCTGACCGAATCTCAATCCTGTCCACGCCAGGTTTAGACAGAGCCTGACCGACAAACTGAGCAGCTGCCTTACCAGCCTTCTCATCCATCGTTAGATGTAGTGATTCGGTCTGCACGATGATTACGTTCCCGCTGACGTTGGTCACGGTTACATTATTGCTTTGATCAGTGTGCTCAACCTTCTGCGGAGGCTGGCCTTTCAAGAACTTGAAGAGATCTACCGACTCTTTTACCGCTGTCAAAACGCTCCGCACATCTGGAGTAGCCGTGAGCATAGTGGCGCCTAAGCCGACAACGTGAAATATCAGGTCGGTCTCGAACGAACCATGCTGAAAAGCTTTGACCTCGGCTTTTACCTCAACCTCGCCGTATAACTGCTTGGTGGCAGCGACAACGTAGTCAGAGAACGCCACCATATTTGCGGCAGCAGCGTACACATCCATCGAACCATCATCTACGGACGGCCCTTTGTACTTCAGTAGGATACCCACACCGGGCTCCTCGTAATGCTCGACGATCTGCATTCTGCGCTCCTTCCGTGTCAGCCGTTGCGACTGAAGCCCTGCTAGAATTTTTACATGATCCGGGCCATAGCAACCCATCCTCAACCTTCGTTGAGCGTCTTTTCCCGAAAATGCATAGCCCGGATACCTAAGGTGCCAGAGTGGGCTACCGGGTGAGGGCTGCCGATCTATATTTTTGCGTTGGGTACGGTTCCCGTAATCATCGCCACCGCCATGCCCCGCGCGCAAGGACGCTAGGATGGTCTACGGAATCGCCACCCTCGATGCCCTCGAAGCCCTATACGGCCAACCCGTCGAGCGCGCATTACGCAAACAAATCGACCATTTGAACGCCGACTACCAGGCGTTCTTGCAAGCATCGCCGTTAGTGGTGTTGGCTTCAGCCGGCGACGAAGGACTGGACTGCCCGCCGCGCGGCGATGCACCCGGATTCGTGCAGGTGCTGGATGCGCGCACGCTGGCGCTGCCGGATCGGCCGGGCAACAACCGCATCGATACCCTGCGCAACCTGCTGCAGGATCCGCGGTTGTCGCTGTTGTTCCTGATTCCCGGCATCGGCGAAACCTTGCGCGTGAACGGGCGCGCCGAGATCCGGGTAGATCCGGACCTGCTGGCGCGGTTCGCGGTCGGCGAGCGCTTGCCGCGTAGCGTGGTCGTGGTGCATATCGAAGCGGCGTATTTCCACTGCGCCAGGGCGATCGTGCGCTCGCAGCTGTGGGATCCGACGCGGCACCTGCCGCGCGATCGCCTGCCCAGCCCCGGCACCATGCACGCGCATCTGGCCGACGGCGCGTTCGACGGCGAAACCTACGACCGGGAATTGCCGCAGCGTACCCGGGACTCGCTGTACTAGCTTGACTGGATTGGTATGCGCGCCGCGCCGGGTTGAACTGCACGCCGCCGCATGACGCCGCCACCGATGTCCCCGGTCATGCCACCCTGCTACGGTACGCCCCTGGTGGGAAGCGGCGACGACGCCGATCCGGCGCGCAGCGAACGACAGGGGAGTGTGGATGCAGGGGCGTGGGGAACCGTCAGGCGGTTGGGGTGAACTGCTGCTGGTCATGGCAGTCGCGTTCGGGTTGCCGATCTACTGGAGTGCGCTGGCAGTGCTGGCGCCGATGGTGGAGCCGTCGTTTTCCGACGCGAACCTGTGGGGCATGGTGTTCTACGAGCTGCTGGTACTGGCGTTGTTGCTGCCGACGCTGTGGTTCCGTGGCTGGACGGCGCAGGCGCTGGGGTTGCAGTGGCAGGCGCGCGACATCGGGGTGGGCCTGGCGCTGTTGGCCGCCTGCGTGGTGGCGACCTATCCGTTGAATCTGTTGAACGACAGCGTGGCGGCCGAGGTGAATCCTTCGATGGATGCGATGGTGGCCGGGCCGCTGTCGGCCGGCGTGGTGGTGCTGGTCTCGCTGCTCAATCCGATCTTCGAGGAAGTGTTCGTTTGCGCCTACGTGATCCGCGCGCTGGAGCGGCGGCACAGCCCGGCATTCGCGGTGAACGTGAGCGTGGCGATCCGCGCGTCGTACCACCTCTATCAGGGGCCGGTCGGCACCATCGCCATCGTGGTGATAGGGCTGATCCTGGGCTGGTGGGTGGCGCGCACCGGGCGGCTGTGGCCGGCGATCGTGGCGCATGCCGCGCTGGACCTGATGGGGTTGATGGCCTACGCCTGATGGGCGGGGCACACGCCGGCAGCCGGGCATGCGTCAGCGTGGCGTGGAGCGACTATCGCGCGGTTCCGCCTGCTCGAAGCAGACGAAAGGCGGTCGACCATCCCTGCCAGCGGCAGTGCCATCCGGCCGGTCGCTGAATACGCGGCGGCGCCGCGCGGAAACGGTCGGTGGCGTAGACAGCTACATTCCTGAACGGGCCTGCGCTTTCGCTGCTGTACGTCACGCTTTACAGTCGAACGACAAGGACGTGTCGCCCGCTGGACAACGGGGGAAGGTCCGGGTTCCCGCTGCTCGATCACCTCGCCTACGGCACAGCGCCGTGCGCGGCGCGTGCAGCGCGGGCCGCAACGCTTTCAGGGGAGAAGCGGGATGGCGTCGACCGAGGATCTACCAGCACCGCATCCGTTGTTCGAGCTGCTGTCGGGCGAGATCAGCGACCGCGAACTGCGCCGCTGCCTGCGCGTGGTGCGTCGGCATCTGGGCATGGACGTGGCGTTCCTGTCGCGCTTCCGCGAAACCGACCGCGTGCTCGATCACGTGGACGGGCCGCCCGATGGGCCGATCCACGAGGGCCAGATCCTGCCGTTCGCCGATGGCTACTGCATGGGCGTGGCACGGGGCGAGTTGCCGCAGCTCATCCCCGACACCTCGCTGCTGCCGGCGGCGCAGTGCATTCCGGCGACGCGGGAGATTCCGATCGGCGCGCACATGAGCGTGCCGATCCAGGTGGGAGGGCGGATCTACGGCACGCTGTGCTGTTTCAGTTTCCTGCCCAGGCCCGACCTGGGCGAGCGCGACATCGGCATGTTGCGTGCGTTCGCCGAGATCTTCGCGCTGCGCCTGCACGAGGTGGAGGCGCACAAGCTGGAACGGCAGGCGATGATCGACGAGATCGACGGCGCGCTGGCGGCGGGCGCGCCGCGCATCGTGTTCCAGCCGGTGTTCGCGCTGCAGGGGCTGCGCCTGCACGGATTCGAGTGCCTGTCGCGTTTCGACGTGGCGCCGCAGCGTGGGCCGGCGCAATGGTTCCAGCAGGCCGAACTGGCCGGGGTCGGCATCCGCCTGGAATTGCATGTGCTGGCCAAGGCGCTGGCGCATCTGCGGCGGTTCCCGCCGCATTACCGGCTCAGCGTGAACCTGTCGCCGGAACTGATGACCTCCGCGGCGCTGGCGGGCGTGCTGGGCGACGATGCCGAGGTGGCGCGGCTGACCCTGGAGATCACCGAGCACGCCATCGTGCGCAACTACCAGACGCTGGCGCAGGCGCTGGCACCGCTGCGCGAGCGCGGCGCGCAGGTGGCGGTGGACGATGCCGGCGCCGGCTACGCCAGCATGCGCCACATCCTGCAGTTGCAGCCGGACGTCATCAAGCTCGACATGAGCATCACCCAGTGCATCCATTCCGACCGCAGCCGCCGTGCGCTGGCCAAGGGGCTGACCAACTTCGCCCACGAGATCGGCACCCAGGTCGTGGCCGAAGGCGTGGAGACGGCGCAGGAACTGGAGGCCCTGCGCGAACTGCAGGTGGATTTCGTCCAGGGCTATTTCCTGTCGCGGCCGCTGCACGAGGATGCGGCGCTGGCACTTGCGTTGAAGGAGATCGGCTAGTGGGGCTTCGGCGTCGCGTGGGCCGCTGCAGCACGCGTGGCGCCTACCACGGCACCACGCGGCCCAGGTAATCCAGGTAATGCAAACCGCCGCGGCCGTGGGCGGTGTCGATGGTGTCGAGCAGGGGCGGGATGTTGTCGTCGATGGACAGGCGCGCGTCCGGCCCGCCCATGTCGGTGCGGACCCAGCCGGGGGCCATCAGCAGCAAGGTATGCGCGCTGTCGCGGTGGCGGGCGGCGAAGCTGCGCATCAGCATGTTCAGCGCCGCCTTGCTGCTGCGGTAGATCTCGTACTGGCCATTCGTGTTGTTGGCGATGCTGCCTTGCCCGGACGACATCACGCCGATGGTGCCGGTGCCGCTGACCAGGTCGCGCAAGGTTTCGATGGCGCGCATCGGGCTCAGTGCATTGGTGACCATGACCCGGACGAATTCGTCGGTGGCGACATCGGCGACGGTCTCGCGGTCGTCGTTCTTGACGCCGGCGTTGACGAACAGCAGATCCAGGACCTCGCCGTGCAGGCGCGCGCGCAGCGCGACAAGCTGCGCTGGATCGGTGATGTCGACGTGTTCGATACGCAGTGCCTGTGGATGGGCAGTAACCAGATGGTGCAGCGCCGCGCTGGGCGCGCCGGCGCGCTCGGTGGCGATGACGCGCCAGCCGCGTCTCAGGTAGCCTTCGGCCATCGCCAGGCCCAGGCCGCGCGAGGCGCCGATCAGCAGGACGGTTTTGGGTGCAGGGGTGTCGATCATGGTGGGTCTCCGCGTGGCCGGTGCAGCCTCGGCATGCGAGGCCCACCGGCGGTCTGCGCACTCTAGGCGCGCGTGCCGCCCGGCGGAACGCGCGTCGCATGCATTGAGGCCTTGCATGCGACGCCTGTGTCCATTCGCCATTGTCGGGAAACGCGCATGCCGGAACCGGATCTGAATCTGTTGATCGCCCTCGACGCCTTGCTGGCGGAGTGCAGCGTGGCCGGCGCCGCGCGGCGGCTGGGGTTGAGCGCGTCGGCGATGAGCCGGACGTTGACCCGGCTGCGCGAGGCGACCGGCGATGCGCTGCTGGTCCGCGCTGGCGGCGCGATGGTGGCGACACCGCATGCGCTTGAACTGCGCGCGCGTGCCCGCGACGCGGTGGAGGCCGCGCGCGCCGTGTTGCGCCCGGCGCCGGCCGAGCTGGATCCGGCGGGCCTGCAGCGTACCTTCACCGTGCGCGCCAACGACGCCTTCGTGGAGGCGTTCGCGGCGATGCTGGTGGCCGCAGTGGCGGCGTCGGCGCCGCAGGTGCGCCTGCAGTTCGTGGCCAAGGCGCAGAAGATCGCGGCGCCGCTGCGCGAGGGCCTGGCCGATCTGGAAATCGGGGTGCTGAGCGAGATGGGGCCGGAACTGCGCGTGCAGGGTCTGTTTCGCGATCGTTTCGTCGGCGCGGTGCGCAGCGGTCATCCGCTGGCGCGCGATGGGGAAGTGAGCGTGCAGCGCTATGTGGCGTTCGGCCACGTTGTGGCTTCTCGGCGCGGGCGGGCGCACGGGCCGGTGGACGCGGCGCTGCAGCAGTTGGGCCTGGTGCGTCATGTCGCGACCGTGGTGCCCAGTTTTTCCGCGGCGCTGGCGGTGGCGCGCGCGTCGGACCTGATCGCACTGGTGCCGGCCTCGTTCATGGCGGCGCAGCCCGACATGCTGCGCGAGCCCGCTTGCACGTTCGCGCTGCCGGTGGTCACCGAGCCCATCACCGTATCGATGCTGTGGCATCCGCGCCTGGAGCACGACGCGGCGCATCGGTGGCTCCGCGGCCTGTTTCTGTCCGAGTTCCGCGCGCGCATGCCGCTGCGCTGAGCTGCGCAGCCGCACATTCCGGCTAACCAGCGCAAGCGCAGTGAACATGGCGCGGTCCCTGCGACGACCTGTCTTGCGTCAGCGACCGAACGCCTGATCGACGCGCCCTGCCGCGATGGCCGCGCCTGTCGCACAGGCCGTCGCTGCGGGGATGCGACATCGGCACTGGTCTGCCGCCGCGGCGATGGCGCACACTTTCCGGCTCTGATCGAAGGCAGGAACAGGCGATGGCACGGCGATACGGATGGAGCGCGATGCTGGTGGGGCTGGTGGCGTTCGCCGCGGCGGCGGCCGGCCCGACCCCCGGCGAATACAGCACCAAGGAAGGCTGGGGCAGCATGCGGGTCACCGACAAGGGCGGTGCGCGCCAGTTCGACCTGTTGTCGGTCGGCGCCAACGGCCACACCTGCTCGCTGTCGGGCACGCTGCAGGGCGACAAGGCGGAGGTGAACGACGCTGGCGACGTGCCGTGCAAGCTCGCCTTCAAGCCGGTGCCGGGCGGGTTCAACGTGGCCGCGCTGACCGAGGAAAGCTGCCGCGACTACTGCGGCATGCGTGCCAGCTTCGAGGGCGATTACCTGCAGCTGCCGGCCGGCTGTACCGCCGCGGCCAGCAGCCGGCGGCGCGAGGCGTATCTGCAGGACTATCGCGGCAAGCGCTATGACAAGGCGCTGGCCGGGATGCAGGCGTTCGCAGGCGAGTGCGGCGGCTTCCTCAACTGGCTCGATCGCGACCGTTTCGCCAACGACCGCGCCATCACCCTGCTGCGCCTGGGCCGGCCGCAGGAGTGCCTGGCGGCGCTGGACGGCACCCTGGCCGGCCGCAGCCACGACGAGGCCTCGTTCCAGGCCGAACTGGAAAAGCAGAGCACCATGCTGCCGCCCAGCGACTGGGATGCCTACCTGCCGATCGCCAAGTCCACCTGGTTCAACCGCAAGCTGTGCGAGGCGGCCAGGCACTGACGCAGGCGCCGTGGGGCGGCGCGCCGATGGCCGCTGCGCCCGTGCCGCCAGCCGCTGGCAGACGCGGTGCGCTGGCGCCGCCATGCGCTCCGCTGGTCGCCGTGACGCGCGTGGCGTCGGCGGTTGCCGTGGCCGCGGGCGACTGCGCATACTTCCGGCGACCGATGGCGGGTTGGACGCCCTGGAGCAAGGATGATCGATCGACTGCGACGCCTGTTGTCCCGCACCTCGCCACGCGGGGCCGATGCCACCGGCGATGCCACCGGGTCGGAGCCGGCGCCCGACGCGCAACCGGGTCGCACACTGCAACAGCTGTTGCTGCAGGTGCTGCAGCGCGAGGGGCATGCGGCCAGCTTGCACGACGAGGTCGTCGTGCTCGGCAACGGCCTGCAACTGTTCACCGAACTGGTGGACCTGGCCGAACTGCGCAGCGGCGTGCGCACGGCCAGTTGCATTCGCGTGCATCATGCCAGCCTGTTCGCGGACGGAATCGTCGAGTTCCAGCATTCCATCGGCGAGGACACCGAAGCGAGTCTGGCCTCGGGCTTCACCACCTGGGCGCGCACCGATCTGGTGGCGCTGTCGGAGGCGGTGGCGGCGCCGGCCGAGGCCCGCTGCATGACGTTGCAGATGGAGTTCCCCGCCTCGGCCACGACCGAGGCCGCGGTGCGGCGCACGGTGGTGCTGGGGCCGGTGGCGCACATGAACGGTGACGCCGCCAGGGCCGCGGCGGGCGACGACACGGAACACGCGTTCTGCCCGTGCTGCCTGTTCACCAACAGCCTGGACGCCTTGATGCCGTTGCTGCAGCGGGATCAGCGCATGCTCGGCATCCGCCTGTTCGCCTCGCGCGACGCCGACGGCGAGGTGGCGGCCGACTGCCGGGTCAACGGCGAGGATTTTCCCGACGGCGTGGCGTGCCTGCGCCGTTATGCCGAGACCTGGCCGGCACTGGGCGCCTTGGAATTCCGCAAGCAGTACGCGGTGGTGCGGCTGCCGGAGCCGGTGGCACCGGATACCGCGCACTGACGCGCCGTCGGGCATCGCCCGCGCACGCCAGTAAGACACGCCATCCTAGGCCGCGGCGGCATTCGTCGACGCAGCCGGCAGCGCCGAGGCCACGATGCCATGCAGCTGCGCGGCCAGTGCCTTGCGGTCGCTGCCCGGCGCCACCGCGATCGGCGCGTGGAAGGTCACCCTGACCACCGCACCGGACAGGCGCAGGAAGTGCGCGACGTGCGCACCGGCCTGCATCTCGCCGTAGAAGGCGTAGGCATCGCGATCGCCGCCCTGCGCCAGCGGCTGCCCATCGACGCTGCGCACCTCCAGCGTGAACGGCTGCAGCGTCCAGCGCCGCGCGTCGGGGTCGGCACTGAGGAACAGCGAGAACAGGCTGGACTTGAACGGTGCGACGCGCTCGCCGGAGGAGGTGGTGCCCTCGGCGAACAGCACCACGTCGTGATCCGGGCGCAGTTGTGCGGCCACGGCGGCCGCCACCGCCGCAGCATCCTGACGACGCCGGCTGATGAACACGGTCTGTGCCAGCGCGCCGATGTGGCGCATGCCCGGCCAGCGTTCCATGTCGTTCTTGGCGATGAAGCGCGCGCGCAGCAGGCTACCCAGCACCACGATGTCGAAGTGGGAGATGTGGTTGCCGACGAACAGCGTGCCGCCCGCGTCGCGCGGCGTGCCCACCACCTCGACGCGAATGCCCAACGCGCGCCGCAGGCAGCCGAACCACAGCCGCGGCAGCACGAATGCGGCGCGGCCGCGGGTGAAGCGCATCAGCAGCCACTGTGGCGGGATCAGCAGCGCGCTGGCCGCGATGCAGACGGCGAGCCGGACGATGGCGCGCACGCGGCCAATCGGGGCGTCTGTTGCGTGTCGGGGCGAAGCGGAAGGCATGGCGATCGCAGGTGAGGGCACGGTCGGCACGCGCGGCGGCGCGCCCGCGGCGATGGTAGCCGAGGCGTGTGTACTTCAGCATCCACGGGTGAGCTGCCGGCGGCCCGGCGCGCGCTGTCTGCTCCGCGCGTCGCGGCTGAAGCCGCTCCTACAGGGACCGGCGATGTGCTGGCTGGGGGCACTGTGGGAGGGACTTCAGTCCCGACTGCTTCCAGGAACGGATGGCTGGCCTGCTTCGCTCGTCGCGGCTGAAGCCGCTCCTACGGAATCTTGCGGTGTGCTGGCGGGGGCACTGTGGGAGGGACTTCAGTCCCGACTGCTTTCAGGAACGGATGGCTGGTGTGCTTCGTTCGTCGCGGCTGATGCCGTTCGTACAGGGCTCTTGCGGTGCGTGATGGGATGGGAGGGGCGGTTGGCGACGTCGATGCCCATCGGTGTCGACTTCGTCGCTGGATGCGCCGATCACCCCCGCGAGGCGCCCCGTAGGAGCGGCTTCAGCCGCGATGAGGCGTCAGCGATCGCACCCGTCGCGGTACCAGGGCATGTTGGCCTCGCCGAGTCGCGGCAAAAAAGAACGGCTGGCACCAGCGCTAGCCGCACCTGCGGAGGTGCGGCAGGTTGCGGAGTCAATGCGTGCCATCGGCCTGCTTGCAATCCGCAGTCTGCGAGGTGGCAAACGATGTAAGGGTCCACGCATCCGCGGGTCGCGTCTCGACGCCGTAGATCCACGACTGCCTCACGCCGCCGATGCAACTGGCGATGGCGATGCTGTCGCCTGGCGCGCCCTGGTCGGGTAGCGGCAGCGGTTCGGGCGCCCGGGTCTGGACGCCGTGCAGCGCCCTCGCGTAGCTCAGGACGATGGGGCCGAGCCGGTCGAGATTGCCCATGCTCATCACGTCTCCGCGCGTTTTTTGCTTCGCCAGCCAATCGCGCACCTGCCGCCATTCGGGCGTGCCCGCGGCGTAGGTGTTGGTACTGGACACGCGCAGGCTGTCCGGCACGTCCGGCGCCGCGTGCGTCGCCAGGGGCAGCAGGGCGAGCAGCAGTGGGCCCATGACCCATCCGGTGCGCCGAGCGCGTCGTTGACTGGTCCCGACAGCACCACCGTTGCGCCTGTGCATCCGCCCGCTCCCTGCTGGTTGCCGAAGCCGCGACGATAGCACCATCGGCGGCCACGTTTGCCCGCGTGGCGCCGGCCTGGCTGACGCTCAGCGCTTGCCCGGACGATCGGCCAGCGACGCCTGCAGCGCGGTGGCCAAGGCGGCGTCGCCGCTGACCAGCGCACTCCAGCGCAAATCCAGGCCTTTGCGACGACCTTTCTCGGTGAGCTTCAGGCCTTCCGGGTCCACGGTCAGGGTGTAGTGCACGCCGTCGATCTCCAGTGCGCGGCGCAGGGGTTTGTCGAGCGGGGTCATGCGGCGGCTCCCGTTTTCACGATGCGACGAGGGTAGCGAGGCGAAGGTGATGGCAGGTTCTGCAGGCGCGCCGGATGGAGACGCTCAAGATCGCCACCTACAACGTCAACGGTATCCGCAGCCGCTTGCCGCAGCTGCTGCAGTGGTTGCAGCGCGAGGCGCCGGACATCGTCGGGCTGCAGGAACTCAAGAGCGTGGACGCCGGCTTCCCGCTGGCCGAGCTGCATGCCGCCGGCTACGGTGCGGTGTGGATGGGGCAGTCGGGCTGGAACGGCGTGGCGCTGCTGGCCAAGGGCTGCGACCCGGTCGAGAGCCGGCGCGGCCTGCCTGGCGATCCGCGCGACACCCAGAGCCGCTACATCGAGGCGATGGCGCACGGCGTGCTGGTCGGCTGCCTGTACCTGCCCAACGGCAATCCGCGCCCAGGGCCGAAGTTCGACTACAAGCTGGACTGGTTCGCACGGCTGCAGCGGCATGCGCAGCACCTGGTGGCGCTGCCGCACCCGGTGGCGCTGATCGGCGACTTCAACGTGGTGCCCACCGATGCGGACATCTACAACCCGGCCTCGTGGCGGCGCGACGCGTTGCTGCAGCCGGAAAGCCGCCAGGCCTATGCCGAGTTGCTGGCGCAGGGGTGGGCCGACAGTCTGCGCGAAGTGCACGGCGAGCGCCGCGTGTACACGTTCTGGGACTATTTCCGCCAGCACTGGCAGCGCGATGCCGGGCTGCGCATCGACCACCTGCTGTTGAATCCGCCGCTGGCCAAGCGCCTGCGCGACGCCGGCGTGGACCGCTGGGTGCGCGACCTGCCGCATGCCAGCGACCATGCGCCGACCTGGGTCACGCTAGGCGCGTCGCCGGCCCGCGGTGCAGCCAAATCGTCGGCCAAGCCGAGGCGCAGTGCCGAACGCGCTGGAAGCAAGACCACGCGCGGCGCTGCGAAGAAAGCGGCAGGTACATCCGCGTCTGGCGCGACGTCCTCAGCGGCGAAGGCGGCAGCGCGGCCCAAGCGCAAGACGACGACCAAGACCGCGGCGACATCGACGCCCCCGGCGCCGGCAACAAAGAAGGCAAGCGCAAAGGCGACAAAGACGAAGACGACAAAAGAGAAGACGCCGAAAGCGCGCAAGCCACGCGCCGAGAGCGCGGTGCCGCAGACGCCCACGCGCCGCGGCACACGCCGCAAATCACCCCTTCTCCCACCGGGAGAAGGTGGCGCGTAGCGCCGGATGAGGGTGCGGCGAAGCGGGGAAGCGGGGAAGCGACCGACACCGCGCTACCGCCGCGTCCCGGCGGCGTCTCTTACTTCAACATCTCGGTAAACGCGCGATCGGCCTCGATCACGTCCGGCAGCGCGGCGAACAGCGCGTCCAGATCCACGTCGTCCAGCAGCGGGCCGGTCACCGCCTGCCGCGCCTGGTCGTTGGCGCCGCCGTCGCGCTGCAGCGCGTCGGCGACCAGCGCGGCCTGGGCGACGACCTTCGGCATCGGCTCGCCTTCCGGCGCCTGCAGCGGCCGCGCCTGGAAGGCGATGGCGGTCTGGATCACCTGCGGCAGATGCCAGCGCCGCGCCAGCTCGGCGCCCACTTCCGGGTAGCCGAAGCCCAGTTGCACGGTCTCGTCGGCGGCGCGGCCGCTGGAGGAGGCGTCCGGGTGCAGTTGCGCGGCGTAGTCGGGCGCGCCGGTCTGGATCAGCAGTTCGCCGATGTTGTGCATCATGCCGCAGGTGAACGCGGTCTCTGCGTCCAGGCCCTTCTGCCGCGCCAGCAGCCGGCACACGCCGGCCACTTCGAAGCTGTGCAGCCAGAACGCGCGCAGGTCGAAATGCGCCGGCGCATGGAACGCGCCGGTCACCGAGGAGGCCAGCACCAGGGTGCGCAAGGTATTGAAGCCCAGGCGCAGCGCCGCGTCTTCCACCGTGGTGGAGTCGCGCGCGCCGCGGAAGCGCGCCGAGTTGGCCAGCCGCAGCACCTTGGCCGCGATCACCGGGTCCCGCTCGATGTTGCGCGCCACGGCGTCCAGGCTGGTGCCCGGTGCATCGAACTGCAGGATCAGGTCCTGCGCCACCTGGGGAATGGTCGGCAGGGTGTGCAACTGGTCGAACAGCGCCTCTAGCTTCATGGGGACCCTCGGAACGGAACGGGAGGCGGGCAGGGCCGGCAGCCGGCCGCGCCGCCACGGTGGCGGAATGCGCGCATCCTACCGATTCGCGATGGCCGGCGTGTGGAAACCCGGTCCCGCGGCGACGGCCGCGCCCTGCTGCAGCGGAGGACGCGGCTCAGCCGGCGCCGCGCACGCGCAGGGTCAGGCCCTTGAGGAAGTTGCGCAGCAACTGGTCGCCGCACAGGCGGAAATTCTTGTGTTCCGGCTGCCGGAACAGCGCCGACAGTTCCGGCTTGGACACCGGGAAACCGGCGGCGTCGAAGATCTGGTGCATGTCCACGTCCTTGAGCTGGAACGCCACGCGCAGCTTCTTCAGCACCACGTTGTTGGTGATGCGCGCCTCCACCGGGCGCGGCGGCAGGCTCTCGTCGCGGCCGCGGTAGTGGAACACCAGCCCGTCCAGCACATGCGCCAGCACCGCGTCGCTGCATTCGACGAAGCCCTCTTCGTCCTCCTTCTTCAGCCACGCCGGGATCTGCGCCTTGTCGATCGGGAACGCGGGATCGGCGAGGTGCGCCAGATCGACGATCTTCTGGTCGCTCAGGTCGAGCATGTAGCGGATGGAGCGCAGGATGTCGTTGTTGAGCATGATCGGTGCAGGAGTGCCGGCAGGCCCGGCGAGGGGCGCTAGTCTAGGCGCTGGCCCGCATCGACGCGTAGACCGCGCAGGCCCAGCCCATGGCTGCGGTTCACCGAGGGTGTGTATGCGGCGCGGTTGCATCCGCGGGCGCATGCGCCATCATCGGCGCATGGACCATTCGATTCCCAAGCCGAACGCAGTCTCTGCGCTCAATCCGCGCCAGGAGCAACTGGTGGCGCTGGTACGCCAGCAGGGCTATGCCGAAGTGGAAGGGCTGGCAGCACGTTTCGAGGTGACGCCGCAGACCATCCGCCGCGACCTGACCCTGCTGTGCGAAGCCGGCGTGCTGCGCCGTTACCACGGCGGGGTGAGCCTGCCGTCGAGCGTGGAGAACCTGGCCTACGCAGCGCGCAAGTCGCTGCAGGCGCAGGAGAAGCGGCGCATCGCCACGTTGCTGGCGCAGCACATTCCCGACGACGCGTCGTTGTTCATCAACATCGGCACCACCAACGAGGATGTGGCGCGCGCGCTGATGGGCCACAGCGGCCTGCGCGTGATCACCAACAACCTCAACGTCGCGGTGATGATGAGCGCCAACCCCAGCTTCGAGGTGATGGTGGCCGGCGGGCGCGTGCGCGGCCGCGACCAGGGCGTCACCGGCGAGGCCACCATCGAGCTGATCCGCCAGTTCAAGGTGGATTTCGGCGTGATCGGCATCTCCGGCATCGATCCGGACGGCACCCTGCTGGATTTCGACTTCCACGAGGTGCGGGTGGCGCAGGCGATCATCGAGCACTCGCGGCAGGTGTTCCTGGCCGCCGACCACAGCAAGCTCGGTCGCAACGCGATGGTCCGGCTGGGGCCGATCGGGCGGGTGCACGCCTGGTTCACCGACCGCGCGCCGCCGGCCGAGCTGGCCGCAGTGCTGGAGGCGGCCGGCACCCGCGTGTTCGTTGCCGAGGGCGATGCGGCCGACCAGGGCGCGCCGCCGCTGGATGCGGCCGCGGACTGAGCGAGGCCGGTCCTGCCATCGGGGTGGTACAGGGCGCGTGTTCGGATTGTTTCGTTAATGTTGCGTGATGTGGAGCGATCATCGCGCCGCAGCGGCCCTGTGCGCCCGTTTGGCTGTCTCTGAGCTAAGCCACTGGCTGGTTACGGCCGGTTTGCAGGATGCCGTCGACGCCACGCTGCAGTGCAGCGTGATATGTTCGGAAATGTTCGTTTACGATCTTTTCGTCCTCAGTCCTGACCCCGGCCGGTTGCCGGGCCCGGACACGACACTTCCGGAGTCGGCTATGCGTGAGACCTACGATGTGCTGGTGGTCGGTGGCGGCATCAACGGCGTGGGCATCGCCCGCGACGCGGTGGGCCGCGGGTTGTCGGTGTGCCTGTGCGAGCGCGACGATCTGGCCGCGCATACGTCCAGCGCCAGCACCAAGCTGATCCACGGCGGCCTGCGCTACCTGGAGCAGTACGAGTTCGCCCTGGTCGGCAAGGCCCTGGCCGAGCGCGAGGTGCTGCTGCGGCTGGCCCCGCACATCATCTGGCCGCTGCGCTTCCTGCTGCCGCATCAGCCGCACCTGCGTCCGGCGTGGATGATCCGCACCGGACTGTTCCTGTACGACCACCTCGGCCGCGGCCGCCGCACCCTGCCGGGGTCGCGACGCCTGGCGCTGCGCACGCACCCGGTGGGCGCGCCGCTGCGCGAGGAGTTCCGCACCGGTTTCGTCTATTCCGACGCCTGGGTGCAGGACGCGCGACTGGTGGTGCTCAACGCGATGGACGCCGCGCAGCGCGGCGCGCGCATCCTCACCCGCACCCGCTGCGTCGGCGCACGCCGCGTCGACGGCCTGTGGCAGGTGCAGCTGCAGCACGCCGACGGCCGCCGCGAGGAACTGCGCGCGCGGTCCTTGGTCAATGCCGCCGGACC
Organism: Xanthomonas sacchari; assembly: GCF_040529065.1. Lineage (NCBI taxonomy): Bacteria > Pseudomonadati > Pseudomonadota > Gammaproteobacteria > Lysobacterales > Lysobacteraceae > Xanthomonas > Xanthomonas sacchari. The sequence goes on along the minus strand of NZ_CP132343.1, from coordinate 4,476,047 downwards.
GTGGGCGGTGCAGTTCCTGGACGAGGTGGCGCACGTCGACCACGATCACGCGCTGCGCCTGGTCAAGGGCAGCCACATCGTGGTGCCGCGGCTGTTCGAGCACGACCACGCCTACATCTTCCAGCAGCCGGACCGGCGCATCGTCTTCGCCATTCCCTACGAGCAGGACTACACCCTGATCGGTACCACCGACGTCGACTACCGCGCCGACCCGGCCGCGCCGCGCATTGACGGCGAGGAGACGCGCTATCTGTGCGAAGCGGCCAACCGCTACTTCCGCAAGCAGATCGCTCCGGACGACGTGGTGTGGAGCTACAGCGGCGTGCGCCCGCTGCTCGACGACGAGGAGGACAACGCCGCCGAGGTCACCCGCGACTACCTGCTGGAACTGGACACGCGCGACGGTGCGGCCCTGCTCAACGTGTTCGGCGGCAAGCTCACCACCTACCGCAAGCTCGCCGAGGAGGCGGTGGACCGGCTGACCGCGCATGCCGGACGCAAGGCGCCGGCCTGGACCGCGCACGGTGCGCCGCTGCCCGGCGGCGAGCGCAGCGACATCGCCACGCTGGCGCGCGAGCTGCGCGCGGCCCGGCCGTGGCTGCCCGAGGCCACCGCGCAGCGGCTGGCACGCAACTACGGTACCCGCGCGGACACGCTGCTGGGCGATGCCGCCTCGCTGCAGGACCTGGGCCAGCACTTCGGTGCCGACCTGTACCAGGCCGAGGTCGACTACCTGCGCCAGCACGAGTGGGTGGTGGAGGCAGAGGATTTGCTGTGGCGGCGGAGCAAGCTCGGCCTGCGCGTGGACGCGGCCGGACGCCAGCGCCTGGTCGCCTACCTGCAACAGGCGCCGGCCACGCTGGCCGCGGCACCGGCTTGATCGAACGCTGCCGTCGGTCCGGTTCGGGCCGCGGCGGCGCGTGCACAATCGCGCTGCGCCCGGCCCCCGCCGCGGCGCACGAACCTGGACGCAACCGTGGAGGGTGGCAGGCATGGGTGGATCGACAGCGGCAACGACGGCAGGCCGGGAGGCATGGGCATGAGCCGGCAACTGGTGGGCGAACTGATTTCCGAGGCGATCGCGATGCTGATCATCATCGCCTTCGGCTGCTCGGTGGCGTGCATGTACGTGCTCTACGACCCCAGCCCGTACCAGCACGCCTACTGGGGCGTGTGCATCGCCTGGGGCCTGGCGGTGACCATCGCCATCTACGTCACCGGCTCGGTGTCCGGCACCCACGCCAATCCGGCGGTAACCCTGGCGCTGGCGCTGTACCGCGGCTTTCCCTGGCCCAAGGTGCTGCCGTACTGGGTCGCCCAGGTGATCGGTGCGTTTCTCGGCGCGTGGATCGTCTACCTGCTGTTCGCGCCGGTGATCGACCACTACAACCAGGCCCAGCATCTCACCCGCGCCGGCGGCGGCGCGGCCGGGGTGTTCTTCACCGCGCCGGGCCTGGCGATCACGCCGATGCACGCGTTGCGCGACCAGGTCATCCTGACCGCGTTCCTGATCTTCGGCATCTTCGCCATCACCGAGCGCTACAACGAGGCTGCGCCCACCGCCAATTCCGGTGCGCTGATCATCGGCCTGCTGGTGGCCACCATCGGCGCCTCGATGGGTTATCTGGAAGCCTGGGCGATCAATCCGGCCCGCGATTTCGGCCCGCGCCTGTTCGCCTACGTCGCCGGCTGGGGCTCCTCGGCGCTGCCGTCGGCCGACAATTACTGGTGGATCCCGATCGTCGGCCCGCTGATCGGCGGCGTGATCGGCGGTGCCGCCTACCAGTGGCTGATCTATCCGTTCCTGCCGGCGCGGGTGAAGGCGCTGGAGGAAGAACAGGCCGCCGCGCGCCGCGGCTAGCGCGCCGGCAGCGCGGTCGTTTCCGCGCGCGGCGTGCGCGCCTCCCTAATTCCCCGTTGGCGCCGCGCCTGTGCGCGCGGCGTGCATCCCGCAGGAGTCTCCGATGGAAAAGCAGTTCATCCTGGCCATCGACCAGGGCACCACCAGTTCACGCGCGATCCTGTTCGACCGCCAGGGCCGCATCGTCGGCATGGCCCAGCGCGAGTTCTCGCAGATCTTCCCGCAGCCGGGCTGGGTCGAGCACAACCCGCGCGAGATCATGACCAGCGTCTACACCACGATCACCGAACTGCTCAACAACCATCAGGTGGACGCCAGCGCGATCGCCGGCATCGGCATCACCAACCAGCGCGAGACCGCGGTGGTGTGGGACCGCGCCACCGGCCAGCCAATCTACAATGCCATCGTCTGGCAGTCGCGGCAGACCAAGGACATCTGCGACCAGCTCAAGGCCGACGGCCACGAGGACATGGTGCGGGCCAAGACCGGCCTGCTGATCGATGCGTACTTTTCCGGCACCAAGGTCAAGTGGATCCTCGACCACGTCGACGGCGCGCGCGAACGCGCGCAGCGCGGCGAGCTGGCCTTCGGCACCATCGACAGCTGGCTGATCTGGAACCTCACCGGCGGCAAGGTCCACGTCACCGACTACACCAATGCCTCGCGCACGCTGCTGTACAACATCCATGAACTGCGCTGGGACGAGGAACTGCTGCAGCTGCTCGACATCCCCGCCTCGATGCTGCCGGAGGTGCGCTCGTCCAGCGAGATCTACGGCAACACCCAGGGCCAGTATTTCTACGGCCACGCCGTGCCGATCGCCGGCATCGCCGGCGACCAGCAGGCGGCGCTGTTCGGCCAGGCTTGCTTCGAGCCGGGCATGGCCAAGAACACCTACGGCACCGGCTGTTTCATGCTGATGAACACCGGCGAGAAGGCGGTGGCGTCGAAGAACGGCCTGCTCACCACCATCGCCTGGGGCGTGGACGGCAAGGTCGAGTACGCGCTGGAAGGCGCGATCTTCGTCGCCGGCTCGGTGGTGCAATGGCTGCGCGACGGTCTGCGCATGCTCGGCAAGGCCAGCGACTCGCAGGCCTACGCGGAGCGCGCCGGCGACAACGATGGCGTGTACTTCGTGCCGGCCTTCGTCGGCCTGGGCGCGCCGTACTGGCGCAGCGACATCCGCGGCGCGGTGTTCGGCCTGACCCGCGGCACCACCAAGGAACATTTCATCCGCGCCGCCATCGAATCGATGGCCTACCAGACCCGCGACGTGCTGACCGCGATGCAGGTCGATTCGGGCATCGAGCTGAAGGAACTGCGCGCCGACGGCGGCGCCATCGCCAACGACTTCATGGCGCAGTTCCAAAGCGACATCCTCGACGTGCCGGTGCTGCGCCCGGAGGTGGCCGAGACCACCGCGCTCGGTGCGGCCTACCTGGCCGGCCTGGCCACCGGGTTCTGGAAGGACCGTGCGGAGATCGCCCAGCAGTGGGCGGTGGACCGCCGCTTCGAGCCGGACATGCCGGCCGAGCGTCGCGAAGCGCTGTACGCCGGCTGGCAGCAGGCGGTGGAGGCGACGATGGGGTTCCGGATTCGCTGAGGCGAGCAAGACACGTAGGCGTGGTTTCGACCGCGACCGGGCGTTCCTGGGAAAGCCTGGTCGCGGCTGAAGCCACTCCTACGACGGTGGAGTCTCTCCGCGCGGCGATGGTTCAGACGTACTGCGTCGGCCCGTGCGGACCCGGCACCGGGGCGTCGACGTCGCCGACGGGATCCTGGATCGGCGGGATGGTCGGATCGATCGGCTGGTCGGGAGTCGGATCGATCGGGCGATCCGGGGTCGGGTCGACACCCGGATTCGGCACCTGGCCCGGCACCTCGTTCGGTGGCTGCTGCGGATCCTGGCCGGGATTGGGCGATTGCATGTGCATGGGCGTCTCCGTGCGATGAGGGTCCAGCGTGCGCGCTGGGCCGGTGGTTGCGGGTGAAGCGCACGGCAACGGTGGATGAAAGGCTAGCCAATCCGCGCGCCTCGCCGCCGCGATCGGCAGGCTTGTCGCTGGCGCCGACTCCAACGCTCCGGCATGCTGGCGCCGCATGCGCCACTACGACCTGGTCATCTTCGATTTCGACGGCACCCTGGCCGACTCGTTTCCCTGGTTCCTGGCGACCATCAACGGCGTCGCCGACGAATTCGGCTTCCGCCGCTTCGACGTGGCGCGGCTGGATGAGATCCGCAGCCTGAGTGCACGCGAGCTGATGGCGCGCAGCGGCCTGCGCTGGTGGCGGGTGCCGGCGGTGGCGCAACGCATGCGCACGCTGATGAGCGCGCAGATCGAGCGCATCGCGCTGTTCGACGGCGTCGCCGAGTTGCTCGCGCAGCTGGCGCAGGCCGGCGTGCACCTGGCCCTGGTCACGTCCAACAGCCACGCCAACGTCGAGCGCGTGCTCGGCCCGGCGCTGCTCGCGCAGTTCCGCGACGTGCGCTGCGGCGCGGCGGTGCTGGGCAAGCGCCGCAAGCTGCGCGCCAGCCTGCGTGCCTGCGGCGTTCCCGCCGCGCGGGCGCTGTGCGTGGGCGACGAGATCCGCGATGCCGAGGCCGCGCGCCAGGCCGGCATCGCGTTTGCCGGCGTGGCCTGGGGCTACACCTTGCCGGCCGCGTTGCAGCTACACACGCCGCTGCCATTGCTGCAGCGGCCGGACGCGCTGCGGTCCCTGGTGCTGGGTACCGGTGCCTGCACGCAGTCGCGTCCGGCGCAGGCAGGCGCGCGCGGCGCCTGCGAGGCTGTGGGCGGCGACGCATGACGTGGCTGCCCTATGTGGTCGCGGGCGTGATCACCGTCGTCTTCCTCGGCAGCGCCGCCCTGTCGATCGGCGCGCTGTATCGCTTGGGGCGCAACCAGGTGACGGCCCTGCTGGAGGCTTCGTTCCGCGAGCAGGCGTTTCCGGGCGAGCACGGGCCGTTGCGTGGCAGCGACCTGACCGTGGTCAAGCGATCCAAGCAGACCATCGAGGGTAGCTACAGCCATGTGTATTCGATCGCGCCGGGTGCCGCGCTGCAGACCGCCGATGCGTTCTGGTACTGCGTTGGGCCGGGACCGAGCTGGTTCCTGGCCATTCCGGTGGTGACGTCCGGCTTCGGCGAGGCGCAGGTGCGCTGGATCGTGCGGCCGATGACCGAGGGGCGCATGCGCGTGGCGCTGCAGTTCGACCGCAAGGCGACCCGCCTGGCCTTCGGCACGCGGCCGGCTGCGCGCTGAGTCCGCCGACCCGAGCGAGGCAGCCAGGCGCGCACGGCGCGAAGGGACCTGTCGATCGCGTCCTCGCGCCGCCCCTTTGTCCTCGGCGTGCCCGGTGGCATGCGCCATGACCGACTCCGCGGGATCCAGAGGCGCATCGAGTGCCATCGGCCTGCGCCGACCTGCTCGGCCGGGCGCCGAGCGGAATTGCTGCGCTGCAGGTTGATTGTTCACTTGTGATTGCTATATTCATATGCGAACAGTCGCCGCGCCATCGCCATTCCGGGCGTGCATGCTGCGGCCTTCCTTCATCGCGCCCGACCCCGGGCAGAGGCGTGCCATGCGTGACCCCAGCAACTTCCGTCCCTCGCGCGTCCGTGGGCGATCCGCTGTGGCCGTCGTTGCGGATGTGCGCGCATGGCGCTGAGCGCTGTCGCCGCCGACGCCACTCTGGCGCCGCGCGCGCTGGGCCGCAGTGGCGTGCAGTTGTCCACCCTGGGCTTCGGCGCCGCGCCGATCGGCAATCTGTACGCCGAGGTGGACGATGCGGTGGCGCTGGCCGCGGTGGCCGATGCCTATGCCGCCGGCATCCGCCATTTCGACACCGCGCCGTACTACGGCTACGGGCTGAGCGAGCAACGCCTGGGGCAGGGCCTGCGCGGGCTGCCGCGCGCCAGCTACACGCTCTCGACCAAGGTCGGGCGCTGCGTCTACGACGATGCCGCGGCCGCGCCAGGGCGCGATGGCTTCGCCGTGGCCGGGCGCCGCGCCGAATTCGACTACAGCCGCGACGGCGTGCTGCGTGCCTTCGAAAGCAGCCTGCAGCGGCTCGGCACCGATCACATCGATGTGCTGCTGCTGCACGACATCGGCCGCCTGACCCACGGCGAGCGCCATCCGGCCATGCTGCGGCAGGCGCTGGACGAAGCGCTGCCGACGATGGCCGCGCTGAAGGCGCAGGGCGCGTGCCGGGCGATCGGCATCGGCGTCAACGAGGAAGACGTGGCGGTGGAACTGATGCCGCTGTTCCCGCTCGACTGCGTGATGCTGGCCGGCCGCTACACCCTGCTCGAACAGCACGCCGCGCAGCGGATCATGGCGCAGGCGCTGCAGCGGCAGGTCGGCATCCTGGTGGCCGGGCCGTACAGTTCCGGGCTGCTGAGCGATGCGCGCGGGCCGGGCGAGACCTACAACTACGCGCCGGTGGATGCGGCCACGCTGCAGCACGCGCAGCGCCTGTTCGCGGCCTGTGCGGCACACGGCGTGGACGTGGGCGCGGCGGCGCTGCAGTTCCCGCTTGCGCATCCGGCGGTGAGCGCGGTGGTCGCGGGCATGCGCACGTCGGCGGAAGTGGCCAGCGCCGCCACGCGCCTGCGCGCGGCGATTCCCGGGGCGCTGTGGCAACAGCTGCGCGACGACGACCTGCTGCGTGCGCCGGTGCCGACGCCGTGACCATCATCGACGCCCATGTGCATTTCTGGCGCCTGGCGCGTGGCGACTATGCCTGGCTGACCCCGGACCTGGGCGTGCTGTACCGCGATTACCTGCCCGAGGACCTGGCCGCGACGCTCGACACGCACGGCGTGACCGCGCTGGTGGCGGTGCAGGCGGCGCAGAGCGAGGCGGAAACCCGCTATCTGCTGCAGCTGGCGCGGACCGAGCCGCGCATCGTCGGCGTGGTCGGCTGGGTGGATTTCGACACCGCCGACGTCGCCGCGCGCATCGCCGCGCTGTGCGCCGACGGCGCCGGCCTGCTCAAGGGGCTGCGGCCGATGGTGCAGGACCTGGCCGATCCGCAGTGGCTGGCGCAGCCGCAGCTGGATGCGGCCTTCGACGCGCTGCTGCAGCACGACCTGGCCTTCGATGCGCTGGTGCGGCCGCTGCACCTGCCGGCGCTGCTGGCACGGCTGCAGCGTCACCCTCACTTGCGCGTGGTGCTGGACCATGCCGCCAAGCCCGCCATCGGCGGTGCCGACTTCCGGGCCTGGGCCGATGGCGTGGTGCAGCTGGCGCAGCACCCCAACGTGGTGTGCAAACTGTCCGGCCTGCTCACCGAACTGCCGGCCGATGCCGCCCTCGACACTCCGCTGCTGGCGCCCTACGTGGCGCACCTGTTCGCCTGCTTCGGCGCGCAGCGGCTGCTGTGGGGCAGCGACTGGCCGGTGCTGACCCAACGCGCCGACTACGCCGCGTGGATGGCGCTGGCGCAGGCCTGGGTCGCGCAGCATGCCGCCGGCGCTGCCGAGGCGGTGTTTGCCGGCACTGCGCGGCGCGTCTATCGCCTGTCCGATCCGATTGCTTCCTCCCCCACCTGGAGTCCCGCCCCATGACCACGTTCGTGTCCGTTTCCGGGAGCCGCGCATGAGCGGCCGTCTGCAAGGCAAGCGTTGCCTGATCACCGCCGCCGGCGCCGGCATCGGCCGCGAGAGCGCACTGGCCTGCGCGCGCGAAGGCGCGCAGGTGCTGGCCACCGACATCGACGCCGCCGCGCTGCAGGCGCTGGCCGCCGAGTCCGACGGCATCGTCACGCAGACGCTGGACGTCACCGATCCCGCCGCGATCCAGGCGCTGGTGGCGGCGCAGCCGACCTTCGACGTGCTGTTCAACTGCGCCGGCTACGTGCACCAGGGCAGCATCCTCGACTGCGACGCGTCGGCCTGGAAGCGCTCGTTCGCGATCAACGTCGATGCGATGTACTACCTGTGCCAGGCGGTGCTGCCGGGCATGCTCGCGCAGGGCCGCGGCAGCATCGTCAACATGTCCTCGGTGGCGTCCAGCATCAAGGGCGTGCCCAACCGCTTCGCCTACGGCGTGACCAAGGCGGCGGTGATCGGCCTGAGCAAGGCCATCGCCGCCGACTACGTGGCCAAGGGCATCCGCTGCAACGCGATCTGCCCCGGCACGATCAAGACGCCGTCGCTGGGCGAGCGGGTCAAGGCACTGGGCGGCGACGAGCAGGCGGTGTGGAAGAGCTTCACCGACCGCCAGCCGATGGGCCGCCTGGGCGACCCGCGCGAGATCGCGCAACTGGTGGTGTACCTGGCCTCGGACGACTCCTCGTTCACCACCGGCCAGACCCACATCATCGACGGCGGCTGGTCGAACTGACTGCGCCTTCCCACTACGACAGAGGATTTCCCCATGAAACTGCTGCGTTACGGCGAACCCGGCCACGAACGCCCGGCCCTGCTCGATGCCGACGGCCACCTGCGCGACCTCTCGGCGGTGATCGACGACATCGCCGGCGAGCATCTCACCGCCGCCGGCCTGGCCAGGCTGCGCGCGCTCGATCCGGCCACGCTGCCGCAGGTGGACGGCGAGGTGCGCTACGGCGCCGCCGTGGGCCGTGTCGGCAAGTTCATCTGCGTCGGGCTGAACTACGCCGACCACGCCGCCGAGTCGGGCATGGCGGTGCCGGAGATGCCGGTGTTGTTCATGAAGGCCACCAGCGCGATCAGCGGCCCCAACGACACCGTGACGATCCCGCGCGGTTCGCTCAAGACCGACTGGGAAGTGGAGCTGGGCGTGGTGATCGGCGATACCGCGCGCGACGTGTCGGTGGACGAGGCGCTGTCGCACGTCGCCGGCTATGCGGTGATCAACGACCTGTCCGAGCGCGCGTTCCAGCTGGAGCACGGCGGGCAGTGGGTGAAGGGCAAGAGTTGCGACGGCTTCGGCCCGATCGGCCCGTGGCTGGTCACCGCCGACGAGGTGCCGGATCCGCAGAACCTGTCGATGTGGCTGGAGGTCAACGGCCACCGCTACCAGAACGGCAGCACCCGCACGATGGTGTTCGGCGTGGCCGAGCTGGTCAGCCACATCAGCCGCTACATGACGCTGTTGCCGGGCGACGTGATCAGCACCGGCACGCCGCCGGGCGTGGGCCTGGGGCAGAAGCCGCAGGTGTACCTGAAGCCGGGCGACGTGATGCGGCTGGGCATCGAAGGCCTGGGCGAGCAACGCCAGGCCGTGGTCGCGCATCCGCGCGACGCGCAGTAAGCAACGCGCGAGATGTAAGCCCCTCTCCCCTCGGGAGAGGGGTTGGGGGTGAGGGTCCGGGGCGAAGCCACCTCGCCATGCATTCCGGTGCGGCTTTCGCTCGCGAGAGAGCAATCCCGCTGCTTGTTCCTCGCTTCGTTCTTGTTTCACAGGGTCGGCTGCAGTCCTGCACCACCGCACCCTCACCCCAACCCCTCTCCCGGGGGGAGAGGGGCTGCTCCATCGTTGTTTTCGACCGTTCCTCTTTCCGCCTCACCGACCAGGATCCCCATGAGCAAAATCGTCGCGCTCGAGACCTTCGACGTCCGTTTCCCCACCTCGCGCGAACTGGACGGTTCCGATGCGATGAATCCGGATCCGGATTATTCGGCCGCCTATCTGCGCCTGCGCACCGACGCCGACGACGGCCTGGCCGGCTACGGCCTGGCCTTCACCATCGGCCGCGGCAACGACGTGCAGAGCGCGGCGGTGGCGGCGCTGGCGCATCACGTGGTCGGCCGCGACGTGGAGACGGTGATCGGCGACTTGGGCGGGTTCGCGCGCAGCCTCACCGACGACTCGCAGCTGCGCTGGCTGGGCCCGGAGAAGGGCGTGATGCACATGGCCATCGGCGCCGTGGTCAACGCCGCCTGGGACATGGCCGCGCGTCGCGCCGGCAAGCCGCTGTGGCGCTTCATCGCCGAGCTGTCGCCGGAGCAACTGGTGGCCGCGATCGACTTCCGCTACCTCAGCGACGCGCTGACCCCCGACGAGGCGCTGGCCATGTTACGCGCCGCCGAACCGCTGCGCGCCGAACGTATCCAGACGTTGCTGGAACAGGGCTATCCGGCCTACACCACCTCGCCGGGCTGGCTCGGCTATTCCGACGAGAAGCTGGTGCGCCTGGCCAAGGAAGCGGTGGCCGATGGCTTCCGCACCATCAAGCTCAAGGTCGGCGCCAACGTGGAGGACGACATCCGCCGCTGCCGCCTGGCGCGCGCCGCGATCGGCCCGGACATCGCCATGGCGGTGGACGCCAACCAGCGCTGGGACGTGGGCCCGGCGATCGCCTGGATGCGCCAGCTCGCCGAGTTCGACATCGCCTGGATCGAGGAGCCGACCAGCCCCGACGACGTGCTCGGCCACGCCGCGATCCGCCGCGGTATTGCGCCGGTGCCGGTGTCCACCGGCGAGCACACCCAGAACCGGGTGGTGTTCAAGCAGTTGCTGCAGGCCGGCGCGGTGGACCTGATCCAGATCGATGCCGCGCGCGTGGGCGGCGTCAACGAGAACCTGGCGATCCTGTTGCTGGCGGCCAAGTTCGGCGTGCGCGTGTTCCCGCATGCCGGCGGCGTGGGCCTGTGCGAACTGGTGCAACACCTGGCGATGGCCGATTTCGTCGCCATCACCGGCAAGATGGAAGACCGCGCGATCGAGTTCGTCGACCACCTGCACCAGCACTTCGTCGATCCGGTGCGGATCGTCCACGGCCGCTATCTGGCGCCGACCACGCCGGGCTTCTCGGCCGAGATGCACGCCGCCTCGGTCAGCCAGTTCCTGTACCCGGACGGCCCGTTCTGGAGCGCGGATCTGGCGGCGCAGGGCGGCGAGGTTTGCCGCCTAGGTGCGTTTCCGCTGACGGAAGCGCACCGGCGGCGTTGAAGCGGTCGCGGCTGAAGCCGCTCCTACGACAGCGCCAGTGGCCCCGGATCGCTTTTCGTAGGAGCGGCTTCAGCCGCGACAAACGAAGCGGCACTGCAACCGCCTGCACCAGCGGTCAAGACCGACATCCCGCTCGCAATCGCCTCAGTCCGCGCTCTTGCGCTCAAGTTCCGCCAGCGCCGCCTGTAACGAAAAGATCTGCAGCGCCTCGCGCCATTTCTCGCCAGGCGCCGAGCCGGGCAGCGGCTTCTGGAAGCGCCACATCAACTCCTCCCACGCCTGAACGCGCGGGTTGGCGGCGTCGGCGGCGGCTTTCGCCGCGGGCGAATAGTCCTCGTCCACCTCCATCAGCATCACCAGGCGATCGCCGCAGCGGTGGATGTCCAGCTCGCGGATGCCGGCGTCACGCAGCGAGGCGACGATCTCCGACCACACGGTGTCGGGACGGTGCCAGCGTTCGTATTCGGCGATCAGCGCCGGGTCCTCGTGCAGGTCCAGCAGGTAGCAATGACGCGGCATGGCTCAGGCTCCACGGGCAGAGGGCAGGGACGCCGCGTCGCGGCGCGCCGCGTGGAGCGCGAAGCCGAGGATCACCGCGAAGCCGACGGCGGGCACCGCCAGCGCCCAGTGGATGCCGGCATGGTCGGACACCGCGCCCATCACCGCGGTCAGCGCGGCGCCGCCGATGATCGCCATGACGATCAGCGACGCACCCAGCTTGCGCGCATCGTCGTCCAGTCCGTCCAGGCCCAGGGCGAAGATGGTCGGGAACATCACCGACATGAACAGACTGCTGGCGACCAGCGCATACAGGCCGATCCAGCCCGGCAGCGCCACCGCCACCGCGCACAGCAGCAGGTTGAGCAGGGCGAACACGCCCAGCAGCCGCGCCGGCGCCAGGAACCGCAGCAGCGCGGTGCCGATGAAGCGGCCGGCCATGAACAGCACCAGCGACAGGGTGAGGAAATCGGCGGCGGTCTTTTCCGGGGTGCCCGGCACGCCGTCCTGCAGGTAGCGGATCAGGTAGCTCCAGATGCCGACCTGCGCGCCGACGTAGAAGAACTGCGCGACCACCGCGAACACGAAGCGGCCATTGCGCCGCAGCTGGCCGAAGCCACCGGCGCGCGCGCCCTCGCCATCGGCGCGGGTGGCCGGGAAGCGGGTCAGCCCGATCAGCAGCGCCCACAGCAGCACCACCGCGCCGATGATCAGGTACGGCGTCTGCACCGCCAGCGACTCGGTGGCGAAGAACGCCTCGCGCGCGGCCGGTGCCATCGCCGCCAGTTCCTGCGGGGTGTGCTCCACGCCGGAGAGGATGAAGTGCTGACCGACCAGGATGCCGGTGATCGAACCCAGCGGATTGAACGCCTGCGCCAGGTTCAGCCGCCGCGCCGCGCCCTCGGCGGGGCCGAGCACGGTGACCAGCGGGTTGGCGGTGGTTTCCAGAAAGGCCAGGCCGCTGGCGATGACGAACAGCGCCAGCAGGAACAGCCAGTAGGTGTGCACCTGCGCGGCGGGGTAGAACAGGAACGCGCCGACCGCGTACAGCAGCAGGCCCAGCACCACCGCGGCCTTGTAGCTGTAGCGGCGCATGAACATCGCCGCCGGGATCGCGAACACGAAGTAGCCCAGGTAGAAGGCGCTCTGCACCAGCCCGGCCTGCAGGTCGCTCAGCTCGAAGGCCTTCTTGAACTGCTTGATCAGGATGTCGTTGAGGTTGTTCGCCATGCCCCAGAGGAAGAACAGGCTGACGATCAGGACCAACGGCGCTAGCGCGGTCCGGGTGAGACTGGCGGACGCCGGTGTGGCGGATTCGCTGCTGTAGTGCATTGCCGCCTACCCCTCCCAAGGTGTGCCGCGTCGCGTTCGGATTGTCGGCGGAGCGTACTGCGCCGACGAGTGCCATGCAAATATAAAATTTGAGTTCATATGTGCATGAGGCGATCGGCGCCAATCCCTGCAGCGCAGGCCGCCATGGTGCGGCCCGGCGCGGCGTCCCTGTACCCTAGTCCTCTTCACCTGCTGCCGGGCCCTCGACGGAATGACCACCCCCTTGCCCAAGTACCGCGCGCCCGCCCTGGACAAGGGGCTGGACATCCTGGAGCTGCTGGCGCGCGACGGGCGGCCGATGAGCATGGGCGAGATCTCGCAGGGCATCGGCCGTTCGCGCGGCGAGATTTTCCGCATGCTGCAGGTGCTGGAAGAGCGCGGCTACCTGACCCGCACCGCGGGCGAGGGCGGCTACACGCTGACCAACCGCCTGTTCATGCTCGGCATGCAGCAGCCGCGGGTGCAGAACGTCACCGAGGTGGCGCTGCCGGTGATGCGCGCGCTGGCCGACGCGATTCGCCAGCCCTGCCACCTGGTGGCGCCGTCGGACGACCAGATCGTGGTCATCGCGCAGATGGACGTGCCCAGCGACCTCGGCCTGGTGGTGCGCCCCGGCCACCGCCGCCCGTTCGCGCATTCCACCTCGGGCCTGGTGCTGTTCGCGTTCCAGCCGGCCGATGCGCAGGCGCAGTTGCTGCAGCGCCTGGACGCCAGCGAGGTGGCGTACGACCGCGCCGCGTTCCTGGCTGCGGCGCAGGAGGTGCACGCGCTGGGCTACAGCATCCATCCCAGCGAGGCGGTGGTCGGCGTGATCGATCTCACCGCGCCGATCCTGCAGCACGGCGTCGCCCGCTACACCCTGACCGTGCCCTTCATCGAACGTCGCCCGCAACCGATCGACGCGCAGGCCGCGATGCGCGCGGTGTGCGATGCCGCGGCGCAGATCAGTGCGGCGTTGGCGTAGGTGCGGCGTTCCTGGCGATTCCGAAGCTGGGGTGCCTTGACGGCGTGCAAGAAGCGAGCGGTGAAGTGCCCCGCGCACCGGAATCACCGGGCAATTACCTGGTGCAAGCCTCAAGAAGGCGATCTGTGGCATGCTCAGTTCTCGGTGGCGGTGCTGGGGAGCACGGTCCGTGCGTTACCACCTCGTGGCACCAGCCCAACCATTCATTCAATCCGAACCCGCGTCGCGGTGCGGCTTAACTCGTGTTTTAGGCGACAGAAAAAGATGACCTCAACCGCACGCAAAGTTCTCGGCGACCTTGAGGCAGCGCACCAGTTTCTAGAGTTGGAGAGCGATGCTCTGCGTTTTCGGATTACTTGGGTAGCTGCAATGGCTCTTTGTCGTTCGGTCGGTCATGTTCTCGACAAGGTTGATTCACGCACAAGCCCTGGGCTTTCGATCGCTATAAAGCAAGCTTGGGCTTCCTGGCATGACGATCGCGAACAACACAAGATCTTTCATAATTTCATTGAGAGCGAGCGTAACGCCGTCTTGAAAGAGTATGAGGTCGGTTTCATGTCCGGGCGGGCGGCCTTTGTTGTCATCCCTGGCATGACCATGACAACGCTGCCGGACGAGCTATTCTGTCCGCTTGCCGCGGGGCCTTATGAGGGCGAGGATTGCAGGGATGTTCTTGCGATGGCGATTGGCTGGTGGCAAGTGCAACTTCGAGAGATTGAACATGCAGCTACCGCCTAACAATTCGTTCAAGCCGAAGCTGCTCCGCTGCCGGGCTTAACTCAAACCTTCGCCGACTGAATTGTCTGCGGAAGTGTGGCGCTCAGGAAAATTCCTGACCGACGTGCCGCCCCTCGTACGTCGATCATGCGATGCATCCCACATGCCGCTTTTGTAGTGCCGCGCGCCCAGCATGCGGCAAGGTCAGCGCATGCCCGTGCCTGCGCTGCATGCCCCCATATGCGCCACACCGCTGGAATGCGCGCCCACGGTGCACGTGACTCGCTCCCCAGCCTGATCACGCAGTCGCTGCGCATGCGCGCAAAGCGTTGACCATCGCACCAAGGCTGCGCAGCCTGCAGGGAACACGGCGACACAGGCACACGGCATGGCACGGCGGTTTCCCTGGAGTTGGTTGGCGTTGCTGGCGGCCTGCGCGCTGGTGCTGGTGCTGGCTTGGCAGAACCGTGGCTTGCGCGAGGAACGGCGCTGGTTCGTCACCCGCACCACCGAGCCGTATCCGGGCATGTACGTGCCGCGCATTGATGTCACTGCGGTCGATGGCACGCCATTGACGCTCGGCGTGCCGTCCGCCGTCGGCGTGCCGTCCGCCGACCGCCAGGTGCTGTTCTTCTTCACCACCACCTGCCCGTACTGCAAGCGCTCGGCGCCGCAGATCGTGCAGGCGGCGCAGCGGTTGGCCGCGCAGCAGCCGCGCGTGCAGGTGCTGGGCGTGTGCCAGTGCAGCCCCGAGCAGGCGCAGCGCTACGCTGCCGAGCACGGCTTTACGTTCCCGGTGACCACGTTGACCGATCGCCGCGCGGTGATGCTGTTCCGCGCGCGCAACGTGCCGACGCTGCTTGCCCTGGACCGCGAGGGGCGCGTGCGCTATGCGCGCGTCGGCGTCTTCGAGACCACGGAGCGGATGCAGGACCTGATGGCCGCAGTGCGCAGCACGGAGGCGCCACCGGCCTTGGCAACCATCGAGGAGTAAGCCATGAAACAGCGTTGGACAGCGTTACGCAACGGGATGCTTGCGGCCGTGTTCCTGGCCAGCATGGGCTTCGGCGCCGTACAGGCGACCGCCGGCGACGGCATCGAGAAGGAGGCGGCCTGCAGCGCCTGGGCCTGCCAGCAGGAGTGCGCGCCGTTCGGCGGCGAGTTGGGGCCGGGCGGACCAGGAAAGCCGTTGGTCTGCTACTGCTGCGGCTGAGCAGCGCCGGAGCCGGCCGCGCCAGGCCGGCTCCGGTACCGGAGATGCAATGGCGGCGATCACGCATCGCAGTGAGCGTACGCAGCAGTGCGCTTCCGCCATCACCTTGGCCAATCTGCACGGCACGTCTGGTACGCGATCGCGCCCCACGGAACCGCCAGCCGCCGACGATTCACGCGGGTTTGCGCGGGCAATGGGCATGGTGGAGCGCAGACCAACCAGGAGCGCTTCATGACCTCACCCTTTCATCCCGTCCGCCTGTCCCTGCTCGCCGCGCTGACTGCCGTGGCATTGAGCGGCTGCGGCAAGCCCGGCGACCAGGCATCGCGCACCGCACCGGCCACCTCGCCGGAGCCCACCGCCGCGCCGGTCGGTGGCGAAAGCGGACGCGCACCGATCGGCGGCGACGCCTCGGCCAAGGCGATGCTGCAGGTGCTGGAGGGCAACGTGGTGGCGCTGTCGAAGCAGGCGCTGTCGCGCAACGTCAGCAAGACCGTGGCCGACTTCGCCCGCGAGACCATCGCCGTGCACCACGACGCCGACCCGGCCAAGGCCGGCAAGGGCGGCCCAGGCGATGCGGAGAAGATCGAAGCGCAGGTGGCCAAGGGCCGCGCGCAGCTGCAGGCGCTGGGCGATGAAAAAGACAACTCTGCCTACATGAACGCCTATGCCGCGGCGGTGGTGCGGCAGTACTCCGATGCGCTGTCGGTGATCGATGCCGAATTGGTGCCGGCGGCCAAGGAAGACGCCACCCGCCAGGAACTGCAGCAGGCGCGCAAGCGCATCGCCGAGCAACTGGAGCGCGCGCAGGCGCTGGCCTCGGCGCGCTACTGAGCACCTAGCCCCTCTCCCGTTTGGCCGACAGGGTGCGGCCTGCGCGCCATTGGCGCGCGCACCCTGGAGCGCCCGCGCTGCAAGCGCGGGCCGGGGCGCGGAGCGGGGGTTGGGGTGACGATACGGCGCGAAGCGACTTGCAGAGTGCGTGTGTACGAGGCTGGGAACGCGGCGTCCTCTCGCATCGGTGACACCCCTTAGCCGTCGGCAGCGACCGCGCGCGACGCCGGCCGCTCCTCGCGCCCATCCGGATGTCGCGCGAAACGGGTCGGGTCGCTGCCGTGCACCGGCGCCTCGTCCCGCCATGGCCAGCCGCCGAACTGGGTGCGGCGATAGTCGGCCATGGCCTGGGCGATCTCGGCCTGGGTGTTCATCACGAACGGACCGTGTTGGGCCACCGGTTCGGCGATCGGTCGGCCTTGCAGCACCAGGAACTCGCTCGCCTCGCCATCGCCATTGACCAACTCGACCGCCTGATCGGCGCGCAGCTCGATCGCCGCGTGGCGGGTCACCGGGCGCCCGCCCACCGTCACCGCTGCGCCCTTGAAGAAGTACAGGCTGCGGCGCGTGCCGCGGCCTTGTGCGGCGGGCAGGGTCCAGCGTGCGCCGGGTGCCATGCGGATCGTCCAGATGGCCACATCGGCATCGTCCTGCGCGGCCCACGAATCCGGTGGCGGCGCGAGCGGGCCGCCGGCGCTGCCGGGCGCGGCGTCGACCGGGCCGATGCGGCCGGCCACGCAGGTCACCTCGGTGGTGCGGCCGGCGTCGTCGGTAGCCGTGAAGCGCGGCAGGTCTTCCGACCAGAACATGGTGAAGTGCGGCGCGGCCAGCTTATTGCGCGCCGGCAGGTTGAGCCAGATCTGGAACAGCTCCAGCGGGTTGGGCGCCGCCGTGTCCAGCAACGGAAACATCTCCGAATGCACGATGCCCGCGCCGGCCGTCACCCACTGCACGTCGCCGGCGCCGAAGCGCGCCGCCGCACCGAGCGAGTCGGCATGGTCGATCAGGCCCTTGCGCACGATGGTCACGGTCTCGAATCCGCGGTGCGGATGACCGGGAAAGCCGGGAATCTCCTCGCCGTGATACATGCTCCAGCCGTCCTTGCGGCTGAAGTCCTGGCCGATGGCGCGGCCGTGCAGGGGCGCCGCCGGGCCCATTGCGCCGTTGCCGGCGGGGTAGGCATCGTCGTGGTAGACGCAGAACAGGAACGGGTCGATCGTGTCCCAAGGGAAGCCAAGCGGCTTGATCTGGACGATGGGGTCGGTCATGGCGAGATCCTTCATGCGAACGCCGCCCAAGAATTGGACGCGGCAACCTTCACGATATGGGGCGATGCCGATGGAACGGAAGGTCGGTCCGAAGGACATCCTGTCCCGCACGGGAAACGCTGGGATGCGCGGCCGCCGCTCGCGTGGCGAGGGCGCAGGCGCGGTGACCGGCCGCGTTGCATGCCCCGATCGCGCGAACCCGGCAGTCAGCGGTGAACTGAATGCTTGCCGGGGCGCAACCGCTCCGCTGCGCCCGCAGGACCCGTGCGTCATCGGACTGTCATCGCCGAGGACCAGCATCGCAGCCTTTCCGAATCGCCGGCCGCCGATGGCGCCGGCACTGCGAGTGGCTGGTGCGTTCCGAACCCCTGCCGGCGTTGTCGCGGCTGTTCCTGCAATGGCGGCCGTCGCTGAGCCGCTATTTCCGCAAGCGCCGCGCCGCGGCCTGGGATACCGACGACCTGCTGCAGGAAGTGTGGCTGCGGCTGCAGCGCAGCGAGGCGCACGCGCCGGAGATCGCCAATCCCGAAGCCTACCTGTTCACCATCGCCGCCAACCTGATGCGCGAGCACGCGCTGCTGCACCAGCGCAACAGCCAGCGCGACACCTGCCTGGACGATGTGCTGGAGCGGCTGGCGGTGCCCTGCGAAGCCGATGCGCAGGTGCATCGCGCGCAACGCCGGCAGCGCCTGGCCGAACTGATGGCGCGGCTGCCGCCGAAGTGCCGCGCGGCGATGACGCTGCGCTACCGCGACGAACTGGGCTACCAGGAGATCGCCGAGCAACTGCAGATCTCCAGCCACATGGTCAAGAAATACATCATCAAAGGCCTGGCGGTGTGCCGGCAGGGCATGGCGCGCTATGCGTGAGGATGCGCAGCGCGTCGCCGAGGCGGCCGCGGACTGGTACCTGGCGCAGCGCGAGACCGCGCTGCCGCCGGCGCGGCAGGCCGAGTTCCTGGCCTGGCTGCGGCACTCGCCGGCGCACGTGGCCGCCTATTTCGACATCGCGCGGATGCACGGCGACCTGCCGTCCGCCGCGCAGGCGCAGCAGGCCAGCAGTGCGCAACTGCGCGCGCATGCCTTGCGCAGCGGGGCAGTGGTGGTGCCGTTGCGGCCGGATGTGGATACGCCGATGTCGGTGGCACACCCGCGGCGTGTCCTGCCACGGCGCAGGCGCTGGCCGCTGGCCGCCGCCGCCGTGCTCGCGCTGGCCGCCGCGGGCGTTGCGCTGCGCCTGAGCGCGCCGGAGCCGGTGCCGGCGACGGTGTACGCCGCCCCGGCGGACGCGGCGCGCAGCGTCGCCCTGGACGACGGCAGCGTGGTGCAACTGGACCGCGGCGGTGCGATCGCGGTGCGCTACGGCGCGCAGCGTCGCGACATCGCCCTGCTGCGCGGCAAGGCGGTGTTCGATCTCGGCCATGATCCGGCGCGGCCGCTGCGGGTCAGTGTCGGTACGCTGGTGCTGCGCGACGTCGGCACGGTGTTCGGGGTCGACCCGCAGGCCGGCGGCGCGCGCGTCACCGTGCTGCAGGGGCGGGTGCAGGTGTCGCGCGATACCCCGGCGTGGTGGCACCGCGGCGACCTGCCGTCGGAGGGGACGACGCTGGCCGACCTGGGCGGCGGCCAGCAGGCGCGGGTGGATGCACAGGGCCGCGTGCTGGCGCGGCGCGACCATGCCGACATCGCCGACGCCACCGCCTGGCTGCCGGCGCAGGTCGGCGTGCACGATCGCAGCCTGGGCGAGGTGGCGCGCCTGTTCAATGCCTACACCACGCAGCCGCTGCGCATCGCCGACCCGGCGCTGGCGGCGCGGCGGGTCAGCGGCGTGTTCCACCTGCGCGACCCGGAGGCCTTCGTCGCGTATCTCGGCAGCCTGCCGGACGTGCAGGTGCAGCGCGACGCGCACGCGGTGACCATCCGCCACGCACCTGCGCCGCTGTAAGAAAAAATTCACGCAATCGACGGTAGCCGCACGGCGCACCGGGGCACTCCTAGGAAGCATGGCCGCCGCGCAGCACGCACGGGGCCGCCCTTCCTCCCCTCCGGTGTGATCGTCATGCGCAAGCCTCTCGTCGTCTCCATTGCCCTGCTGTTGGGCAGTCTGTCTTCGCTGCCGGCCTGGTCGGCGCCCGCCGCCACGGCCCAAGCCATCGCGCCCATGCCGCTGGCGCAGGCGCTGGACCAGTTCGCGCGCAGCAGCGGGCTGCAACTGATGTACGACCCGGCGCTGGCCGAAGGCCTGCGCAGCAGCGGCGCGCCGGCCGGCCTGGCGCCGCCGCAGCAACTGCATGCCTTGCTCGCCGGCACCGGCCTGGACTACCGCATGCTGACGCCCGGCTCGGTCGCCATCGTGCGCAGCAGCGTCGCCGCCGCGCCGGCCGCCGCGCCGCGGGCGCCGCGCAGCGCCGCCCCGGCGCACGCCGAGGCCGATGGGGAACACGACGGCCCGCGCGAACTGGCGCCGATCAACGTCACCGCCAACAGTGTCGACACGCTGGCGCCCAGCGCCGCGCCGCTGGAGGCGAGCCAGCCGACCTCGGTGATCGACGAACGCTTCATCCGCGACGGCCTGCGCCTGAATTCCAACTACGACGACATCATCAAGTACGCGCCCAGCGTGGTGACCACTTCGCCGGAAGGCCCCGGCCTGGGCAAGAACGAGGGCATCAGCATCCGCGGTTTCCAGGACGGCCAGTTCAACATCACCTTCGACGGCATCCCCTTCGGCGATGCCAGCGACCTGCACCACACCACCTCGGCCTACTTCAACAACCACGTGCTCGGCCAGGCCGAGATCGACCGCGGCCCCGGCGGTGGCGCCACCATCGGCAACGCCACCTTCGGCGGCACCCTGGCGCTGCGCACGCGCAATCCCAGCGAGGTCGACGGGGTCACCGTCTACGGCACTGGTGGCAGCTGGAACACCTGGGCCGGCGGCGTCAGCGCCGACGAGCACATCGGCAACACGCGCCTGTTCGCGGACCTGTCCAAGGAAGCCAGTGATACCTACCTCAAGGGCACCGACGACCGCCGCGAACATGCCTTCCTCAAGACCGTCACCGACCTGGGCGAGGCGACCACGCTGACCTTCGTCAGCAGCTACAACCAGGAACACCAGAACACCGTGCAGGGCGCCACCCGTGCGCAGATCGCGCAGCACGGGTGGCGCTATGGCCTGGGCAACGATCCGACCCTGCAGAACTACACCGGCTACAACGCCGCCGCCTACTACTCCAGCTTCACCTATCTGGGCCTGAGCACGCGCCTGGGCGAGTGGGACCTGGACAACAAGGTCTACTACAACAGCTTCGACCACACCGCTTCCAAGACCAGCATCCCCACCAGCGAGAGCGCTGCCGACAACGGCGTGACCTTCTACGGTGCGACCGGCAAGAAGCTGTCCAAGGCCGCCAAGGACGTGCCTGGCAAGCTCTCGGACAACGATTTCCGCGCCTTCGGCGATGTGCTGCGGCTGGCCCGCGACCTGGGACCGGGCCAGTTGCAGACCGGCGTGTGGGTGGAGCGCAACCTGGACGAGCGCCAGCAGTTGCCGGTGGACATGACCACCGGCGCGGCCAGCGGCACCAAGTACGGCCCGCTGTACAACTACAACCTGCACGACCGTACCGACACCCTGCAGCCGTACCTGCAGTACGACTGGAAGCTCAGCGACAGCCTGACCCTCAGCCCAGGCCTGCGCTACGCGCGGGTGCAGCGCCAACTCGATGCCGAGCTCAACAAGAGCACGCCGCCGGCGCCGGCGCACAGCGAGGCCAGCTACGACGCCACGCTGCCGTCGCTGAGCCTGCACCAGAGCTTCAACGAGCACTGGAGCGGCTACGTGCAGGCCGCGCGCGGCTTCCTGGCGCCGCCGATCGACGTGATCGAACTCAACGGCGCCCGTGGCCTGCGCCCGGAACTGACCAGCAACTACCAGCTCGGCACCAGCTATGCCGCGCGTGGCCTGACCTTCGGCGCCGACATCTACTACATCGACTTCAGCAACTACATCAGCCAGACCCTGATCAATACCGACAGCGGCACCGAGAGCGCCTTCGTCAACGGCGGCGGTGCGGTGTACCGCGGCGCCGAGGCCGAGGCCACCTACGCGCTGACGCCGATCCTGAGCCTGTACGCCAACGCCAGCTACAACGACGCCACCTACAAGCACAGCAGCACCCAGGTCGCCGGCACGCCGCGGGTGACCGCCGCCCTGGGCCTGCTGTACAACAGCGGCACCGGCTATTTCGGTTCGCTGATGGAGAAGGTGGTGGGCGCGCAGTACGGTGTGGACAACACCACCGCGGCCAACGGCGCCACCGTGTTCGGCAACGACCAGCGCCTGGGCGGCTACGCCAGCCTGGATGCGGCGCTGGGCTATCGCAGCACGCACGGGCCGTACGGCCTGAAGGGCTACTCGATCAGCATGGACGTCAACAACCTGCTGAACCGGCATGCGCTGATCGGCTACGCCGGCACCCGTTCCTCCGACAACCAGCCGCTGTACTTCGGCCTGGCCGGGCGCGGCGTGTTCCTCGACCTGTCGCTGAAGTTCTGAGGCCGGCCATGTTCGCTTCCCGATTCGCACGACTGCGCAACGGATGGCGCCTGGCTGCGGTGCTGTGCGTCGCCAGCGCCGCCTGGCCGGCGGCGGCATCGCCCAAGGCGCCCACCGCACCGGATGCCGCGCAGGTGCGCCTGACGATCGTGGTGATGCGCCATGGCGTGCGCGCACCGACGCAATCGCCAGACGACCTGGCCAAGTACGCCGCGCAACCCTGGCCGCAATGGCCGGTGGCGCCCGGTCAGCTCACGGCGCACGGTGCCGCCGGCATGCAGGCGCTGGGCGCGCGCTACCGACAGCGCTGGCTGGCCACCGCGGTGCTGGCGCCGGACTGCGCCGCGTCCGGTGCGGTGGTGATCGGCGACAGCACGCCGCGCAACCACGACAGCGCGGCGGCCTTCACCGAGGGACTGCTGCCGGGGTGCCAGGCGCATTACCTCGCATTGCCGACGACGCAGAACAACCCGCTGTTCCATTTCGGCAAGGACGAGGACAAGGACGACGATGCGCCCGCACCGCCGCTACACCTGGACGCGGCCACGCGCGCGCGGCTGCGCGCGCTGCAGCAGGTGCTGTCCGGCTGCGCGGGGTCGACCTGCGCTGCGCAGGCCTCGCTGCGCCTGGACGATCCGCAGCGGCTGCAGGATCCGGCGCAGGCGGCCAAGGTCTTGAAGACCGCCGGCAGCCTGGCCGAGAACCTGATGCTGGAGTATGCGCAGGGCCTGCCGTTGCCGCAGGTGGCCTGGGGTCGCGCCGATGCCGCGGCGCTGCAGCGGCTGATTGGCCTGCACAACGCCTCCTTCGCCTACAGCAAGCGCGCGCTGCCGGCGGCGCGTGCCGGCGGCTCCAACCTGCTCGCGCACTTGCTGGCGACGCTGCAGGCCGCGGCCGGGCAGACCCCGGCGGTGGCGCCGCTGGCGCCGGCGGACACGCGCGCGCTGGTGCTGCTGGGCCACGACACCAACCTGGCGCATCTGGCCGGCCTGTTCGGCATCGACCCGTTGGTGCCCGGCCAGCCGGACGCGTATCCGCCGGGTGGTGCGCTGCTGCTGGAACTGGTGCGGTACGACGGCCACGACTTCCTGCAACTGCGCAGCGTGGTGCCGACCCTGCCGGCGCTGCGCGGCAACCGCTTCGACGGCCGCGGCCTGCGCGAACGGCGCTGGCCGTTGCCCGGCTGCGGTGGCCGCCTGCGCTGCCCGCTGGCGATCGCGCTGCCGGCGTTGCAGGCACGGCTGGATCCGCAGCGGGTCGAGGCTGCCGTGCCGCCGATGACCGAGTGGCCGGCGCAGGCGGCGCCGGTGGGCGAGTAGACGCGCCCGCCTTGTGCTTGCACGCTCGCGTGAGCGCGGCGTCAGGCCTGGGCCTTTGGCGGTGCAGGTGACTGGCGGCCATCTTCGCGCGCGTCGCGACTGAAGTCGCTCCCACAGGGGCGTGCGGCGAGCCCGCCGGGTGCACTGTGGGAGGGACTTCAGTCCCGACTTCAGGCAGCGTGACTGATGCAGACACGCCTTTCGCGCACTTCATCGCGAACACCGCCCGCCGTCACGGACCACTCAGCGCGAAGGGTCGATCATCGCGGTTCCCCCACGCGCCTGCGCCTGCGTGCGCCGCGCTCTTTGCCAGGACCCCGCCATGTCCCCGATCCACGCCGCCGCGCTCCCCGACACCATGACCGCGATCGAAATCCGCCAGCCCGGAGCGCCCGAGGTGCTGGTCCCGGTGCGCGTGCCGTTGCCGCACCCCGGGCGCGGCGAACTGCTGGTGCGGGTGGCCGCGGCCGGCGTCAATCGTCCCGACGTGATGCAGCGCCAGGGCAGCTATCCGCCGCCGCCGGGCGCCTCGCCGCTGCCGGGGCTGGAGTTTGCCGGAGAGGTGGTCGGCCTCGGCGACGGCGTGGAGCGCTACCGGCTGAGCGACCAGGTCTGCGCGCTGGTCGCCGGCGGCGGCTACGCCGAGTACGCGGTGGTGCACGAGCGCAACGCCCTGCCGGTGCCGGCGGCGCTGAGCCTGACCGAGGCCGCGGCGGTGCCGGAAACCTTCTTCACCGTGTGGACCAACGTGTTCCAGCGCGGCCGCCTGCAGTCCGGCGAGACCTTGCTGGTGCACGGCGGCACCTCCGGCATCGGCAGCGTCGCCACGCTGCTCGGTCGGGCCTTCGGTGCGCGGGTGATCAGCACCGTGGGCTCGGCCGACAAGCGCGCGGCCAGCCTGGCGCTGGGCGCGGAGGCGGCGATCCTGTATCGCGAGGAGGACTTCGTCGCCGAGACCATGCGCCTCACCGAGGGCCGCGGCGCGGACGTGATCGTGGACCTGATCGGCGGCGACTACCTGGCGCGCAACTACCAGGCCGCGGCGCTGGACGGGCGCATCGTGCAGATCGGCATCCAGCAGGGCAAGGTGCGCGAACTGGACCTGATGCCGCTGCTGGCCAAGCGCCTGACCCACACTGGCTCGACCCTGCGTCCGCGCTCGGTGATGGAAAAGGCGGCGATCGCGCGGGAACTGGAGGAGCGGGTGTGGCCGTTGCTGGCAGAGGGTCGTATCAAGCCGCAGGTGGACCGGTGCTTCCCGCTGCACGAGGCGGCGCAGGCGCATGCGCTGATGGAATCCAGCGCGCATATCGGCAAGATCGTACTGGTGACGGACGCGCGGTGAACCCAGGCGTCGGTCGCGGCTGCCCGTGGCTGTCGTAGGAGCGGCTTCAGCCGCGACGGGCTTCACCGGGAAGGCCCATCGCGGCTGAAGCCGCTCCTACATGCGATCCCGGTTTTGATGGAAGGCCACCCTTGTGGCCACCGCGCGTGCAGGTGTTCCGCACCCCCTCGCAACACATCCGCGCCAACACGCTGGCCCGGTTCAAGCGCCGCGCCGTATAGTGCGCCGCACGCGCGGTGGTCCGCGCTTGCCCGTGCCGGTCCCTGCGTGCGCCTGCTGCCCCGTTCCGCGTCCCCGTCTTCCCTGTTGCGTTGCGTCCTGCTGCTGTTGTGGCTGTGCGCGGCGGTGGCCTCCGCCCAGCCGCAGGATACCGCCGACGCGCCGCCGGACCCGCAGACCCTGCTGGACAACGCCGCCAAGTCGCTGAAGGATGCGCGCGGCAAGGAAGTGGATGCCGGCAACCAGGCCGCCTTCCAGGACCTGGTCACGCAGGTCTCCGACGCCTCCAACGATGCGCAGACCGCCGCCGATGCGCTCTCGCAGCAGTTGGCGCAGGTCAATGCGCGCCTGCAGCAGCTCGGTCCGGCCGCCACCGGCGATTCGCCCGACATCGCCGCGCAGCGCAAGGCGCTGACCAAGCAGCGCGACGCCCTGGACTCGGGCGTCAAGCGCGGCAAGCTGATGGTGGTGGAGGCAAGGCAGCTGGCCGACGACATCGAACGTGCGCGCGCCGAGCATTTCAGCCAGGAGCTGTCGCTGCGCTCGCCGTCGCCGTTGTCGCCGACGCTGTGGAAGCAGATCGCCGACGACTTTCCCGACGACCAGGCCAAGTTGCTGGCGCTGTATGCGCTCGGCCAGCAGTCGCTGCAGAGCGCGCTCGCCGAACATGGCAACGGCGCGCTCGGCATCGGCATCGCCATCGCGGTGATCCTGCTGTTCCCGCTGCGCTACCTGCTGCGCTGGCTGGGCAAGCGTTACGCGGTGTCGCGCGCGCCGGGCAGCCGCCTGCGCCGCTCCGGCCTGGCGATCTGGTTCTTGCTGCTGGGGACCTTGACCCCGGGTCTGGCCGCGCTGGCGCTGGCCGAGGCCCTGCGCAGCATCGATGCGGTGCCCGAGCGCCTGGATGCGGTGCTCAATGGGTTCGTGTGGGTCAGCTTCGCCGCCGCCTTCATGGGCTCGCTCGGCGCCAGCGTGCTGCTGCCGAACCAGCCGAGCTGGCGGCTGTTCCCGATCGACGACGCCACCGCGCGGCGCCTGCGCAAGTACACCTGGGCCACCGCGGCGCTGGCCTGGCTCAGCAGCATGCTGCTGGTGATCAACCAGGCCGCGCGCACCAGCGACTCGGCCACCGTCGCCGCCGACGGGGTGATCGCGCTGGTCTACGGCGTGCTGATCCTGGCGACGTTGACCAGCCTGACGCGGCTGCGCCGGCGCCAGTACGCCGAGGCGGCGGCGCAGGCGCTGGCCAACGACCAGCCGCCGCCGCCCGGCCAGCACGGCGGGGTGCTCGCGCTGATCGGCGTGCTTGTCAAGGTCGCGGTGGTGGTGGCGCTGCTGGCGGCGCTGCTGGGCTACTTGCACCTGGGCCTGTTCATCACCCGGCAGATCATCTGGATCACCATGATCGTCGGCGCGGTGCGGCTGCTGATGACCTTCGCCGACGACTTCGCGCTGTGGCTGTTCGCCAGCGAAGGCCGCATCGGCCGCGCCGCCAACGGCGCGCTGGGGGTGCGCTCGAGCAGCCTGGAGCAGGCCGGGGTGCTGACCTCGGCGCTGCTGCGGGTGGTGCTGCTCCTGATCGGCATCGGCGCGCTGCTGATGCCGTTCGGCACCAATGTCTCGATCATCTCGGACTGGTTCTCACTGCTGTCCGACGGCATCCGCGTCAGCGACAAGGTGGTGCTGTACCCGGGCGCGATCGCGCGCTCCGTGCTGGTGCTGCTGCTCGGCCTGGGCGTCATGCAATACCTGCATCGCTGGCTGACCCAGACCTATCTGCCCAAGACCGAACTGGACGACGGCTCGCGCAACTCGATCAGCACGGTGGCGCGCTACGTCGGCATCATCCTGGCGGCGTTGTGGGCGCTGGCCGCGCTGGGCATCGGCCTGGAGCGGATCGCGCTGGTGGTCAGCGCGCTGTCGGTCGGTATCGGCTTCGGCCTGCAGTCGATCACCCAGAACTTCGTGTCCGGCCTGATCCTGCTCGCCGAGCGTCCGGTCAAGATCGGCGACTGGATCAAGATCGGCGACCAGGAAGGCGACGTGCGCCGGATCAGCGTGCGCGCCACCGAGATCCAGGTCGGCGACCGCTCCACCCTGATCGTGCCCAACTCGGAACTGATCACCAAGACCCTGCGCAACATGACCCTGGCCGGGCCGCTGGGGCGGGTGCAGATCCAGTTCGCGGTGTCGCTGGGCACCGACGTGGTCAAGCTGCGCGCCATCCTGCTGGAACTGTACGCGGCGCATCAGGGCGTGCTGGACGACCCGGCGCCGTCGGTGTTCATCGACTCCATCGCCAACGGCCACGTCACCCTTAACAGCTTCGCCTACGTGGCCTCGCCGCGGCTGACCTACGGCACCCGCAGCGAACTGTTCTTCGCCCTGCTGCAGCGCCTGGCCGAGGAGGGCATCGCGCTGGAGTCGCCGCAGGAAGTGAAGCTTTTACGCGATCCTCAGGCGTAGCCGGGATTCGGGAGTGGGGATTCGGGAGTGGGGATTCGGGATTGGTGGAGCGCGAAGCGACTTTGGCCGCCAGCTACCAGTGCTGCAGGTCGCGGCTGAAGCCGCTCCTACGATTCCCCATTCCCGATTCCCCACTCCCGGCTTTTCAGCGCCGTCCTCGCTCCTCGCGCGCGTGTGCGCGCCGGTCGAACAGCACCGCGCTGACCACGATGCCCAGCCCCAGCACCACGCCCAGCAGGAACAGCACCATCGCGATCGCCGGGTAGCCGAACAGCTTGCTGCCGGTGTCGATGCGCATCATCTGCGTGGAGGCCAGGATCAGCGCGGCGGTGACGATGCCGGCGGCGACGCGGTTGGCGATCTTCTGCAGGCTCTCCATCAGCCGCGATTCCTCCAGCCCGGCCACGCGCACCTGCAGGCGGTTCTCCGCGGCCAGGGTGAGGATGTCGGAGATGCGGCGCGGGCCCTCGCGCAGCAGCGCCTGCAGTTCCATCGCCTCGCTGGCCAGGTTGGCCGCCGACAGCGACTTCTTCAGCCGCGCGCGCATCACGTGCTGCAGTTGGTCCTCGACCACCACGCGGGTGTCCAGGTGCGGCGACAGCGCCCGGCACACCGCTTCCAGGTTGAGCAGGGTCTTGCCGAGCAGGCTCAGCTCCGGCGGCGTGCGCAGCCCGTAGGCGGTGGCGATGCGTACCAGGTCCAGTACCACCCGGCCTTCGGACATGGCGTCGTGCGCGGCGTAGCGGGCGATCATCTGCCCGGTCTCGCGCTGATAGCGCTCCTCGTCGAAGTCCTCCAGGCGCGTGCTCAGCGCAATGGTTTCCTCGGCCACTTCCTCGCCGCGGCCGTCGACCGCGGCGAACAGCAGCTTGAGCAGGCGCTCGCGCAGCTTCGGCGGCACGTGCGCGACCATGCCCAGGTCGAAGATCGCCAGGCGCCCGTCGGCGAGCACGCGCAGGTTGCCCGGATGCGGGTCGGCGTGGATCTCGCCGTGCACGAACATCTGGTCCAGGTAGCCGCGCACCAGCGCCGCGGCCAGGTCGTCCATCGGCTGCTCGGTGCGGCGCAGCCCGGAGATCTTGTCCACGCGCACGCCTTCGGCCAACTGCATGGTCAGCACGCGGCGGCTGCACAGATCCCACACCGGCTGCGGCACCCACAGTTGCGGGAACGGCCGCAGGTGCTCGCCGAAGCGCGCCAGGTTCTCGGCCTCGGCCTCGTAGTTCAGTTCGGCCAGCAGCGCCTTGCCGAACTCGGCCAGCCAGTCGGCGAAGCGGATACGCCGGCCCAGCCCGGTCAGCTTGTCGGCGGCGCTGGCGAAGCTGCGCAGCACCTCCAGGTCCGCGCGCACCTGTGCGGCGACCTCGGGCTTCTGCACCTTGATCGCCACCGGGGTGCCGTCGCGCAGCGCGGCGCGGTGCACCTGCGCCAGCGAGGCGCTGCCCAGCGGGGTGTCGTCGAAGGCGGAGAACGCCTTGTTGATGCCGACGCCGAGCTCGGCCTCGACGATCTCGCGGATGCGTTCGCTCGGAATCGGCGTGGTGTTCTCCTGCATCCGCTCCAGGGCGGTGGCGAACTCCGGCGGCACCACGTCCGGGCGCGTGGACAGCATCTGCCCGAGCTTGACGAAGGTCGGGCCGAGCGCCTCCAGATCGGTGACGAACTGTTCCGGCGTGCCTTCCGGCGGCAGCTCGTGCTCGCCCTGGGCGGTCTCCATGTCCATGCCGGAAAACACCCCGGAGCTGCGGTAGCGCAGCAGCAGGCGCAGGATCTGGGTACGGCGGCTGAGGCCGCCGATCACGTGCGGTGTGGCCGCAGCGTCGGGCGTCGCGCTCAAGGTGGGCTCCGGGCAGGCGAAAGGCTGCGACGAGTGTGGCCACGGCCGGGTCGTCGCGCAGTGAATCCCGCGCGGTGTCGGGCCGGGTGTCGGGGATCGCGGGCGCCAGGCCGCGTTGCCGTGGCGGCGCGCTGACGGCAACAGGCTCGCCGGGACAGCGGTCGAACAGCCGGGCGATGCCGATGGTCGGGCGACGTACCCGCCGCGTATGCTGCCGCGCAACGCGGGTCAGAGAGCAGCGTGCAGTGCGGCAGGACGAGTGGCGATGGTGGTAAAGAGGGTGGGACGCAGCGGCCGCTCCCGGTGCGGCGACCGAGCGCGGGTGGCACCCGCGCCGCGACGCGCTGCGCCGTGCGTTGCGCAATCGCACCTGGTCGGCCGGGCGCTCGGCCGATGAGCGGACGTCGGCTCGCGCTGTTGGCGGCCGTGATGGTCGTGGTGCTGCTCGTGGTGGCCTGGCTGGGCGAGGATGGCGGCGGCATCGCCACCGAAGCGCGCACGGCGCTGCGGGCGCTGGCACGCGCGCTGTTCTGACGCGCCGCCGTCCGCTGGCCCCTGGCCGGCCGCCACGGCCGGCCTTACCCTTGGCCTCCGCTGCCCGCCGCCAGGAACGCCACCATGTCCTCCATCGTCTCGCATGCCGTTGGCCATGCCCGTGTGCTGTCGGCGCGTGCATGCCTGGCCCTCCTGCTCGTGCTGCTGTCGTCGACCGTGACCGCCGCGACGCAGACCCAGCGGTATGCCGGCGACGACTTCGACGCCAAGGCCTTCGCCGCCAGCACGCACCGTCGTTACGACCTGCAGGACTTCTCCGACCGCTACCGCGCCACCTTGGAGATCGAGGACAGCGGCGAGGTGTTCCGTCCCGGCATCGTGCGCGTATTCGCCCGCGGCAACGCCACGCCGCTGCTCGAGGTGGCCTCGCCCGAACTGGTGCTGGACACCGATGCGAAGAGCGGCAAGGTCAAGGCCAATGTGCACGAACTGCCGTACGGCGAGCAGAGCGTGCTGATCTACGACGATTTCAATTTCGACGGGATCAAGGACCTGGCGGTGATGGACGGCCAGAACAGCTGCTATCACGGCCCGTCCTATCAGGTGTACCTGGGTACCGCCGACGGCTTCGAGGCCGATGCGGACTTCACCGAGCTGGCGCAGAGCAACTGCGGCCTGTTCGAGGTGGATGCGCAGGCGCGCGAGCTCCACACCATGACCAAGGACGGCTGCTGCTGGCACCAGTTCGCGACGTACTCGATCCGCGATGGTGAGCCGCTGCTGGAGCGCGAAGTGGTCGAGGACGCGCGTGGCGACGGGCCGGGACTGGCGCAGGAGACGGTGTATCGCGATCGTGGCGGCAAGCGCGTGCCCGACATGCACTACCTGTGGGACGAGGAAGGCGAGACCGCGGTAGGCCAGCGCAAGATCCTGCTCGAGTTCCGTCTGGCGCCGGCCGGCAAGCGCATCGTGGTGTTCGCCAATGTCGGCGACGGCGCCAGCGGCACGCCGTACTACGCGGCGCTTGGCGCGCAGCAGCGGGTGGATCTGCTGTATCCGACTGCGCAGGGCGAGGCGATGGACTACGACGCCGACCGCCATCTGCTCAGCTTCGCGCGTGGCGACACCACCTACCGCATCGTCGGCAATGCGCAGGGCGTGCCGCAGCGCATGGAGGTGGTGGCGCGCGGCAAGACCCAGCCGCTGGCGCTGCAGCCCGGCTCGGTGCATGGCTCGCTGCAGGCGGTGGCGCAGGTGCTGGAGGCCGCGTCGGCGGAGTAGCGGGCGACCGGGCGCTGCTGCAAAGGAGATGGCGATTCCGACTTGCGCGCGTCGGGACTGAAGTCCCTCCCACAGTGCGCTCGGGCAGCCCATTGCAACCCCGATGGCGCCCTCTGTAGGAGCGGCTTCAGCCGCGATGGGCGTTATCGGTGAATCCTGTCGCGGCTGAAGCCGCTCCTACAACGTGGGAGGGCACGGCTGCCGATCTCTGGTGGCATTGCATGCGGAGTTGCCTACGTGTGCGGCGGCGACGCCATGCATGCCGCGTGCTGGCTTGTCGTAGGAGCGGCTTCAGCCGCGACAGGCGTTCCAGAACACGCCTGCCGTCCCGATTGACCCATACCTGCCTCGCACCGCATCGGCCGACCCGACCGGCTGCTTCACCGCCACGCCGCGAATGCCCGCGCCACCGCTTCGGCGCCCGGGTCGATCACGCCACGCAAGGCATCCGCCGGCACCGCGGCGGCGCGGCCGGCGCCGGCGCGGATGAGCTGCGCGGTGGCATCGGCACCCGCGCGCGCGGCGTGCGCGGCGGCGTCCACGCCCGCGCCCTGCGCCAGGGCGTCCAGCGCCGGCAGCAGCGCATCGAGCAGGGTGCGGTCGCCGCGTTGCGCGCCGCCGTAGTGCTGCATCCGCGCCACGCCGGCCTGCAGCGCTTGCACCCAATCCTGTCCGTCCGCCAGCGCGCCGGCGGCGGTGGTGAACAGGATCGACAGCAGCACGCCGCTGGAGCCGCCCATGCTGTGTTCGATCGTCGCCGCCAGACCGCGCGCCAGTGCGGCGGCGTCGCCGGTGGCCAGCGCATCGGTGTCCAGGGCCTGCTGCAGGGCGCGTGCGCCGGCGGCGAAGGTGCTGCCGGCATCGCCATCGCCGCTGCGCGCGTCCAGGGCGTCCAGTTCCGCCTGCGCGGCGATCAGTGCCTGCGCCACCCGCGCCAGTGCGGCCGCGCATTGCGCATCGCGTGGGCCCTGGCGATGGTCGTCGTCGCGCTTCAGTGCCGGGGCGAAGGGTTGCACCGCATGCGGCACGCGCACGCCGGGCCAGCCCAGGGTCTGCACCGGCGCCTGCAGCGCGGCGAGCACGTCGGCGTCGGCCGGGGCGAGGGTGATCGAGAAGCCGTGCATGTCCATCGAGGTCATCAGCGCTGCCGGCACCGGCATCAGCGCGACCCGCTCGACGCCGATGCGCTGCAACGCCAGCCGCGTCAGCACGCCCAGTTCCTGCGTCGAGCAGCCGCCGAGATCGTTGAGCATCAGCACCAGCGGCGCGTCGGCGCCCAGGCGCGCATCGGCCTGCGCCAGCAGCGGGTCCAGGACCAGCGCCAACGCCTCTTCCACCGTGCCGGGCTGCACCGGCCGCGCGCCCGGCTCGTTGTGGATGCCCAGGCCCAGTTCCGGCGCGCGGCGGCCGATCTGCTGGCCCGGCACGCTGCAACTGGACAAGGCCATGCCCAGCGACAGCAGGCGGTCGGCAAAGGCCTGGCCGCGCTGCGCCAGTTCGGCCAGCGGCACGCCCTCGCGTGCCAGGTGGCCCACGTACTTGTGCACCAGCACCGTGCCGGCGATGCCGCGCGGCTGCGCGGCGTCGGGCAGGGCGATGTCGTCGGCGACCAGTACGCTGGCCACGGCGATGCCCTCGGCGCGGGCGCGCTCGGCGGCCAGGCCGAAGTTGAGCCGGTCGCCGGTGTAGTTCTTGATCACCAGCAGTACGCCGGGCGCATCGGCGCAGGCGCGGATCGCTGCCAGCACCGCCTCCACCCCGGGCGAGGCGAACAGGTCGCCGGCGATGGCGCCGCTGAGCATGCCCGGGCCGACGAAGCCGGCATGCGCCGGCTCGTGCCCGGCGCCGCCGCCGGACAGCACCGCGACCTGGCGCGGATCGCGCGCGGCCTGCAGCACGATGCGGGTGCCGCTGTCGGTCTCGGACAGCCGCAGCGGTTGCAGCATGGCCGCGGCCGCGAGCACGTCGTCGACGATGGCGCGGGGGGCGGTGAGGAACTGGTCCATTCGGGTCTCCTTCGCGGGCAATGCGGGCCTGCCGCGCACGGTAGCCGAGCCGGCGTTATGCGCGGCTGAGGCGGCACCGCTCACGCACGTGGCCGGCGGAATCGGCGAGAATCGCCGCTCATCCCGAATGGAATCCCCGCATGGCCGGCGCCAGCCTGTTCACCCTGCTCGACGACATCGCCACCCTGCTCGACGACGTGTCGCTGCTGACCAAGGTCGCGGCCAAGAAGACCGCCGGCGTGCTCGGCGACGACCTGGCGCTGAACGCGCAGCAGGTGACCGGGGTCAACGCAGACCGCGAACTGCCGGTGGTGTGGGCGGTGACCAAGGGCTCGCTGCTGAACAAGGCGATTCTGGTGCCGGCGGCGCTGGCGATCAGCGCCTGGCTGCCGTGGGCGATCACCCCGCTGATGATGATCGGCGGCGCCTTCCTGTGCTTCGAGGGCGTGGAGAAGCTGGCGCACCGTTTCCTGCATTCGAAGGAAGAGGACGCGGCACGTCACGCGCAGCAGGTGCAGGCGCTGGCCGACCAGCAGGTGGACGTGGTGGCGCTGGAGAAGGACAAGGTCAAGGGCGCGATCCGCACCGACTTCATTCTCTCGGCGGAGATCATCGTGCTGTCGCTGGGCGTGGTCGCCGGCGTGCCATTCGTGCAGCAGCTGACGGTGCTGGTGGCGATCGCGCTGGCGATGACCGCCGGCGTCTACGGGCTGGTCGCCGGCATCGTCAAGCTCGACGACCTGGGCCTGTACCTGAGCCGCAAGGGCGCCGCCGCCGCGGCGAT
Organism: Xanthomonas sacchari; assembly: GCF_040529065.1. Taxonomy (NCBI): domain Bacteria; kingdom Pseudomonadati; phylum Pseudomonadota; class Gammaproteobacteria; order Lysobacterales; family Lysobacteraceae; genus Xanthomonas; species Xanthomonas sacchari. Next base: position 4,442,166 of record NZ_CP132343.1, on the reverse strand, counting down.
CGGCCGCGGCATCCTGTGGCTGGCGCCGTGGCTGATGCGCACGCTGTCGGTCGCCGGCACCGCGGCGATGTTCCTGGTCGGCGGCGGCATCCTGGTGCACAGCATCGGCCCGCTGCACCACGCCTTGCAGGGCATCGCCCCGAGCGGCGGCCTGGGCAGCCTGGTGCTGGCGCTGGGCAATGCGGTGGTGGGCGTGATCGCCGGCGCGGTGGTGCTGGCGGTGGTGTTGGGCGTCAAGAAGATGCGGCAATAGGGATTGGAGATTCGGGAATCGCAACAGCACCGCGCACGCTCTGCTTTTGCGAATCCCCAATCCCGACTCCCCAATCCCGCGCCGGCACGCCGGCGCCAGCTAGTCGGCCGACACCACCCGATTCTTGCCGGCCTTCTTGGCCTCGTAGAGCGCGCGGTCGGCGCGGCGGATCAGCGCGTCCTGCGCTTCGCCGGGCTGGCGCAGCGCCACGCCGGCGCTGAAGCTGACGAACACCCGCTGGTCTTCGTGCACCACCGCGCGCTGGGCCAGCGCGCGCTGCACGCGGGTCACCGCCGCACTGGCCTCGAAGATCGTGCAGTCCGGCATCAGCAGCACGAACTCCTCGCCGCCGAAGCGGGCGACGGCATCGCTGGCGCGCAAGGTGGTGCGCGCCACTTCCACCACGTGGCGCAGGGCGCTGTCGCCGCCGGGGTGGCCGAAGGTCTCGTTGAGCTTGCGGAAATCGTCCAGGTCCAGCATCGCCACGCACAACGGCTGCGCGCTGCGTTCGGTGCGCACCAGTTCGCGCGCGAACAGGTCCTCCAGGCCGCGGCGGTTGAGTGCGCCGGTGAGCTGGTCGACCCGCACCAGGCCGCTGACGTCCTGCAGTTCCTGCTCCAGGCGCAGAATGCGCTGCTCCGCCGCCTCCACCTCCTGGCGTGCGGCGATCAGGTGGTCGCGCGCGCGCAGCGCCTGCTCCTGCACGTGGCTGGTGTCCTGCAGCACTTCCTGCAGCAGACGGTTGAGGTCGGCGATGCTGCGCGCGTCGCGGATGGTCTGCGAGTAGTCGGCGATGCGGTCGTGGAATTCGCCGGTGCTGGCGGCCATGCCGTCCAGGTCCGCGACGAAGGTCAGCATCAGGTCCTTCATTGCCTCCTTGGATTCGGCGATGCCCTGCTTGAGCAGGCCCTGCTTGTAGATCACCTCGCGCAGGCTGCCACGCGCCTCCTCGATCGAGTAGCGGTCCAGCGGCCCGGCGATCAGGTCGCGCACCACCGCGATCTGGCCCTGCAGCCAGCTGGTGTCCTCGAGCAGTTCGCCCACGTTCTCCAGCAGCAGGTCGAACAGGCTCAGCAACAGCGCCTGCTGCTCCTGGCTGTCGTTGGCGCGCAACGCGATCTGGTGGCACAGCTCGCGCACCTGCTGCGCCACCGGCTCCAGCGGTTGCCCGGGCCGCCACTGACGCAGCGCCTCGCCGCTGGCCTCGGCCTCGCCGGCCAGTTCGGGCAGGGTGTGCAGCAGCGCCGCCAGCGCGCCGGCCACGGTCTGCCGCAGCAGGTCGCGCAGGCGCTCGGTGTCGCTGGGCCCGGCTAGCGGGTCGTCGACGTCGATGGTGCGGATGTACTTGTCGATCAGCTGGCGCAGTGCGCGGCCATAGCTGGGCCAGTCGCCGCTGCTCGCCGCCGATTGCAGGCGCCGGCCCATGTCGCCCAGCTCGCCGTGCAGCGCGGCCATGCCGTCGGCGAAGGCGCCGAGTAGGCCCAGCGGCTCGTGCGCCTGCTGGAACAGGCGGATCAGCGCGGCCGTGGCGGCAGCCGGGTCGGTCGCCGCCTCTGCAGGCGGCGCCGCGTGGCCGTGCTTGTGCCCGTGGCCGTGCCCCTGCGCGCGCGCCGGCAGCGTCGCGGTCGCGGCCGGATCGCGCCGACGCGGCGACAGCAGCTTGCGCAGTCCGCTGATCGGCGGCTCGTCGCGTTGGTCCGACATGCCAGCCGGCTCCTCCCCAGGTCAATGCGCCGCCCATGGTGGCGCTCAGGATCTGGATATCGGCGCCGGCGGCGCCCGCTTGAGCGGGCGGGCGGTGGGTCTGTGAAGAGGATTCCATGGCGGTCGTACCCTCACCCCCGGCCCCTCTCCCGGAGGGAGAGGGGAGTGGCGTGGCCGGCGGCGGAGTCCATCGGCGTGACAGCCCCCCTTCTCCCTTCGGGAGAAGGTGCCCCGAAGGGGCGGATGAGGGTACGGTTCGCTAGGGAAGTGTCTGGGGAAAATGTTCCCTAGCCGTCGCACCCTCACCCCCGGCCCCTCTCCCGGAGGGAGAGGGGAGCGTCTGCCGCGGCACTGTGCAGGACGCGCGCGGCGCTGGCACTCTGGCGGCCGCGCCTGCCGCGGCGCGCCCACTACCTCTACGGAGACTGCGCATGGCCGATTTCCGCGAACCCCTGCTGCACCCGGTCCCGATCCTGTCCTTGCGGCCCACGCAGATGACCGTGGGCATGCGCGAGGTCAAGGAGAAGCGCAGGCGCTGGCGTGCGCATGCGTCCAAGCACAAGCAGGCCGAGTTGCTCGGCACGCACATGATCCCGGTGGTGCTGGGGCCGGACGGCAAGTACTACGTGGTTGATCACCACCACCTGGCGCGGGCGCTGCACGACGAAGGGGTGAAGGACATCCTGGTCACGGTGATCGCCGACCTCAGCGTGGTCGACAAGGGCGCGCTGTGGAGCGTGCTGGATCATCGCCGCTGGGCCTATCCCTACGACGCCAAGGGCGAGCGCCGCCCGTTCAAGAACATGCCGACGTCGATCGCCGACCTGAAGGACGATCCCTACCGCAGCCTGGCCGGGGAGGTGCGGCGCGCGGGCGGCTACGCCAAGGACACCACGCCGTTCAGCGAATTCCTGTGGGCCGACCTGTTCCGCCGCCGGCTGCGGCGCCGCGACATCAAGGAGGATTTCGCCCGCGCCGTGGAAACCGCGCTCGCGCTGGCCAAGAGCAGGGACGCGAGCTACTTGCCCGGCTGGTGCGGGCCCTTGTCCGACGACTGATCCGGCGGGGTGTCATGCGCCGGCCTGCCGCCCAGGAGCGCGTGCAAGGCGCGTTCGACGCGCCCGCCGAACAGCAGGATGACGAAGGCGATGACCAGCGACACCGCCACGATCTGCCACTGGCCGGCGCCGCACATGATGCCGACGCAGGCGGTGAGCCAGACGCAGGCAGCGCTGGTCAGGCCGTGGACCCGCACGTGCTTCTCGACGTGATAGATGACGCCGGCACCGAGGAAGCCGATGCCGGTCAGGATGCCCTGGATGACGCGGCTGCCGGCATCGGTGAAGCCGCCCTTGCCGAGCGGGTCGGCCAACAGCACCACCATCGCAGTGGCCAGGCCGACCAGGCCCAGCGTGCGGATGCCGATCGGTTTGCCGTGCAGGTCGCGGTTCAACCCGATCGCCGCGCCGGCAAGCGCAGCGACGCCCAGGCGCACGGCGATGTCGGACAGCTCGATCAAGGCAGGTCTCCTGGTGGATGCGGCGCGGTGGACGGCCGGCTCATCTTAGGCAACTCGGCCGCGCGCGCTGCGTGCACGCAGTCGGCCGACGTCAGAGCGCGGCGCGGACCTCGTCCAGGCGCGGCGGGTTGGCGCCGGCGCGGGTGCAGTTGATCGCCGCGGCGGCCACGCAGAACTGCAGCAGGCGTTCCAGCGCGGCCGGCTCGCTGCCCAGCGCCGCCAGCGCGGCCGGATCGGGCAACTGCTGCAGCAACGCCGCCTGGAAGCTGTCGCCGGCGCCAACGGTGTCGGCCACCTGCACCACGCGGCCGGGCACGCGCGCCTCGCTGTCGCCGCGCCAGGCCACCGCGCCGTCGCCGCCCAGGGTCATCACCACCAGCGACGGGCCCTGCTGCAGCCAGCTGCGGGCGACGGCGAACGGATCCTGCTGCGGATACAGCAGCTCGATGTCCTCCTGGCTGACCTTGACCACGTGCGCCAGCGCGATCCAGCGCGCCAGCCGCGCGCGCCACACCGCCATGTCCGGCTCAACCGTCGGCCGCACGTTCGGGTCCAACGAGATCAGCCGCTGTCCGCGCTCGCGTTCGGCCAGCGCCTGGAAGGTGCTGGCGGTGGTCTCGGCGACCAGGGTGTACGAGCCGAAATGCAGGCCGCCGACGCGCGCGTCCAGCGCCGGCAGGTCGGCCTCGGTCAGCGCGCGGTCGGCGCAGCCGGTGCCGTAGAAGGCGTAGTTGGGCACGCCGCTCGCGTCCAGCGCGACCATCACCAGGGTGGTCGCCTCGCGCTTGTCGATGCAGTAGTCCAGGGCCACGCCTTCGCCTTCGAGGGTGGCGCGCAGTTGGCGGCCGAGCGGGTCGGTGGACAGGCCGGTGAACAGCGCCGACGGCGCGCCCAGGCGGGCCAGGCCGATCGCCACGTTGAACGGCGAACCGCCCTGGCGCGCGGTCATCGCGACCGAGGTGCCGGCGTAGCCGTCGATGAAGATGTCGTACAAGGCCTCTCCGCACACCACGAACATCGAACCGCTCCTCGTCAGGTTGCAGCGCGCCGGCCGGCGCGATGGGGCGGCTATTGTGGCGTACCTGCTGCGGCGCGGCGACCGTGGGTGGCGTGTTGCTGGGCTGCCGTGTGGGATGGACGCCTGGCTGGGCTGCCGTCCCTTCTGCAGGGAGATGCCTGGCTGGCGCCCGTACCCTCATCCGCCCCTTCGGGGCACCTTCTCCCGGTGGGAGAAGGGAAAAGCTGAAGCCCCTCTCCCGCCGGGAGAGGGGTTGGGGTGAGGGTACGAGCGCGCAGCGCCTCATGGCCCACGCCCACCGCAAACATCCCAGACAGCGCCTTGCCACCACCCCTGCGATAGTCGCCCCATCCCCAGCCAACCCCAAGGCCGTTCCCATGAAAATCCTGCTCGCCGGCGCCACCGGCCTGGTCGGCGGCCACGCGCTGACCCAGTTGCTGGCCGAGCCGGCCTGCAGCGCGGTGATCGCGCCGACCCGGCGCGCGCTGGCCATGACCCATCCCAAGCTGCACAACCCCGTGCTCGACTTCGACGCGCTGCCGGCACAGGCGCCCTGGTGGCAGGTCGAGGCGGCGATCTGCGCGCTCGGCACCACGATGCGCCAGGCTGGTTCGCGCGCGGCATTCCGCCGGGTCGATCACGACTATCCGCTGGCGATCGCGCGCCTGCTGCGCCAGCACGGCACCGAGGCCTTCGCGCTCAACTCTGCGCTGGGCGCGAATCCGCGGTCCTGGGCGTTCTACAACCGGGTCAAGGGCGACCTGGAACACGACCTGCGCGCGCTCGGCTTTCCCTCGCTGATCCTGGTGCGGCCCGGCCTGATCGGCGGCGAGCGTGCGCAACGCCGCCGCGGCGAGCATGCCGCCAGCGTGGTGCTGCGTGCGCTCGGGCCGCTGCTGCCGCGGCGCTACCGGATCAACCCGGCCGAACATATCGCCGCGGCGCTGGTCGATGCCGCGCTGCGGCCGCGTCCGGGCGTGCAGGTGATCGAGGCGGCGCAGTTGGTTTAAGAGCGGGGATTGGGGAGTGGGGATTCGGGATGGGCAATGAAGCGCGAGCGCGCAGCAGGGCGCGCGCGTCGCCTCAGGCGCCCAGCGACTGTCCGCCATCCACCGCCAGCACCTGGCCGGTGATCCAGCGCGCCTGCGGCGAGGCCAGGAACAGCGCCGCGTTGGCGACGTCGTCGATCGCGCCGAAGGCGCCGAACGGAATGCTGGCGCGAATCTGCCGGTACAACTCGGGCTGCTGCTGGCGGCGCTGCTCCCACAGCCCGCCGGGGAATTCGATGGAGCCGGGCGCGATCGCATTGACCCGGATCCGCTCGCGCGCCAGCTGGGTCGCCAGGGTGGTCGTGTAGTAGTTCAGTGCCGCCTTCGCCGCCGAGTACGCCGGCACCCGCGGCGTCGGCCGCAGGCCGTTGATCGAGCTGATGTTGAGGATGCAGCCGCGGCCGCTGCCGCGCAGGTGCGGCAACGCGGCGCGGTTGCAGCGCACCGCGGCCATCAGGTCGATGTCGAAGCCGGCCTGCCAGCTCGCATCGTCGTCGCCATGGCCGTAGCCGGAGGCGTTGTTGATCATCACGTCGATGCCACCCAGCGCGTCGGCGGCCTGTGCCACCCAGGCCTCGATCTGCGCGGCATCGGCCAGGTCGCAGCACAGCTGCGCCACCGGATGGCCGTGGCGCTGCAACTGCGCGGCGGCCTCGGCCAGCGGCGCGGGACTGCGCGCGCAGATCGCCACGGCCGCGCCATGGCCGGCGAAGGCGTCGGCGATGGCCAGGCCGATGCCGCGACTGGCGCCTGCGACGAGCACGCGGTATCCCGCGAAGGCGGACGGATCGGTCATCGGTGGCTCCTGCGTGGCGGTGGGGCGTGCGTCGATTATCCGCGCAATCCGCAGCGCGCGGCCGCTTCTGGCACCATGGCGGCCCATCCCACGCAGTGCCGTCCCGCGACGGCCGCCTGAGCGTGGCTCACAACACGTCGCGCGCAGTTCCGCACCCGCTTGGCGGCTGCGCAGTCGTTTTGTTGGCTGCTCTTATTTCTTTCCAGGATTTCCCGCAATGAAGAAGACCTACCGGCTCCGCATCGAAGGCAAGCATCCCGATCGCCTGCTCGACGCCGCCAAGCACGACATCCGCAAGTACATCCGCCGCGAGCGCCGCAAGACCCTGCCGGCCGGCGCCGACTACTGGGATTTCGACACCCTGTTCGGCACCGAGGAAGCCACCGCCGCCGTGCTGCCGCCGGCCGAGCTGCTGCGTGCGGTCGACGCGCTGGTCGCCGCCGGCGGCGAGCAGTTCTACGTGGAGATCCGCAGCCGGGCATGCACGCGGCCGCCGCGGGCCAAGGGCGGGCAGGGCGAAAGCGAGCACGATTTCTTCGAGGACTGAGCGCGATCCGGCGCACCCGCGCGTCGGGGCCCGTGCCGCGCGGCTCAGCCGCTCGCGGGTGGTTCGCCGCCCTGCGCACGCGCCGCGCGCAGCCTGTCCTTCTTGCTCGGCCGCTTGCCTTTGACGCCACCGGTGGAGGCGGTCGCCTCCGTCGCCGCAGCGGCCGGTGCCGGTGCAGGCGTCGGCTCGAAACCGGGGATGCGTTCGCGCGGCACGCGCACGCCCTGGCGTTTCTCGATCAGGCGTAGGTGCGCCGCGCTGGCGGCATCGACGAAGCTCAGCGCCTGACCCTCGGCGCCCGCGCGTGCGCTGCGGCCGATGCGATGGGTGTAGTCCGCGGTGGAACGCGGCAGGTCGTAGTTCACCACCACCGGCAGCGCGGCGATGTCGATGCCGCGCGCGGCCAGGTCGGTGGTCACCAGCACGCGCAGTTGTTGCTGACGGAACGCGTCCAGGGTGCGCTGGCGCCGGCCCTGGGCGAGGTCGCCGTGCAGTGGTTGCGCGGCGATGCCGGCCTTGCTCAGTGCCGTGGCGACCTGCTCGGTGCTGCGCCGGCTGGCCACGAACACCAGCGCCCGCGGCCAGGCCTCGTGGTCCAACAGATGCTGGAGCAAGGCCAGACGCCGGTCGCTGTCGACCTCGATCCCGCGCTGACGCAGCGTCGCCGGAATCGGTGCGGCGTCGGCGGCGTCGCCGATCCGCCGCGGCGCGCGCAGCAGGTGCGCGGCCAGCGCCGCGATCGGCGCCGGGATGGTGGCCGAGAACAGCAGGGTCTGCCGCGTCGGCGGCAGTAGGCGCAGCAGCCGCTCCAGTTCGGCGCCGAAGCCCAGGTCGAGCAGGCGGTCGGCCTCGTCCAGTACCAGGTGCGCCACCGCGTCCAACTGCAGCGCGCGCTGCTCCAGCAGATCCAGCAGGCGTCCGGGCGTGGCCACCACCACGTCGGCACCGCCGCGCAGCGCCAGCATCTGCGGATTGATCGAGACGCCGCCGACCGCCACCACCACCCGCGGCCGCCGCGGCAGTTCCAGGCCCAGCGCGACGAAGGTGTCGGCGACCTGCACCGCCAGTTCGCGAGTCGGCACCAGCACCAGCACGCGCGTGGAGCGCGCCGGCCTGGCCGCTTGCGCGCACGCCTGCAGCAACGGCAACGCGAACGCCGCGGTCTTGCCGGAACCGGTCTGCGCCATGGCCAGCAGGTCGTGGCCGGCGATGATCAGCGGCACCGCCTGCTGCTGGATCGGCGTGGGCGTCTGCCAGCCGGCGCGCGCGAGCGCGGCGGCGAAGGCGGGATACAGCGCGGGCGACAGACCGAGGGAAGCGAACGGCATCGGGGGCGGGCAGGGCGCGGGAGAGACCGCACAGTATCGCCGACCCGGCGCAGGAGCGGCTTCCGTCGTGACGCTTTGGCGATCGCCCGTCGCGGCTGATCCCGAAAAAGGGACAAGAGCCGCTCCTACAAGGCGATCGGCGCAAGCCGCTGTTGCCAATCCCCAATCCCAAACCGCAACGCACGGCCATCCACGCGGATGGTCGTGCGCGTCCGTGCAGGCCTTACTGCGGGCAGCTCACGCCAACGGCGGCGAAGGCATTGCGCACCGCGGTCACCGAACGGCTCAGGTCGCTGGCCGCGGTCTGCACGCCGCAGGCGCCGCTGTTGAAGCTGGTGCTGGGCGTCCAGTACAGCTGGTTGGCGCGGGCGAACACTTCGAAGGCGCTGCGCGTGTTCCAGCCGGAGGTGGTGGCCAGGGTGTAGAACGCCTTGTTGTAGACGCCCGAGGAGTAATGCACGTCCAGGCCGCTGCGGTAGTTGGCGGCGTTGTCGATCGAGCTGCCGTCCTGGGTCGGGGTGGCCATGTAGCGCAGCGCACCGTTGGCCTTGAAGATCTCGGTGCCGACCTTGAAGTCGTTCGTGCCCTTGAGGTAGTACTCGGTGGCCTCGCCGGCCATATCCGAGAACGCCTCGTTGATGCCGCCGGACTGGCCGGAGTAGGTGAGGTTGGAATGCTGCTCGGTGAAGCCGTGCGAGACTTCGTGGCCGGCGACGTCGGCGCTGACCAGCGGATAGAAGCGCGTGTTGCCGTCGCCGAAGTTCATCGTCGAGCCGTTCCAGAAGGCGTTCTCGTAGCGCGTGCCGTAATGCACGCGCATCACCAGCTGGAAGGTCAGCGGCGCCACGCCGACGTAGCTGCGGTACATCTTCTCGATCACGCCGCCGAAGTAGTGCGCGTCGTTGATCGGCGAGTAGGCGCCGTTGATGGTCTTGTAGGTATTGCGCGGGCAGGTGAACTGGTACGCGGTGGTGCCGGAGCTGCCGCCGTTGAGGTTCACCGACTTGACGTTGGTGTTCTGCATGCGGCAGTTGTCGTCCACCTCCAGGAAGCCGTGGATGCTGTCGCTGCCGTACTCGTACTGGCCGGTCTTGGCGTTGCCGCCGGGGCCGGTGGCGTCGCGCGTGGTCAGCGCGTCCCACTGCTTGAGGATGGCGCCGCTGCGCGCATCCACGATCACGAACGGCCGGCTCGGCGCGCCGCCGTTCGGCGCATCGGCGAAGAACGACACCACGTAGGCCAGGTGCGCACGGTCGCTGTCGTCGAGATAGATCATCTGCGGCGCCTGCGCGCGTTCGATGCGACGCTCGGCCTGCGCGGTGCCAAGCGCGACGCGCTGGGCCACACGCAGCGCGGCATCGGCGCTCAGCGACGCACTGGCCGCATTGGCGGCGGTGGCCGGCAGTTCGCTGGCCAGCCCGGCCACCGAACGGCCGAACAGACTGCGCACGCTGCCGTCGGCACGTTCGCTGACGATCACCTGCTCGCCCCACACCGGAATGCCACGGAAGGTCTGCTGATAGCGGCGGTGCACGGTGCCGTCGGCATCTTCGCTGCTGCCGAGCAGGGTGAGCGCGGACTCGGCATCCAGCCCGATCAGTTCGGCGTGGCGCACCGCGGGTGCGGCCGGAATGCCGCCGACGCGGGCGGCGGCGCTACGGTACTGGGTACCGAGCGTATCCGGGTTCTTGGCGTGCAGGTCGACGCGCTCCGCCGCGTGGGCGGACGTGGCGGCGAGCGCAAGCAGCAGGGACGGCAGCAGTGCCAACGGGCGATGACGAAGCGACTGGGTCATGTGCGGAATCCTCGAGCGCAAGAAGGAAGGACGCGCCGACGCGGCAGCGAAGCGGCCGTGGCGCGGTGCGTGGCATGACGTTTCTTGGCAGTGCGGCCGATCGGCGCAGTGCCTCCCCTGTGCAGCGACCATAACGGCGTCGCTGCGTCGCGTGGTAGACAGGTTGCGTTCAGGATTTTTGCATCGAGCCGATGTGGTGTCGCCGTACCCCGATGTGTGCTGCGAAATCAAGCCAAGGCGATTCGCCATCACGGTGCCTGCAGGCGGCGAATGTGCACCGACTGCACGTGAAGCGATCGGTAGCGCCATCCCAGGCCGCCGGTAGCGCTTGATCAATGCACTTGTGGGAGGGGCTTCAGCCCCGACGCGCTGTGCAGGAATTGCTCTGGAGAGCATCCCTCTGTGTGTAGAAGGCCGTAGAAAACACGCGCTCCTCTATGTTGTCTCTGAGGCCTCCGCTGCAGAACGGGCTCAATCCCGATGCCTTTAGTTCGTCGCGTCGGGACTGAAGTCCCTCCCACAATGGCGCGCATTTGCTGTGCCTGGCGCAGGAACTGCGCCACCGGCTGTCAGGTAGTTCGGTTGATATGCATCGAACGCGCGAAGCGATCGGGAGCACCAATCCGGGGCTGCCGGTAGCGCTTGGTCACTGCACTGTGGGAGGGGCTTCAGCCCCGACGCGCTGTGCAGGAATTGCTCGGGAGAGCATCCCGCAGTGTGTAGAAGACCGCAGAACACACGCGCGCCTCTAACTCGCCTCTGAGGCATCCGCTGCAGAACGGCTTCAATCACGACGCCTTTCGTTCGTCGCGTCGGGACTGAAGTCCCTCCCACAATTGGGGGTGCATGCCGCCAGGGCGGTGCATCTGCTGCGTCAGGCGCAGCAGATGCACCGTCTGGTGTCAGGCAGGTTGGCTGATCTGCAAGGCGGCCGGCGCTCAGGCCGGCAGCGCCAGGTCGTCGATCATCGCTCGCAGGAAGCGCGCGGCTTCGCCGCCGGTGCAGGCGCGGTGGTCGAAGCTCAGCGACAGCGGCAGGATCTTGTGCGTCTCCACGCCGCCCATCACCGGCACCAGTTGATGGCGGGCGCGGCCGGCGGCGACGATGGCCACGCACGGCGGCACCACGATCGGGGTGGCGTAGCGGCCGGCGAACATGCCGAAGTTGGACAGCGAGATGGTGTAGCCGCTCAGCTCCGAGGCCGGGATGCTGCGCGCCTCCACCTGCTGGCGCAGGCGGTTGATGCCTTCGCGCACGCCGCGCGCATCGAGCATGTCGGCGTTGCGCAGGGCGGGCACGAACAGGCCGTCGTCGGTGTCCACGGCGATGCCGATGTCCACGTGCGCGTGCAGGGTGCGGGTCAGCGCCTCGCCGTCGAACCAGGCGTTGAGCGCCGGCACCGCCTGGCAGGCGGCGACGATCGCGCGCACCAGGCGCCCGGTGGTGTCGTTGCCCGGCGTCCATGCGTGCAGATCCGCATCGTCGTTGAGCGTGGTCAGCACCACCTGGCGCTGCGCCTCGGCCATCACCCGCGCCATGTTGCGGCGCACACCCTTCAGCGGCTCGGGCTGGCCCTGCACGGCCACGCCCGGCGGCTGCGTGCGCATCGGCTTGCCGGCGGCGGAAAGCGGGGTGCGCGCGGGCGCGGCTTGGGATGTGCGGGCTGCCGTAGGAGCGGCTTCAGCCGCGACGGCAGGAGGGCGTGGGGTCGCGGCTGAAGCCGCTCCTACGACGGCGCCGGCCTTCGCCGAGCCATCCGCGGCGGCCTGCTTGACGTCGGCCAGGGTGACCGCGCCGTCGGCGCCGCTGGCGCGCACCCGGCCCAGGTCCACGCCCAGCTTCTTGGCCAGGGCGCGCACGGCCGGCATTGCGCGCACGCCGCCGACCGACACGGCTTGTTCGCTGTGCACGGTGTTGGAGCTCTGCATCGCCCCGACCACGGTGCCGGCATCGTCGCGCTCGCCGGCGGCCTGCGCGTTGTCGGCGTCGTGCAGTTCGCCGCCGTCGTCGGAGGCGACCACGCGGTCGTCGGCCGCGGCGGTGTCCGCTCCGGCGCCCTTGCCGGACGCGGCCGGCGCCGCGCCGCCGTGGTGATGGCCGGTGTCCTGGCCTTCGGCGCGCTGCGGCAGGTTCGGGTCGGGTGCGAACTGCGCCAGCATGCTGCCGGTGACGACGATGTCGCCCGGCGCGCCGGCCAGCTTCAGCACCTTGCCGGACACCGGCGAGGGCACTTCGACCACCGCCTTGGCGGTTTCCATCGACACCAGCGGCTCGTCCAGCCGGATGGTGTCGCCTTCCTTGACGAACCACTCGACGATGGTGGCGTCGGGCAGGCCTTCGCCCAGGTCGGGCAGATTGAAATTCTTGGTTTGGCTCATGTGGTCTCTTCCAGCAGTTCCAGGTCGCGTGCCGGCAGCCAGCCCTGCGTGCCGTCGGCGCGCTCGGCCCACCACCAGTCGCCGTATTCGTGATGCAGGACGACGGTGTCGCCCTGCGCGGCATCGAGTTCGCGCGCGTCGTAGTCGCGCAGCGCCACGGCATGGCCGTCGCCGGTCGGCTGCAGCCACGCTAGCGGCGCCCAGCCGGCGCTGCCGGCGGCATTGGTGATCCAGACGAACGCGGGCCACTCTTCGTCGCGCACGCCCAGCGCGATCCGCTCGCCGGCGGCGATGCGGATCGGATGCGGATAGGCGGCGCGGTAATCGCTGATCAGACGTGCCTGCATATCAACCCGCGGCCATCGCCCGCTTGGCTGCCGCGACGATCTTGTCGGTGCTCGGCAGGTACTTCATTTCCAGCCGGAACAGCGGGATGTGGGTGTCGTAGCCGGTCACGCGCTGCACCGGCGCGACCAGGTCGTACATCGACTGCTCGGCCAGGCGCGCGGCGATCTCGGCGCCGAAACCGGCGCTGCGCGGGGCTTCCTGCACGATCACGCAGCGGCCGGTGCGCGCCACCGATTCGGCGATGGTGTCGAAATCCAGCGGGCGCAGCGTGGCCACGTCGATGACTTCGGCACTGATGCCGTCGGCGGCGAGCCGGTCGGCCGCTTCCAGCGCTTCCTTGACCTGCGCGCCCCAGGCGACCAGGGTCACGTCGGTGCCGTCGCGCAGCACGAAGCACACGTCCAGCGGCAACGCCTCGCCGTCGTCGGCGACCACTTCCTTGTACTGCCGGTAGATGCGCTTGGGCTCCATGTAGATCACCGGATCCGGCTCGCGGATCGCCGCCAGCAGCAGGCCGTAGGCGCGCTGCGGCGAGGACGGCAGCACCACGCGCAGGCCCGGCACGTTGGTGAAGATGGCTTCGTTGGCTTCGCTGTGGTGTTCCGGTGCGCGGATGCCGCCGCCCCACGGCACGCGCAGCACCAGCGGGCAGTGCAGGCGACCGCGGGTGCGGGTGCGCAGGCGCGCAGCGTGGCAGATCAGGTGATCGACCATCGGGTAGACGAAGCCGTCGAACTGCGCTTCGGCTACCGGCTTCATGCCCTGCGCGGCGAGGCCGACGCTGAGCCCGGCGATGGTGGTTTCGTCCAGCGGGGTATCGAGCACGCGCTGGGCGCCGAAGCGCTGCTGCAGGCCGGCGGTGGCGCGGAACACGCCGCCGTTGACGCCCACGTCCTCGCCCAGCACCAGCACCGACGGGTCGTGCTGCAGTTCCCAGGCCAGCGCCTGGGTCACCGCTTCGATCAAGGTAATGGGCGTGCTGGTCATCGGGGTGTCTCCGCGCGACGTCGCCGCGCTGTGGGCGGTGCCGGCCGCAGAGGCGGCCGCGTGGTCGGCGAGGCGGGGGCTCAACTCATCCATGGCGCTGCTCCAGGGCGATGGCCTCGGCGCGCTGCACGAGCAGGTCCGGCGGCGGGTCGGCGTACAGGTAATCGAACATGGCTTCCACGGGCTGCACCGGGGTTTCCAGGTAGGCGTTGAGCTCGATGTCGGCCAGGCGCGCGCATTCCTGCTTCCACGCCGTTTCCTCGTCCTCGCTCCACAGGCCCTGCGCGCTCAGCCAGGCGCGCAGGCGCAGCAGCGGCTCGCGTTCCCAGGCCTGCTTGACCTCGGCATCGTCGCGGTAGCGGCGCGCGTCGTCGGCGGTGGTGTGGTCGGACAGGCGGTAGGTCATGAACTCGATCACCGTGCCGCCCTGGCCGGCCAGCGCGCGCTCGCGCGCCTGGCGCATGGCTTCCAGCACCGCGATCAAGTCGTTGCCGTCCACCTGCAGGCAGTGCAGGCCGCCGGCCAGGCCCTTCTGCGCCAGGGTCTGCGCGCCGGTCTGGGCGTTGCGCGGCACCGAGATCGCCCAGCCGTTGTTGATCACGCACAGGATCAGCGGCAACTGGTAGGCGCCGGCGGAGTTGAGCGCGGCGTAGAAGTCGGTCTTGGACGAGCCGCCGTCGCCGCAGGTGGCCACCGCCACCTGCTGCTCGCCGCGCAGCTTGAACGCCAGCGCGGCGCCGGCGGCGTGCAGGCACTGGGTGGAGATCGGCACGCAGATCGGGAAGTCGCGGGCGGCGTCGGAATCGCGCTGAAAATCGTTGCCACGCTCGTCGCCGCCCCAGTACAGCAGCACTTCGCGCGGGCGCACGCCGCGCGTGAACATGGCGCCGTACTCGCGGTAGCTGGGCGCCAGCACGTCGCCGCGGCGCATCGACGCGCCGATGCCGATGTGGGTGGCCTCGTGGCCCAGGCAGGAGGCGTAGGTGCCCAGCTTGCCGGTGCGCTGCAGGGCCACCGCCTTGCTGTCGAAGGTGCGCACGTAGAGCATCTGCTTGAACAGCGCCAGCAGCGTCTGCGGGTTGGCCGAGTCGGCCGGAAGCGCGTCGCGGACCGGCTGGCCGCCCGCGTCGAGGTACTGCAGGAACTCAATTTCGAACTGGGCGGCGATGGGCATGGCGATGGCGCTCTCGACAACAAGTTTCAAATGATATGAGTCGGCATGTTAAGGAAGCCGTGCACAAAAGCCGTCGTGCACCGCAGCACGCGGCGATGCCGTATCGCACAAGAAAAGCGTGGTCCTCTCGCGTTGCCGATTGATGGCGTTGGGTATCGACGATGTTGCAGTGCGATGCATGCCGTTCATGTGCGCGTGGGTGTCCACCGGTGGCGGTGGCAACGCCGTTGTCGTGGCGCGCATGCAAGCGCGCGGGCGCCTCGGAACGGACAGGAGGCAGGCGTGCATGCGCGCCCCCGAGCAGCGCTCAGCGCTGGCGCCGCGCATGGAGCTTGTCCCGTAGATACCGTCTTACCCCCTAGCAGGCAAGGCCCCTTTTCGGATCGAACGCCGTGTCCGACTTGAGAACCCCGTAGGCCAGGTGCAGGAGCTTGCGCATGGCGGCGCACACGATCTGCTTGCCGGCTTTGCCGCGTTCGCTCAGTCGCTGTTTCAGCGTCCGGATGATCGGGTTGTGGGTCATGGCCACCAGGGCCGGCATGAACAGGCCCGCGCGCAGGCGGGGCGAGCCGGTGCGCGAGATGCAGACGTGGCCTTTGCGCTCGCCCGACTGCTGCAGGCACGGATTCAGGCCCGCGAAGGCGGTCACCGCCGAGGCATCGGCGAAGCGCCTCACATCGCCAAGTTCGGCCAGCATCAAGGCCGCGCTGGTGTCGGCAATCCCCTGGATGCTCACCAGCAACTCGCGCTGCCCACGCAAGGTCGGATCCTGGTCGATATGGTCATCGATGGCCTGCTCGATCTGGGCGATGTGGTGTTGCAGATCGGCCAGATGGACCTGGATCGAGTCCTTTACCTGGGCCGGAGCGACCTCCAGCCGGTTGCGCTCCATCTGCAGCATCTGTTGCAGGTCCTGGCGCCGGCGCACCAGCGCTTTGAGCTGCTTGAGCGCCGGCGGATCAGGGTGCCAACGGCGTAACTGTTCGCGGTGACGCAAGGCATAGCTGGCGATCAGCTTGGCATCGCTGCGATCAGTCTTGACCCGGCTGAGCTGGCTGCGTGCGTACGCGGCCGTCTGCGCCGGGTTGAGCACGCACACCCGATAGCCTTGTGCGTGGAGGAACTCGGCCAGCGCCTGGTGGTAGGTGCCGGTGGCCTCCATGGCGATCCAACTATCGGGCTGCGCATGCGTCTGCAGCCATGCCTGCAGGGCCTGGAAGCCCTTGGCATCGTTGGACAACTTGGCCTTGGTACGGTGCTTGCCATTGGTCAGATCGATGGCCACATCGAAACTGCGTTTGGCGACGTCGATGCCGATGACGGGAGACATACGCGATTCCTCCATCGTGTCAGGGTCATGATCGGCGCTGAGCCCGGTCCTGCCTTGTCGATGCGAGTTCACGCCCGGGGGCGGACTCTGGATACCGTTCGGACACACAAGAGCCAGCATGTGGAGGGCGGAGCCGATCTACGATGCAAGCTCGAAGCTTTAGGAGCGACTGGACCTCCCACACCTCCTCCGATGATCAGTCGGAAGACATGACGCCTGTTTAGGGGCGACATGTCCAGATACAAGGAGCGGCTTCAGCCGCGACGGGATTTCTAGGGAAGGCCGGTCGCGGCTGAAGCCGCTCCTACGCGAGCGCGCTGCCGGCAGCACGTGATCAGCGCCGGGGTGGCGTTGGCCCAAGCAAAAGGGCGTGGCCTCGCGGCCACGCCCTTGCACTTGCACCGCTTGCCGCGATCAGCGACCGAACAGGCGCAGCCCCTCTACGCGCGTGCTGAAGCGCGCGCTGTTGTCGCTGGGATCGGCGTCGGCCGAGGTCGAGCCGGCGCTGGCGCCAATCACGATCTGGCGGTCGGCCGGCAGCGGCCGCGTCGCCAGGCTCAGGCGGAACGCGGCGCTGGCACCGGGCGCCAGGTCGGCGCCGCTGCGGCACTGGAAGCGCGCGCTGCGCAGGCCGTGGTTCTGCCGCACGCACTGCCAGCCGCGCGGCGGCACCAGCGCGGTGAGCGCCGACAGGGTGCTGCCGTCGATCTCCAGGCTGGCGCCCTGCACCGGCGCATTGCCGTGGTTGCGCACGTCGATGCGGTAGTCGGCGAAGAACGCCAGGAACGGCAGGGTGGCCGGGCCGTCGATCGACACCGCCAGGTCGCCGGCTGGACGCGCCTGCACCGCCACCGTGGTGCTGCCGCCGTTGTCGCCGGGGTTGGGGTCCTCGGTCTGCGAGGCCACCGACGCGGCCAGGCTCAGGCTGCGCCCGACCAGGGCGGCGCCGGCCGGCACCGCCACCTCGAAGCGCGGCGTGGTGCCGGCGGCGAACTGTGCGGTGCTGCAGGTGACCACGGTCTGCGCGGCCACCTCTGGCGCGGCGCAGTCCCAGCCCGGGGCGGCGGTCACGCTCGGGGCCACCGCCGCGTCCAGGGCGAAGGCGACCGCGGCGGCGCGCGCCGCGTCCGGACCGGCGTTGGCCAGGTCCACGCTGTAGCGGATGGTGTCGCCGGCATAGACCGACGCGTTGGCGGCGCTCACGCGCAGGCTCAGGTCGGCGCGCTCCAGCGGCTTGAGCTTGATCAGCACCACCGCCGGATCGTGGTCGGACAACCGCGCCGGCGAGTTGGCGTCGTTGCGGGCCACGGCCGGGAAGTCGGCGTTGAGCCGCGCGTGGGCTTCGCTGAGGCCGGCGATCTGCACCGATCGCATCAGCGCGCGGTTGGCCAGGATGTGGTCCAGCGACTGCACGTTGCCGTCGTAGGCGTAGGAGTAGCTCTGGTCCGGCGTCGACAGTAGCGTGAGGTTGTATAGCGCCGGATCGACCAGGGTGGCGCCGTCGCCGGGCACCACGGTCTGCGCGTCCGCCGCCGGCAGGCCGGTGATGGTGCCCATCGCATCGACATAGCCGTCGTTGAACTCGAAGGCGTTGAAGTCGCCCATCACCAGCAACTGCTCGCTCGGATCGGCGGCCTGGCGCGCCTGCAGCAGGTTGGCCAGGAACACCGCCTGCGCCTGGCGCTTGGCGCGGATGCGCTGGCCGCCGGCGTCGTCGGTCTCGGCGCCGTTGAGCGAACGCTGGTGCACCTCGACCACGGTCAGCGGTAGCGCGCGGCCGTCGGCGAAATGCACCACCGCCTTCAGCAGCAGCGGCGGGCGATCGTTGAGCAGGCTGACGGTGCCGCTGGGCTCGGTCCAGGTGGTGGCCTTGCCTTCCTGGCTCACCGAGACCACCTCGACGCGGGCGATGCCGGCGCCGACCTGCGCGGTCTTGACCAGGAAGCCGACGTCGATGCCGCCCACGTCGTTGCCTTCCTGCAGGTAGGCGACGTACTGCGGATCGGGCTGGCCGGCGGCCACCGCATCGCGGTTGACGCGGTCGGCAAGGGTCTCCAGCACGCTCAGGTTCTCGATCTCCACCGTGCCGAGGATGTCGGGGGTGTTGAGGTAGTTGCGGATCGCCAGCGAGGCCTTGTTGAGGCGCGCCTGGTAGGCGGCCGCGGTCAGCACCGGTTCGCCGATCGCCGGATCGTTCTGGTCGTCGAAGAAGCGCTCCATGTTGTAGGTGGCGATGTTGACGTCGTCGGCCTGCGGCGCCGGGGCCGGCTTGGGCTGGTCGGCGCCGTTGCACTGCACGGTGGGCGCGGTTTCCGGGTAGATCGTGTAGCGGCGGAAGCTGTAGTCCAGCGGGCCGCTGACGCCGAGCACGGTGCAGCCGGCGGCCACGTCGATGCGCTCGCCGCCGAGGCCGGCGCTGCCGACCGCGATCACCTGCGGGCTGGTGTTCCAGCGCGGCACATCGCTTGGCGAGCCGGCCGGCAGTGCGTCGGGCTGCTGCACGCCGGCGGTGCGCCAGGCGCGCGGCAGGCCGGTGACCACGGCATGGAACACGCCGTTGCTGGTGGCGCTGGCGTTGGTCTCGTTGACGTTGCCCAGGGTCGGGGTGTTGACGGTCAGGCTGGACACGGTGACGCGCATGCCTTCCAGGCGCTCAAGCTGGTCGTAGGCGCCGTTCGGGTCGGGGAAGCGGGTGGTCAGCTCGACCGCGGCCGGCAGCGGATTGCCGGTGGACTGCAGCAGCACGGTCGGCGAGCTCAGTTCGGTCAGCGGCGGCTGGCTGGGGTCGGTGCTGGGCACGTATTCGACCACCGTGGCCTGCACCCGCACCGCGTTGCCCACCGCGGCCTCGGCCGGCGGCGCGCTGCCGGTGTAGACGTAGATGCCCTCGGAGGTGAGCGGGTCGGCATCGGCCTGGGCGTCGGGCGTCTGCAGGAAGAAGCCGGCGCTGCGCCGCGCGGTGACGATGCCGCTGGTAGCGACCACCTGGCCGACCAGCGGCGAGCGCGCGCCGCTGCCCTGGATGCTGTGGATCGGCACCAGGTTGAAGTCGTCGTTGAGGATCACCCCGCTGGCGGTCAGCGTGGCCGGCAGCGCGCCGCTGACCCCGCTGATGTCGAGGTAGAAGGTTTCGTCCGGTTCGTTGCTGGTGTCGCCGTTGACCAGCACGCGCACCTCGGCGCTGCTCTCGCCGGCCGGGATGGTCACCTGGGTCGCGGCCAGCGCCTGGTAGTCGCTGCCGGCGGTGGCGGTGCCGTCGCGGGTGGCGGCGGCGAAGGTGACGCCGGCGCTGCCGGCCGGCTGGCTCAGCGTCACCGTGAACACGAACGCGGTGCTGCCGCTGTCGCCTTCGGCGCGGCTGACGTTGGCCACGCTGGCCACCGGCAGGTTGCCGCCGCCGCACAGGCTGACCGGCGCGGCGCTGTTGCGCGGGGTCGGCGCACCGGTGGCGAAGTCGGCGTTGTTGTTGTCGCTGTCGGTGCAGCCGCCGTTGCCGCGCAGCACCGCCAGGGTGTTGCTGGGCGCGGCGGTCGGGGCGCTGCCTTCGGCGCAGCTGGCGCTGCTGCCGTAGCCGACGAAGTCGGCGTTGCCGGCCGGGCAGGCGCCGCTCAGCGCGGCGCTGGCCTTGCTCAGCGCGATCTTGCCGGCGGTGCCGCTCATGGCGATGGTGCCGGTGGCGTCGGGCGTGGGCAGCGCGGTGCTGCCGCCGCTGCCGTCGGCCTGCTTGACCAGGTAATAGCCGCCCGGCGCGATGCTGCCGCTCAGCGGGGTGACCTGCCAGCTGCTGCCGGCGGCCGAGGCGTACTGCACCGACCAGCCGGCCAGGCTCACCGCCTCGCTGCCGTTGTTGTGCAATTCGACGAAATCGCTCTTGTAGGTGGCGCCGCTGTTGCCGCCACCGCCATAGACCTGGCTGATGACCACCTGGGCCTGGGCGTACCCGGCACCACCCAGCGCGCACGACAACACTGCAGCTCGAAGCAGCATGGTTCGCATGAACAAGATCTCCCCAATCCTTGAAGACGTGGACTTAAGAGTGGCTAACGAAACGTAGCGAGCAGTCGCCAGGTGGGTGCGGACGGCGCGGAGGAACCGCAGTGTACGAGTGGGTACATGAGGATTCCGAGCACCGTCCGCGCCCGCTTGGTAGCTGCGCAGTCGTTTTGTTTGCCGCTCTTACGCAGATGACGTGACGGCGCCCCCCAGGCGCCGCCGACGATTGTGCCGGAGTTTGTCAGCCGGTGCTGACCAATGTGTGACATTCGTCGCTGCGGTACCCTTGCCGGCCCGGAACGCCCACGCCGCCCATGCCCGTCGAACAGAACCAGCGCCCGCTCGAAGCCGGCATCCACACCGACCTGGAAGGCCGCCTGACCTACGGCGGCTACCTGCGCCTGGACCGGCTGCTGTCGGCGCAGCAGCCGCTGTCCAACCCGCCGCACCACGACGAACTGCTGTTCATCGTCCAGCACCAGACCTCCGAGCTGTGGCTGAAGCTGCTGGCGCACGAGCTGGGCGCGGCGATCGCGCACCTGCAGCGCGACCAGGTGTGGCAGTGCCGCAAGGTGCTGGCGCGCAGCAAGCAGGTGCTGCGTCTGCTGACCGAGCAGTGGTCGGTGCTGGAGACCCTGACCCCGTCCGAGTACATGGGCTTCCGCGACGTGCTGGGCCCGTCCTCCGGGTTCCAGTCGCTGCAGTACCGCACCATCGAATTCATGCTCGGCAACAAGAACGCGCAGATGCTGCCGGTGTTCGACCACGACCCGCAGGGTCAGGCGGCGCTGCAGGCGGTGCTGGAAGCGCCCAGCCTGTACGAGGAATTCCTGCGCTACCTGGCCCGCTTCGGCCACGCGGTGCCGGCGCCGTACCACGCCCGCGACTGGCGCCAGCCGCACGTCAGCGACCCGCTGCTGCGCCCGGTGTTCGAGCGCATCTACGAGAACACCGACCGCTATTGGCGCGAGTACGCGCTGTGCGAGGACCTGGTGGACCTGGAGACCCAGTTCCAGCTGTGGCGCTTCCGCCACATGCGCACAGTGATGCGGGTGATCGGCTTCAAGCGCGGCACAGGCGGTTCCAGCGGCGTCGGCTTCCTGCAGCAGGCGCTGGCGCTGACCTTCTTCCCGGAACTGTTCGAGGTGCGGACCTCGGTGGGGCTGGAGAGGCGGGACGCGGGACCCGGGGCCGCGGTCCCGGGTGGAGCGACGACCCCGCTGTAACCCGGCGCGTGTGGCGAGTGCCGCCGGCATTGCTGCGTTGCAGGCACGGAGTCTTCTGGCGATGGCGGGGGCCATTGCCGCGTGAGCGCCGTTTTGTCATGTCTCCGTGTCGCGCTCGCACCGCTTTTTTTCGGCTGAAGGCCCACTGCTTTTCCGGGTCCCGGGCCGAGTCTCGGGACCCGCCTCTCTCGCCACATTTGACGCCACGCCGTCGCTCGGTGATCCTCGTCCGTTGCCCGGCCTGGCCGGCCGCACCGCCCCAGCCCATCCTGAATACGCAAGGGAACACCGCATGAGCGTTGACGTCGTCGCGTCGAACAATCCCGCCTCACCGCAGCCGCCGTCAGCGCAACCGCCCGAATTCAAGACCCTGCTGGGCCATCCGCGTCCGCTGTGGCTGCTGTTCATGACCGAGTTCTGGGAACGCTTCGCGTTCTACGGCATTCGCTGGGCGCTGACGTTGTACATCGTGTCCGAGTTCTACCAGGGCTCCGGCGCCGGCGAGGCACCCGCCAACAAGCTCTACGGCGCCTACTTGGCGCTCGTCTACGCGTCGGCGCTGTTCGGCGGCTTCGTTGCCGATCGGTTGATCGGCTATCAGCGCTCGCTGTTGATCGGGGCCGTGGTCATGTCGGTCGGCCTGTTCCTGATCGCGGTACCGAACCAAGAGGTGTTCAAGATCGGCTTGGCCACGATCATCGCCGGCAACGGCCTGTTCAAACCGAACGTGTCCACCATGGTCGGCAAGCTGTATCCGCTCTCCGACCCGCGGCGCGATTCGGGTTTCACCATCTTCTACATGGGCATCAACGCCGGTGGTTTCCTGGCGCCGATCCTGACGGGGTTCCTGGCGGACAAGTTGTTCGGCAGCGAGGCGATGCCGGCCTACAAGTATGTCTTCATCGCGTCCGGCATCGGCATGTTGATCAGCCTGGTGTGGTTCTGGGTGGGGCGTCACCAGCTCGGCCCCGTCGGCAAGCCGCCGGTGGGCGGCGAGGGCATCGGACGTACCATCGGGGTGTTGGTTGCGACGCTGTTGGTGATCCCACTGGCTTACGGCCTGCTGCTCATCGATGCCGGCATCCTCGGCTGGATTCTGACCACCCTGTTCGTGGCGCTGTGCGCCATGATCCTGGTCGAGGGTATCCGCGAGGGTCGCATCCCGCGCGACCGCTCGATCGCGATGCTGATCGTCTTCGTGTTCAACGTCATGTTCTTCATGTTCTTCGAGCAGGCGGGCAGTTCGTTCAACTTCCTGGCGCAGAACATCGTCGAGCGCGACCTGGGCGGCTGGATGTTCCCGGTCGGTTGGTTCCAGTCCGTCAACACGCTGGCGATCCTGGTGCTGGGGCCGGTATTCGTGTGGTTGTGGGTGGCGCTGAAGTCGGCCAATCCGTCGATTCCTCGCAAATTCGGTCTGGGCCTGATCTTCAATGGTCTGGCGTTCGCGTTGTTGATGTACGCGCTGTCCTCGCTGGTCGATGGCAGCGGCAAGATTCCTTTCTGGACCTTGTTCATGGTCTACGTGATTCAGACCGTCGGTGAGTTGTGCCTGTCGCCGATCGGCCTGTCGATGACGACGAAGCTGGCACCGACCAAGGTGGTGGGCTTCGCGATGGGCGGTTGGTTCCTTTCCACGGCCATCGGCAACAACCTGTCCGGCATCTTCGCCGCGGGCGTCAGCGGCGAGAGCGGCATGACCGTAGAATCGGCGCTGAAGGGCTACACGTTCGGCTTCTGGGCCTTGCTTGGCTCGGGTGTGTTGCTGTTCCTGATCGCGCCGCTGATCAACCGACTGATGCACGGTGTGAAGTAACGTGAGGACCAAGCAATGGCGATGAACAAGACGATCTGCGCTGCCCTGGCGGCGATCCTGGCCCTGGCTGGCTGCAGCCAGGCGCCGCCGCCCGACGATCAGGCGCCGGCCAAGCCGCTGGACACCTCGGTGCAGAAGCCGCCGGTGGCCGATCCCAACCAGCCGGTGGCCTCGGGCAATACCCCGGCCGCCGCCGACATCGCCGCGGCCAAGGCGCTGGGCGCGCAGTTCGATCCGCAGCGCAACCCGGCCGACGACCTGGAGACCGCCATGGTCGAGGCCAAGCGCGGCGGCAAGCGCATCCTGCTCGACGTGGGCAATGAGGCCTGCGACTGGTGCCACACCCTGGACACCTTCATCGAGGGCGATGCGGAGCTGCGCAGCTTCCGCGACGCCAACTTCGTGTGGGTCAAGGTCAACGTCAGCGACGCCAACAAGAACGAGGCGTTCATGGCGCAGTACCCGAAGATCGTCGACTTCCCGCACCTGCTGGTGCTCGACGCCGACGGCAAGCTGCTGCACTCGCAGATACTCGCCGACCTGCAGAAGGGCAAGGACTACGACCGCAAGAAGTTCTCGGACTTCCTCAAGGAATGGGCGCCGCCCAAGGCCTGAGCGGCCGCGAAGCGCAATTTTCGTAGGAGCGGCTCTTGTCCCCTTTTGTGGGATTAGCCGCGACCGGGCATTACCCGTAATGCCTGGTCGCGGCTAAAGCCGCTCCTACGACGTTCAAGGCCTGCTTCTCCCGGCACCGGCGCCTCAGCGCCCGGTCATGCTCGGCAGGCCCTCGGCCGCCAAGCGGTCGATCAGCCGGTTCAGCAGCCGCTGCTCGTCCTCGCTGAAGGGCGCCAACAGGCGCCGCTCGCACTCCAGCACCATCGGCGCCACCACCTGGTACACCTCCACCCCGGCCGCGGTCAGGTGCAGCACCGAGCGGCGGCGGTCGTCGCCATGGGTCTCGCGCTGAATGAATCCGCGCTCCAGTTGCCGCGCCACCGCCCGGCTCACCGCCACCTTGTCCATCGCGGTGCGCTCGGAGACCTCGCCGGCCGACAGGCCCGGATACAGCGCCAGCACCGCCATCACCCGCCACTCGGTCACCGCCATGCCGTAGCGCTCGCCGTAGACGCGGGCGATGTTGCTGCTGATGCGGTTGGACAGCACGCTGATGCGGTACGGCAGGAACCGTTCCAGATCCAGAGAGGGCGAGTCGGGCGTCGGGGCGGGCGTGGCGATCGTCATGCTGCATTGCACCTTGCTGGTGGTTTCACTTGTAACTATAACGGAGGATACTACGGTCCATTCTCGCGAGTCTGGCGCCCGTCCGCATCCGAAATTTCGGCCCGGCCGCCGCGACTCCCCCCTCCAGGAGACGCGTCATGAATGCACAAGCGCAGCATCCGTCGCAGCCGACCAACCTCGGCATGCAGGTCACCACCTTCGAGAACCCGATGGGCATCGACGGTTTCGAGTTCGTGGAATTCGCCGCGCCGGCCGGGCAGGGCGAGCAGTTGCACGCGTACTTCCGCAGCATGGGCTTCACCGCGGTGCTGCGTCATCGCCAGCGCGCGATCACCGTGTACCGCCAGGGCGGGGTCAATTTCCTGGTCAACGAGGAACCGGATTCCTTCGCCGCCGATTTCGCTGCCGCGCACGGCCCCTGCGCCTGCGGCTTCGCGATCCGCTTCCGACACCCGGCCGACGAGGTGTTCGCCAAGGTGCTGGAGAACGGCGGCGAAGCCATCGCCGACAAGGCCGACACCCGCGCGGTGCCGGCGCCGGTGGTCAAGGGCATCGGCGACTGCATGCTGTACCTGGTCGACAAGTACGGCGAGAAGGGGTCGGTGTACGACGGATTCGAGCCGGTGCCCGGCGCCGAGCAGCATCCGGCCGGTTTCGGCCTGACCTTCATCGACCACCTGACCCACAACCTGTACTTCGGCAACATGCAGCGCTGGTCGGACTACTACGAGCGCCTGTTCAATTTCCGCGAGATTCGCTACTTCGACATCAAGGGCGCCAAGACCGGGCTGGTGTCCAAGGCGATGACCGCGCCGGACGGCGTGGTGCGCATCCCGCTCAACGAATCGTCGGACCCGAAGAGCCAGATCAACGAGTACCTGGACGCCTACCACGGCGAAGGCATCCAGCACATCGCCTGCTTCACCGATGACATCTACGAAACCGTCGAGCGCATGCGCGCGGCCGGCGTCGAGTTCCTGGACACCCCGGACACGTATTTCGACGTGATCGACCAGCGCATTCCCAACCACGGCGAGGACGTGGCGCGCCTGGCGCGCAACAAGATCCTGATCGACGCCGACCCGGAGACCAAGCAGCGCAAGCTGCTGCAGATATTCACCCAGAACTGCATCGGCCCGATCTTCTTCGAGATCATCCAGCGCAAGGGCAACGAAGGCTTCGGCGAAGGCAACTTCCAGGCGCTGTTCGAGAGCATCGAACGCGACCAGATGAAGCGCGGGGTGCTTTGAGGGCAGATGCTGACAGCGCAGCGCGGAGAGTTCGGACAGCGGTTCTAGCCCCTCTCCCATCGGGAGAGGGGTTGGGGTGAGGGTACGGTGGGGTCATGGAACTCAAGCCGCCATTGCCCACCGCCACATTGAGAAACGCCCGCGGTTTGCGCCGTGACATGACCGATGCGGAAAGAAAGCTTTGGCGCCACCTGCGAAACGGAGGCCTGCTTGGTATGAAATTCCGCAGGCAGCATCCAATGCCGCCTTACGTCGTCGATTTCTATTGCGAAGCGTTGAAGCTTGTCGTTGAGCTGGATGGCTCGCAACATTCGCAAGCGGCCGACGCCGAGCGAACGCGTTACCTGCAGTCGCAAGGGATGCACGTACTGCGTTTCTGGAACAACGATGTGATGCTGCAAGTTGATGCGGTCCTGGAGTCGATTCTGTACTTCGTCGGTGCCCGTACCCTCACCCCAACCCCTCTCCCGGTGGGAGAGGGGCTTTCAGAAGAGCCTTCGTCATGAACATCCAACCCAACGGCTACATGTCCGGCTTCGGCAACGAATTCGCCACCGAGGCGGTGCCCGGCGCGTTGCCGGTCGGGCAGAACTCGCCGCAGCGCGTGGCCCATGGCCTGTACGCCGAGCAGTTGTCGGGCACCGCGTTCACCGCGCCGCGCGGCGTGAACCGGCGCAGCTGGCTGTACCGCATCCGCCCGGCGGTGATGCACGGCGGCTTCGTCGCCTACGACCGCGCCGGCGCGTTCCATAACGACTTCCAGCGTGGCCCGGTGCCGCCGGATCAGTTGCGCTGGAGCCCGTTGCCGCTGCCTGAGACGCCGGTGGACTTCGTCGATGGCCTGTACACGATGGCCGGCAATGGCTCGGCCGAGGCGCAGCATGGCGTGGCGGTGCACCTGTACGCGGCCAACGCCTCGATGCAGGGCCGGTTCTTCTACAACGCCGATGCGGAACTGCTGTTGGTCCCGCAACTCGGGCAACTGCGCCTGAGCACCGAACTGGGCACGTTGGAAGTGGCGCCGCAGGAAATCGCGGTGATCCCACGCGGCGTGCGCTTCCGCGTGGAACTGTCCGACGGCCCCGCGCGTGGCTACGTGTGCGAGAACTTCGGCGGCCTGCTGCGGCTGCCCGACCTGGGGCCGATCGGCGCCAACGGCCTGGCCAACCCACGCGACTTCCTCACCCCGGTGGCCGCCTACGAGGAGGACGAGGGCGCGTTCGAACTGATCGCCAAGTTCCAGGGCCATCTGTGGCGCGCGCCGATCGGGCATTCGCCGCTGGACGTGGTCGCCTGGCACGGCAACTACGCGCCCTACAAGTACGATCTGCGCCGCTTCAACACCATCGGCTCGATCAGCTTCGACCATCCCGATCCGAGCATCTTCACCGTGCTGACCGCGCCCAGCGACACGCCGGGTACCGCCAACATGGATTTCGCGATCTTCCCGCCGCGCTGGCTGGTGGCGCAGCACACCTTCCGGCCGCCATGGTTCCACCGCAACGTGGCCAGCGAGTTCATGGGCCTGGTGCACGGCGTCTACGACGCCAAGGCCGACGGCTTTGCCCCGGGCGGCGCGTCGCTGCACAACTGCATGAGTGGGCATGGCCCGGACGCGGCCACCTTCGACAAGGCCTCGCAGGCCGATCTGTCGCGGCCGGACGTCATCGCCGACACCATGGCCTTCATGTTCGAGACGCGCGCGGTACTGCGCCCGACCGCGCAGGCGCTGGACGCCGCGCATCGCCAGCGCGACTACCAGCAGTGCTGGCAGGGCCTGCGCCGGCACTTCCGCGCGCCCTGAGTGCGCATCGGCGCGGCAGTGCCGCTCAGGCCGCCGTCGAGGCTGCGGCCCGAGCGGACGGGATCGCGGCGCTCAGGCGGCCTCCGCCGCGGTCGCCAGCGCGCCGTGCAGCGATGCCGGCAGGATCTCCAGCACGCGCTCGCGGATGCGCTGCGCGTAGCGCTCGGAGGTCATCTCCGGCATCGTGCGCAGCGCCAGCCCGATCGCGCGCAGGGTGTCGTGTTCCTCGCGCGCGGCACGCAACTGCTGCTGCAACGCTGGCGAGGCCGGATGGCGCTGCAATTGCAGCAGGTCCAGCAGATACATGCGCGCATTGAGCAGGGCGCGGCGCGGGTCGGCCGGTGGTGGAGGGGCGCTTGTCGCCACCGGCGCGGCGGCGGCGCTGCGGCCGTCGTCCAGATAGCCCTGCTGCAGCAGCCCCTGCACGATCGCATCGGCCCCGCGGCCGCCCAGCGTCGCCAGCTCATCGATGCTGCGCTGGCCGTCGGCCAGGATCAGCACGCGTCGCTGGCGCATGTCCAGCGGCGCATCGTGCGATTGCAGTGCCGCAAGGGCGAGGGCGGTCTTGCGCGGATGCATGGCGGCGGGGTCGGTAGGCGCGCAGCTTGGCGCGCAGCGGTGAAATGCCGATGACAGGGGCGATGCGCTGGCGTGTCGGTGCCGGCGGCCGGCTTGTCGTCGGTGTGCTCGAACGCCGGTCCGGGACGCGGTGCTCGGCCGCGCATGCCTGGCAGCGTGTCGCCGCTGCCGTGCAGGGCGAGGGCATGCACGCTAGCCTATGCGCTGGTCCAGCGAGGAAGTGCGATGAAGCCGATTCAACCAGGCGTGGCGGTGTTGCTGCTCGCGCTCGCCGCCTGCGACCGGCAACCGCCCGCGCCGCCGGCCGCGCCTCCTGCACCGTCCGCGCCGGCTCCGGCTCCGGCGCCCGGCGCAGCCGACGACGGCGCCTTGCCGCCGCCGGACATCGACCAGCCCGACGGCGACGTGCCGCCGGCGCAGGCGCCGGCCTCGGCGTTGCCGCCGGAGCTGGCCGCTGGCGACCGGCAACTGGCGCGCATCGACGGCTACGGCGACCTGCGCCTGGGCATGCCCGCGGCGCAGGCGCGCGCGGCCTGGGGCGGGGAACTCGACGGCCAGCCCAGCGCCGGCAGCAACTGCTACGTGCTGCGTCCGCGCTGGGCCAAGGGCAACAACCAGTTCGGCCTGATGGTCGAAGACGACACACTGGTGCGCTACGACGTGCGCACCGCCAAGGAAACCGCGCCGGGCGGCGGCAAGGTCGGCATGGGCCTGGCTAACCTGCGCGCGCTGTACGCCGGCCGCCTGGAGGAGCAACCGCACAAGTACGTCGAAGGCGCCAAGGTGCTGCGCGTGCGCGAGCCCGGCCAACCCGGCGTGCTGGTGTTCGAGACCGACGCGGCCGGCAAGGTCATCGCCTGGCGCGTGGGTTTGCCGCCGCAGGTGGATTACGTGGAAGGGTGTGGCTGAGAAGCCGGGAATAGGGAATCGGGAGTGGGGAATCGGAAAAGCGTGCGGGGCGAGTGATGGCGGGAACTCGGCCCGCCTATGTCAATGTCACCCACGTGGTGCGTGAACGCTCCTTGGCTTTTCGCTTTTCCCCATTCCCGATTCCCGATTCCCCATTCCCAGCCGGCGCTCGCGCCGGCGTGCACGACGGGCGTACCAGCGTTCGCGCAGGCAGGAGAAGATCACGTACAGCGCCGGGGTGCTGAGCAGGGTCAGGCTCTGCGAGATCAGCAGGCCGCCGATCATCGCGATGCCGAGCGGGCGGCGCAGCTCCGAGCCTTCGCCCAGGCCTACCGCCAGCGGCACCGCGGCCAGGATCGCCACCATCGTGGTCATCATGATCGGGCGGAAGCGCACGATGCAGGCCTCGCGCGCGGCCTCCAGCGGGGTTTTGCCGTGTTCCCGCTCGGCGACCAAAGCGAAGTCGATCATCATGATCGCGTTCTTCTTGACGATGCCGATCAGCAGCACCAGCGCGATCATCGAGATCACCGACAGCTCGGTGCCGGTGACCCACAGCGCCAGCAGTGCGCCCATGCCGGCGGCGGGCAGCGTGGAGAGGATGGTCACTGGGTGCACCAGGCTCTCGTAGAGCATGCCCAGCACGATGTAGACCACCACGATCGCGGCCAGCACCAGCACCAGCATCGAGTTCGGCTGCAGCTGCACGCCGAAGCCGCCGCCGTCGGCGATGCGGATGTCGCCGGGCATGCGCAGCCCGGCCACCGTTGCGGCGATGATCGCATCGCCTTCGCCGGTGCTCACGCCCGGCGCCAGGTTGTAGCTCAGGTCCATGGTCGTGTACTGGTTCATGTGGCTGATCTGCGACGGCGCCAGCCCGGGGACCTGGCGCGCCACCGCGGTCAGCGGGATCATCGTGCCGCTGCGGGTGGGCACGTAGATGCGGTCCAGTGCCGCCGGCGTGGCGGTCTGGTCCGGCAGCGCGTTGACCACCACGCTGTACTGGTTGAGATCGGAGTAGATGGTGGAGATCTGGCGCTGGCCGAACGCGCCGTACAGCGCGCCGTCGATGGCGCCGACCGATACGCCCAGGCGCGCGGCCAGGGCGCGGTCGATGACGATGTTCTGGCGCAGGCCGGCGTTGTCCACGTCGGTGCCGACGTCGCGCAGCTTGGGGTTCTGCTTCAGTGCGGCCTGCAGCTTGGGCAGCCACTCCTGCAACTGCGCGTTGTCGTTGCCCTGCAGCGAGACGCGGTACTGCGCGCCCTGGCTGGTGCCGCCGCCACCGTCGCTGGGCAGGTCCTGGATCGCGCGCAGGCGCAGCTGCAGGTCGGGGTAGCGGTCGGCCTTGGCGCTGAGCCGCGCCAGCACCTGCGCGGTGGTATCGGTGCGGCCTTCGTCGCGGCGCTTGAGCTCGATGTTGAAGCTGGCGCTGGAACCCTGGCGGCTGCTGCCCAGGCGCGCGCCGACGATCTTCACCGCCGGGTCGGACATCAGCATGTCGGTGATGCGGCGCTGGCGGGTGACCATGTCGGCGAAGGACACGGTGGCGCTGGAGGTGGCACGGCCCCAGATCAGGCCGGTGTCCTGTGCCGGGAACGAGCCCTTCTTGACCGCACCGGCCAGGAACACCGTGGCCGCGATCAGCAGCAGCGGGGTCAGCGCCAGCAGCAGTGCGTGGCGCAGCGAGAAGTCCAAGGCCACGGTGTACACGCGCAGCATGCGCGCGTGCATGCGCTCCAGCCACGCGCCGAAGCGGCCGGGTTGTTCCGGCTCGGCGTGCGCGGACAGGAAGCGGCTGCACAGCGCCGGGGTGAGCGTGAGCGAGACCACCGCCGAGACGCAGATCGCCGCCACCAGGGTGACGGTGAACTCGCGGAAGAACACCCCGATCATGCCGCTGGCGAACAGGATCGGAATGAACACCGCCACCAGCGAGGCGGTGATCGAGACGATGGTGAAGCCGATCTCGCGCGCGCCGGCCAGCGCCGCGTCCAGCCGCGACATGCCCTCGTCGAGGTGGCGCATGATGTTCTCGATGACCACGATCGCATCGTCGACGACGAAGCCGATCGCGATCACCAAGGCCAGCAGGCTCAGATTGTTGAGGGTGAAGCCCATGACGTACATCGCCAGCGCCGCGCCGGCCAGCGACAGCGGCACGGTGGCCGCGGCGATCAGCGTGGGCGCCAGCCGGCGCAGGAACAGCGCCATGGTCAGCACCACCATCGCCAGGCTGATCATCAGCGTGGCCTGCACCTCGTTGAGCGAGGCGCGGATGGTCGGGGTACGGTCGAAGTACGCCGTCATCTTGGTGCCCGGCTGCAGGTAGCTGCGCAGCATCGGGATCTCGGCCTTGACCCGGTCCACCGTCTCCACGATGTTGGCGCCGGCACGGGTGAACACGTACATCACCACCGCCGGCTTGCCGCCGAACCAGGCCGCCTGGTAGGCGTCCTGCTGGCCGTCGTAGACGTTGGCGATGTCGCGCAGGCGCACTGCGCGGCCCTGCTGCTGGCTGATCACCACCTGGCCGAAGTCGGCGGCCTTGGCCACCGCGTCGTTGGCGACGATGGCCGTGGTGGTGGCGCCGTCGCTGAGGAAGCCGGTGGGCGAGGTGACGTTGGCCGCGCGCACCGCATTGCGTAGGTCGTCCGGGGTCAGGCCCATGGCGTTGAGCGCGCGCAGGTTCACGTCCACCCGCACCGCCGGCGTGGAGGCGCCGCCGATGTCCACCGAGGCCACGCCGGTGATCTGGCGCAGGCGCTGCGCCAGCAGCGAATCGGCGACGTTGTACAGCTCGTCGGCCGACTGCGTGTCCGAGGTCAGGGCGATGGCGATGACCGGGTCGTCGTTGGGATTGGCCTTCTGGTAGCGCGGCGTGGCCAGGCCGGAGGGCAGGTCGGCCTGCGCGGCGTTGATCGCGGTCTGCACGTCCTGCGCCGCCGAATCGATGTTGCGGCTGCTCTGGAACACCATGAACACCTGGCTGTTCCCCTCCGAGCTGGAGGAGCGCATGGTGTCGATGCCGGGCACCTGGCCCAGGTGCCGCTCCAGCGGCGCAGTGACCGTGGCGGCCATGGTCGAGGCGTCGGCGCCGGCCTGGCTGGCCTGCACGAAGATCACCGGGATCGAGATGTTCGGCAGCGCCGCCACGCCCAGGCGCAGGTAGCACATCATGCCGATCACGAACAGGCCGATGGCCAGCAGCGCGGTGCCGATGGGACGGCGGATGAAGGGCGCGGAGATGTTCATGGGGCCGGGAATCGGGAATGGAGAATCGGGAATCGCAGTGCGCGCCCGGTGTCAGTCTTTTGA
This sequence comes from Xanthomonas sacchari, assembly GCF_040529065.1. NCBI lineage: Bacteria > Pseudomonadati > Pseudomonadota > Gammaproteobacteria > Lysobacterales > Lysobacteraceae > Xanthomonas > Xanthomonas sacchari. Next base: position 4,409,803 of record NZ_CP132343.1, on the reverse strand, counting down.
GGATCCGGCATGGAGTGAACGAGTCGGCAGCGCGCGGACTCGGCGCTTTCCGATTCCCGACTCCCGATTCCCGATTCCCGGCCCCTCACGCCCGCCCCTCCGCCGCCGTCGCGTGCCGCGCGGCGCGGCGCTCACGCCAGGCGCGTGCGCGTTCGGAGGCGCGTTCCATGTACAGGTAGATCACCGGCGTGGTGTACAGGGTGACCAGCTGCGACAGCAGCAGGCCGCCCACGATGGAGATGCCCAGCGGGCGGCGCAGTTCCGAGCCGATGCCGTCGCCCAGCGCCAGCGGCAGCGCGCCGAGCATCGCCGCGGCGGTGGTCATCATGATCGGGCGGAAGCGCAGCAGGCAGGCGCGGCGGATCGCGTCGTGGGCGTTGGCGCCCTCGCGGCGTGCGTCGATCGCGAAGTCGATCATCATGATCGCGTTCTTCTTGACGATGCCGATCAGCAGCACGATGCCGACGATGCCGTCCACCGACAGGCTCAGCCCGCACAGCATCAGCGCCAACAGCGCGCCGACGCCGGCCGGCGGCAGCGTGGAGATGATCGTCAGCGGGTGGATGTAGCTCTCGTACAGCACGCCCAGCACGATGTAGATCAGCACCACCGAGGCCAGCAGCAGCCACACAACGTCGGTCTGGCTGCCGGTGAACTCGGCGGCCTTGCCGATGAACTCGGCATGCAGCTGCGGCGGCAACTGCAACTGCGCGCGGGTTTCCTCGATCGCCGCCACCGCCTGCGACAGCGAGTAGCCCTGCGCCAGGTTGAACGACACGGTGACCGCCGGCAGCTGCTGCTGGTGGCTGACCACCAGCGGCGTGGTCGACTGCTTGGCCTCGGCCACCGCCGCCAGCGGTACGGTGCCGCCGCTGCCGACGGTGATGCCGGTGTTCTGCGCGCCGATGCCGGTGGCGGTGGAGGAGTTGCTGGAGGTGGTCTGGCCGAAGCTGGTGGCGTTGCTGGCGGTCAGCGCACCGCTGCCGTTGCTGGCGACCGCCAGCTGGTTCAGCAGCGCGGTGCTGGTGCGGAACTCCGGCGCCACTTCCAGCACCACGCGGTACTGGTTGAGCTGGGTGAAGATGGTGGAGATCTGGCGCTGGCCGAAGGCGTCGTACAGCGTGTCGTCGATGGTCTGCATCGGCACGCCGAGGGTGCTGGCCTTCTCGCGGTCAACGTGCAGTTCCAGCGCGCGGCCCTGGTTGGCCAGGTTGTTGTCCACGTCGGCCAGTTCCGGGCGCTTGCGCAGCGCCTCGGTCAGGCGCGTGGCCTGGGTCGCCAGTTCGGCGCTGTCCACGTCCGAGAGCGAGTACTGGTACTCGGTGGCGGCCACGCGGGTGTCCAGGGTCACGTCCTGTACCGGCTTCAGGTACAGGGCGACGCCGGGCAGCCCGGCCACCGCCTTCTGCAGCCGTGGCAGCAGGTCTTCCAGGCTGTCGCGGTCGCTGCGCGGCTTCAGCACGATGCTGAGCTGGCCCTGGTTGAGGGTGGGGTTCATCGAGCCTGCGCCGATGAAGGCGGCCACGCCGGTCACCGCCGGGTCGCGCCGCAGCGCCTCGGCCACCGCCTGGGTGCGCTGCTCCATCTGCGGGAACGCCACGTTCTGGTCGGCCTGGACCACGCCGGTGATCAGCCCGGTGTCCTGCTCGGGCAGCAGGCCCTTGGGGATCACCACGTACAGCAGCACTGTCAGCACCATGGTCGCCAGCGCCACCAGCAGGGTCAGCTTCTGGTGGCCCAGCACCCAGTCCAGGCTGCGCTCGTACACGCCCACGGTGCGCGACCACAGCGTGGTCTTGCCGGCCGCCGCGGTGCGCTCGTGCGCGTCCTCGCCCTCGGGCAGGGCGTCGGGCTTGAGCAGGTAGGCGCACATCATCGGCGTGAGCGTCAGCGACACCAGCATCGAGATCACCACCGCGATGCTCAGCACCCAGGCGAACTCGTGGAACAGGCGGCCGGTGACGCCGGGCATCAGGATCAGCGGCAGAAATACCGCCACCAGCGACACGGTCAGCGACAGCACGGTGAAGCCGATCTGGCGCGCGCCGATCTCCGCCGCCTCGCGGCCGCTCTTGCCCTGCTCGATGTAGCGCACGATGTTCTCGATCATCACGATCGCATCGTCGACCACGAAGCCGGTGGCCACCACCAGCGCCATCAGCGACAGGTTGTCCAGCGACATGCCGGCGAAGGCCATCACCGCGAAGGTGCCGGCCAGCGACAGCGGCACCGCCACCGACGGGATCACCGTGGCCCACAGCCGGCGCAGGAACACGAAGATCACCGCCACCACCAGGCCGATGGTCAGGATCAGGGTGAACTTGACCTCGTGCACCGAGGCGCGGATGGTCTCGGTGCGGTCGGAAAACACGTCCAGGTGCACGCCGGCCGGCAGCACGCCCTGCAACTGCGGCAGGATCGCGCGGATCTGCTCGACCGTCTGCACGATGTTGGCGCCGGGCTGGCGGCGCACTTCCAGCAGCACCGCCGGCTTGCCGTCGGCCCAGGCGGCGAGCTGGTCGTTCTCCACCCCGTCCACCACCTTGGCCACGTCCGACAGCCGCACCGGCGCGCCGTTCTTGTAGCTGATGACGGTGTCGCGGTACTCGGCGGCGCTGGACAGCTGGTCGTTGGTGCCGATGCTGTAGGACTGGGTCTTGCCGTTGAGCGAGCCCTTCGGTGCGTTGACGTTGGTCTGGGTCAGCGCGCTGCGCAGCGCCTCCAGGGTCAGGCCCATGTTCGACAGCTGCGCCGGATTGACCTGGATGCGCACCGCCGGGCGCACGTTGCCGGCGATCGACACCAGGCCCACGCCCGGCACCTGCGACAGGCGCTGGGCCAGGATCGAGTCGGCGTAGTTGTTGACCTCGCGCAGCGGCAGCGTGTCGGAGCTGAGCTTGAGGGTGAGGATCGCCGCATCGGCCGGGTTCACCCGGTTGTACACCGGCTGGTAGGGCAGCGACGAGGGCAGGGTGGCCTGGCGGATCGCCGCCTGCACGTCCTGCGCGGCGATGTCGATGTCGCGGTCCATCGCGAACTGCAGCACGATCGTGGACAGGCCCGCCGACGAGTCGGAGGTCATCATCTGCAGCCCGGAGATCTGCCCGAGCTGGCGCTCCAGCGGCGTGGTCACCAGCGAGGCCATGGTGCTGGCGTTGGCGCCGGGATACTGCGTGGTCACCACCAGGCTGGGCGCGTCGATTTCCGGCAGCGCCGACACCGGCAGCTGCCGGTAGCCGAGGATGCCGAGCAGCAGCACGCCTGCCATCAGCAAGGTGGTGGCGATCGGGCGGCGGATGAAGATCGTCGAAAAGCCCACGGGGAGATCCTTGCTGGTGAGATCCCGGGTCCGGACGCTGCCGGAACCCGGGAGAAAGCGTTACGTCAGTCGAGCGTCAACTGGTCGAACAGACTGGTGAGGTCGGTGTTCGGTGTCACCGTGACGAAATTGCCCTGGAACACGAGCCCGTTCGGCCCCCATTGGCCGTAGACGTCGGTGCTGGAGGCGATGACGTTGCGGCCGAGCGTATTGGCGATGCGCTCGGCCGGCGTCAGCAGCTCGCTGCCGAAGTCCAGGCTGGCGGCGCTGCACACGATCAGCACCACCTCGAAGGCGACCTCCATCGGGAAGTCCGTGTTCTGCAGCAAATTGCTCAGAAATGCGCTGCCGTCGCCCAGTTCGCTGTCGTGGGCGACGATCCACAGTTGGTTGCCGTTGCCCAGCGGATCCAGCGGCGGGCCGGCGACGAAGCCCTGCTGATTGATCAGGAAGGCCTGCAGGCTTTGCGCGAGCGGATCGTTGGAGGCGATGACGACGTTGGTCATGGTGTGGTTCCTCTGGAGGGTGGGCGGCGGAGAGAAGCTTCTCCGCCGGCCATCCAAACGCGCCGCGACGCCAGATGTGAGGCGCTCGGACCGCGCGGCACGCTCAGCGTGGCCCGCCGCCACCGCCGCGGCGTCCGCCGCCGCGCTGCTGCTTGCCCTCGGCGGCCTTCAGTTCGGCCTCGGTCGGCTCCGGCGGCGCCTCGCCCGGCTTCAGCGCGTTCACCTTGGTGCCGGGCTTGAGCCGGAACTGGCCTTCGGTGACCACCCGCTCGCCGGCCTTCAGGCCCTCGGTCAGCTGCACGTGGCTGTCGCCCACTTCCGCGCCCTGCTTCACCGTCTGCATCTTGACCGTGTTGTCGGCCTGCACCACGTACACGTAGTCGCCGTTGGGACCGCGCTGCACCGCCTGGGTCGGCACCACCACCCCGTCGGGCACGGTGCGCAGGGTCAGGCGCACGTTGACGAACTGGCCCGGCCACAGCGCACGGTCGTTGTTCGGGAAGACGGCGCGGACCTTGAAGGTGCCGGTGTCGGCGCTGATCTGGTTGTCGATCACGTCGACCTGGCCGTCGCTGGCGATGGGGTGGGCGTCGGTGCGGTCCAGCGCGGTCACCGGCAGCGGCGCCGCCGCCTGCGCCTGGCGCACGTCCTGCAGCTGGATCTCGGGCAGGTTGAAGGTCACGTAGATCGGGTGCACCTGGGTGATGGTGACGATGGTGCTGCTGGTGCTGACGATGTTGCCCACGTCCACGCCGCGGATGCCGGCGATGCCGTCACTGGGGGCGAGGATGCGGGTGTACTGCAACTGCACCTGCGCCGCGCGCATCTGCGCGTCGTTGGCGGCGACGGCCGCTTCGTACTGCGCCACCTGGTTGCGCTGGGTGTCCAGGTCGGTCTTGGCCACGTACTGGCGGTAGGCCGGCGAGTCGGAGCGCTGGAAGGTGGAGCGCGCGGTGGCCAGCAGCGCCTGGTTCTGGCGCTTGCTCGCCGCGGCCTGGTCGTAGCTGGCCTGCAGCGAACGCGGGTCGATCTGCGCCAGCAGCTCGCCCTTCTTCACTTCCTGGCCCTCGCGGAAGTTCAGGCTCATCAGCTGACCGCCGACCTGCGGGCTGACGGTGACGGTGCTCAGCGCGGTCACCGTGCCGGTGGCGGTGGCGTAGATCGGCACCGTCTGGCTGCTTGCGGCGACCACCGTCACCGGCACCGGCGTGTTGTCGCCGTCCTCGCCCGTGCCGTCGCCGCCGCCACCCTTGTGATGCCCGCCGCGCATGAAACGCATGCCCACCAGCACCACGGCCACCGCTGCGAGGATCAGCAGCGCAATCTTCCAGAAACGCGACATCCGGGGAAACTCCTGTGGCGAGGCGGGGTGGGGGACCCTCCCGCAGTGGCTGGTGCAAACGGTCGCGAAAGCATATCGCCGGCGCGTTGCGATTGGACCATGACTGAAGGGACAGACCCCGCGGGCGGGCAGGGCCGGTCGTCCGTTCTCGCAACGCACCGGCGGCGCATCGGTTGACACGGATTCGCAAGGGTTTTTTCCCCGCAGCCGGGTCCATGGCCGCCCCCTGCCGGCCGCCGATGCACTACAGTGACTGAACGCCCGTTGCGTCCCGATCTGGAGCCCTGCCATGCCGCGCCTGTCCCGCCTGCTGTCCGCCCTGCTGTTCGCCGTCCCCGCCCTGGCCTGGGCGCAGAGCGCCGAGCGCCCGGAGGTGACGGCCGCCGCGGCCAGGCTGCAGGCCAAGGTGGTGGAGTGGCGGCGCGACTTCCACCAGCACCCGGAGCTGTCCAACCGCGAGGAGCGCACCGCCGCCAAGGTCGCCGAGCGGCTGCGCGCGCTGGGCCTGAAGCCGCAGACCGGCATCGCCCATCATGGCGTGGTGGCCATCATCAAAGGCGCGCTGCCCGGGCCGAAGATCGCCCTGCGCGCGGACATGGACGCGCTGCCGGTGACCGAGCAGACCGGCCTGCCGTTCGCCTCCAAGGCCACCGGGCAGTACCGCGGCGAGACCGTCGGGGTGATGCACGCCTGCGGTCACGATGCGCACACCGCGATCTTGCTCGGCGTGGCCGAGGCGCTGGTGGCGATGCGTGCGCAGTTGCCGGGCGAGGTCATGCTGGTGTTCCAGCCGTCGGAGGAGGGTGCGCCGGGCAACGAGGAGGGCGGCGCCTCGCTGATGCTCAAGGAAGGCCTGTTCCGCGACTTCAAGCCGCAGGCGATGTTCGGCCTGCACGTGTTCTCCAGCGTCCAGGCCGGCAAGATCGCGGTGCGCGGCGGCCCGCTGATGGCCGCCTCGGACCGCTTCAGCATCAAGGTGATCGGCCGCCAGACCCACGGCTCGGCGCCGTGGAACGGCATCGACCCGATCGTGGCCAGCGCCGACCTGATCGGCACCGCGCAGAGCGTGATCAGCCGCCGCGCCAACCTGTCCAAGCAGCCGGCGGTGCTCAGCTTCGGCGCGATCAAGGGCGGCATCCGCTACAACATCATTCCCGACGACGTGGAGATGGTCGGCACCATCCGCACCTTCGACGAGGGCATGCGCCAGCAGATCTTCGCCGACCTCAAGACCGTGGCCGAGCACACCGCCGCCGCGCACGGCGCCAAGGCCGAGGCGCACGTGCCCGACCAGGACGGCAACCCGGCCACGGTCAACGACCAGGCGCTGACCGCGCGCATGCTGCCCAGCCTGCAGGCCGTGGTCGGTGCCGGCAATGTCTACGAACCGCCGCTGCAAATGGGCGCGGAGGATTTCTCGTTCTACGCGCAGCAGGTGCCCTCGATGTTCTTCTTCGTCGGCGCCACCGGCCCCGGCATCGACCCGGCGACCGCGCCCAGCAACCACTCGCCGCAGTTCCTGCTCGACGAAACCGCCCTTGATGTCGGGCTGCGCGCGATGCTGGAGGTGACGTTGGATTACTTGAAGCAGTGATTGGGGATTCGGGATTGGGGATTGGCAAGAGCGTGGGTGCGGCGGCGCGGGCTGAATCGTCATAGGTCCGGCCCGATTGACGGCCGTAGGAGCGGCTTCAGCCGCGACGGGCGTTACCGGGAAGTCGGTCGCGGCTGAAGCCGCTCCTACGCCATGCGGTGCTCGATCGCCCACTGTGGGAGCGACTTCAGTCGCGACGCACGAAGCCCTGAATCGACGCAGGCGCATCGACGCAAGCAGCGCGATGCGCTCCTGACAATCCCGAATTCCAACTCCCGAATCCCCGCCCCATACACCTGCCAGCCAGAACCCGCCCGCTACACTGCACCGCATGAACACCCCCCAGGATTCCAGCCTCGGCCGCGAGGTCGCCTATCCGTCGCAGTACGACCCCGCGCTGCTGTTTCCCATCCCGCGCGCCGCGGCGCGCACCGAGATCGGCCTCGATCCCGCGGCGCTGCCGTTCTTCGGCGTGGACCGCTGGCACGCCTATGAACTGAGCTGGCTCGATGCGCAAGGCAAGCCCTGCGTCGCCACGGCGACCCTGCAGGTGCCGTGCGCCTCGCCGAACCTGATCGAATCCAAGTCGCTCAAGCTCTATCTCAACTCGCTCAACGCGATGCGCTTCAACAGCGCCGAAGCGCTGCGCAGCTGCATCGTCACCGACCTGTCGGCACGCGCCGGTGCCGACGTGGCGATGGAATTCGGCCTGCCGCCGATGGACACGCTGGGCGAAGGCGAGTCGCTGGATGCGCTGGACATCGCCATCGACTGCTACGGTCCGCCGCGTCCGGACTTTCTGTCCGCCGCCGACGGCGAGGTGGTCGAAGAGACCCTGACCAGTGAATTGCTCAAGTCCAACTGCCCGGTCACCGGCCAGCCGGACTGGGCCTCGCTGCACCTGCGCTACCGCGGCGGCCGCATCGACCGCGAAGGCCTGCTGCGCTACCTGATCAGTTTCCGCGAGCACGCCGGCTTCCACGAGCAATGCGTCGAGCGCATCTTCCACGACCTGATGACGCACTGCCGCCCGCAGTCGCTGCAGGTGGAGGCGCGTTACACCCGCCGCGGCGGCCTGGATATCAATCCCTGGCGTGCGACCGCGGATGTGGCCGAACCGCTGAGCTTCCTGCGCGATCTGCGTCAGTAGGCACCTCCGAAATCGCGATTGCACCATCCGCCGCGACGCGCGACATCATCGACGCGGCCGGGAGTGCTGCAGTCGGGACTGAAGTCCCTCCCACAAGGAGCGCCCTGAGGGTAGCGCTGTCGTCAACTTCTCTTCGGCAGACCGCGGTTCGCGCAGTCGTCGGCGGGACGATGCGCTACAGAGCGATGGTGGCGTGTGTTCGCGGTCTCGCTGGCATGCACGGTGCCGACCTTTCGAGCGACACGTCTCGATGCGTTGGAAGGCTTGCGACGCGCCTGAACCGCAGCGGCGCAGTTCACGGCCGCGCGATCCTTTTTTAACAAATCCTGTGACACCGTGGCAGCGTCCCATCACGCAGGGAGCCACGCGATGAACAGCGACAAGCGCGCCGATTTTTCGGCAGTCACGGCCAAGGTGGACACCACCGCCGACGTCGTGCAGAAGCCGGACTTCTCCGCCGTGCAGAGCAAGGTCGACAGCACCGCCGAACAGGTGCAGCAGGTGTATGTGGTCAAGTCCGGCGATTCGCTGTCCAAGATCGCCAAGCTGCATTACGGCGACGGCAATGCATGGACGCGTATCTTCGAGGCCAACCGCGATGTGCTGGTCGACCCCGACAAGATCTATCCGGGCCAGACGCTCAAGTTGCCCGCCGGCGCCTGAGCCGCTGCTGCCGCCTCTCTTCGTTAATCCGACAGGAGTCTTCTACCGATGAAGAATCGCACGATGTCCTCGTTTTCGCCCCTCATGCTCGCACTGGTCGGCGCGTTGGCGCTGGCCGGCTGCAAGAAGCAGGAGCAACAGCAGACCGTGTCGCCCGATCCCACGTCGTCCGCGCCGACCGAGCAGATGCCGGGTCCCGCGGCTGCGCCGGCAGAACAGCCCGCGCCCGCTGCTGCTGGCGCCAATGCGGTGAACGTCGCCGCAGTCGCCGTCGGCAACACCGCCGCGGCCGACAAGTCGGTGGCGCCGCTGACCACGCTCGCCAGCAAGGACAAGATCATCGTGTCGGTGAAGACCGAGGGCTCGGCCACCAATGCCAACGTCGGCGCCAAGCTGGTGTTCCAGGACGGCCAGACCGCCGGCGAGCGCACCGAAACGCTCAACACCAGCGGTGCCGAGACCACCAACTTCGAGTTCACCAATCCCAAGGGCTGGCCGGCCGGCCAGTACAAGGCCGAGGTCACCGTGAACGGCCAGGCGGCGGGCACGCCGCAGACGTTCGAGGTGAAGTGATCCAGGGCTGAGCCCGGGTCACGGGTCGCACGCGCCGCCTCTCTCCCGGCACGTGCGACACGCTGGCGCAGCCGCGAGGCTGCGCCTTTTTTATGCGCGAGCCGATGCTCCGGCAGCACTGCCGACGTGGTGGAGGAAGAAGATGTGGGGGCTTCAGGACGCTCCGATCGCCTGGAAACCGTCGTAAGAGCGGCTTCAGCCGCGACCGGCCTTACCGGGAACGCCCGTCGCGGCTGCAGCCGCTCCTGCCACGGAGGCGCAAGCTGCATCCGGCGGATCAGCGGCGCCCTTCCATCCCGACGCACGTCCTGGACGATGCCTTGCCGTCCACTCGGCGGCGTCTGCGCGCACCACCGCTGGCCAGCACCGCGCTGCCGCGCACGGCGATCAATGCGTCGCGTGCAGCTCCAGCAGGCGCCCGCCGACCACCACCTGCCGCAGGCGCAGGTCGCTGTCCAGCACCACCAGGTCGGCGCGGGCGTCGGGAGCGATGCGGCCGCGATCGCCCAGGCCCAGGTAGTCGGCCGGAAACGTGGACACGCGCTGCGCGGCATCGGCCAGTTCCAGGCCCGCCTGCACCAGGTTGCGCAAGGCCTGGTCCATGGTCAGTGCGCTGCCGGCCAGCGAGCCGCTGGCCAGGCGCACGCAGCCGCCGCACTTGTGCACGCGCTGCTCGCCCAGTGCGTATTCGCCATCGGGCATGCCGGTGGCGGCGGTGGCGTCGGTCACCGCGTACAGCCGCGGGATGGCGCGCGCGGCCAGGCGGATGACCCCGGGGTGCACATGCTGCAGATCGGGAATGAGCTCGGCGTACTGCGCATGCGCCAGCGCTGCGGCGGCAATGCCGGGGCGGTAGTGGTCCACGCCGGTCATGCCGTTGAACAGGTGGGTGAAGCCGGACGCGCCGGCCTGCAGCGCCGCCACGCCGTCCTCGTAACTGCCGGCGCTGTGGCCGAGCTGCACGCGGATGCCCAGTGCGGTCAGCGCCGGAATCAGCGCGGTGTGCGCACCGATCTCGGGTGCCAGGGTCAGCACCCGGATTGGCGCCAGCGCGTGCCATTGCTGGACCTGGGCGAGGCTGGCCTTGATCGTGCGGTCGGGCTGCGCGCCCAGCCGCTGTGGGCTGATGAAGGGGCCTTCCAGGTGCACGCCGGCGATGCAGGCGGCGTCGGCATCGGGCGCGGCCATGGTCGCGGCGACGCCGCGCAGTGCGTGCGCGATCTCCTCGACGCCGGCGGTCATGGTGGTCGCCAGCAGGGTGGTGGTGCCGAAGCGCAGGTGGGTGCGGGCGATGCGCCGTGCCGCGTCGCCGCCCTGCATCAGGTCCACGCCGGCGGCGCCGTGCACGTGCAGGTCGACGAAGCCCGGCAGGATCAGCGGCAGCTGCGGATCGTCGCCGCCACTGTGGTCGTCCACCTGCAGCCGGCGCACGTGGGTGTCGAAGTGGACGTGGCCGCGGCGCCAGCCCAGCGGGGTGAGCAGGCGGCCATGCAGGGAACGCGTATCGGTCATGGCGCGGGCTCGGCGATGATCACCTCGATGCCCAGCCGCTGCAGCCCCTCGCGGGTGGCCTCGTCGATGCCGGCGTCGGTGATGATGGCGTGGATCTGGTCCAGGCGGGCGATGCGGTGCAGGCTGACCCGGCCGAACTTGGAGGCGTCGGTCAGCACCACGATGCGCCGCGCGCGCTCGACCATGCGGTGGTTGAGCCGCGCTTCGGCCTCGTCGTGGGTGGTCAGGCCGAACTGCAGGTCCAGGCCGTCCACGCCCAGGAACAGCGTGTCGAAACCGTAGGCGTTGAGGCTGGCCTCGGCCTGGCTGCCCTGCAGCGACAGCGACTGCTGGCGCAACTGGCCGCCGGTGAGCAGCACGTTGATGCCCGGCGCGTTGGCCAGTTCCCAGGCGATGTTGAGGCCGTTGGTCATCACCGTGACGTCGCGGTGCCCGCGCAGATGTCGGGCCAGGGTCATCGTGGTCGAACCGGAGTCGATGATGATGTTGGCGCCAGGCTGCACCATGCGCGCGGCACAGGCGCCGATCGATTCCTTCAGCGGCAGGTTCAGTGCGTCCTTTTCGTGGATGTCCTGCTCCTGCGGCGGCGTGCGCACCAGCGTGGCGCCGCCGTGGGTGCGGGTGGCCAGGCCCTGTGCCTCGAAATGGTTGAGATCGGCGCGAATGGTCACCGCCGACACGCCGAAGCGGTCCACCAGGTCGGCGACCTGCACCGTGCCGTGTTCGAGCAGTGACTGCAGGATCTGCTGGCGGCGGGAGCGGGTGTTGCGCATGGCCATTCTCGGATTCGCGGGCGACCGGCAAGATTAGCCGTTCGCCGCGACGCCGGCAGCCGCTTCGGCGTGCGGGGCGCGCGCGCCGGCGCGGTTGGCGCTGCAGGCGCGGGCGTATTCGCCCAGGCACAGGCCGATGCGGTGCTGGACCAGCGCCGCCGGGGTATTGGCGAGCTGGCCTGCGCGCACCGCGCGGTACTGCTCGGGCAGGAACTGGCTGAGCAGCACCGGCGGCGGCGCATGCGCTTCCAGGTTGGCGAACAAGGTCTCCACCGCCGCGCGCACCGCCGGCGCGCCCCAGTAGTAGCGGCAGCGGTCGCTGAAGGAATAGCGGCGCAGCAGGCGTTGCTGGGTCGCGTCGCCCGGATAGTAGGACTGCCAGGATCCGGGTTGCGCCAGCATCGCCGCGTCCAGCACCTGCGGCAGCTGCGAGCACTGCGCCGCGGGGAGCAGTTCGGCTTCGATCGCCGCCAGCGCGCACAGCGCTTCGCGATAGGCGAAGGTGGCGGCCGGGCCGACCTTGAGGATGGCGAAGTGGTCGCGCACCAGCGCGTGCAGCGCGTCCTCGCGCTGGTAGTCGGTGGAGTGCGCCTCGAACACGATGCGCGGCTGCTGCTCGAGGAAATCGGCCAGCGCAGCGGCCGCGGCCTGGTCGTAGTCGTGCACGCTGCTGTGGTCGAAATCCACGCCCGGCTGCACCACCAGCGCGATCACCCGCTGCCACGCCGCGCGCAGCGACGGCGTGTCGAAGGCCTGCCGGTGGATGGCCAGGGTCTGCGCGGCCGCGGCCGGCGTGGTCACCTGCAGGCCGCCGGCCAGCGAGGCTTCACCGCCGGGAATCGGCACCTCGGTGCCGATCACGTACACCGGTGGTGGCAGCCCATGTGCGGCAGCGGTGCGCTCGGCGATCTCGGCCAGTTCGGCCGACCGGGCGGCGACGATGGCATCGGGCAGCGGCACCGGGTCGTCGGCGCAGGCCATGCTGCAGTCCAGGTGGATCTTGTGGAACCCCGCAGCGACGTAGTGCGCGATCAGCACGCGTGCATGGGCCATGGCCTCGGCGGCCGGCCCCTTCTGCCAGGCATTCGGCCCGAGATGATCGCCGCCCAGGATCAGCCGTGCGCGCGGAAAGCCTTCCGTCTCGGCCAGTGCGCCGACGTAATCGCGGTACTGCGCCGGGGTCATGCCGGTATAGCCGCCGAACTGGTCCACCTGGTTGGAGGTGGCCTCCACCAGCAGCAGCGTGTCGTGGGCCAGCGCGACCTGCATCGCCGCGCGCAGCACCTGGTCGTTGCTGCAGCAGACGCTGTACAGGCCGACGTTGGCGCCGGCGCGATGGGAGGCGAGCAGGGTCTGCAAGGGCGACATGGACACTCCGGCGGCTCAGGAATAGGCGGGATGGCAGGCCAGCAGCGCGGCGCCGCGGGCGCCGCCGGCATCGCCGAAGCGCGGCGGCACGATCGGCGGCACCTGCACGCCGGCGAACAGGTGCGCGGCGATGGCCTCGGGCAGTTGCCGGTACAGCGGCGGGTATTGCGACATCCCGCCGCCGAGCACGATCACGTGCGGGTCCAGCGCCAGCACCACGGCGGCCAGGCTGTGGCCGAGCAGGTCGCGGTGGATATCCAGCGCCTGCTGCGCGCGCGCATCGCCGGCCTCGGCCAGGGCGATCACCGCGCTGGCGTCGGCGGCGTCGCTGCCGAGATGGCGCGCGATCGCCGCGACGCCGCTGCCGGACACGTAGCGCTCCACGCAGCCCTGCAGGCCGCAGCCGCAGGCGAGCAGCGGCAGGCGATGGCGCTGCAGCAGGTGCCCGGGCACGCTCCAGTGGCCCCATTCGCCGGCGATGCCGTTGCAGCCGGCGAGCAGGCGGCCCTGCACGCAGAAGCCGCCGCCGGCGCCGGTGCCGAGGATGGCGCCGAACATGCTGGGATAGCCGTCGGCGGCACCGCCGTGCGCCTCGGACAGCGCGAAGCATTGCAGGTCGTTGCCGATGCGCAGCGGACGCGGCAGCCGCGCCTGCAGGTCCTGCGCCACGCACTGGCCGGTTAGCGCCGGCACGTTCGCGCTCAACTGGCGGCCGCTGCGGCGGTCGCGCACGCCGGGCAGGGCGATGCCGAGCGCGCTGTCGTGGCGGCCGAGCGCGGCATCGGCCTCGGCCACCAGCGCCACCACCGCCTGCAGGAAGCCGGCGTAATCGCCCTGCGGCGTGGCCACGCGGTGACGCCACAGCACCTGCAGTGCGGCGTCGCAGGCCACCAGTTCGATCTTGGTGCCGCCGACGTCCAGGCCGTAGCAGGTGGGCGCGCCAGGCTCAGCCATGGTGGATGGTGACGCCCTGGACCACGCGGTTGACGGTGCCGTCGGGGAACGGGTTGTCCGGGGTCAGGCCGAGCGCGGCCGAACGCTGCAGCGCGAACAACTGCGCGAAGCCCAGCCACAGCGGCCCCAGCCACGGATCGTCCAGGCCGGCGACGGCGAGCGTGTGGTCGTCGCCGGTACCGATGTCCGCATGCGGACCGATCGCCAGCACCTGGCCGGCCACGCCATCGCGGCGCAGTTCGTCGAGCAGATCCTGTTCGTAGCGGCGCGCCAGCGGCTGCACGCTGCGCAGCATCACCACCAGGGTGCTGCGATCGAGCGTGGACTTGGGGCCGTGGCGGAAGCCCAGCGGCGTGTTGGCCAGCGCCAGCACGCGGCCGGCGGTGAGTTCCAGCACCTTCAGTGCGGCCTCGCGCGCCAGCGCTTCCAGCGGGCCGCTGCCAAGATAGATCACCCGCGCGAACGGGCGCTGCGCCAGCGCCGCCACGGCGCCGTCCCACTGCGCCAGGCCGTGGTCGGCCAGCTCCGCCAGCCGCTGCAGGCGCGCGCTGCGCGTTTCCCACGGCGCGCGGTCGAATACGCTCAGCGCCGCCAGCAGCATGCAGGTGAGGCTGCTGGTCATGGCGAAGGCGCGGTCGCAGCTTGCCGGCGGCATCAGCAGCGTGCAGGTGTCGGCGCGGCCGGCGCCGCGGCGGGCCAGTTCGCCATCGGCATTGCAGGTGATGTCGAGGAAGCGCGCCTCGTCCACGTCGCTGCGCACGCGCTCCACCGCGGCCACGCTTTCCGGGCTGGAGCCGCTGCGCCCGAACGACACCAGCAGGGTCGGCCGCGCGCGCTGCAGGTACAGCGCCGGATGGGTCAGCAGGCTGGTGGTATGCACCGCGCGCGCCTCGGCCGGCCACTGCGCATTGATCGCGTCGGCCACCATCTCGGCGATGAAGCCGGAACTGCCGGCGCCGGTGAACAGCACGCGCTGGTTCGGATCGGCGAGGCGGTCGCCGAGGAAGGCCTGCAGGCGGTCGCCGGCCTGCGCCAGGTCCTGCGCCAGGGTCCGCCACAGCGCCGGCTGCTGGGCGATCTCGCGGGCGGTAGCGGCCCCGCCCAGGCGCTGCCAGGCGGATGCATCGGAAAGCGGAAGGAGGTCCATGCGGTGGTTCCTGTTGGGCCAGCGCACCATCCGGCTTTTCTTTCGAAATGTCAAACATCGAAAGAAAAAAGAAAGTATTTGTCTGATGGGGCTTTTGCCCGGCTACAGCACATCAGAAACAAAAGAAATCGCATGATGGTGCTGTCGCAAAGGAGATTTGACCAATTCCGCCTAGCAAAAGAAAAGTATGGCGCGGCTTAAACTTTCGATTATCCAAAATAAATCTTGTTTTTTGCTTTCAATTTATTGACATCTTTCAAATCCCTGGCCTAGAGTCGGTGCAACGCTTTCGAAACGCCCGGGGAAACGGGTTTGGGGGTCGTGTGGAGAATCGCGTTCGTCGTTCGCCGCTGTTGCCGGCGATCGCGCTGCCGGCCCTGCTGCTGGTAGCCGCCAGCGCCGTGGCCGAACCGGTCGGCAACCTGCGCACGGTCGCCGCCAGCGCCAGCCGCGACGGCGTGCAGGGCTGGGACCTGCAGACCGACCGCGGCGTGCGCCTGCGCATCGAACTGCCGGCGGCCGACATCGTGCGCGTGCAGGCCGGGCGCCACGGCACGCTCACCGGTGCCGGCGACAAGGCCACCCCGATCGTGCTGCCGCAGCCCAAGGCCGCGGTGCAGGCGCAACTGGAAGACGATGCGCAGGAGCTGCGCGTGCGTACCGACGCGCTGGTGCTGCACGTGCAGCGGCAACCGCTGCGGCTGCGCCTGGAGCGGCTGGACCAGGGTCGCGCGGTCGCGCTGTGGCAGGAACTGCAGCCGCTGGACCTGGATGCCGCGCAGAGCGTGCAGGTGCTGTCCTCGCAGGCCGACGAGGCCTATTACGGCGGCGGCCAGCAGAACGGGCGCTACCAGTTCAAGGGTCGCGAGCTGGAGGTGTCGTATTCCGGCGGCTGGGAGGAGGGCGATCGCCCGAGCCCGGCGCCGATGCTGCTCAGCAGCCGCGGCTGGGGCATGCTGCGCAACACCTGGAGCGACGGCAGCTACGACCTGCGCCAGCCCGACCAGGCCACGCTGCTGCACCGCGAAGACCGCTTCGACGCCTACTACTTCGTCGGCGCCGACCTGCCGGCCCTGATCGAGCGCTATACCCGGCTGACCGGCCGCCCGAGCATGCTGGCGCGCTGGTCGCTGTCCTACGGCGATGCCGATTGCTACAACGACGGCGACAACGCCAGGAAGCCCGGCACTGTGCCCGACGGCTGGCATGACGGCCCCACCGGCACCACCCCGGACGTGGTCGACAGCGTGGCGCGGCAGTACCGCGAGCACGACATGCCCGGCGGCTGGATCCTGCCCAACGACGGCTACGGCTGCGGCTACACCAAGCTGCCGGAGACCGTGCAGGGCCTGGCCCGCTATGGCTTCCGCACCGGCCTGTGGACCGAGAACGGCGTGGACAAGATCGCCTGGGAAGTCGGCAAGGCCGGCAGCCGCGTGCAGAAGCTGGACGTGGCCTGGACCGGTAAGGGCTACCAGTTCGCGATGGACGCCAACCACCAGGCCTACGACGGCATCCTCGCCAACTCCGATGCGCGCCCGTTTCTGTGGACGGTGATGGGCTGGGCCGGCATCCAGCGCTACGCGGTGGCCTGGACCGGCGACCAGAGCAGCAGCTGGGACTACATCCGCTGGCACGTGCCGACCCTGATCGGCTCCGGCCTGTCGGGCATGGCCTACGCCGCCGGCGATGTCGATGCGATCTTCGGCGGCAGCGCCGAGACCTTCACCCGCGACCTGCAGTGGAAGGCCTTCACCCCGGTACTGATGGGCATGAGCGGCTGGTCGTCGAACGCGCGCAAGCATCCGTGGTGGTACGACGAGCCGTACCGCAGCATCAACCGCGATTACCTCAAGCTGAAAATGCGCCTGACCCCGTACATGTACGGCCTGGTGCACGATGCCGCGCAGACCGGCGCGCCGCCGGTGCGCGGGCTGATGTGGGAGGACCCACGCGATCCGCACGCACAGGACGAGACCTACAAGAACCAGTTCCTGCTCGGCCGCGACCTGCTGGTGGCGCCGGTGTACCGCAGCCAGGCGGCCAGCCGCGGCTGGCGGCGCGACATCCATCTGCCGGCCGGCGGCTGGATCGACTACTGGGACGGCCGCCGCGTGCAGGCCGGCGCCGACGGCCGCCAACTTGATCGCCAGGTCGACCTGGCCACGCTGCCGCTGTTCGTGCGTGCCGGCGCGATCCTGCCGATGTACCCGGCGATGCTGTACGACGGCGAGAAGCCGCTGGACGAGGTGACCTTCGACCTGTATCCGCAGGGGACGTCGCAGTACACGCTGTACGAGGACGACGGCAACACCCGCCGTTACCAGCAGGGCGAGTCCAGCACGCAGGTGGTGCGCATGCAGGCACCGGCGCAGGGCAGCGGTCCGGTGCAGGTATGGATCGATCCGGTGCAGGGCCGCTACGCCGGACAGCTGCCGCAGCGCCGCTATGCCTTGCGCGTGCTCGCGCGGCAGGCGCCGCGGTCGGTGCAGGTCGGCGAACGCGCACTGCCGACGGTTGCCGACGCCGCGGCCTTCGCCCAGGCCAGCGAAGGCTGGTACTTCGACCCCAAGGAGCGCCGCGGCACCGTGCACGTGCGCACCGCCGTGCAGGACATCCGCCAGCCGTTGCAACTGCGGCTGGACTTCCCGGTCGCCGCCGCTGCGGCCGACGACGCCTATCCGCCGGCGCCGGAGCTGGGCCGCGCGCTGCCCGCCGACAGCCTGCTGGTGGTCAACCGCCCGGCCGAAGAGCCCGGGCACCCGCTGGAGAACGCCTTCGACGACGACCCGGGCACCTGGTTCCGCAGCGTGCGCAACCAGGCCGTGCGCACCGGCGCGCACGAATGGGTGATCGGTTTCGGCGAGCGCAAGATGATCGACGGCATCGAGCTGGCGCCGCGCAACGACAAGAACTGGAAGCACGGCCAGGTGCGCGACTACGAGGTCTACCTGGGCGACAGCAACGGCGAGTGGGGCGAGCCGGTGGCGCGCGGTCACCTGCGCCTGCAGGAGGGCGTGCAGCGCATCGACTTCCCGGCGCACGCCGGCCGCCTGCTGCGTTTCCGCGTGCTGAGCGTGCAGAACCCCGAGGGCGACGGCGCCGACAGCAACGACCCGATGGTTGTCGCCGCGCAGCGCCGGCCGCGCGCCTTCGATGCGCTGCAGCCGCGCGACGTCGGCCCGATCGCGCTGTCCACCTTCCACATCCTCGAGCACCCGGCGCCGGAGCGGCCGGCGCAGCAGCGTTACTTGTCCGAGCTGGCGCTGCCGGCGGCGCTGGCCGGTCGCGTGCGCGCCGACCAGGCCTTGCGCGGCGATGCCGGCATGCGCATGAACGGCCTGCAGTTCCGCCGCGGCCTGGGCGTGGGCGCCGACAGCCGCCTCGACCTGCGCCTGCACGGCGACTGGCGCCTGCTGCGCGCCGACCTGGGCATCGACGACGCCTGCCGCAGCGCCGGCGGCCTGCAGTTCCAGGTCTGGGGCGATGGCCGCCTGCTCTACGACAGCGGCCTGGTCAGCGCGCCGGGCGTGGTCAAGCCGGAACTGGACATCCGCGGCCTGTCCACGCTGAGCCTGCGCACGCTCGGCGCGCAGGGTCCGCAGCCTGCCCAGGTCTGCGCCAATTGGGCCAACGCCGTACTGATCGGTCAGGAGGGCGACACCGCCAGCTTCGTCGCCCCATGACCGCCCCGTAACACCGCTCCTCCCCGCCTTTCCCGACTGCGGCCGCCTGGCCGTGGCCCGGGAGCGCTTTGCCCGCCGATTCCGCGTTCGCGCCGCACCCTGCCAGGAGAGAACCCCGATGTTGCCCGCCCGTCACCGCCATCCCCGCTGTCGCCCGCTCGCTCCGTTGACCCTGGCCATCGCCGGTGTCCTGCTCGCCGCCCTGCAACCCGCCGCCGCGCAGGACAGTCAGGCCGCCACCGACCTGGCCCGGGTCGAGGTCACCGGCTCCAACATCCGCCGCACCGACGTGGAGACCGCCTCGCCGGTGCAGGTGATCAGCAAGCAGGACATCCAGGCGATGGGTGCGCGCACGTTGCTGCAGGTGCTCGACAACCTGCCGGCGGCGCGGCCGGCGCAACAGGACGCGCGCTCGCTGTTCACCGGTTCCGATGGCGCCTCGCAGGCCAATCTGCGCGGCCTCGGCGCGCAGGGCACGCTGGTGCTGTTGAACGGCCGCCGCCTGTCGTACTACGGCGCGCCGGCCGGCTTCCAGACCCAGTTCGTCAACATCGATGCGATCCCGGCCGCGGCGATCGAACGCATGGAAGTGATGACCGACGGCGCCTCGGCGGTGTACGGCACCGACGCGGTGGCCGGCGTCATCAACGTGATCACCAAGCGCAACTTCCAGGGCGCGGAGATCAATTTCAGCAACGACACCTCCACCCGCATCGAGTCCTACGGCGAACACCAGGCCAGCATCACCGCCGGCTTCGGCGACCTCACAGAGAACCGCTTCAACGTCTATGGCGCGGTCAACGTGTACCGGCGCGACGCGATCCCGCTGCGCGACTTCTACGACAAGCGCCCGGCGCAGTACTACGTCAACAATCCCAACTACCTGACCAACCTGCGCCTGGGCGTGGGCAGCAAGCCGGGCCAGTTCAATCCGGGCAGCTACTTCGCCTTCGACCCGGTCACCGGGCGCCGCGTGCAGGAAGCCGCACCGGGCTGCCAGAACGTCCTGACCAGCGAGGCCGCCGGCCCGCGCTGCGTGTGGGAAACCTGGTTGAACAACGAGATCGACGCCGGCGCCAAGTCCGAGCGCAACACCGCCTACCTCAACGGCACCTTCCTGGTCGGCGCCAGCACCGAACTGTTCGCCGAGGCCACCTACACCGACATCGACCTGCGCGCCAACGGCGGCACCCCGCGCGCGTTCAACACCACCACCGGCAACCCCACCAGCTGGTTCTCGCGCAACACCGGCAACACCGTCAACCAGTTCCTGTATCCGTTCCTCGGGCCCAACAACGAGTACAACCATGCCAGCCCGCAGTTGAAGGCGATGATGGGTGGCGTGGTCGGCCTGCAGTACCTGCTGCAGGACGCCGGCCCCGACTACTTCGGCCAGCGCAACACCGACCAGAGCTACCGCGTGCTCGGCGGCGCGCGTGGCAGCCTCGGCGACTGGAACTGGGAAACCGCCTTCGCCACCGCCGGTACCCATTCGGTCACCTACCAGACCGTCAACGTCAACGTGAAAGGCTTCGAGAAGGCGTTCGGCCCGTTCACCATCGACCCGGGCACCGGCCGGGTGATCATCTCCGACCACCCGGCGTACAGGTTCGGCGAGATCAGCGCCGCCAACGCCGCGCTGATCCGCGAGGCCTTCCCCACCTTCGACATCGAATCGTGGACGCGCCTGCACACCCTCGACGGCAAGATCGAAGGCCTGCTGTTCCAGTTGCCGGCCGGCGAGATGCGCGCCGCGTTCGGCTTCAACGCCAGCCGCGAGACCTTCTACACCCCGGGCAACCCGGACGCGGCCAACGGCCTGATCACCCAGCAGGGCGGCTCCTGGTTCGACGGCAAGCGCAACACCTATGCGTTGTTCGCCGAGACCGTCGCGCCGATCACCGACAAGCTGGAACTCGACGCCGCGTTGCGCGCCGACAAGTACCCGAACTTCAGCACCAACCTCGCGCCCAAGGTCGGCTTCAAGTACCAGGCCTTCGAGCAACTGCTGCTGCGCGGCACCTATTCCACCGGCTTCCGTGCGCCGAGCCTGGCCGAGTCCGGCAGCGGCGGCGTCTATGCGCAGCTGGGCGGCTACCGCGACGAGGTGCGCTGCGGCGAGACCAACGCCATCGCCAACCTGCTGCTGCAGTCGCGCCGCAGCGGCGACGTGGACTTGGGCAAGAGCCTGCTCAATGCCGACTGCAGCCGCACCGTGGCGCGCATGACCCAGCCGAACCCGGACCTGAAGCCGGAGAAGGCCAAGATCGCCACGCTCGGCTTCGTCTACGAGCCGGCCAACTGGCTGTCGGTCTCGGCCGACTACTGGTTCATCTACCGCGACAACGAGATCGTCGTCCCGGACTACCGCCGCGCCGGCGACATCACCGCCATGACCCGCTCGCCGATCAGCGACAGCGACCGCGCCAACCTCGCGCAGTTGGCGGCGATGTGCGCCGATCCGGCCAGCGGCGTGGCCTGCCCGGGCACGCTGCCGGGCTACAGCGTGGGCAATGTCGCCAGTGTGGTCGGCCAGTACCGCAACCGCGGCAAGACCCTGGTCGACGGCTTCGACATCGACGCGCGCAGCCGCTTCTCTCTCGGCCGGTGGGGCGGGCTGAACATCGGCCTGGCCGCCACCATCGCCAACCGCAACCGCTTCTACATGGACCAGGACAGCGGCTGGTACTACGGCGACGTGGTCGGCTACTACAACAACCCGCGCCTGCGCGCCACGCTCAACGCCGACTGGACCTACCGGCAGGTCACCACCAGCATGTTCGTCAACTACGTCGGCGGCACCAAGTGGGCCACCGACCGGATCGATGCCGAGGACAACAACCCGCAGACCTGTACCGCCGGCTACCTCAAGCTGCAGCCGAGCAAGTGCGATGGCGCGCCGTCGTGGTGGACCGCCAACCTCAGCGTCACCTGGCGCCCGGACGACGCCTGGAACCTGAGCTTCACCGTCAAGAACCTGTTCGACCGCCTGCCGTTCTACGATCCGAACAGCTTCCTGGGCGATTCCAGCGACTACGCCACCATCTTCGGCCGCGGCTACAGCGTGACCATCGGCTACCGCTTCAAGTGAGCGCACCTGCAGCAGCATGCGTGCCGGCCGACGCCGGCGCGCCTCCAAGAGGAGACCACACCGCATGAAACGACGCGACTTCATGGCCGCCGGCGCTGCCATCGCCGCCAGCAGCCTGCTGCCGCAGACACCGGCCTGGGCGCGCAAGCGCACCCTGCGCCTGGCCATGATCGGCACCGGCATGCGCGGCCAGGTACTGCTGACCGAACTGCTGCGCCGCGACGACGTGGACCTGGTCGCCCTGTGCGACGTCGAGCCGATCATGCTCGACCGCGCCATGGCCATGGTCGCCAAGGCCGGCAAGCCCGCACCCACCGCCTACGGCCAGGACCGCGACGCCAATGCATGGAAGCGCGTGCTGGCGCACAAAGGCCTGGATGGCGTGATCGTGGCCACGCCCTGGGAGTGGCATGCGCCGATGGCGATCGCGGCGATGCAGGCCGGCGTGGCGGTCGGCTGCGAAGTGGTGGCCGGCATCACCCTGCAGGATCACTGGGACGTGCTCAACGCCCAGCTTGCCACCGGCACCCCGTACATGCTGCTGGAGAACGTCTGCTACCGCCGCGACGTGATGGCCGCGCTGCAGATGGTGCGGCAGGGCCTATTCGGCGAACTGGTGCACCTGCAAGCCGGTTACCAGCACGACTTGCGTGGGGTGAAGTTCAACTCCGGCGACCCGGACCAGCCCTACGACAGCGGCGTGGAGTTCGGTGCCAAGGGCTGGAGCGAAGCGCGCTGGCGCACCGCGCATTCGGTGCAGCGTAACGGCGAGCTGTACCCCAGCCACGGCATCGGCCCGTGCGCGATGTACGCCGGCATCAATCGCGGCAACCGCTTCACCCACCTCAACGCCTTCGCCAGCAAGGCCCGCGGCCTGCACGACTACACCGTGGCCAAGAGCGGCGGCAGCACCCATCCCAGCACGAAGGTGGCGTTCAAGCTGGGCGATGTCGTCACCACCACCCTGGCCTGCGCCAACGGCGAGACCATCCTGCTGCAGCACGACACCTCGCTGCCGCGTCCCTACTCGATGGGGTTCCGCGTGCAGGGCACCAAGGGCCTGTGGATGGACCTCAACCAATCGATCCATCTCGAGGGCCGCAGCCCACCGCACCAATGGGAAGCGTTCAAGCCCTACCAGGACCAATACGAACACCCGCTGTGGACGCGCTACGCCGCCACCGCCGCTGGCGCCGGCCACGGCGGCATGGACTGGTTCGTCATCCATGCCTTTGTCGAAGCACTGAAGGCGAGGGCACCGATGCCGATCGACATCTACGACGCCGTGACCTGGAGCGCGATCACCCCGCTCTCCGAACAGTCGATCGCCGGCGGCTTCCAGACCGTGGCCTTCCCGGATTTCACCGCGGGCGCGTGGCGCCAGCGCACGCCGATCTTTGCGTTCGACGGCGCGTATTGAGCGGGATGCCGTGGTGGCATACGGTCGCGACGCCGGGCATTGCCCGGCGTTTTCCGTTCTGGCGCTGCGGGTATCGGCGCTCGGTGCCATTGCAGCGCGAATGGACGACGAACCCCCGCGCTTTGCCCGCAGCCGGCAGACACGCGACAATGGACGGCCGATGTCCGGCGGTTGGCGGCATCGCGAAACCTACAAGAAAACATACGCCGCCGTACTGTCGGTGCTGCCTATTTCCCCCTGCCAGAGGTCATCCGTCGCGTCATGTCGAATACGCCCAAGATCCTGTACACGCTCACCGATGAAGCCCCGTACCTGGCGACGCAGTCGCTGCTGCCGATCGTCGCCGCGTTCGCCGGCACCGCCGGCATCGCCGTGGAGACCCGCGACATTTCGCTGGCCGGCCGCCTGATTTCGCAGTTCCCCGAATATCTGCGCGAAGACCAGCGCATCGCCGACGACCTCGCCGAGCTGGGCCAGCTGGCGACCACGCCGGAAGCCAACATCATCAAGCTGCCCAACATCAGCGCCTCGGTGCCGCAGCTCAAGGCCGCGATCAAGGAACTGCAGCAGCAGGGTTATGCGCTGCCGGACTACGTGGACGAGCCGAAGGACGAGAAGGAGAAGGAGGCCAAGGCGCGCTACGACAAGGTCAAGGGCAGTGCGGTCAATCCGGTGCTGCGCGAGGGCAATTCCGATCGCCGTGCGCCGGCCTCGGTGAAGAACTACGCGCGCAAGCACCCGCACCGCATGGGCGCATGGAGCGCCGAGTCCAAGTCGCACGTGGCGCACATGGACGCCGGCGATTTCTACGGCAGTGAGCGTTCGGCGCTGATCGAGCAGGCCGGCAGCGTCAAGATCGAACTGGTCGGCAAGGACGGCACGGTGTCGGTGCTGAAGGAAAAGACTGCGGTGCAGGCCGGCGAGTTGATCGACGCGGCGGTGATGAGCAAGCGCGCGCTGGCCGCCTTCGTGCAGGCGCAGATCGCCGATGCCCAGCAGCAGGGCGTGCTGTTCTCGCTGCACCTGAAGGCGACCATGATGAAGGTCTCCGACCCGATCATGTTCGGTGTGGTGGTCGAGGCGTTCTACCGCGACGTGCTGGACAAGCACGCCGCCACGCTCAAGCAGGTGGGCTTCGATGCCAACAACGGCATCGGCGACCTGTACGCGCGCATCGCCAGCTTGCCCGAAGCGCAGCGCACTGCGATCGAGGCCGACCTACAGGCGCTGTACGCGCAGCGTCCGGGCCTGGCGATGGTCAACTCCGACAAGGGCATCACCAACCTGCACGTGCCCAGCGACGTGATCGTCGATGCGTCGATGCCGGCGATGATCCGCGACTCCGGCAAGATGTGGAACGCCGAAGGCAAGCTGCAGGACACCAAGGCGGTGATCCCGGACCGCTGCTACGCCGGCGTGTACCAGGCGGTGATCGAGGACTGCAAGCTGCACGGCGCGTTCGACCCGGCGACCATGGGCAGCGTGCCCAACGTCGGCCTGATGGCGCAGAAGGCCGAGGAATACGGTTCGCACGACAAGACCTTCCAGATCCCGGTCGACGGCACGGTGCGCGTCACCGACGCCGGCGGCACGGTGCTGCTGGAGCATGCGGTGGAAGCCGGCGACATCTGGCGCATGTGCCAGACCAAGGACGCGCCGATCCAGGACTGGGTCAAGCTGGCGGTCGAGCGCGCGCGCCTGAGCGCCACCCCGGCGGTGTTCTGGCTGGATCCGCAGCGCGCCCACGATGCGCTGATGATCCAGAAGGTCGAGCGCTACCTGCAGGATCACGACCTCACTGGCCTGGACATCCGCATCCTGCCGCCGGTGGAAGCCACCGCGTTCTCGCTGCAGCGCATCCGCAAGGGCGAGGACACCATCTCGGTCACCGGCAACGTGCTGCGTGACTACCTCACCGACCTGTTCCCGATCATGGAGCTGGGCACCAGCGCCAAGATGCTGTCGATCGTGCCGCTGATGGCCGGCGGCGGCCTGTTCGAGACCGGTGCCGGCGGTTCGGCGCCCAAGCACGTGCAGCAGTTCGTCGAAGAGAACTACCTGCGCTGGGATTCGCTGGGCGAGTTCCTGGCCCTGGCCGCGTCGCTGGAGCACCTGGGCCAGCGCCACCACAACGCCGCCATCGGCGTGCTGGCGCGCACCCTGGACCAGGCCAACGGCCAGTTCCTGGACAACGACAAGTCGCCCTCGCGCAAGGTCGGCGGGCTGGACAACCGCGGCAGCCACTTCTACCTCGCCATGTACTGGGCGCAGGCGCTGGCCGCGCAGGACGAGGACGCCACGCTGAAGGCGCGCTTCGCCCCGCTGGCCAAGCAGCTGACCGAGCAGGAAGCGACCATCGTCGCCGAGCTCAACGGCGTGCAGGGCCAGCCGGTCGACATCCAGGGCTACTACCGCCCGAACCTGGACCTGGTGAGCAAGGCGATGCGGCCGAGCAAGACCCTCAACGACGCCCTGGCGACGTTGAACGCCTGATCGCCCGAACTGGATGTGACGCAAGGGCCGCCCCTCGGGGCGGCCCTTTGCGTTTCCGCCACAGGAAGCGTCCGGTAGGAGCGGCTTCAGCCGCGACAGGCCTTACTGGGAACGCCCTGTCGCGGCTGAAGCCGCTCCTACGGCCGACCTGCGTTCGGCTCGATCCTGGCGAAGCAGGCCGCTGGATGTGCCCACGAGGCGGCGCGTGGCACGGTGCCCGACGCTCGCGTGACGCCGCCACCTGGGTACACTGCGGGCATGCCCTCCACGCCGCTGCCGCTGCCGTCCGAACGCCGTGCCCTGGTCATCGGTCGCATCGTCTTCGAGGCGTTCGAGGACTACCACGCGCGCTTCGCGCAGATCTCTTCGCGTGCGCGCCAGCGCTTCGAGGCGCGCGACTGGAGCGCGGCGCGCGAGGATGCGATCGAACGCATCGCCCTGTACGACCAGTGCATCGCCGAGTGCATGCTGCGCCTGCGCGCCGTGCTCCTGGGCCAGGCGCACGACCGCGCGCTGTGGATCCGCGCGCGCGACCACTACGCCGAGCTGATCGCCGCGCTGATCGACCAGGAGCTGTACAAGACCTTCTACAACACCCTGACCCGGCGCTTCTTCCGTACCCAGGGCGTGGACGCGCAGATCGAGTTCGTGGCGCTGGACATCGAGCCCACCGACGCCATCACCCACCCGGTGGCGCGGCACAACTACGTGGTGTCCGAGGCGCGGCCGGTGGATGCGTTCGTGCGTGTGCTCGGCGACTACCGGTTCGATGTGCCGTACGCGCACCGCACGCGTTGTGCGGCGGCCATCGCGGTGCGGCTGCAGGACGACCTCGCCCACTGGGGCGAGAACCCGGTGCGCGGCATCGAACTGCTGGAGACGGTGTTCTACCGCGAGCGCCGCGCCTACCTGATCGGCCGCGTGTTCGGCGAGCATCGTTTCTCGCCGTGCGTGATCGCGCTGGTCAACGACGAACAGGGCCTGCGCGCCGAAGCGGTGCTGACCAAGCGCAACGACGTGGCGCAGCTGTTCGGCATCTCGCGCAGCTATTTCCAGGCCGACCTGTCCACCGTCGGCGATGCGGTGGTGTTCCTGCGCAGCCTGCTGCCGCACAAGCCGATCGACGAGCTGTACACCATGCTCGGCCGCGCCAAGCAGGGCAAGACCGAGCGCTTCCGCACCTTCTTCCGCCACTTCCAGGCACATCCCAACGAACAACTGGTGCATGCCGAGGGCACGCCGGGCATGGTCATGGCGGTGTTCACCCTGCCCAGCTACCCGCTGGTGTTCAAGCTGATCCGCGACCGCTTCGCCTATCCGAAGACCATGAGCCGCGAAGAAGTGGAGGAGAAGTACGCGCTGGTGTTCAACCTCGATCGCGTCGGCCGCCTGCTCGACGCCCAGCCGTACCGCTCGCTGCGCTTCCCGCGCGCGCGTTTCGCGCCGGCGCTGCTGAAAGAGTTGATGGAGGGCTGCGCGCGCAGCCTGCGCGAGGACGGCGACGACCTGATCGTCGAGCTGTGCTACGTGCAGCGGCGCCTGCGCCCGTTGAACCTGTACCTGCGCGAGCAGGGCGCCGAGGCTGCGCGCGAGGCCGCGCTGGACTACGCGCAGGCGATCAAGGACATGGCACGCAACAACATCTTCCCCGGCGACATGCTGCTGAAGAACTTCGGCGTGTCGCGGCAGGGCAGGGCGGTGTTCTACGACTACGACGAACTGTGCCTGGTCACCGACTGCAATTTCCGCGACTGGCCGCAGCCGCGCAACGAGGAAGAGGCGATGTCCGCCGAACCCTGGTTCCACGTCGCCCCGCGCGACGTATTCCCCGAGCGCTTCGCGATGTTCATGGGCCTGCCCGCCGCATCATTGGAGGCGGTGCGCCACGTACACGGCGAGCTGTTCGATCCGCAGTGGTGGCGCGACCTGCAGGCGCGGCTGCGCGAGGACGACTATCCGGACGCGTCGCCTTACCCGGACGCGCTGCGCCTGGCCTGAGTTGCCGGTGGGCCGCCAGTGCGGTGTAATCGGCGCCTCATCTCAGGCAAAGGAATGCGGATGCACCGTCGATCCCTCCGTTCGTGGTGGCGCTGGAGCGCCGTGCTGTCGCTGCTGCTGGCGTTTACCGCCGTCGCCGCAGACGGGGTCGGCCCCGGCGCGGTGCGCAAGCAGATCGAGAGCAGCATGCTGGTGAGCGGCACGATCGACATCGAGCCCAGCGGCACGGTGTCGGCGCTGGCGCTGGACCAGCAGGAACGCCTGCCCGAGGGTGTGGTTGGCTTCGTCCGCAACAGCGTGATGCAGTGGAAGTTCGAGCCGGGCATGCGCGATGGCAAGCCGGTGCCGGCGCGCGCGCCGATGACCCTGCGCCTGGTCGCCAAACGCCTGCAAGGCGACGACTATCAGATCGAGATCCGCAGTGCCGACTTCACCCGCTACGATCCGAGCGATCACAGCGTGGTGACCGCGATTCAGATGAAGCCGCCGGCCTATCCGCAAGCCGCCTACAGCGTCGGTGCCGCGGGCTCGGCGTATCTGGTGCTCAAGGTGGGCCGAGATGGCCGCGTGGCCGATGCCGTTGTCGAGCAGGTCAATCTGCGCGTGGTGGCGTCCGAGCAACAGATGCAGCAACTGCGCGAGGTGCTGGGCAAGAGCGCGCTCGGCGCGGCGCGCAAGTGGACCTTCCGCCCGCCGAGCGAAGGCAAGCACGTGGATGCGCCGTACTGGAACGTGCGCGTGCCAGTCGATTACGCGCTGCTCGACCAGCCCCGCCAGGGTGCGCCGTCGGCTTACGGCCGCTGGATGAGCTACGTGCCTGGCCCGCGCCAGCGCGCGCCGTGGAGTGCCGAGGAGGATGCTGCCGGCTTCTCGCCGGACCTGCTGCCGGCCGGCGGCGTGTACATGGCCGGCAATGGCGGCCCGCGCCTGCTGACGCCGCTGCAGGGTGGTTGATCGGCGACGGTGTTCGCCCGGTCCTACAGGCCGGGCTGCCCCGCGTAGACCACCCGCCAACGTTAACGCGCCGCGCGGCGTTCGTCGTCGCGGCGTCGCGTCGAGACGACCAGCACCGCCAGCAACAGCGCGGCCAACAGCAGCGACGCACCGACCGTACCCAGGTCCAGGCCACCCTTGCCGGCCGGCTTGCTGAGCAGATCGCCGAGGGTGGCGCCGAACGGGCGGGTCAGCACGAACGCCGCCCAGAACAGCGCCGTGCGCGAGACCCGGGTGAACGCGTAGGCCAGCGCGATCGCCGCCAGCAGCGCCGCGATCAGCAGCGCGCCGCCAGCGAAGCCCAGTCCCGAACTGTCGGCCAGGTAATCGCCCAGCGCGGTGCCCAGGGTGTTGGAGACCAGGATCGCCAGCCAGTAGAAGACCTCGGCACGGCCGCTGCCGATCCGCTCGACCGACAGGCTGCGTTCGCACAGCCACCACGTCGCCAGTACCGCGACCAGCAGGCTCACCAGCAGCAGCGCGCCCTGCGCGTAGCCCAGGCCCAGGCTGCGGTCCATGTAGTCCGACAGCGTGGTGCCGGCGGTGCTGGTGGTCAGGATCACCCACCAGTACCGCCACGGCTGGAACCGCCGCGCGCGCAACTGCGCCCACAGCGAAACCAGGAAGACCGCGAGCAGCAGCACGCTGCTCAGCGCATAGCCGACGTCCAGGGTCATCGACAGCAGATCGCCGCCGGTCTCGCCGAGGGTGGTGGCGCAGATCTTCATCACCCAGAAGCCGAGGGTGACCGGGGCGACCTTGCTGACGGCGGTCGTGGCAGTGGTGTGCATGGCGGCGGACGCGGCGGGGCGAATGCCGCCCATCTCACCCGCGCCCACGTCGAAAGACCGTCGGACCCGACGCCAGCAAGACACTGCAACACAGTGCCGCCGCCACAAACGCGAACGCCCCGCCGAAGCGGGGCGTTGCGGTCGAACCGGCGCTGGACTCAGCGCTTCATCGAACCGAAGAACTCGTCGTTGGACTTGGTGTTCTTCATCTTGTCCAGCAGGAATTCCATCGCCGCGATCTCGTCCATCGGATGCAGCAGCTTGCGCAGAATCCAGATCTTCTGCAGCAGTTCCGGCTCGATCAGCAGGTCCTCGCGACGGGTGCCGGAGCGGTTGATGTCGATGGCCGGGTACACGCGCTTCTCGGCGATACGGCGGTTCAGGTGCACTTCGCTGTTGCCGGTGCCCTTGAACTCTTCGTAGATCACCTCGTCCATCTTGCTGCCGGTCTCGACCAGCGCGGTGGCGATGATGGTCAGCGAGCCGCCTTCCTCGACGTTGCGCGCCGCGCCGAAGAAGCGCTTCGGGCGGTGCAGGGCGTTGGCGTCGACGCCGCCGCTGAGCACCTTGCCGGAGGACGGCACCACGTTGTTGTAGGCGCGGGCCAAGCGGGTGATCGAGTCGAGCAGGATCACCACGTCCTTCTTGTGTTCGACTAGGCGCTTGGCGCGCTCGATCACCATTTCGGCGACCTGCACGTGGCGCGCGGCCGGCTCGTCGAAGGTCGAGGAAATGACCTCGCCGCGCACGGTGCGCTGCATTTCGGTCACTTCTTCCGGGCGCTCGTCGATCAGCAGCACGATCAGGTGCACGTCCGGATGGTTGGTGGTGATCGCCGTGGCCACCTGCTGCATCAGCATGGTCTTGCCGGCTTTGGGCGGGGACACGATCAGCGCGCGCTGGCCCTTGCCCTGCGGCGCCATCAGGTCGAGGATGCGGCCGGAGATGTCTTCCGAGGAACCGTTGCCGCGCTCCAGGGTGAAGCGCTTGCGCGGGAACAGCGCGGTCAGGTTCTCGAACAGGACCTTGTTCTTGCTCGCTTCCAGCGGCTCGCCGTTGATGGTGTCGACGATCGACAACGCGAAGTAGCGCTCGCCGTCCTTCGGGAAGCGGATGCGGCCGGACAGGTGGTCGCCGGTACGCAGGTTGAAGCGGCGGATCTGGCTGGGCGAGATGTAGGTATCGTCCGGGCCGGCCAGGTAGCTGGCCTCGGCCGCGCGCAGGAAGCCGAAGCCGTCCGGCAGGATTTCCAGCACGCCGTCGGCGGCGACGCCTTCGCCGTGGCGGGTCAGCACCTTCAGCAGGGCGAAGATCACGTCCTGCTTGCGCGCGCGGGCCACGCCGTCCTGGATGTTGAGCTGCTCGGCGATGTCCAGCAGCTTCTGCGCCGGCATCTTCTTCAGATCGCTCAGCGAGTAGATCGGGAAGCCTTCCGGCACGCTGGCGTGCGGGCGCGGCACGAACGGCTCGTTGCCGCCGTTGTCGCTGGGCAGGCCGTTGTCCTGGAAGCGGTCGCCGCCGCGCTGGTTGCGGTCGCGGTCGCGGCGATTGCGGAAGCGATCGCGGCGGTTGCCCTGCTGGTTGTTCTGGTTGTTCTGGTTCTGGTTGTTGAAGCGGTTGTTGTTGCCGCCGTCGCGCGGCTCACGGCCTTCGCGCGGCTCGCCGCCTTCAGACGCCTGGCCGCCGCCCTGATGCGCCGGCGCGTCGCCGCCGCCGTGGCTCTGGCCGCCGCTGGCGGCCGGGGACGGGGCCGACTCAGGAGCCGCGGCGCGCGGCGCCTCGGTCTGGACGGGCGCAGGCGCGGGCGCGGGATTCAGCGGCAGGGTCGGCTGTGCCGGCGTGCCGTGCTCGGCGGCGCCTTCCGCGCCGCTCGCGGCCTTGCTGACGCGCGGCTTGCGCACGCGCTTCTCGGCGGGGGCGTCGGCGCTCCCGGGTTCGGACATGGTGTGATCGGACAAGTGGTGTTCCTCGCTAAGAGTGCGAGCGCCCAGCGTGGGGGCATACGGGGTTGGGAGGAGGTCTGGGAGAGAATCTTCCAGAGGGGGTGCGGTGTGCGAATGCCACCGGATGCATCGACACTATCACCGCCACGCAGGCACGGCAAGCAGGCGTTTGCGGGCGATTCAGCCGCCGGCGATGCAGCGCCGGCGGGACTGCCGCGGCGCCGCTCCGGTTGCGGAGCGGTGCCGGCAGCGGGCGTCAGGCGGCGCTGCTGCCCAGGGTCTTGTCGATCATCTGGGTCAGCTGGCCCTTGCCGACCGCGCCGATCTGGGTGGCCTGGATCTGGCCGTTCTTGAACAGCAGCAGCATCGGGATCGAGCGGACGTGGTACTTGATCGCGGTGGCGCGGTTCTCGTCCACGTTGACCTTGGCGACCTTGAGGCGGCCGTCGTAGGCGTCGGCGAGGTCGTCCAGCACCGGCGCGATCATCTTGCACGGGCCGCACCACTCGGCCCAGAAGTCCACCAGGACCGGCTCGTCGGACTGCAGCACCGTGGCATCGAAATCGGCGTCGCCGACGTAAAGCACCTTGTCGCTCACTTTGGGGGTTCTCCTGGGCCAATGCGACTGGCCGGACCGGGTGGCCGCCGCATTGCGGTAAACTGGGGCATTGCGCGGCGATCTCAAGGGATTCCCCCTGTCGCGCGACCCGGCATGGAAGACGCCAGTGTGCGACGCTGCCGGGACCGATGCAAGCCGCGACCTTACGCTTCGGGCGGGGTGGCCTCACGAAGATGGAATGATGAGCGACAAACCGCTGACCGATGTGACTTTTTCCGCGTTCGACCTGCATCCTGCGCTGCTCGCAGGCCTCGAAAGCGCCGGCTTCACCCGCTGCACCCCGATCCAGGCGCTGACCCTGCCGGTGGCC
Organism: Xanthomonas sacchari; assembly: GCF_040529065.1. NCBI lineage: Bacteria > Pseudomonadati > Pseudomonadota > Gammaproteobacteria > Lysobacterales > Lysobacteraceae > Xanthomonas > Xanthomonas sacchari. The sequence continues at coordinate 4,377,558 of NZ_CP132343.1, read as the reverse complement.
CTTCCGGGCCGCGACGTGGCCGGCCAGGCCCAGACCGGCACCGGCAAGACCCTGGCGTTCCTGGTGGCGGTGATGAACCGCCTGCTCAGCCGCCCGGCGCTGGCCGACCGCAAGCCGGAGGATCCGCGCGCGCTGATCCTGGCCCCGACCCGCGAACTGGCGATCCAGATCCACAAGGACGCGGTCAAGTTCGGCTCCGAACTGGGCCTGCGCTTCGCCCTGGTCTACGGCGGCGTGGACTACGACAAGCAGCGCGAACTGCTGCAGCAGGGCGTGGACGTGATCATCGCCACCCCCGGCCGCCTGATCGACTACGTCAAGCAGCACAAGGTGGTGTCGCTGCACGCCTGCGAGATCTGCGTGCTCGACGAAGCCGACCGCATGTTCGACCTGGGCTTCATCAAGGACATCCGCTTCCTGCTGCGGCGCATGCCCGAGCGCGGCACCCGCCAGACCCTGCTGTTCTCGGCCACCCTCAGCCACCGCGTGCTGGAGCTGGCCTACGAACACATGAACGAGCCGGAAAAGCTCGTGGTCGAAACCGAGAGCATCACCGCCGCGCGCGTGCGCCAGCGCATCTACTTCCCCTCCGACGAGGAGAAGCTGACCCTGCTGCTGGGCCTGCTGTCGCGCAGCGAGGGCGCGCGGACCATGGTGTTCGTCAACACCAAGGCCTTCGTCGAGCGCGTGGCGCGTTCGCTGGAGCGCAACGGCTACCGGGTCGGCGTGCTGTCCGGCGACGTGCCGCAGAAGAAGCGCGAGACCCTGCTCAACCGCTTCCAGAAGGGCCAGTTGGAGATCCTGGTGGCCACCGACGTGGCCGCGCGCGGCCTGCACATCGACGGGGTCAAGTACGTCTACAACTACGACCTGCCCTTCGACGCCGAGGACTACGTGCACCGCATCGGCCGCACCGCGCGGCTGGGCGAGGAGGGCGACGCGATCAGCTTCGCCTGCGAGCGCTATGCGATGAGCCTGCCGGACATCGAGGCCTACATCGAGCAGAAGATCCCGGTCGAGCCGGTCACCGCCGAGCTGCTGGTGGCGCTGCCGCGCACCCCGCGCGCGCCGGTGGAGGGCGAGGCCGCCGAGGCCGAGAGTGACGAGAGCATCGGCGAGATCTTCCGCGAGGCCCGCGCCCAGCGCGAGGCTGACGAGCAGCGTCGTGGCGGCGGTCGCGGCAAGCCCGGCGGCGGCCGCAGCGGCCCGGGCGGCCGTGGCGAGTCGCGCAGCGCCGATGGCAAGCCGCGGCGTCCGCGCACGCCGCGTCCGGCCGATGCCACGGCCGCTGCGGCCGACGGCACTGCGCCGGCTGCCGCCGCGCCGGCGCCTGCCCCCAAGCCGCCGCGTGCTGCGCCGGCCGAGGGCGCAGCGCCCGCGGTTGAGGGCGAGCGTCCGCCGCGCAAGCGCCGTCGCCGTCGCGGCGGACGCCCGCTGGAAGGTGCCGAGGGGGCACCGGCCGGCAACGGCAGCGCCGCTCCGGCGACCGCGGCCCCGACCAAGCCGGTGCAGGTCGTGGCCACCCCGGTCAAGGCCGCGCGCCAGGCCGAGCGTGGTGCGGCGGCGAAGAACGATTCGTTCCTGACCCGCCTGGGCCGCAAGCTGCGCTCGCTGGTGTCCAGCTCCTGAGCCGGACCGGCCGTCCGTCGCGTGCGACGCGCGCGGTGGACGAACACCCCAGCCGCTCCGGCATAATCGCCGGATGAGCGTTCTGCGGTTCGACAATGTCAGCAAACAGTACGCCGGCGGCCACGCGGCGCTGGTGGACGTCAGCTTCGAGGTCGAGGAGGGCGAGATGCTGTTCGTCACCGGCCATTCCGGTGCCGGCAAGAGCACCCTGCTCAAGCTGATCCACCTGAGCGAGCGGCCCTCGCGCGGCGCCGTGCTGTTCGGCGAGCGCAACCTGCTGAAGGTGCGCGGCCGCCGCGTGCCGCTGCACCGGCGCGAGGTCGGCGCGGTCTATCAGGACCACCGCCTGCTCACCGACCGCAGCATCGCCGAGAACGTGGCGCTGCCGCTGATCCTGCGCGGCACCCGCCGGGTCGAGATCGGCAAGCGCGTGCGCTCGGTGCTCGAGCGCATGGGCCTGGGCCATCGCGAGAAGGCATTGCCCTCGCAGCTGTCGGCCGGCGAGCAGCAGCGCGTCGGCATCGCCCGCGCGATGGTCGGCGAGCCGCGGCTGCTGGTCGCCGACGAGCCCACCGGCAACCTCGACCCGACCCTGGCCGCGGAAATCATGCAACTGTTCGCCGAACTGCCGGCGCGCGGCACCAGCGTGCTGGTGGTCAGCCACGATCTGGCCCTGCTCAAGCAGATGCGCAAGCGCGTGCTGATCCTGGATCACGGCCGCCTGATCGACGACATCTCGCCGCAGGACCTGGCCGAATGAGCGCGCGCAACGCCGGCGCCGCGGCGCCCTCGCGGCTGGGCGTGTGGTGGGACCACCACCTGCACAGCATCGTTTACAGCCTCGGTCGCGCCATGCGCAAGCCGTGGGCCACGCTGCTGACCATGGCGGTGATGGCGCTGGCGCTGACCCTGCCGCTGGGCCTGTCGATCGCCCTGGACAACCTCAAGCAGTTCGCCGGCAGCGTGCAGCAGTCGCGCGACATCAACGTGTTCCTGAAGACCGACGTCGACGCCGCCGCGGCGCAGGCGCTGGCGCAGACCCTCCGCGGCCGCGCCGACGTGGCCGCGGTAACGCTGCGCACCCCCGCCGAAGGCATGGCCGAGCTGCGCGACAGCGCCGGCCTGGGCGAAGCGCTGGACGCGCTGCAGGACAACCCGCTGCCGACGCTGCTGATCGTCACCCCGGCCGCGGCCGACGACACCCCGCTGGCGACGGCGCTGACCGCGCTGCCGCAGGCCGACCTGGTCCAGCACGACGCGCTGTGGCGCAAGCGCCTGGATGGCTGGCTGCATTTCGGCGAACGCCTGGTGCAGGTGCTGTCGCTGCTGCTCGGCGCCGGTGCGGTGCTGGTGGTCGGCAACACCGTGCGCCTGGACATCCAATCGCGACGCGAGGAGATCGGCGTGCTGCAGCTGCTCGGCGCCAGCGACGGTTTCATCCGCCGCCCGTTCCTGTACCTCGGCGCCTGGTACGGTTTCGGCGCCGGGGTGCTGGCGCTGGGCCTGCTCGCCGCCTCCGGCATGGCCCTGGGCCAGCCGCTGGCGGCGCTGGCCGACAGCTACGGCAGCCACTTCGTGCTGCACGGGCTGGACGCGCTGCATGCCGGCTTCGTGCTGCTCGGCACCCTGCTGCTGGGCTGGCTCGGCGCCTGGCTGGTGACCGGCCACTTCCTGCGCCAGACGCGGCCCACCGACACCTGAGGCGCACATGGCCGGGCACGAGCTCAAGCATCTGATCAGCGCCGCCCCCCGGGTGATGGTGGTCGATGGCTCGAAGCTGGTGCGCAAGCTGATCGCCGACGTGCTGCATCGTGAACTGCCCGACGTGACCGTGGTCGGCTGCGCCAGCATCGCCGAGGCGCGCGCCGCGCTGGAGGCCGGCCCGGTCGACCTGGTCACCACCTCGCTGGGGCTGCCCGACGGCGACGGCCTGACCCTGGCCCGCAGCGTGCGCGAAGCCGCCGGCCAGGCCTACGTGCCGGTGATCGTGGTCTCCGGCGACGCCCAACAGCACCTGGTCGAGCGCCGTTTCACCGAGTACGTCACCGACTACTTCGACAAGGCGCTCGGCCACGAGGCGCTGGCCACCTTCATCCGCGGCTACGTGCAGCCGCAGCCGGTGGCCGGCGCCACCGTGCTCTACGTCGAGGACAGCCGGGTGGTGGCCGAGGCGACCAAGCGCATGCTTGAGCGCCAGCAATTGCACGTGGTGCACGTGCTCAGCGCCGAGGACGCATTCGCGCTGCTCACCGCCGAGTCGCTGGGCCGCACCACCCGCCGCATCGACCTGGTGCTGACCGACGTCACCCTCAAGGGCGAACTCAACGGCCGCGACGTGGTCCAGCGCATCCGCGTCGACTTCGCCTACGGCAAGCGGCGCATGCCGGTGCTGGTGATGACCGGCGACAGCAATCCGCACACCCAGTCCGAGCTGCTGCGCGCCGGTGCCAACGACCTGGTGCAGAAGCCGATCGAAGAGCGCCTGCTGGTCACCAAGGTGCTGTTTCAGTTGCGCCTGGCCCGGCTCGACGAGATCGCCGTGACCTTTTGATTGATGTGATGTCCCGAGCCTGCAAGCGATGAGCAACAACGAAGACGAAAGCCGGATCCAGCTGGAGCCGTCGTGGAAGGCGCAGGTCGGCGACTGGCTGCTGCGCCCGGAGATGCGCGAACTGGCCACGTTCCTGCGCCAGCGCAAGGCCGCCGGCGCGCGGGTGTTCCCGCCGGGGCGGCAGATCTTCGCCGCCTTCGACGCCACCCCGTTCGAAAAGGTGGAGGTGGTGATCCTCGGCCAGGACCCGTACCACGGCTACGGCCAGGCGCACGGGCTGTGCTTCTCGGTGCTGCCGGGGGTGCCGGTGCCGCCGTCGCTGCTGAACATCTATAAAGAGATCGAGGACGACCTGGGCATCCGCCGGCCGGACCACGGCTGCCTGCTGCCGTGGGCGCAGCGCGGCGTGCTGCTGCTCAACGCGGTGCTGACGGTGGAGGAGGGCCGCGCCGGTGCGCATCAGGGCAAGGGCTGGGAGGGCTTCACCGACCACGTCGTGGAGACCCTCAACCGCGAGCGCGAGGGCCTGGTGTTCCTGCTCTGGGGCAGCTATGCCCAGGCCAAGGGCAAGGTCATCGATACCCGCCGCCACCGCGTGCTGAAGGCGCCGCACCCCTCGCCGCTGTCGGCGCACCGCGGCTTCCTCGGCTGCAAGCATTTCTCCGCGGCCAACGAGTACTTGAAGCGCCGGGGCGCCGCCCCCATCGACTGGAGTCTGCCGCCGCGCGCGGAGCTGGAAGCGGCCCTGCGCGGCGCCTGAACCCCGGTTGGACAGGGCGCGGCGTCCACCGCATGTGGACGCCGTTTTCGCGAACTGGATGGTAGTTTGGTGGTCAGAAGATGGAAGCCGCGATGCTTCCGGATTGTTTCAGTGGCTTGTGCTGCAGTGTTATTCCTGATTCATATGTTGCATAAACAGAACACAGGAACTTTTTACTGTACCCAGCAGTCCAATTAGTAGACTGCTAAGATGAGCCCTATGAGCCAGACTCTTACTTCCAACGCATTGGTTGCCAACAACCTCCCGATTCCCAGTCCGCTCGGTTCGCTGGATGCCTACATCGGCGCCGTGCACCAGATCCCGGTGCTGACGTCCGACGAGGAACGCGCACTGGCGGTGCGGTACCGCGACCAGGAAGACCTGGATGCGGCCCGCGAATTGGTCCATTCCCACCTGCGCTTCGTGGTGCACGTGGCCCGCGGCTACAACGGCTACGGCCTGCCGCTGGGCGACCTGATCCAGGAAGGCAACATCGGCCTGATGAAGGCGGTCAAGCGCTTCGACCCGGACATGGGCGTGCGCCTGGTCAGCTTCGCGGTGCACTGGATCCGTGCCGAGATGCACGAGTACATCCTGAAGAACTGGCGCATCGTCAAGGTCGCCACGACCAAGGCGCAGCGCAAGCTGTTCTTCAACCTGCGCAAGTCCAAGACCCGCCTGGGCTGGATGAACGCGGCCGAGGTCACCGCGGTGGCCAAGGACCTCAACGTGTCCGAGCGCGAGGTGATGGAGATGGAGTCGCGCCTGTCCGGTCGCGACATCGGCTTCGATGCGCCGTCCGACGAGGACGACGACCACGCGCCGCCGTCGCCGGCCGCGTACCTGATGGCTAACGAGGAAGATCCCTCGCAGGCCTACGAACGTGCCGACAGCGAGGACAACCAGTTGCAGCTGCTGCGCGAAGGCCTGGCGGAACTGGATGCGCGTTCGCGCGACATCATCAAGCGCCGCTGGCTGGATGCCGACAGCAAGATCACCCTGCAGGAGCTGGCCGACGAGTACGGCGTGTCGGCCGAGCGCATCCGCCAGATCGAGGCGAATGCGCTGAAGAAGATGAAGGCGCTGTTCGTCGCCTGAGTCGCCCGTGGCGATCGCTTGCAACGCGCGAAAGGGCCCGGCATCGCCGGGCCTTTTCTGTTTGCGCCTGGGCTGTCTCGCGGATCGGCGACTGCCGGCGCGCCCGCGATTGGCTACGACTCCGGCGGCCGTGCCACCGGCAGGTGCCAGCCGTAGCGGATCGCCATGAAGCGCAGGCCGAAGCACAGCACCGCGCCCACCCCCAGGCCCCAGGGCTGCGGCAGGTGCAGCACCTGCGCCGCGGCGACCACGCCGCCGCCGAGCAGGGCGGCCACCGCGTACAGCTCGGCCTGCAGCACCACCGGCGTGCGCGCCACCAGCAGGTCGCGGACGATGCCGCCGCCGATGCCGCTGAGCATGCCCAGCAGGGTCGCGCTCAGCGGGCCCAGGCCGAACGCCAGCGCCTTGCTGGTGCCGTACACCGCGAACAGCGCCAGGCCCATCGCATCGAAGATCTGCACCGGATTGCGCAGGCGCTCGACCGTGTGGTGGCGGTAGAAGGCCAGCAGCCCGGCCAGGCAGGCGACGCCGAGATAGCGCACGTCGGCCAGCGCCGCCGGCGGGGTGGCGCCGATCAATACGTCGCGGGCGATGCCGCCGGAGACCGCGGCCGCGCACGACAGCACCAGCACGCCGAACAGGTCCAGGCGATGGCGTACGCCGACGGTGGCGCCGCTGATCGCGAACACGAAGGTGCCCAGCAGGTCGAGCAGGAACAGGAAGGTCGCCAAGACGGGGACTGCGCCGCAGCAAAAGGCCGGCTAGGATCGCAGCCCCGTCCTGCAGTGTCACCTGTCCGCGAGCGGCTGCGTGTCCTCCGCCGCGGGCGGATCGCCGAGGATGATGCGTGCGGCGCGCTGGTAGCTCCAATACGCCCAGGCCCAGTTGAGCAGCACCACCACGCGGTTGCGGAAGCCGATCAGGAAGAACACGTGCGCGGCCAGCCAGAACCACCAGGCCAGCACGCCGGAGAGCTGCAGCCGGCCCAGGTGCACGATCGCGGCCATGCGCCCGATGGTGGCCAGGTTGCCGTAGTCGGCGTAGCGGAACGGCACGCTGGCGGTGTCGCCGCGCAGCCGCCGGCGCAGGGTGTCGGCGACGTGCCGGCCCATCTGCTTGGCGGCCGGCGCCACGCCGGGCACCGGGCGGCCATCGGCCTGCTGCACCGCGGCCAGGTCGCCGGCGACGAACAGTTCCGGATGGCCCGGCACGCTCAGGTCCGGCTGCACCTGCACGCGGCCGCTGCGGTCCAGCGGCGTCTGCAGGGTCTTCGCCAGCGGCGAGGCGGCCACGCCGGCGGCCCAGACAACGGTCCGCGCCGGCACGAAGGTGCTGCCGAGGCGATAGCCGCTGGCGTCGATGTCGGCGACTGGCACGCCGGTCAGCACTTCCACCCCGAGCTTTTCCAACTGCTTCTGCGCCTTGGCCGAGAGGTGCTCGGGGAAGGAGGACAGCACCCGCGGGCCGGCCTCGATCAGCCGCACCCGCGCCTCGGCCGGGTCGATGCGGCGGAACTCGTGCTTCAGCGTGTGCCGGGCGATCTCGGCCAGGGTGCCGGCCAGTTCGACGCCGGTGGGGCCGCCGCCGACGATGGCGAAGCTGAGCCAGGCCGCGCGCGCGGCGGGGTCGGTTTCCGCTTCGGCGCGCTCGAATGCCAGCAGCAGGTGCCGGCGCAGTTGCAGCGCGTCGTCCAGGGTCTTCAGGCCCGGCGCATGCGCCGCCCAGTCGTCGTGGCCGAAATAGGCGTGGGTGGCGCCGGTGGCGACCAGCAGGTAGTCGTAGGCCAGCGTCTGGCCGTCGGCCAGGCGCACCTGCCGCGTCTGCTTGTCGATGTCGACGACCTCGCCCAGGCGTACTTCGACGTTGTCCTGGTGGCGCAGGATCTGCCGCAGCGGCGCGGCGATGTCCGGCGCCGACAAGCCGGCGGTGGCGACCTGGTATAGCAGCGGCTGGAACAGATGATGGTTGCGGCGGTCGATCAGGGTGATGCGCAACGGCGTCCTGGCCAGGGCGCGGGTGGCCCACAAGCCGGCGAAGCCGCCGCCGATCACGATCAGGTGCGGCACGCGTGTGTTGTCCATGCAGGACTCCAGGAGGGGGAGAGGAAAGGAGGCGTCCGGTGTCGGCGCGACGGTCGTGGGCGCGCGTGGCGCACCGATCCACGGAAACGCGCGCGGCCAGTGAGGCGCTGCGCGATCGTCGAGGGCCGGACCTGCATGTCCGTATAGTAGCGCGATGCCAAGCGCGGTCAGCGACAGGGAGGACGCACGATCATGCCAGCGACAGTGAAGCCGCACGCGTCGGCGCCGCCACAGGCGCCACTGCCGTCGCGCTGGCGCAGCCTGCTGTTCTGGGCCAAGACCCGCGCGCTGCAACTGCGCCGCGCGCTGCACGATCTGCGCGACGGTCCGCGCCGGCATCGCCGCGACGCCGGCCTGGCGATCGCCGACGGCAGCTGTGCCGAATCGGTCACCGCGCTGTGGCCCGACAGCGAGGAGACCGCGCCGCAGCTGGTGGCCGGCAAGATCCACAACCTGCGCCTGGCCGCGCGTGCGCTGCACGGCGTGGAGGTGCCGGCCGGGGCCACCTTCAGCTTCTGGCGCCAGCTCGGCCGTGCCACCCGCCGCCGCGGCTTCGTTGCCGGCCGCGAACTGCGCGAGGGCTGCCTGGTGCCGTCGATCGGTGGCGGCCTGTGCCAGGTGTCCAATGCGATCTACGACGCGGCGCTGCGGCAGGGCCTGGAGATCGTCGAGCGGCACCGCCACACCCAGGTGATTGCCGGCTCCCTGGCCGAGCGCGACCGCGACGCGGTGGTGTTCTGGAACTACGTGGACCTGCGCCTGCGCGCCGCCGCGCCGTGGCGGCTGGAGGTGTGGCTGGATGGCGAGGCGCTGCACGTGCGCATCCGCGGCGGTGCCGCGGCGCCAGCGGCATTGCCGTTGCCACCGCTGCAGCGGCGCATCGCGGCCGCCGGCGTCGATGCCGCCAACGACTGCACGCGCTGCGGCCGCAGTACCTGCCATCGGCATGTGGCGGGGGTGCCGGAGGGCTTGCACCGCACCTGGCTGGTCGACGAGGACTGGCCGGAGTTCGCCGAAGACCGCCGGCGCCGGCAGCAGCCGGGCGATCGGGTGCTGACATTGCCGCGGTACAGCGTTGCGGCAGTGCGCGCGGCGTTGTTGCGGCGCTGGTGGCTGTGGCACGGGATGCCGTTGCCGCAGGCGCGTCAGCGCGCGCAGCGCATCCGCCTGCGGGCGCTGCGGCGCCGGCTGGGCGCGCACGATGTAGACCTGGTGGTGCCGCAGGGCCTGTTGCCGGACCTGTGGCTGGCCGGCGAGTTGCAGGGCCGGCGCTGGGACGTGTGCATGACCGCCTTGCCGATGCACCTGCTGCAGGCGCGCCTGGACGTGGCCGCGCAGCGGCATCCGCACAGTCCCACCTTGCGCGATTTCCGCGCCGATCCGGCGCTGGTCGCCGCCGAGCGTGCGGCGCTGGCGCAGGCGCGGCACTGGATCACCCCGCACCGCGAATTGCTGGCGCTGGCCGGCAGCCGTGGCCTCGCGCTGCAATGGCAACGGCCGGCGCTCCCGGCGGTCGCGGCGAAGCAGGCGGTCATCACTGAGGACGCCGCGCCGCGGGTGCTGCTGGCGGCCTCGACATTGGCACGCAAAGGCGCCTACGAACTGCGCGATGCAGTGCGTGATTTGCCGCTGGTGTTGCTGCTGCCGCCCGGTGCGCAGGAAACGCCGGACTTCTGGAATGGCATCGCGGTACAGCGGGTCGCGTCGATGGCCGAAGGCGTGCACGCAGCCTCCCTGGTGCTGCTGCCGGCCTGGATCGAACAGCAGCCGCGTGGCCTGCTGCTGGCCATGGCGCTGGGCAAGCCGGTGATCGCCACCGCCGCCTGCGGCCTGTCTCCGGATGCTGGTGCGTGGCGCTGCGTGGAGGCCGGCGACAGTACGGCATTGCGCGCGCAAGTGGTCGACGCGTTGGGGCTGGTGGACTGAGCGAAACGCGTGGGCGTCAGGGCCGCCGTCCGCTTTGCCATGGCGATCGAATGTGCGTTCGTCTGGAGCAGCTTCAGAGCGGCCCTGCTTTGGCGACACGCGCCACTGCCGCGTAGGAGCGGCTTCAGCCGCGATGAAGCATTACCGGTAATGCCCGTCGCGGCTGAAGCCGCTCCTACGGAAGCGGATTGCGTGCGGTGCCGACGATTTGCGGCCTCATGCAAGGCCGGCGCATCGCGGGCTCGACGCGCGCTGGCGCTCCAGCGATTTACGCCAGTGGTGCACTGAAGGACTTGCGCCGCGCACCGCGCGCCTGCCTCAGTACAGATCCTGCGGATCCACATCCAGCGACCAGCGCACCCGCCGGGCCTGTGGCAGCGCGTGGATCGCCGGCACCGCTGCGTCCAGCACTGTATGCAGCGCGCGTCGCGTGTTTGCCGACAGCAGCAACTGGGTGCGCTGGAAACCGGCGCGGCGCGGCATCGGCGCAGGCATCGGACCAAAGCGCTGCACCTCGTCCTGCGCCGGCAGCAGCGCGCGCACGGCGGCGAGGAAGGCGTTGGCGTGTTCGACCTGCTTGGCCTCGGCGCGCAGCAGCGCCAGGTGCGCGAACGGCGGGAAGCCTGCGGCCTCGCGCTGCTCCAGTTCCGCCGCGGCGAAGGCGTGGTAGCCGCCGTGCACCAGGGTCTGCAGCAGCGGATGCCCGGGGTGGTGGGTCTGCAGCCAGACCTCGCCCGGCCGTGCCGCGCGGCCGGCGCGGCCGGCGACCTGGATCAACTGCTGCGCCAGCTTCTCGCTGGCACGGAAATCGGCCGAGAACAGGCCTTCGTCGATGCCGACCACCACCACCCGGCTCAATTGCGGCAGGTCGTGGCCCTTGGCCAGGATCTGCGTGCCGACCAGGATGCCGGGCGCAGTGCCGAGCGTGGCCAACTGCGTCTCCAGCGCATCGCGGCGTTGGGTGGTGCTGCGGTCGATGCGTAGCACCGGCACGTCCGGGAATGCCTGCACCAGGCGTTCCTCCAGGCGTTCGGTGCCGATGCCCTGCGGCTGCAGCGCCAGGCTGCCGCAGTCCGGGCAGGCCAGTGGCGCCGGCTGCCGTGCGCCGCAGTGGTGGCATTGCAGGCGCCGGCCGCCGGCGTGCACGGTCATCGGCGTGGCGTGCAACGGGGTGCTGCAGCGCTGGCACGGCGCGGTCCAGCCGCAGTCGTGGCACAGCAGCACCGGCGCATAGCCGCGGCGGTTCTTGAACACCAGCACCTGGCCGCCATCGGCCAGTGCCGTGCCGATCCCGGCCAGCACCTCCGGCGACAGCCCGTCCTGTAGCGGGCGCTTGCGCACGTCGAGCACGCGCACCGTAGGCGGTTTGGCGTCGCCGGCGCGGCGGGTCAGGCGCAGGTGCGCGTAGCGGCCGCCGGTGGCGTTGTGCAGGCTCTCCAGCGACGGCGTGGCGCTGCCCAACAGCACCGGCACGTCCAGCGCCTTGCCGCGCACCAGGGCGAAATCGCGGGCGTGGTAGCGGATGCCGTCCTGCTGCTTGTAGCTGCCGTCGTGTTCCTCGTCGACCACGATCAATCCGGCCTGCGGCAGCGGCACGAACACCGCCGAGCGGGTGCCGACCACCACCTGCGCCTCGCCACGCCAGGCGGCGGCCCAGACCCGGGCGCGTTCGTTGTCGTTGAGCCCGGAATGCAGCGCATGCACCGGCACGCCGAGGCGGGCGCGGAAGCGCGCCAGGGTCTGCGGGGTCAGGCCGATCTCCGGCACCAGCACCAGCGCCTGGCGGCCGCGCGCCAGGCAGGCGGCGATCGCCTGCAGGTAGACCTCGGTCTTGCCGCTGCCGGTGACGCCGTCGAGCAGGAACGGGGCGAAGCCGGCGGCGCCGACCACCGCGTCGATGGCGGCCTGCTGCTCGGCGTTGGGCACTGGCCCGGGCTGTGGCTGCGGCGCCGCGGCGCTGGCCGGCACGGCGATGCGTTCGGCGTGGCCGCGCTTGGCCAGGACGCGGGCGGCGCTGCGCCAGTCGTCCATCGCCTGGTCCAGCCGGTCCTCGTCCACGGCGCCGTCCGCCAGCAGCGTGGCGAAGCGGTGCGGGCGGGTGCCGGCGCGGGCGCGGTGGCTGGCGCCGGCCTCGGTCAGGCGCCAGGCCCAGGCGTGGGTGTCGGGCAGCGCTTCGCCGCGGCGCAGCGGCACCGGCAGGGCGGTCGCCAGCACCTCGCCCAGCGGCGCGTGGCTGTAGCGCGCCAGCCAGCGCAGCGACTCGGCCAGTTCGCCGTGCAGCAGCGGCGCCGGGTCCAGCCAGGCCAGTGCAGCGCGCAGGCCATCGGCGCCCTCGACCTGGCCGGTCGCCGCGACCACCCCGCTCAGTTCGCGGTTGCCGAACGGCACCTGCACCCGGCGGCCGACGTCGCCGTCGGCGACCGCGCCGCCGGGCGGCGGCAGGTAGTCGAACAACTGCGGCAAGGGGACGGGCAGGGCGACGCGGAGCGTGGCGACGGGGGAGGGCATCCACCTAGTCTAGGGCGTGTCACCGATCCCCGAGTACGCCGCGTTGGGTCTGGCAGGCGCGCTGCCGGCGTTGCGTGGCGCAGCGCCTGACTGGCCGTCAGGTCAAGCCGCGCGGCGTCGGCAGCGCGCCTGCCAGACCCAACCCGAAGGGCCGCGGTTGCGCGTGCCCGTGGCCGCGTCATCGCTCGGGCGTGGACGCACGTCCACTTCCTCGCTCTTCCTTGCCACAATCACGCGCAACCGCGGCGCGGCATGCTCGGGGATCGGTGACACGCCCTAGCGGCCGTGGCAAGTGGGTTCCGGGCGCCAGGAGTTGCGCGCGATTGCTGCCCGCAAAGTGATAAACCGGTCGTAAATAGCCGCCGCGCTTGGAGAATCGAATTTATCCACATCTGCTGTGGATAAAGCTGTGCATGAAGGGCATGCTCCACGCCGTGAAGACGGACTCACAAGCCTCTGCCACGAGTTGGACAAAAAAGCGCCATTCGCATTTATTCTTTTGAGAACAACAACTTGGCCGTGAAACACAGATGCAACATGGTTTCGCGGGGTCTTGACAAGACCTGTCGCAGGCCAATTCCAGGCGCTGTGCACAACCCGCCGTCGCGGTAGCCGCGGATGAGCCGATCGCGGCGCTTCTGTCAAGCGCGCGATGCGGCGGCCGCCTCGCTATCATCGCGCCGATGATGGAGTTCCGATGACCGCCACGTCCCCTTCCGACGGCGTGGCCGCACCGCCCGCCCTGGCCGCGTTCCTGCGCGGGATCGAACGCCGCGCCGCGGTCCTGGCCGACCTGCAGAGCGGCCGTCCCGAGCGCGGCCTGCCCGCCCTGGCGGCCGCGATGCGGGCCTTCCGCAGCCACGCCGCGTCGCTGCCGATGGCCGACTGGCCGCTGCGGTTCTGGAAGCTGCTCGGCGCGGTGCCGACACTGCGCCAGGCCGATGCCGCCGAGGGCACCTGGCCGGCGCCGCTGGCCCATCTGCGCAGCCTGCAGCCGGCCGACCGCCTGGCGCTGCTGCTGCGCATCATCGCCGGGCTGGACGAGCCGCTCGCCGCACAGGTGCTGCAGCTGTCCACCGAGGATTACCAGCAGGCGCTGGCGCGGGCCTGCCCGCGCGATGCCGGCGGGCGCCCGGATGCGGCGGGCTGGCGCGCGCTGGCCGATGCGGCGCAGCAGTGCCTGCGCGACCTGCCGCCGGCGCGGTTGCAGGCCCTGGCGCAGCTGCGCGATGCGGCGATCGCCGGCAGCACGGCGCCCGCTGCCGCGGCGGCGCCCGCGTCGGCGCCTGCCGCGGCCGCCGCGCGCCCGCGCCGCCGTGGTGCGCGCCCGGCCCTGCGCACGCGCCTGGCCGGGGCGGTGATCGCCGTCGTGGTCCTGGCCCTGGTCGGTACCGTGTTCTGGGATCGCCTGCCCTGGCACCGTTCCCGTGCCGCGGCCGCGGCCGGCGGCAGCGACGCGAGCCTGGCACTGGGCGATACCGGCCCGGTGCAGGTGGAAGTGCTGCCGCCGGAGTCGGACACCGCCAGCGCGCCGCCGCTGCCGGCCGAGCCGCCGGCGCCGCTGCCGGAGCCGGCGATCTACGACCTGGACTTCTATGCGTGGTACGCGGCCGGTGCGCCGCCGCCGCGGATCGAGCGCAGCGCCCCCAGCGCCGCCGACCTGGCCGAGGCGACCGAAGTCACGCCGGCCGCAGCCGTGGCCACGGCCGTCACGCCCGCGGCGGCGGCGGCCACGCCACCGGCGCTGACCCCGGCGCAGTTGCGCGCACGCCAGGCCGCCTGGGACGCGCTGCCGGCGGCGGCGCAGGCGCGGTTGCGTCAAGTCGCCACGGCCTTCGCCGGCCTGCCGATCGAGCAGCAGCACAGCCTGCATGCGCAGTTCGCCGAGATGGACGCGCTGGAGCGCCACGGCTGGTTGCTCGGCCCGGAGCTGGGCGCCGAGTTCTGGGCGCTGCAGCCGCTGTTGGGGTACGTGCCCGAGGCGCAGCGGCAGGCGCTGCTGGGCCTGCTGCGCAGCCTGCCGCCAGACCAGCGCGAGCATCTGGCGCTGCTGTCGCAGCGCACCCCGCCGCAGGACCGCGCCGCCTTGCGTCGCGACCTGCTGGCGCAGAGTACCGACAGCCGTGGCGCCTGGCTGAAGCAGCGCGCCGCGCGCTGAGCCGCGCGCGGCAACGCAGTCATCGGCCGCAGCGGGTAGAATGCGCGGCCTCCGCCACCCGGTGCCGGCGCTGTCTGCGCGGCCGCAGTCGGCGGGATCGCCAGAGTCTTGCAATGTTTTCGTCTTCCACCCCGGCCTCGATCCGGGGCCGCGAACTGCGCACCACCGCGCAGCTCGCCTTGCCGCTGGTCCTGGGGCACGTCTCCACCGGCCTGATCAGCTTCGTCGACAACGTGATCGCCGGCCACCACGGCACCCGCACGCTGGCCTCGGTGACGGTCGGCACCGCGCTGCTGTGGCTGCCGATGATGATTCCGATCGGCACCCTGATCGCCCTGACCGCCTCGGTGTCGCAGCTCGACGGCGGCAAGCGCCAGGCACAGATCGGGCCGCTGTTCCGCCAGGCGGTGTGGCTGTCGCTGGGCCTGGGCCTGCTGATGTTCGCGTTCCTGAGCGTGATGCCGATGGCGCTGCCGCAACTGGGCATCGCCCCGGAGATCGTGCCCGGCGCGCGCGACTTTCTGCACGCGATCCGCTGGGGCGTGCCGGCGCTGGTGCTGTACTTCTGCATGCGCTACCTCAGCGAAGGCATGCATTGGACCCTGCCGACCATGCTGCTCGGCTTCGGTGGCCTGCTGCTGCTGGCGCCGCTCGGCTATGCGCTGACCTTCGGCCTGTGGGGCCTGCGCGAACACGGCGCCGGCGGCCTGGGCATGGCGTCGGCGATCACGATGTGGGCGCAGGCGCTGTGTTTCGCGGTCTACCTGGCGCGGTCCAGACGCTTCGCGCCGCTGCGCCTGTTCGCGCAGTTCGAGGCCCCGGATCTGCGCGCGATCGCCGGCTTGCTGAAGACCGGGCTGCCGATCGGCGTGACCATCCTGATGGAAGGCGGCCTGTTCATCGTCACCGCGCTGCTGATCGCGCGGCTTGGTGAGGTGCCGGCGGCGGCGCACCAGATCGCGATCAACGTGGCGCAGCTGTGCTTCATGGTGCCGATGGGCGTGGCCGAAGCGACCACGGTACGGGTCGGCCGCGCCGCCGGCGCGGGCGATGCGGTAGGCGTGCGCGGCGCGGCCTGGGCCGGCTATGCGATCGTGCTCGGCACCCAGGCGCTGTCGGCGCTGGTGCTGCTGGTCGGTCACGACGCCATCGTCGGCATCTACACCAGCGACCTGGCGGTGGCCGCGCTGGCCTCCACGCTGCTGCTGTACGCGGCCACCTTCCAGTTTCCCGACGGCGTGCAGGTGCTGTCGGCCGGGGCGCTGCGCGGCCTCAAGGACACCCGCGTGCCGATGCTGCTGGCCCTGTGTTCCTACTGGGGCCTGGGCATGCCGCTGGGCGCCGGCCTCGGCCTGTGGCTGGGCTGGGGACCGCAGGGCATGTGGATCGGCCTGATCCTGGGCCTGACCGCGGCGGCGGTGATGATGGGCGCGCGCTTCCGTTGGAGCAGCGCGCGGCTGTCGGGCGCCTCGGCGGCCCCCTGACTTCAGACGCATGTGCGGCGCCTGACGCAGCCGGTATGCTGCGCAGGCGCAAGACGCCTACCTTTCGGAGTTTTCCATGAACCAACCCGTGCGTCGCAGCCCCGTCGCCAACTTCTTCGTCGGCCTGTGGGATGTGATGAACTTCACCCGCCGGTTGATCTTCAACCTGGTGTTCTTCGGTTTCCTGTTGCTGATCCTGCTGGCGATGGTGTTCGCCATGGCGCGCGGCGACGGCGGCAAGGCGCTGCGCGACCGCACCACGCTGCTGATCGCGCCGGAAGGCAAGCTGGTCGAGCAGTTCAGTGCCGACCCGGTCAGCCGCGCGCTGGCCAAGGCGATGAACGACAAGGGCGCGCAGGAGATCCAGTTGCGCGACCTGGTGCGCGCGATCGAGGCGGCCAAGACCGATCCCAAGATCGAGCGCGTTGCACTGCGCCTGGACAAGCTGCAGCCCAGCGGCTTCGCCTCGATGCGCGAGGTGGAGAAGGCGCTGCAGGACCTGCGCAGCTCCGGCAAGCAGATCGTCGCCTACAGCGACAACCTGAACCAGTGGCAGTACCTGCTGGCCGCGCAGGCCAACGAGGTCTACCTGGACCCGATGGGCTCGATGACCCTGGAAGGCCTGGGCCGCTACCGCCAGTACTTCCGCGAGGGCCTGCAGGACAAGCTCGGCGTGGACGTGCACCTGTTCAAGGTCGGCGAATACAAGTCCGCCGCCGAGCCCTACGTGCTCGACGCGGCCTCGGCGGCGTCCAAGGAAGCCGACCTGTTCTGGATGAACGATGTGTGGCAGCGCTACGTGGCCGACATCGCCAAGGCGCGCAAGCTGGCGCCTGAGCAGATCAACGCCGGCATCGACACCATGCCCGAGGGCGTGGCCGCCGCCGGTGGCGACCTGGCCAAGTTCGCCCTGCAGCAGAAGCTGGTGGACGGCCTGAAGACCCGCGAGGACGTCGAACAGTTGCTGGCCAAGCGAGGCGTCGCCGACGACGATGCCGACACCGGCTATCGCAACGTCGACCTGGACGGCTACCTGCAGCAATTGGACCTGCGCCGTTCGCCGGTGGATTCGCGGCCGCAGGTGGCGGTGGTGGTCGCCGCGGGCGAGATCAGCGGCGGCGAACAGCCGGCCGGCCGCATCGGCGGCGAGTCGACCGCGGCGCTGCTGCGCCAGGCGCGCGACGACGACGCGGTCAAGGCGGTGGTGCTGCGCGTGGATTCGCCCGGCGGCGAAGTGTTCGCCTCCGAGCAGATCCGCCGCGAGGTGGTGGCGCTGAAGGCCGCCGGCAAGCCGGTGGTGGTGTCGATGGGCGACCTGGCCGCGTCCGGCGGCTACTGGATCAGCATGAACGCCGATCGCATCTATGCCGACCCGTCGACCATCACCGGCTCGATCGGCATCTTCGGCATGATCCCCAACATCACCCGCACCCTGGACAAGATCGGCGTGCACACCGACGGCGTCGGCACCACCCGTTTCGCCGGCGCGTTCGACATGACCCGGCCGATGGATCCGGCGGTGGGCCAGCTGATCCAGTCGGTGATCAACAAGGGCTATGCCGACTTCACCGGCAAGGTCGCGCAGGCGCGCGGCAAGTCGGTCGAGGCCATCGACCAGGTGGCGCGCGGCCGCGTGTGGAGCGGTGCGCAGGCCAAAGAGCGCGGGCTGGTGGACGCGTTCGGCGGCTTCAAGGACGCGGTGGCCGATGCCGCGGCGCGCGCCAAGCTGGGCGGCCCGGACAAGTACCGGGTGCGCTACGTCGAGAAGCCGGCCACGCCGTTCGCGCAGTTCGTCAGCGGGTTCGCCGGCAGCCGCCTGGGCGTGTGGATGCTGAGCGACTCGGCGCTGGGCCACGTCCTGCTGGCGCGCAGCATGCCGGAACTGGACACCCAACTGCGCTTCGTCAAGGACGCGGCCGACACCCGTCCGGGCGCACCGGTGAAGGCGCTGGCCTACTGCTTCTGCGGTCTGTAAGCCGGCCCCGCGCCGGCAGCGGCGCGCTCTTGCGAGCGCGTCGCCTGCTTCCTGCAACGCCGGCCCCCGTGGCCGGCGTTGTTCATTGCGCGGTCGCGGCGTCCAGCGCGGCGTTTTGCGTGGCCGCGGCGCGGTCGAGCGTGGCCTGGGTCTGCCTGGCGCGGTCCAGCGGCTGGGCGATGGCGCTGCGCAACGCGCTGGCCTTCGGCGGTGGCGGCGCATCGGGCGGTTGCGGCGGTGCCGGCTTGCATGCGGCCAGCAGGGCGAGCAGCGGCAATGCCAACGTCATCCTGCGCAGTGGTGCGGACATGGCGGCGACCTCCTCGAGGGTGGAGGTATCATCCTACGCCTCCCATGTGAGCAGACAGGCACGCGCATGCAGCACCGTTGGCGGCTGGACGGACAGACCGCGCTGATCACCGGCGCCAGCGCCGGCATCGGCCTGGCGATCGCGCGCGAACTGCTCGGGTTCGGCGCCGACCTGCTGCTGGTGGCGCGCGATATCGACGCGCTGGAAGCGGCGCGCGACGAACTGCGCGAGACCTTTCCCGAGCGCGAGATCCTGGCGCTGGCCGCCGACGTCGCCGACGACGAGGACCGCCGCGAGATCCTGGACTGGGTCGAGGACCATGCCGACGGCCTGGACCTGCTGATCAACAACGCCGGCGGCAACGTCAGCAAGCCTGCGGTGGACTACACCGAGGACGAGTGGCGCGGCATCTTCGAGACCAACCTGTTCTCCGCGTTCGAGCTGTCGCGCTACGCGCATCCGCTGCTGGCGCAGCATGCGGCCTCGGCGATCGTCAACGTCGGCAGCGTGTCCGGGCTGACCCACGTGCGCAGCGGCGCGCCCTACGGCATGACCAAGGCGGCGCTGCACCAGCTCACCCGCAACCTCGCCGCCGAATGGGCCGAGGACGGCATCCGGGTCAACGCGGTGGCGCCGTGGTACATCCGCACCCGCCGCACCTCCGGCCCGCTGTCGGACCCGGACTACTACGAGCAGGTGATCGAGCGCACGCCGATGCGCCGCATCGGCGAACCGGAGGAAGTGGCGGCGGCGGTCGGCTTCCTGTGCCTGCCGGCGGCCAGCTACATCACCGGCGAATGCATTGCGGTGGACGGTGGTTTTTTGCGTTACGGGTTCTAGCGGCTGAGTGGCGGCGGCGTGCGCGCCGGGCGCCGGCCGAAAGGCGCAGTGCAGGAGGCCCCGGGCGTATGTCGTCGGGACTGAAGTCCCTCCCACAAGGTGTGTGCGCGCTTACCGCGGTGGATCGGCTGCGGGGTAATCCGTAGGAGCGGCTTCAGCCGCGACCGGGCTTTCCCGGTAACGCCCGGTCGCGGCTGAAGCCGCTCCTACGCAACCAGGCGCACACCCACACGCGAGCGAGATGGATTACGGCGTGGGCGGCTCTACGCCGCAGTTGCTGGCCTCGAGCAGGTGCTGGCGGCGTTCGAACTCCGCGTGCAGCGTTTCGGCATGCTCGGGCACGGCGAAGCGCCAGTGCGTCTCCGCTTCAGCCACGTAGTTCTTCCAGGCATCGCACAATTGCTCGGCGGGCAGCGGCTGGCACTGGTCGCGCAGCACTTCGCAGGCGCTGCCGCCGGCCTGGTTGGGGCCCCCATCCAGGTCCGTCGTGTGCAGCGGCACGCAACGCGGCGGCGGTTCGGCGACCTCGCCGATGTAGGACGATTTCTCGCGGGTGGTGCAGGTGTACAGCGATGGCGGTGGCAGCTTTGGAGGCGGTGGCGGTGCAGCCGCCGCGGTATCGGCCGGGGCCGGCGCGTCCGCAGGCGTGGCATCGTTCGTGGCGCTCGCCGGGGGCGGCGATGGCGCGGGCTTGGACGCGAGCGTGGTCGGCAGTGCGGCGCTGCTCACGCCCTGCATGATCTTCTTCTGCTGGCGCATGCCCTTGGGACAGGGCTGGTTCTGGATGGTCAGGTTGTCCTGCGCGTCGGTGCAGCGATAGAACACCACCGGTTCGGCGCTCGCAGCGCCGGCACACGTCAGCAACGCAATCAGGTAGAACGCACGGCGCATCAGGTGCCGCCGCAGTCGCGTGTCAGGCGCGCGTCGATGCCGCGCTGTTCGGTCTCCATCGCGCGGCGCTCGCTCTGCAGTGCGCTGTTGTAGCGACGGATCAGCTCCCAGCGACGATCACTCAGGCGCGCACAGACCTCCTGCTCGGGCAGCGCCGTGCAGGTGTCGCGGATCATCGTGCTGCCGGCCGGCACGATCACGCCGGCGCCGGCGGCCACCCCCGGCGGCGGTGGTCCGGGCGGGCGCGGTGCACCGGGCGCAGGCGGTCCCGGCGGGGCGGGCGAGCGGCCATCGGGGCCGCGCCCGGACGGCCGCGCGTACGGGCCCTCGGCGTAACCGTAGGCCCACAGCGGCACCCAGCGCGGATTGCCGGCGTTGTCGTCGCTGGTGTAGCGCGTGCCTTCCGGGGTGACGCATTCGTACATCGGCTGCGGCGGCTGCACGTTGACGATGCGCAGTTCCCGCTGCGGCAGCGGCGCCGGCGAGGCCTCGCCACGTGCCGGATCGGTGCTGATGGTGGTGGTCGGCCGCGGCGGCGGATCGCGTGGACGCTGCATGTCCAGCACCTGCTGCTGGCGCGCGTTCTCGCAGGGCGCGTTCTGCAGGCTGACCGCGCCGGAGGCGGCGATGCAGCGGTAGATGCGCACCGAGCCGGTGCTGCCTTCGCTGCTGACCGTCTGCGTCTGTTGCGCCCAGCCGGCACCGATCCAGGACGACAGGCTCAGCAGCAGCAACGGGCGAAGAAAGCGGCGCATGCGCGCATCTTGCGCGCCTTGGGCGGCCAGGGAAAGGGCGGGCGAGCGGGGATACAGGACGCGATGGCGCGGGTGGGGCCGCAGCGGGGTCTTGTCGCGCATCGGGCAGGCCGCGGGTCGGTCAGGGTGCTTCCTGCAGCACCTCGCAGCTGCTGTAGGGTGCCGCCGGCCTCGGCTAGGGCGCGCTCGTGCAGTACTGGCGCGTTGCTCTGTCGCTGCGAGGCTTCGCCCGACCCTCATCCGGCCCTTCGGGCCACCTTCTCCCAATGGGAGAAGGGAACAGCTAGCCCCTCTCCCGTCGGGAGAGGGGTGAGGGTCCGGCGCGAAGCGACTCGTGTAGTTTGAGTGCACCAGGCTGCGCCCGCACCCTCATCCGGCCCTTCGGGCCACCTTCTCCCAATGGGAGAAGGGAACGGCTAGCCCCTCTCCCGTCGGGAGAGGGGTTGGGGTGAGGGTCCGGCGCGAAGCGACTCGCGTAGTTTGAGTGCACGAGGCTGCGCCCGCACTCTCATCCGGCCCTTCGGGCCACCTTCTCCCAATGGGAGAAGGGAACAGCTAGCCCTCTCCCGTCGGGATAGGGGTTGGGGGTGAGGGTCCGGCGCGAAGCGACTCGTGTAATTTGAGTGCACGAGGCTGCGCCCGCACCCTCATCCGGCCCTTCGGGCCACCTTCTCCCATTGGGAGAAGGGAACAGCTAGCCCCTCTCCCGCCGGGAGAGGGGTTGGGGTGAGGGTACGGTGCGCGAAGTGCCCATGTGGCTCCATCGCGCCGTTGCCGCCAGACGCCGACACGGTGGACGACAGGCGTGCCGTGCCGAAGAGCAGCGCCTCAGGCGCGCAGGATCTCGCCGCTGGCGGCGTCGCGGATCGGGGTCGGCTGGGCCAGGCCGCCGGTCTCGCCGTCGAGCAGGCCATCGAGGTCACGCAGCACCAGCGGGTCCAGCTCGCTGCGCTGCCGTGCCGGCGGCTCGCCGCCGCGGTTGGCGCTGGTCGACACCAGGGCGCCGCCCCAGGCGCGGCACAGCGCAGCGACCAGCGGATGCGCGCTGATCCGCACGGCGATGCCCTGGTGCGCACCGGTGACCCAGGGCGGCGCGTGCGCGGCGGCGGGCAGGATCCAGGTGTGCGGTCCCGGCCAGCTGGCCAGCACCGCGGCCAGCCGGTCCGCTGGTAACGCCGACAGGTCCAGCAGCGGGCGCAGCGGATCCAGTTCGGCGGCGACCACGATCAGGCCCTTGTCCACCGGCCGCTGCTTGATCCGCAGCAGGCGGGTCACGGCGGTCTCGTCGTGCGGATCGCAGCCCAGGCCCCACACGGCTTCGGTGGGGTAGGCGATCACGCCGCCCTGGCGCAGGACGGCGACGGCATGGCTCAGCGACAGGTCGGTCATGCGCGCATCATGCGGCACGTCCTCGTCTAAGGACAATGAGGGTCGGATGGGCGGGACTCGGGATTTTCGCAAGTCTCCGGCCGTTCGCCTTTCTGTGGGAGGGGGGGCAGCCCGACACCATGCCGATAACGCGTCGGGGCTGAAGCCCCTCCCACAGACAGCCGCGGTGTCGCGGTTCTTCAGGCGCTGAAAGACGCCGTGGGTACCGCGAGAAGACGGCTCAGCGGCCGTGCTCGTACTATCCGAGGTGGCGCATTGGGCCACCCTCGGTCATCCGCAGAGCCGGCTCAGCCGCCCTTGGCCACCGTCTTCTTTGCGGCCTTCTTCACCGCTTTCTTGGCGGTTTTCTTCGCGACCTTCTTGACCGCTTTCTTCGCCGCCGGCTTGGCCGGGGCGTCGGCGGCGGCCTTCTTCGCCGCGCTCTTCTTCGGCGCGGCTTCCTTCTTGGCGGCGGCCTTCTTGGCGCCGAAGCCCTTGCGCACCGGCTTGCCGGTTTCCTCCAGCAGCTTCTGCACTTCGTCCAGGCTCAGCGTGGCCGGCTCGCGATCCTTGGGGATCTTGCCGTTGAGCTTGCCGTCGCTGATGTACGGGCCGAAGCGGCCGTTCAGTACCTGGATGTCGCTGCCGGGGAATTCCTTGATGATGCGGTTGCGCGCGATCTCTTCCTTCTCCTCGATCAGGAACACCGCGCGGGCCAGATCGATGGTGTAGGGGTCGTCTTCCTTCTTCAGCGAAGCGTAGACGCTGCCGCGCTTGGCGAACGGGCCGAAGCGGCCGATGCCGACGCTGACCTCCTCGCCCTTGTCCTGGCCGAGGCTGCGCGGCATCAGGAACAGCTCCAGCGCCTCCTCCAGGGTGATGGTGTGCATGCTCTGGCCGGGACGCAGCGAGGCGAACTTGGGCTTGTCCTCGGCGTCCTCGGCGGTGCTGCCGATCGCCGCGTACGGCCCGAAGCGGCCCAGGCGCACGCTCACCGGCTTGCCGGTCTTGGGGTCGGTGCCGAGCTCGCGCGCACCGCTGGCTTCGGCACGGTCGACCGATTCCTTCTTGTCCTCGACCAGTTCCTTGAACGGTTCCCAGAACCGCGACATCAGCGGGATCCACTCCTCCTCGCCGCGCGAGACCGCGTCCAGCTCGTCTTCGAGCTTGGCGGTGAAGTCGTAGTCCACGTACTGGGTGAAGTGGCTGGACAGAAACTTGGAGACCGCGCGGCCGACGTCGGACGGGCGGAAGCTGCGGCCCTCCATCTCCACGTACTTTCGGAACAGCAGGGTCTGGATGATCGAGGCGTAGGTCGAGGGACGGCCGATGCCGTACTCTTCCAGCGCCTTCACCAGCGCCGCTTCGGTGTAGCGCGGCGGCGGCTGAGTGAAGTGCTGCTCGGCCAGGATGCGTTCCAGCGGCACGCGGTCGCCGGGCTTCATCGCCGGCAGCTTGCGGCCCTCGTCTTCGTCCTCGGCGCTCTTGTTGTCCTTGCCTTCCTCGTACACGGCCAGGAAGCCGGGTACCACCACGGTGGTGCCGCTGGCGCGGAACACGTGCTCGCTGCCGGCCGACAGGTCCACGCTCACGGTGTTGAGCGTGGCCGGGATCATCTGGCAGGCCACCGCACGCTTCCAGATCAGTTCGTACAGCTTGCGCTCGTCGTCGGTGAGGAAGCGGGCGACCTGCGACGGGGTGCGCAGCGCCGAGGTCGGGCGCACCGCTTCGTGCGCTTCCTGGGCGTTCTTGGACTTTGTCTGGTAGGTGTTGGGCTGGTCCGGCAGCGAGGCGATGCCGTAGTCGCGGGCGATCACGTCGCGGATCTCGGCCAGCGCGTCCTGCGACAGGTTGACCGAGTCGGTACGCATGTACGAGATCAGGCCGACCGTGCCTTCGTCGCCGATCGCCACGCCTTCGTACAGCTTCTGCGCCACCTGCATGGTCTTGCGGGTGGTGAAGCCGAGCTTGCGCGAGGCTTCCTGCTGCAGGGTCGAGGTGGTGAACGGCGGCGCCGGGCGGCGCTTGCGCTCCTTGCTGGCCACGTCGGTGACGTGCAGCGCGCCCTGCGCGGCCTGCTGGATGCGCAGGCGCGCGGCCTCGGCGGTGTCGCCGTCGGTGATGGTGAACTGCTCGAACTTCTGCCCGTCGAGCTTGATCAGCTTGGCGTTGAAGTGCTGCGAGGGATGCGCGCAGTCGGCCGCGATGGACCAGTACTCGCGGGCGACGAAGGCTTCGATCTCCTCCTCGCGCTCGACGATCATGCGCAGCGCCGGCGACTGCACGCGGCCGGCGGACAGGCCGCGCTGCACCTTGCGCCACAGCACCGGCGACAGGTTGAAGCCGACCAGGTAGTCCAGCGCGCGCCGCGCCTGTTGCGCATCGACCAGGTCGCCGGCGATCTGCCGCGGCTGCGCCATCGCTTCCTTGATCGCGCGCGGGGTGATCTCGGTGAACACCACCCGGTGCAGCGGCTTGCCCTTGAGCAGGCCGCGCTCCTGCAGGATCTCGGCGATGTGCCAGCTGATCGCCTCGCCCTCGCGGTCCGGGTCGGTCGCCAGGTAGATGTCTTCGGCCGCCTTGGCCGCCTTGGCGATGGCCTCCACGTGCTTCTCGTTCTTGTCGATCAGCGCGTAGCGCATCGCGAAGCCGTCGTCCGGATCCACCGCGCCTTCCTTCGGGATCAGGTCGCGCACGTGCCCATACGAGGCCAGGACGTGGAAATCCTTGCCGAGGTATTTGTTGATCGTCTTGGCCTTGGCGGGCGATTCGACGATGAGCAGGTGCTTGGACATGGCGGGTCGGGCTTCGATGGGCGTGGGCGGACGCCCTGGGGGCGGTAGGGTGGCGCAATTGCTCCGGTTAGTGAAGCGTTGCGGTCTCGCAGAGAAGCCGACGCCCGGGGCGGAACCCCCGGGCGTTCAGCAACGGCGCTTATTTATTAGTGGACATGTCCGGCTCCCGCTGTCAAGCCGGCGCCGGCCTGACGGGCCGCCGCGCGGCCCCCGGAGGCCGCCGGGCTCAGTGCCAGCCGCCCTTGGCGGCCATGCCGATCGCCAGGATCACCACCAACAGCGCGCCGGCCATCATCAGGCCGAACAGCGACAGAATCACCACAGTGACGGTGCCCAGCTTGCGCTGCTGCCATTCCGGGTGGGCGGTGTAGGCCCACTTGTCCACCACCAGGGTGTCGCAGAGCATGTCATGCAGGGCCTGCTTGCGCTCGGTGAAGGCCGCCATCAGGTAGCCGATGCCCACGGTCAGGCCGCTCAGCATGAAGCCGAAATAGCGGCCGATGCCGCGGGCCACGGTGATGCGGCTGCCATCGGTGCGCACCACCTTGATGCCGACCGCCATCTTGCCCAGCGTGGCCTGCTTGGTGGAGGCGTGGAACAGGCCGTAGTACAGCGCCGAGATCGCCAGCGGCACCAGGTACATCATCAGCAACATGATGATGCCGGCGGCGGAGGTGAAGTTGGGCTCGCTGCCGACGCGGTTGACCCCCATGAAACCGAGGATCACCACGAACTGGATCACGTTGGAGACGATGCCGACCAGGAACGCGTCGATCAGGTAGGCGGCCACGCGCTTCCAGAACCCGGCCTGCACCACCTCGCCGCCGCCGACCACCCGCGCGCCGCTGTCCAGCATGGCGCTGGGCGCCGCGTAGGGCGACGCCGCCGCGGCGGGCGCGGTCCAGGCGTCGGGCACGGCCGGGGGAGGGGCGGGCGGCGGCACGTCCGTACCGATCTCCGAGGGGGGCAGCGCAGGTGCCGGGGGAGGCGCCTGGGCCAGGCTGAGCTCGTCGACGAACTCGGCCAGGGTGCGCCATTCGCTCAGGCCTTCGCGCCAGACCAGGGTGGACAGCCCGATCTCGCTGCGCTGGAAGCGCTGTTGCAGGTCGGCGGCCGCCAGCGGGCCATGGCGCTGCTGCGCCGCATCGGCGTAGTACCACTCAGTCATTCTGTTCCCCGGGAGTTGCAGTCGAAAACGGTGCGCCGGTCAGCCGCCGCGGCAGTGGACCGGCAGGACGCGATCGTCCAGGTCGGAACTGCAGTTCCAGGCCGACGTGCGCTCATCGTAGTCCAGCCACAGCGCTTTGCCATCCAGGCGCTTGGTGCCGGGCAGGTGCAGCGTGGCTTCCAGGCCGCAGTGGCCGTTGTCGAAGCGGCCGATCCGCACCTGCGCGATGGCGTCGCCGGCATAGCTCTGCGGCGTCCCGAAGCCGGTGTCGCCGTTCACCGGGCAACGGTGCTCCTGCGCCGTGAACGCGCCGATCTGGTCCTTCAAGGGCGCCAGGGTGCCGAGCGCCTGCGCGACCTTCGCGCGTGCCATGTAGTCCTGGTAGGCAGGCAGGGCGATCGCCGCGCCGATGCCGAGGAAGGCCACCAGCAGCACGCCGGCGACGGCGCCGACGATGGCCATGATCGCGCAGCCGGACAGGCCGCTGCGTGGCGGGGCCGCCGCGGGGCCTGCGGGAGCGGCGGCCTGGAGCGGCGGCGGCAACGGTGGCGGGATGGGGGCCTCGGGCAGGCCCAGTTCGGCGGCGAGCGCATGCAGCGGCCGCCACTCCGGCAGGCCTTCGCGCCAGACCAGGGTGTCGCGCTGCAGGCGGCCGTCGTGCAGGCGTTCCAGCAGGGCCGACGCCGGCAATGGCCCATGCCGCTCGCGGGCGGCATCGACGTAATACCAGACCGCCAATGGGGAGGTGTCTTCGTGCATCCGTGCGCGACCGTCAGCGGCTCAGTGGACCGGCTCCGGCTCGTCGACGAACATCTGCGTTTCCATCCACGCGTACGCCGCCTCGGCACCGGGTTGATTGAACAGCACCATCAGCACCACCCACTTCAGGTCGTCCAGGTCCAGTTCGTCCTGGTCCAGGGCCATGGCCCGGTCCAGCACCAGTTCGCGCTGGTCGCTGTCGAGGATGCCGTGCTGCTCCAGGAACAGCAGGAAGCCGCGGCATTCCACGTCGAGCTTGTCCAGTTCCGGGCCGTGGTAGATGCGGATCGGACCGTCGATGCGCGGCTGCGCCACGGCCGGGCGCTGGTCGGCCAGGGCGTCGAGCCAGTCGAACGCCTTGCTGATCTCGGTGGGGCTGAAACCGGCCTGGATCAGGCCATTCTGGAGGGAGTCGCGATCGCGGACCGGATCCGCGTCTTCGCTGAAATAGTGTTCGAACAGGTACAGCAGGACATCCAGAATGCTCTCTTTCATTGCCCCTCGGCCTGCGTCGCGAGACGCTGTGGAGGTGAAGAAACTAGGGTTTGCGGGTGTAACGACCGCGTTCGACCGCCACGTAGCCATCCAGTTCCATGGCCAGCAGCATGGAGGACGCCGCTGCGGCCGTCAATCCGCTGCGTGCGATGACTGAATCCATACAGATGGGGTCGTGGCCCAGCGCCTGCCACAAGCGCTGGTAGTCGGGGTCGGAGAAGGCCGGCGTGGCGCCGCGCGCGGTGCTGGCTCCCTGTGTGGGGGCGTTCAGGCGCCCGCGCAAGGCGTCGGCCAGTTCGGCGGCCAGCGGGGCGACGCCGTCCACGACCTCCTCGGCGCGTTCCACCAGCCCGGCGCCGTCGCGGATCAGCCGATGGCAGCCGCGTGCCAGCGGGTTGTGGATCGAGCCGGGCAGGGCGAACACCTCGCGCCCGGCTTCGGCGGCCAGCCGCGCGGTGATCAGCGCGCCGGAGCGGGTGGCGGCCTCGATCACCAGGGTCGCCAGGCTCAGCCCGGCGATCATGCGGTTGCGCGCCGGGAAGTGGCCCGCCCGCGCCGGGGTGCCGGGCGGATGCTCGCTGACCACCGCGCCGCGTTCGGCGATCTGGTTGCGCAGGGCGGCATGCTGGCGCGGATAGGCCAGGTCGGGACCGGTGCCGACCACCGCCACGGTCAGTCCGTCGGCGCGCGACAGCGCCGCCCGGTGCGCGGCGGCATCCACGCCGCTGGCCATGCCGCTGGTCACCGCGAAGCCGGCCGCGGCCAGGGCCAGGGCGAAGCCATAGGCGTTGTCGCGGCCACCTGCGCTGGGGGCGCGGCTGCCGACCACGGCCACCGCCGGATGCCACAGCGCCATCGGGTCGCCGTCCACGTACAGCGCCAGCGGCGGGTTGGGCGTGCGCCGCAGCAGGGCGGGGTAGTCGGGATCGTGGCAACCGAGCAGGTGCCGGCCCGGCTGCGCCAGCCAGCGTTCGGCGGTGTCCAGTGCGGCGCGATCGGGACGCTGCAGCGCGGCGATCTGCGCCGCATCCAGGCCGGCGGCATGCCAGGCGGCGGGACCGGCGGCCAGCGCCGCCGCCGGGCTGCCATGCCGCTCCAGCAACTGCCGGCGCGGGGCGCTGGCGCCGCCGGCCAGCGACAGGAGCAGCAGGGCCGGATCGGCGGGTGCGTCGAAGGAGGTGGTGGCCGAATGGGACATGCGCCCAGGCTAGGCCGCAGACGCAGACGGCGCCCTCGGGCGCCGTCTGCAATCGCTGTAGGGGGACTCCCCGGTGGCGGGTCAGCGTGCGTCGGGGTGCTTGACGTCGTAGCCGACCCGGGTCGGCTTGATGCCATCCATCACCAGCGCGTAGCTGACCTTGTCGAAGGTGCGGAACACCATCGCGTGCGCGGCGTACTCGTCCGGCAGCGCCACCGTGGTGCCGCTGCCGCCGGTGAAGCCGTCGTCGGCGCGCGAGGTATTGGGGTGACGCACGCGGTCGTTGACCCGGGTGCCATGGCGCCACAGCGACACCACCGTGCCGTTGTCGATGCCTTCGCGGCGGCCGCCGGAAATGGCGATCACGTCGCGCGGACCGGCCGCGCTGAACGCGTCGGCCACCGCCAGTACCCGCAGGCCGGCGGCCAGCGCCTGCTCGGACGGCGGATGCGGCACGAACTGCAGGTCGTAGGGCTGCGCCTCGACCGGGATCAGGCGGTCGCCGGCGCGCACTTCGCGGGCGTTGTCCTGCAGCAGCAGGGCGGTGGCCTGGCGGCCGTCGGGGGAGACCCGGGCGACGGTGCCGATGTTGACCTGGGCCAGTTCGTAGCCGAGGGTCTCGCGGCGCTTGTCCGGCGGCACGAAGGTCTGCCACAGGTTGCCGCTGCCGGGGGTGCTGCGGCCTTCGGCGTTGAGGTCGTCGCTGAGCTTGGGCAGCAGGTAGCGCACGGTCGGACGGACCACGGCGTAGCGCTGCCCGGCCTGGGCCTGGCCGAGACCGACCGCGTAGACCAGTTGCCCGTCGGTGGCGCGCAGGCGGTTGTCTTCGGTGCCGACCACGTAGGGCAGGTCGTCGATGCGGTCGACCACGCGCAGGTTCTTCAGGAACGGCTCCACCTGCGCCAGCGGGATCGCGTCGATCGGGGCGTCCTGGCGCGGGCCCGGCTTGACCTCGGCGTGCGCCACGCGGTCCAGGTAGGCCAGGCTCAGCACGTCGCCGGGGTAGATCAGGTGCGGGTTGTGCACCTGCGGATTGGCCTGCCAGATCTCCGGCCACAGCCAGGGCTTGCCGAGGAAACGCCCGGCGATGTCCCACAGCGTATCGCCCTTGCGCACCACGTAGGTGTCGGGGTGTTCGGCGGCCATGCTGGCGGAAGCAGCGTAGGTCGCCACGGTGAGCATCGCCACGGCGACGACCGTACGGAGTCGATTGAACATGAGCGCGGAGCCTGATTCCCCAACAGGTTGGCGCACTATAGTGCAGAACCCTGGTGCGGGCGCAAGCGCCGCGCGCAGAAACGGGTAGAATTCGCAGGCCTTGCCGAATCGTCCGGCGCCCCCATCTTGGGTACCGCTATGGCCCTGCTCCCCATTCTCGAATTCCCCGACCCGCGCCTGCGCACCAAGGCGGTGCCGGTCGACGCCGCCGAGGTCACCTCCGCGGCCTTCCAACGCCTGCTCGACGACATGTTCGAGACCATGTACGACGCGCCCGGCATCGGCCTGGCCGCCAGCCAGGTGGACGTGCACAAGCGCTTCATGGTGATCGATGTCAGCGAGGAGAAGAACGCCCCGCAGGTGTTCATCAACCCGCAGATCGTGCAGCGTGACGGCGAACAGGTGTACCAGGAAGGCTGCCTGTCGGTCCCCGGCATCTACGCCGACGTGACCCGCGCCGACGCCATCACCGTGCGCTACCTGGACCGCCAGGGCCAGCCGCAGGAACTGAGCACCGACGGCCTGCTGGCGGTGTGCGTGCAGCACGAGATGGACCACCTCGACGGCAAGCTGTTCGTCGACTACCTGTCCCCGCTCAAGCGCGAAATGGTGCGCAAGAAGCTGGCCAAGGCGCGCAAGCACGTGGCGTGAGGCCGGCAACCGGGAATGGAGAAACGGGAATCGTAAGCGCGGTGCCCGAGCCATTTCCGGGTCCGCGCGCTTTTCCCATTCCCCATTCCCCATTCCCGGTTCCCAGCCTCCATGAAACTCGTCTTCGCCGGTACGCCGGACTTCGCCGTGCCGTCGTTGCGCGCGGCTGCGCAGCGCCATGAAGTGGTCGCGGTCTACACCCAGCCGGACCGGCCCGCCGGGCGCGGCCGCGGGCTGACCCCGTCGCCGGTCAAGCTGGAGGCGGTGGCGCGCGGCATCCCGGTGCTGCAGCCACAGACGCTGCGTTCGCCGGAGACGCTGCAGGCGCTGCGCGCGCTGCAGCCGGACCTGATCGTGGTGGTGGCCTACGGGCTGATCCTGCCCAAGGCGGTGCTGGCGATCCCGACCCATGGCTGCTGGAACGTGCATGCCTCGCTGCTACCGCGCTGGCGCGGCGCCGCGCCGATCCAGCGCGCGATCGAGGCCGGCGACAGCGAGACCGGGGTGTGCCTGATGCAGATGGAAGCGGGGCTGGATACCGGCCCGGTGTTGCTGTCGCAGCGCACCCCGATCGGCGCCGACGAGACCGGCGGCCAGTTGCACGATCGCCTGGCCGCACTGGGCGCGCAGGTGCTGGCCGATGGCCTGGGCCTGCTGCGTGCCGGTCTGCGCCCGGTGGCGCAGCCGCAGCCGGAGGCCGGCGTCACCTATGCGCACAAGCTGGACAAGGCGCAGGCGCGGCTGGACTGGCAGCAGCCGGCGGCGCAATTGGCGCGGCAGGTGCGCGCCTTCGATCCGTGGCCGGTCGCCGAGGCGGTGCTGGCGGGCGAGCGGGTGCGGGTGCACGGCGCGATCGCGCTGGACCTGGCCCACGGGCAACCGCCGGGCACGGTGCTGACCGCGTCCAGACAGGGCATCGATATCGCCTGCGGCCAGGGCGCGCTGCGCCTGCGCGTGCTGCAGCGCGACGGTGGCAAGGCGATCACCGCCGCCGACTACCTCAACGCGCGGCGCGACCTGCCGGTCCTGGCGTAAGGCGTCGGCATGCCTGCGTACGCCGTGTCGGGCCTGGCAGGCGCGTCTGTAGCCGCGTCCTCGCCGAGGCGTGGACGCGCGTCCACCGCGCCGCGCCTGCGCGCCATCCGCGTGGGCGATCACCGCGTGGCATGCGCACGAAGCGGCGGCCCGGCCTGGAGCGCACGCCGATGACCGCGACGCCCAACGCTGCGTGGCCGCCGGGCGTGGCCCCGCGGGTGCTTGCCGCCCGCGTGCTGACCGCGGTGATCGACCGCGGCCGCTCGCTCAAGGCCGAACTGGCCGCCGCGCTGCCGACATTGCCGGATCCGCGCGACCGCGCGCTGGTGGAGGCGATCTGCTTCGCCGTGCTGCGCCGCCGACCGGCCTACGAGGCCGCGCTGCGCATGTGGCTGCAGAAGCAGTTGCCGCAGCGCGACGCCGAACTGCGCGGTCTGCTGCTGGCCGGCTTCGCCCAGCTCGATGCGCTGGGTCTGGCGGCGCATGCGGCGCTGTCGGCGACGGTGGAGGCAGCGCGCGCGCTGGATCGGCCGCGCCAGGCCGGGCTGGTCAACGCGCTGCTGCGGCGCGCGCTGCGCGACGGGCTGCCGGCGGTCGCTGCCGACGCGGGCTGGCCGTTGTGGCTGCGCGATGCGCTGTGCGCCGACTGGCCGCAGCAGGCCGAGGCGATCTTCGCCGCCAGCCAGCAGCCGGCGCCGCTGTGGCTGCGGGTCAACCGCCAACGCGGCACCCGCGACGCCTATCTGCAGGAACTGGCCGCGGCCGGTATCGCCGCGCAGGCCTCGCCGCTGCTGGCCGACGCGATCCGGTTGGAGACGCCGCTGGCGGTGGGCGCCTTGCCGGGCTTCGCCGAGGGGCGCGTGTCGGTGCAGGACGGTGCGGCGCAGCAGGTCGCCGACGTGCTGGCGCCAGCGCCGGGTGCGCGCGTGCTCGACGCCTGCGCGGCGCCCGGCGGCAAGTCCGCGCACCTGCTCGAACGCGATCCCAGTCTGCGCCTGACCGCGCTGGACGTGGACGCGCGGCGCCTGGCGCGGGTCGGCGAGACCTTCGCACGCACCGGCGCCGGCGCGCAGGCGCAGTTGCAGGTCGCCGACGCGGCGCAGCCGCAGGACTGGTGGGACGGGGTGCCGTTCGACGCGGTGCTGCTCGACGCGCCGTGTTCGGCCACCGGCATCGTGCGCCGCCAGCCGGACGTGCTGCTGCACCGCCGGCGCGAGGACGTGGTGGCGCTGCAGGCGCTGCAGGCGCGCCTGCTCGACGCCGCCTGGCAGGTGCTGCGGCCGGGCGGGGTGCTGGTCTACGCCACCTGTTCGCTGCTGCAGGACGAGAACGCGCGGCAGGTGCAGGCCTTGCTGGCGCGGCAGCCTGGTGCGGCGCTGGAGGACCCGGGCGAAGCCTGCGGGCATGCCTCCGGCGGCGGCCGCCAGCGCTTCCCCGGCGAGCAGGACTGCGACGGTTTCTACTACGCGCGGTTCCGCAAGACGGCATGAACCGGCGCCGGTATCATCGCTTCCCATGCTGAAGACCCGCGCCTCCCGAGAATTCTGGTTGTTGGCCATCCTGGCGGTGCTGGTGCTCGGCGCCGGCCTGGGCCTGCGCGATCCGCATCCGGCCGACGAACCGCGTTTCGCGCTGGTCGCCAAGCAGATGGTGGAGAGCGGCAACTGGCTGTTCCCGCACCGCGGCACCGAGCTGTACTCGGACAAGCCGCCGATGCTGATGTGGCTGCAGGCCAGCTTCTACACGCTGTTCGGCAACTGGCGGGTGGCGTTCCTGCTGCCGTCGCTGCTGGCCGGGCTGGGCACGCTGGCCTGCGTCTACGATCTCGGCCGGCGCCTGTGGACGCGTCGCGTCGGCATGTACGCGGCCTACGCGCTGCTGTTCGCGTTCCACTTCACCTACCAGGCGAAGAAGGCGCAGATCGATCCGCTGGTGGTGTTCTTCATCACCCTGGCCAACTACGCGCTGCTGCGCCACCTGTTGCGCGGGCCGGACTGGCGGTTGTGGGCGCTGGGCTGGTTCGCCGCCGGCCTGGGCACGATCACCAAGGGCGTGGGCGTGCTGGCGCTGCTGATGCTGCTGCCGGCCGCGGCGGCGTCGCTGGCGCACTGGCGCGGGGTGCGGGTCGGCCTGCGCGATCCGCGCTTCTGGCTGGGGCCGCTGGCGTTCCTGGCGGCGGTGTCGATCTGGCTGGTGCCGATGGTCGCCACCGCGCTGTCGAGCAACGCGCCCGAGTACCGCGCCTACCTCAATGACATCCTGTTCCGGCAGACCGCCGGGCGCTACGCCAAGTCCTGGGACCACGCGCACGGGCCGCTGTATTTCTTCGGGGTGATGCCGAGCATGTGGCTGCCGGTGCTGCTGGCGTTGCCGTGGGCGATCCCCGCCTGGGCGCGGCGCCTGCGTCGGCGCGACGCGCGCTACCTGCTGCCGCTGGCCTGGTGGGCGCTGGTGGTGCTGTTCTTCTCGATCCCGACCGGCAAGCGCGATGTCTACGTGCTGCCGGCGCTGCCGATGCTGTGCCTGGCGATGGGGCCGCTCATTCCAGGGCTGTTGCGCAAGCCCGGGATCAAGCGCCTGCTGCTGGCGTTCACCACGCTGCTGACGTTGGCGCTGGGCGGCGTGGGCGCGGCGATCCTGCTGGGGCACGGCTTCCGCGCGAAGATGATGGAAGACCGCGGCATCGACCTGGCCACCGTGCAGGTGCTGGCCTGGATCCTGCTGGCGATCGGCCTGTGGGGCGTGGCCAGCCTGGCCGCGTTCGCGCGGCGCCGCCCGGAACTGGCGACGGTCTCGACCCTGACCATGGTCTGGGTGATGGCCGGCTTGCTGGTGTACCCGCTCATCAACATGTCCAGTTCCGCGCGCGGCGTGATGGAGTCGGTGGGGCGCCGCATCGGCCCGCAGGCCGAACTCGGCCTGGTCGCCTGGAAGGAGCAGAACCTGCTGATGGCCGATCGCCCGGCCACGACCTTCGGCTTCGTGGTGCCCTGGGACGAGCAACTGCGTCGCGGCATCGCCTGGCAGGCGCAGGCGCCGCAGCGGCGCTGGCTGCTGGTGCAGGAAGCGGCGATGCTGGGCTGCGTCGACCGCAACGCCAGCATCCTGGCCGGCGTGTCCAACCGGCGCGACTGGTGGCTGGTCCCGGCCAGCGCCGTGCACGGCCACTGCGTGGTCACCCAGGACGACCGCGACCGCCTGCGCGAGCAGGACAAGGACCGCTTCGAATGAGCCGCACCCGCGCACCCCGGCGGTGTGCTGCGACTGCCGGTGGCGGCCAGCGCGTCGCGCGGGCCGGGGAGCGCGCATGCCGTCTCCCCTGATTCGGGTGATCAGCCGCGACAATGGCGGCGGCCTCAGCCGCGACCTGCAGGTGGTTGCCGACCTGCTGCGCGAGACCGGCCGCTACCGCGTGGAGGTGCTGGGCTTCGGCACCGTGCGCATGGCCAATCGCCTGCGCGAACTGCGCCTGTTCCTGCGCAGCCTGCTGTTCGGGCGCGCCGACCTGCAGATCTTCCTGGAGCGGGTGTATCCGCGCTGCCTGGGCAGCGGCCTGCGCAATGCCTTGATCCCCAATCCGGAATGGTTCCGGCACAAGTG
Organism: Xanthomonas sacchari; assembly: GCF_040529065.1. NCBI lineage: Bacteria > Pseudomonadati > Pseudomonadota > Gammaproteobacteria > Lysobacterales > Lysobacteraceae > Xanthomonas > Xanthomonas sacchari. Next base: position 4,342,305 of record NZ_CP132343.1, on the reverse strand, counting down.
GCTGCGCTGCCTGCCGCGCTTCGCCCAGGTGCTGTGCAAGACCCGCCAGGCCGAACAGCGGTTCTCCACCATGGCGCCGACCGCCTTCATCGGCTTTTGCAGCGACGATTGCTACCGTCCTGAGGTCCCGCGCGAACGCGCCTGCCTGCATGTGGCCGGGCGCAGTTCGGCCAAGGGCACGGCGCTGCTGCTGCAGACCTGGGCGCGGCACCCCGAGTGGCCGCGGCTGACGGTGGTGCAGAGCGCGAAGAAGTCCCACCCGATCGAGGCCGAGAACATCGACTACCTGACCGGCTACCTCGACCAGCAGGAACTGCGGCGGCTGCAGAATGCGCACCGCTTCCACCTGTGCCCCTCCGAGGTGGAGGGCTTCGGCCACTACATCATGGAAGCGCTGAGCGTTGGCGCGGTGGTGATCACCACCAACGGCGCGCCGATGAACGAACTGGTGAGCGCCGAGCGCGGTGTGCTGATCGATCCGGTCGGCGAGGGGCCGGACAATTTCGGCGTGCGCTACCGGATCGAGGCCGCCGGCCTCGAACAGGCGATGGCGCAGGCGCTGGCGCTGTCGCCGATGCAGTGCGACGCCCTGGGCACCGCCGCGCGCGGCTTCTTCGAGACGCGCCGGCGCGAGTTCGGCGAGCGCCTGCGCGCGGCCGTGTCCGATCTGCTCGGGGAGGCGCCGCCGCCCGCCGCACCGGCCAGCCGCGGCGCCGATCGCGAACAGGTCAGGCCGGGTTAGGGAAGCGCCCCGGATCATCGCCGACCACCCCCACCCCGACGGCTTCCCTCCTTGATGTCCCAGCCCATCGCGCCACGCCATGCCGTTTCCGCGTTCTCGCGCCAGTCCCTGGCCGAGCGAGGCGCGGCGCTCGCGCTGCTGTGCCTGCCGGCGCTGGTGATCAGCATGCCCAGCGGCCTGCTGCCGTTCGGCCTGCTGCTGCTGGCGACCAGCCTGCTGGCATTGCCGCAGCTGCGCCAGGCGGTGGCGCCGATGCAGCCGTCGCTGCGCTGGCTGTGGATCCTGGCGCTGCTGGTGATCGGGCTGTCGCTGTGCTCGGTGCTGTACTTCGGCCAGCCGCTGAAGGACATCGACAACCGCACCCGCTTCCTGGTGCTGCCGTGGGCGGCACTGTGGACCTATGCGCTGCGGCCGCCGCAGCGCCTGCTGTGGTGGGGCGCGCTGCTCGGCATCCTCGCCGCCCTGGTGCTGGCCAGCGTGCAGGTACTGCAGGGCCAGCCGCGTGCCGAGGGCTGGACCAACGCCATCGTGCTGGCCGACGTAGTGCTGATGCTGATGGTGCTGGCGGTATTCTGCCGGCCGCGCGGCCAGTGGCCGTGGGCCGCCGCCGCGGTGGTGGCCGGCGGCATCGTCATCCTGCTCAGCGGTAGCCGCGGCGTGTGGCTGGGCGTGTTGCTGCTGCTGGTGGTCAGCGCGCTGTGCCTGCGCTGGCGCGACGGCGCGACCCGGCTGATGATCCTGGGCGCGTGCACCGGGCTGGCGGCGGTGCTGGTGCTGAGCGTGCCGGCGCTGACCAAGCAGACCCGCCTGGCCGAACTGCACCACGACGTGCAGCGCTACGAACGCGGCGACAGCGATTCCTCGGCCGGCGCGCGCATCGAACGCCTGCAGGTGGCGGCGGCGACCTTCGTCGAACACCCCGTGGTCGGGGTCGGCGTGGGCCGTTTCGACAACGCCATGCTGCGCCTGCCCGACTGCCGCAAGGGCTTTGTCGAACGCTGCCACCTGGGCCATGCGCACAACGACCTGGCCGAGTGGAGCGCGACCCAGGGCCTGCCCGGTACCGTGCTGATCCTGATGGTGTACGGGGTGCCGCTGTGGCTGCTGCTGCGCCTGTACCGGCGCCGGCCGCAGCCGCATTTCCACGGCGCGGCGGCGGCCGGGATCATGGTGGTGGTGGCCTACGTCCTGTGCGGCATGACCCAGTCGATGTTCGCGCACCAGGTGAGCACCGGTTTCTACGTCGCCCTGGTGGGCGTGCTGATCGGGCTGGCCGCGCGCGAGGCGGAGCCGGCATCGGGCGCTGAAGGCGCCACGCGAAGCCGGTAGACTGCCGATCCCGCATCGCCGGGCGGCACGGCGCCCGGCGCCGACCGCCGGCACCGCGCCTGACTTCCGGATACCGCGCGCCATGGCCGACGCTGCCGCCGCCACCCTGCCGCTGAGCCTGGTGGTGATGACCTACAACGAGGCCGCCAACATCGCGCGCTGCCTGGACAGCGTGCCGTTCGCCGCCGACAAGCTGGTGGTGGACTGCGGCAGCACCGACGACACCGTGGCGATCGCCCGCGCGCACGGCGCGCGCGTGGTCGAGCAGGCCTGGCTGGGCTTCGGCCCGCAGCGCAACTTCGCCTCCACCCAGGCCGCGCACGACTGGATCCTGGTACTGGATGCGGACGAGTTCCTGTCCGACGCGCTGCGCGCCGAATGCCAGGCGCGGCTGCCGCAACTGCTCGCCGAGGACCGCGTGGACGCGGTGTGGCTGCGCCGCAGCACCTGGTACATGGGCGCGCCGATGCGCTGGTACAAACCGATGGTCGGCGAGCGCCTGGCGCGGCTGTACCACCGCGGCCGCGCGCGCTGGAGCGATGCGCGGGTGCACGAATCGCTGCGCTTCGACGGCGCCAGCGCCGCGTTCGCACCGCCGTTCAACCATCTGCACAACCCGACCCTGGTGCACAAGCAACTCAAGGTGCTGCGCTACGCCGAACTCAAGGCGCTCGGCTGGCGCGACAAGCGCAAGCCGGTGAGAATGTGGCAGAGCCCGTTCGTGTTCGCCGGCGCCTTCCTCAAGGACTATCTGCTGCGGCTGGCCTTCCTCGACGGCTGGCGCGGCTTCGTGGTGGCGCAGACCGCGGCCAGCTACGCGCTGTACAAGCGCATGCGCTACTACGAGATGCAGATCAACCCGGCCTCGGTGGAGCAGGCGCGGGCGCAACTGCAACGGCACGATCTGGAGCACTGATGAGCAAGCACTATCTGCTATACGGGTCCGAGCGCTACGCGCTGGCGATCCTGCGCCCGCTGCAGGCGGCGATCCGCGCACGCGGCGACCAGGCGGCATGGTTCTTCGACGGTCCCGGCGCCGAGGATCTGAGCGCCGACGAGCGCCACCTGGCGACGGTGGAGGAGGTGCTGGCGTGGGATCCGTACGCGGTGATCACCTCCAGCAACGCGGTGCCGCATTTCTTCCCCGGGGTGAAGGTCGAGACCTTCCACGGCTTCGACGCCGGCAAGCCGCGGCACATCTACGTACGCGGCTTCTTCGACCTGTACTGCACCACCGGCCCGCGCGACACCGCCGCGTTCGGCGCGCTGGCACGCAAGCTCGGCCACTTCGCGGTCAAGGAGACCGGCTTCCCCAAGATCGATCCGTTCATGCGCGAGATCGGCGCGGAACTGGCGCCGGTCCGGCAGCCGCCAGTGATCCTGTACCACTCCACGTTCTCACCGTCGTGGAGCGCGGCCGGCATCCTCTACGACGAGGTCGCGCGGCTTTCGCGCAGCGGCGAATGGCGCTGGATCGTCACCTTCCATCCGAAGATGGACCCGGCGATGGTCGCGCGCTACCGCGCGCTGGAGAGCGAGTACCTGCGTTTCGCCGACAACGACAACATCCTGGAGCTGTTCCCGCAGGTGGACATGATGTGCTCGGACACCTCGTCCGCGCTCAACGAGTTCCTGCTCACCTACAAGCCGGTGGTGACCTTCAAGAACCGGCGTCCGGGGCCGCAGCTGATCGACATCGACGATCCGGCGCAGTTCGAACCGGCGATCCGCCGCGCGCTGCAGCGGCCGCCGGAACTGATGGCGGCGATCCGCGAATTCGCCGATGGCCTGCATCCCTACCGCGACGGCCAGTCCAGCGAGCGCGTGCTGCGCGCGATCGACGAGTTCGTCGCCGAGGGCGCGCGCAACCCGCGTCGCAAGCCGCTGAACCTGTGGCGCAAGCTGAAGATCCGCCGCCGCATCGGCTACTGGGGCCGAGGCGCGCGTCGCTGACGCGTATCGCTGCTGCACCCGTTCACCAGCGCAGCCGCCGCTGCGCCAGGGCTGCGCCCAGTTGCCGGTACAGCGCCCGTGCCTGCGCGTCCGGCAGCAGCCGCACGCGCAGCGGCGGTTCGCCGTGGCGGGCGCCGGCGGTGTCCAACCACAGCGTCGCGGTGCCGCACCAGCGGTCCAGCGGCGAACGGCTCAGGTGCAGCGTCTGCAACTTGTCCAGTTCGGCCAGCCGCCACCAGCGCCGCCACCAGCCACCGCGCACCGCCACGTAGCGCGCGTCCAGCGCATAGCCCATGCGCTGCGCCTGGCGCCAGGACTTGAACGCCGACCACGGCAGCCACAGCAGGCCCAATGCGGCCCAGGCGCCGAGCGTGGGCCACAGCCCGGCGCACAGCAGCGGCACCAGCAGCAGCGCCGGCAGCGACAGGCGCCACCAGTGGCGCGTGGCGATCCCGTGCCACTGTGCCGGCGGCCAGGCGACCTGCGGCAGCAGCCGCTGCAGCAGCGCATCGCAGGCGGCCGGGGTGGCCAGCGGCGCCAGTTCCGTCAGTGCGTGGTCGTGGCCGTGCCCATGGTGCGACTGGATCACCGCGGTGTCGATGTGCAGGCTGCGCCGCCGCAGCAACCGCTGCAGCACGCTCTCGTGCAGGGTCCAGGCCTGGATCCGGCGCCGCGCCACGCTGCTGCGCAAGCGCGTCAGCAGGCCGCGCTCCACGGTCAGCCGGCGTTCGCTCTCGCTCAGCCGGAAGCCGTGGTACTGCACGATGGCCAGCCCCATCGACAAGGCGCGCATCAGCAGCAACAGCGTCGCCAGCATCAGCGCGAAGGTCACCGCGCCGGCCATCCAGCCCAACTGCAGGTGCGTGGCGTAGCCGAACAGTTGCCGCCCGTAGTGCTCGATCGCGTTGGAGATCATGCGCTCGGGGAACAGGTGGTAGGTGGCACCGAACGCGGTGAGCAGCACCACCATGCCGCGGTTGGAGATCAGGCCCTGGCGCAGCACCTCGCTGGTGGGCAGGGACAGCAGCAGTTCGCTGTCCGGCACGGCGGGCGCGGCGCCCGCGTCGTCGCCGGCCTCGGCGCGCTCGCCGGCGGGCGCACGGTGGCGGATCTGCTGTTCCAGCGCCAGCGCCTGGTCCAGCCGCAGCACCCGCATCTGCGCCTCGGGCTTGGTGCCGCCGGCCGATTCCAGGCGCACCTCGGCCACGCCGAACAGCCGGTGCAGCAGCGACTGGTGCACCACCACGTTGTGGATGCGCGCGAACGGGATCTCGCGCAGGCTGCGTTCCAGCCAGCCGCTGCGGATGCTCAGGCTGTCGTGGCCGATGCGGTACTGATAGGTGAGATAGCGCAGCAGCGACACCGCCACCAGCCCGCTGCACACCGCCAGCATCACCAGGTGATCGGCGTGATCGCGATGGCCGTCGCGGCTGCCGAACACCAGCAGCGCCAGCAACGGCAGCAGGAAGTGCCTGAGGTGCTGCAGCAGCACGAACAGCCACGACCACGGATGCAGGCGCCGGACCGGCGTGGCGTGCTCGGTGTCGGCGAGGTCGCTCACAGCGCGTCGTCGTCGTGGTCGAGCTGGTGCGCCAGGCGTTCTCGCAGGCGCTGCGCGTCGGCCTGGTCCAGGCCGGGCACGGCGACCGCGGTGTGCCGGGTGCCGGCGGTGTGCACGACCAGGGTGGACAGGCGCAGCGCGCGTTCCAGCGGGCCGCGGCGCAGGTCCAGGTGCTGCACGCGCGAGATCGGCACGTGCGTCTCACTCTGCCACAGGCGTCCGCGGAACACGTCCAGGCCCTGGGCATTCAGCCGCCAGCGGATGCGCCGGTGGCGGACGAAGCCGACCCAGGCGCCGCACAGGCTGCCCACCGCCGCCGCCACGGCGCCCAGGGCCAGCGCATGCAGGCTGTGCAGGCTGAGGCCGACGATGCCGGCGGCAACCACCAGGCTCAGCCCGAGCATGCAGCCGCCGCCGAGCGCGGCCAGCCAGGCGCCGCGCAACGGCACCGGTTGCCAGTCGGCCGGCGGCCAGTCTGCGGGAGCCGGGGTGGCGGCGAAAGCGCTCGGCGCGGGCGCGGCGGGGGAGTCGTCCATGGGCGGCGGTGCGATCACGTCGGGGTCTCGGGGCGCGGGCGCGCGGCGTGGCCTGCGATCCTAACGCGGCGCTGGCGGGCGTGCGCTGTCCGCGGCGCGGTTTCCGTCCCGATCCGCGCAGGCGGTGGAAGGTGCCGAGCCGCGGCGGTGGGTTCAGCGCGCCGCGCGCAGCAGCGCGTCCACGTCCAGCGCGTGGCCGGCGCGGGCGGCCTTGGTGCGCAGGTAGCCTTCGTTCTCGGCGGTGATGGTGCCGGTGACCGGGATGCGCTCGGTCACCTCGATGCCGGCCGCGCGCAGGCGCTCGGCCTTGTTCGGGTTGTTGGTGAGCAGGCGCACGCGGCCGATGCCCAGTCCGCGCAGCATCGCCACGGCGCTGCCGTAGCGGCGCTCGTCGGCGCCGAAGCCCAGTTGCGCGTCGGCATCGATGGTGTCCAGGCCGTCGTGCTGGTAGCCGTAGGCGCGCATCTTGGTGGCGATGCCGGTGCCGCGGCCTTCCTGGTCCAGGTACAGCAGCACGCCGCCGCCCAGCGCCTTGAGCTTGGCCAAGCCGTGCCGCAGCTGGTCGCCGCAGTCGCACTTGAGCGAGCCGAACAGGTCGCCGGTGAGGCAGGAGGAATGCACGCGCAACGGGACCGGCGCGCTCAGGTCGGGCTGGCCGATCACGATCGCGACCTGGTCGCGCTGCGCCACGCCGCCGCGGAACACCACGAATTCGCCAGGGCCCAGGTCGCGCAGCGGCACCTGGGTGCGGGTGACCAGGGTGTAGCTGTCGGAGGCGGCGAGGGCGCAACCGTGCTCCAGGTCGTCCAGGCGCAGCGACTGGCAGCCCTGGAAGGCGCTGCTGTCCGCGCCCAGGTCGGCCGCGACCATCGCCGGCAGCAGCAGGCCCAGGCGCGCGATCTCGGCGGCGCCGGCATCCAGCGCGTCGCCGGGCTGCCACTGCGCCGGCACCGGGCCGTCGCGCAGGTAGGCCAGCGCCGCCAGCGCGTCGTAGGAGTGCCCGGCCAGGGCGATGCGCGCGCCCTGCGGCGCATCGAGGCCCAACACCTGCGCGCGCGGCGGCGTCACGAACAGGTAGTGCCGCTGCCCGGTGGCCTCGGCGAAGCCGAGGTAGGACGGTTCGGTGCTGCTGTCCAGCGCCATCACCGCACGGGTGCGGCCGTTGCCGTCGTCGAGCAGGACCGGGCGCCCGGCACGCAACTCCGATGCCGCGCGTTCGCTGCGGATCGCGGCAGGATCGCCGAAGGCGTGCGCGGAAGGGGCGGTGGGGCTGGTCATGCACGACTCCAGATGGGGGATCGGCGGCGCCGCTTCAAGGCTGCCGCATCCGGTCGCGGCGGCACCGGCGCGGCGCCGGCAGGCGCATGGCGCCCGGCGCCATTGTCGCGCGCTTTGCCTGTACCGCCAGCCCGCGGGCGATGGAACGCACTGTGCCCGCTCGTACTCCGCCGCCGATGCAACCGGATGCAGCGTTTCCGGCAATGCCGCCGGCGTTGGGCGGGTGTGCACACGCCGCCGGTTGCTTGCTACTGTGCGGCATCGCGTCCCTCCGGCCCCACGCCCGCATGCAACTCGTCGATTGCACCGAACCGCGCCACGCGATGGCGATCCTGGAGATCTTCAACGACGCCATCGTCAACTCCACCGCGCTGTACGACTACCGGCCGCGCCCGCCGGAGAGCATGGCGGCCTGGTTCGCGACCAAGCGCGCCGGCAACTTCCCGGTGCTGGGCCTGGAGGACGCCGACGGCACGCTGGTCGGCTTCGCCAGCTACGGCACCTTCCGCGCCTGGCCGGCGTTCAAGTACAGCGTCGAGCACTCGGTCTACGTGCACCGCGACCATCGCGGCCGCGGCGCGGGGCGGCGTTTGTTGCAGGCGCTGATCGAGACTGCGGAGGCGCGCGGCGTGCACGTGCTGGTCGGCGGCATCGACGCCAGCAATGCCGGCAGCATCGCCCTGCACGAGCAACTGGGCTTCGTGCACGCCGGAACGGTGCGCGAGGCCGGCTTCAAGTTCGGCCGCTGGCTGGACCTGGCGTTCTACCAGCGCATCCTCGCCGGGCCGGCGCAGCCGCACGACGATTAGTGCCGGCTCGGCACGGGTCGAGTGCCCTAGTGCGGATGGCGCTCGGTGGCGTAGGGATTGGGCTCGGCCGGGTCCGGGCGCAGGGTGTAGCGCTTGTAGGTCCACTGATACTGCGCCGGGTCGCGCCGCGCCACCCGCTCCACGCCCGCGTTGAGCGCGGTGGCCGCGCGCAGCGGGTCGGCATCGGCGATGTCCGGCGGCGCCGGCTGCACGTGCAGGGCGAACTCCAGGTCGTTGCCGACGCGCTCGCACCAGGCGAACAGCACGGTCGCGCCGGTGCGCTCGGCCAGGCGGTTGACCAGGGTCATGGTCAGCGCCGGCACGCCGAAGAACGGCGCGAACACGCCATCGCCGGCCTTGGGCTGCTGGTCGGGCAGGATGCCGACCGCGCCGCCGTCCTTGAGCGTCTTGAACAACTGCCGCACCGCTGGGCCCTCGGCGCGCACCTGGCGCACCCGTTCGCCGCTGCGCACCATTTGCAGGAAGGCATCGCCGACCGCCGACTCCGGCGCCTTGTAGACGATGGCGATGTCGCCGCGCGAGGCCAGCCACTGGTTGAGCAGCTCCCAATTGCCGAAATGCGGCGCGGCCACGATCACCCCGCGGCCGGTGGCCAGCGCCGCGTCGTACAGCTCCTGGCCGTGGCGCAGGCGCAGCCGCGCCAGGTTCTGTTCCGGCGGCCGGGTCCACAGCGTCAGGGTCTCGAACGCCTGCCGTGCGGTCGAGCGCAGCACGTCGCGCTGCAGGGCGACGCGCTCACTGGGCAGCAACTCCGGATAGGCCAGCTCCAGGTTGCGCCGGACCACCCGGCTCTCGCGCGCGTCCAGGCGCAGCCACAGCCCGGCCAGGCCGTCGGCCAGGCGGCGCAGCCACGGCCACGGCAGGCGCGCCACGGCGGCGGCGCAGCGATACAGCAGGGAAGCGAGCGTGGCGGGTTTCATCGGCCCAGTTTATCCGCTCGGCGCATCTGGCCTGCCCGACGGGTGTCGCGGATCGCGCCGCCTGCGTGCCTTATCGCTTTCTCAATCTCGCTCATTCGGCGATGATGCCGCACGATCGCAACCGTTCGTCGCGGCGCGGCCAATAACGAATCCCCAATCCCCAATCCCCGCCCTATGCTCTCGTTGATCCAACGCGTAACCCAGGCCTCGGTCAGCGTCGATGGCGAGGTCGTGGGCCAGATCGGGCCCGGCTTGCTGGCGCTGGTGGCGGTGGAGCCGGGCGACGACGAGGCCAGGATCCGGCGCATGGCCGAGCGCCTGCTCGGCTACCGGGTGTTCTCCGACGACAGCGGACGCATGAACCGGTCGCTGCGCGACACCGGCGGCGGCCTGCTGCTGGTCAGCCAGTTCACCCTGGCTGCCGATACCGGCTCGGGCATGCGGCCCAGTTTCACCACAGCGGCGCCGCCGGCCGAGGCTGAACGCGGCTTCAACCGATTGCTGGAGGTGTGCCGCGCGCAGCACCCGCCAGGGGTGGAAACCGGCCGCTTCGGTGCCCATATGATCGTCAGCCTGGTCAACGACGGCCCGGTCACTTTCCTGCTCCGGCCGTAGACGCCGGCGCGTTCCTGGCGGAGCCGTTCAGGCTCCTCGTCCGGCAAGCGGCGGTCCGGGCTGTTATAATGCTAGGTTCACTCATTCACCTACCTGCCGGTGGCGCGAGCACTCATGGCCAACGAACGTCCTGCCCAGCAATCCGACATCAAGCAACTGATCAGCAAGGGCCTGGAACAGGGCTATCTGACCTACGCGGAAGTCAACGACCATCTTCCCGACGATCTGGTCGACCCCGAACAGATCGAAGACATCATCGGCATGATCAACGGCATGGGCATCGATGTCCATGAAGTTGCGCCCGATGCCGAAACCCTGCTGCTCAACGACGGCAACACCGGCAACCGCGAAGTCGACGACACTGCGGCCGAAGAAGCCGCCGCGGCGCTGACCGCGCTCGACACCGAAGGCGGCCGTACCACCGACCCGGTGCGCATGTACATGCGCGAGATGGGCACAGTAGAACTGCTGACCCGTGAAGGCGAGATCGCCATCGCCAAGCGCATCGAGGAAGGCCTCGGCCAGGTGCAGGCCGCGCTGGGCGCGTTCCCGCTGGCGGTGGAGACCCTGCTCGAGGACTACGAACAGCACAAGGAAGGCAAGAAGCGACTGGCTGAGATCGTGGTCGGCTTCAACGACCTGATCGAGGAAGAGCCGGCCCCGCCGGTCGCGGTGTCCGACGACGACAGCGCCACCGATGCCGATGCCGACGAGGATGACGACGAGGACGTCGACACCGCCGAAGAGGACGCCGGCCCGACCGGTCCGGACCCGGCCGAGGTCGCGCGGCGCATGGAAGTGCTGGCCACCGAGTACGCCAAGTTCAAGAAGGCCCACGCCAAGAACGGCGCCGAGCACAAGCTGGTCACCAAGCTGCGCAACGACATCGCCGAGGTGTTCGTCACCCTGAAGCTGCCGCTGCCGCTGACCGACGTGCTGGTGCGCAAGCTGCGCGACACCATGGCCCAGGTCAAGGACCACGAGCGCCGCGTGCTGCACCTGGCCACCCACGTGGCACGCATGCCGCGCAAGGACTTCATCCGTTCCTGGGAAGGCAACCAGACCAACGTGGCCTGGGTCGACGACGCGCTCAAGCGCAAGCAGAAGTGGTCGTCGGCGCTGCGCGACGTCAAGGACCAGATCATTGCCGAGCAGGAAGCCACCGTGGCGGTCGAGCAGGCCACCTACCTGAGCCTGGCCGAGCTGAAGGAAATCAGCCGCGCCATGGCCTATGGCGAAGCCAAGGCGCGCAAGGCCAAGAAGGAAATGGTCGAGGCCAACCTGCGCCTGGTGATTTCCATCGCCAAGAAGTACACCAACCGCGGCCTGCAGTTCCTCGACCTGATCCAGGAAGGCAACATCGGCCTGATGAAGGCGGTGGACAAGTTCGAGTACCGCCGCGGCTACAAGTTCTCGACCTACGCCACCTGGTGGATCCGCCAGGCGATCACCCGCTCGATCGCCGACCAGGCGCGCACCATCCGCATCCCGGTGCACATGATCGAGACGATCAACAAGTTGAACCGCATTTCCCGGCAGATGCTCCAGCAGTACGGCCGCGAGGCCACCCCGGAGGAACTGGCCAAGGAAATGGACATGCCCGAGGACAAGATCCGCAAGGTGATGAAGATCGCCAAGGAGCCGATCTCGATGGAAACCCCGATCGGCGACGACGAGGATTCGCATCTGGGCGACTTCATCGAGGACACCAACGTGGAGTCCCCGATCGAGAACACCACCAACATCAACCTGTCGGAGACCGTGCGCGACGTGCTGGCCGGGCTGACCCCGCGGGAAGCCAAGGTGCTGCGCATGCGCTTCGGCATCGACATGAACACCGACCACACCCTCGAGGAAGTCGGCAAGCAGTTCGACGTGACCCGCGAGCGCATCCGCCAGATAGAGGCCAAGGCGCTGCGCAAGCTGCGTCACCCGAGCCGCTCGGAACAGCTGCGCAGCTTCCTCGATATCGACTGATCGAGCGCGGTTCGCGGCAACAAAAAAGCCCCGCCAGGTGCGGGGCTTTTTTGTGGGTGCAGATGCCGGATCGAACGGTGCGCCGCATCCTTGTAGGAGCGGCCTCAGCCGCGACCGGGCTTTACCGGGAACGCCTGGTCGCGGCTGAAGCCGCTCCTACAACGGGCAACAGGGGCGCAGGATCGCTGCGCCTCTGTGCCGGTCGCATCCGCTTACGCGAACGCCTGGCTGCCGCGCATCACCGCCAGCACGTCGTGGCAGGCGCCCATGGTGTGGTAGTCGGTCTTGCCGGCCGGACTCTTCTCGTCGCTGTAGCTGCGGTTGTCGCGGCTGAGGATGCGGAACCAGGCGCCGTAGCGGTGGTCGACCAGGTGCTCCCAGGAATATGCCCACAGCTTGTCGTAGGCGTTGCGATACGCGGCATCGCCGGTGGCGGCCAGCAGCCGCGAGGCCGCGGCGATGGCTTCGGCCTGCACCCAGAAGTACTTGTCGTCGTCGCAGAAGTAGGTCGGCGCCGCGGCCACGTCGGGCACGCCGACCACCGGCGCCTCTTCGGTGCCGGAGGCGAAGCCGTAGACGATGCCGCCATGCTGCGTGTCCCAGCCGTGCGCCAGGGCGGTGTCGAACAGGTGCCGCGCGGTCGGCAGCAGCCACGCCGGTGCGGTGCCGGTGGACGCCTGCAGGTGCCCGTGCAGCAGCACCAGCAGCTTGGACCACTCGACCTGGTGGCCGGGCTGGAAGCCCCACGGTCGGAACAGGTGCTTGGGGTTGTCGCGGTTGTAGTCCCAGTCCACCTGCCAGTCGGCGTCGTAGTGCTCCCACACCAGGCCGCCGGCCAGTGCCGCCTGGCGGCGGGTGATGTGGTCGGCCAGCAGCAGCGCGCGCTGCAGGTAGCGCGGCTCGGCGCTGGCCTCGTAGGCGGCGATCAGCGCTTCGCACAGGTGCATGTTGGCGTTCTGGCCGCGGTAGCTGGAGAACGTCCACTCCGGCGTGGCCTCGTCGCGGTACAGGCCGGCGGCGGCATCCCAGTAGCGGGTTTCCAGCAACTGCCAGGTCTCGTCCATCCACGCGTCGGTGTCCAGGCCGGCCTTCTTCGCGGTGGCGTAGGCCAGCAGCACGAAGGCGGCGCCGTAGGCGTGCTGGGTGCGGTCCTCGGCCACGCCGTCGCGCAGGGTCCACACGTAGCCGCCGCTGGCGGTATCGCGGTGCAGCTCGCGCAGGTAGCGCAGGCCGTGACGCGCGGCGTCCAGGTACTCGGCGGCCAGCGGCGAGTCGGCGAACTCGATCGCCGCCATCGCGTAGTTGAAGACGAAGCGGGTGCTGCTGACCAGGTGGCGATGGCCGGCGTCGTACACGCTGCCGTCGTCGCGGAAATAGTGGAAGAAACCGCCCGCCGGGTCGATCGCGCGCGGGTGGTAGAAGGCCATGGTGTCGGCGATGTGCGCGCGCAGGACGGCGGCGTCGGCGAAGTCGGGCAGGGGCGTGGCGGGCAGGTTCATGCGGTTGGCTGGCGAGCTGGGTGAGGGAAGGGAAGACAACGGCGCACGGCGGCAGCGTGTGCGCCGCCGTGCCGGGAACGGATCAGTGGATCAGTGCATCACGCGCGCGGTCGGCGCGGTGGTCGGCGCGGTCGCCGCCAGCTCCGCCGACAGGCGCGAACCGCGCAGGCCGTACCAGACGATGTAGGCGTAGCACAGCAGCGGGACCACGAAGGCATGCTGGATGCCGATCGCATCGGCCAGCAGGCCCTGCACCAGCGGCACGATGGCGCCGCCAACGATCGCCATGATCAGCAGGCTCGATGCCTTGCTGGTGAGCACGCCCAGGCGTTCGATGGCCACGGTGAAGATGGTCGGGAACATGACCGAATTGAACAGGCCGATCGCGATCACGCTCCACATCGCCACGTGGCCGGTGCTGACCATGGTCACGACCAGCAACAGTGCGGCGATGCCGGCAAACACCGCCAGCAGCTTGCGCGCGGGGATGAACTGCAGCAGCGCGGCGCCAGCGAAGCGGCCGACCATCGCGCCGAACCAGTAGTACGACAGATGGTGCGTGGCGTCGGCTTCGTTGAGGCCGCCGGTGGTGGGGCCGGAGATGTAGTTGATCAGGAAGCTGCCGATCGCCACTTCCGCGCCCACGTACATGAAGATCGCCACCACGCCCCACAACAGGTGCGGGTGGCGCAGCGCGTCGGCGAAGCGGTGATGCGACTCGGCGCCGCTATCCTTGTCCTCCCGCAGCGACGGCACCCGCATGACCAGCATGAACACCGCCAGCAGCAGCAGGCCGCCTGCCAGCATCAGGTAGGGGATTTCCACCGTACGCGCCTGTTCGATGCGGTAGGCGGACAACTGCGCGGGATTCATCGCCGCGATCTGGTCGGCGCCGAGCACCGCGCCGGCCAGGATCAGTGGGCCGATCAGCCACGGGAACACGGTGGTGCCCAGCGAGTTCAGCGCCTGGGCGAAGTTGAGTCGGCTCGGCGCCTTCTCCGGCGCGCCGATCAGGCTGATGTACGGATTGGCCGCCACCTGCAGCAGGGTGATGCCGCTGGCCAGCACGAATAGCGCGGTCAGGAACAGCGGGTAGGAGGGCAGGCGCGCGGCCGGGTAGAACATCGCCGCGCCGATCGCCGCCACCACCAGGCCGATGACGATGCTGGCCTTGTAGCCGGTCCGCGACACCACCGCGCCGGCCGGCACCGACATCAGGAAGTAGGCGCCGAAGAAAGTGAACTGGATCAGCATCGACTGCGCGTAGTTCATCTGGAACACGGCTTTCAGATGCGGGATCAACACGTCGTTGAGGCTGGTCAGGCCGCCCCAGGTGAAGAAGATCATGCTGACCACCGCGATGGCGGCGGTGTTGGACAGCGGGCGACGGCTCATGCAGCGACTCCGGGAACGGGCGAGAGGGCGATCCGGCTGCTGGCGCGCAGGCACAGCCGGGCGGGGGCGATGGTAAGCGCAGGCAGGGCCTGGCGGTGGCGCAGCGCGTCCAGCACCAGGCGCGCTGCCTGCATGCCGCGCTCGCGCGGGGCGACGGCGACGGTGGACAGCGGCGGGGTGGCGACGGCGGCCTCGGGAATGTCGTCGAAGCCGATCAGCGCGTAGTCGCGGCCGGCGATGCGACCACGTTCGGCCAGGCCGCTGGCCAGGCCCAGCGCGACCACGTCGTTGTAGCAGACCAGTGCGGTCGGCAGCGGGTCGCGCGCGCACAGCGCGCCGGCCTGGCGCGCCGCTTCCAGCCGGGTCGGCGCGCATTCGATCAGCCACGCCGGGTCGACCGCGATGCCGGCGGCGGCCAGCGCCTCGCGGTAGCCGGCGCGGCGCTCGGCGCAGGAACTGGACTGGCGGTGGCCGCCGAAGAAGGCGATGGCACGGTGGCCCTGCGCCAGCAGGTGTTCGGTGGCCAGGCGCGCGCCACGCCGGTTGTCCAGCGCCAGCAGCGGCCAGTCGCCGTCCAGCGCGCGGTTGAACAGCAGCACCGGCAGGCGCGGCCCCAGCAGCTGGCGCAGCCGCGCCGCGTCGGTGTTCTCGGTGGGCGAGAGGATCATCGCCGCGGGGTGGTGTTCGATCAGCGAGGCCAACACGGTCTGCTGGCGCTCCGGCGACTCGCCGGTGCTGCCCATCAGCATCACGTAGCCGGCCTCGGCCAGCGCCGCGTCCACGCCGCCGGCGAACTCGGCGAAGAACGGATTGGCCAGGTCGTTGACCACCAGCGCCACCGCATTGGACGCGCGGCCGCGCAGGCTGGCCGCGCCGCGGTGGTAGACGTAGCCCTGGCGGGCGATCTCCGCCGCCACCCGCGCGCGCGTGTCCGCATGCACCAGCGGGCTGTTGCGCAGCACCAGCGACACGGTCGCCCGCGACACGCCGCAGGCGGCGGCGATGTCGGACACGGTGACGCGTTTGTCGGCGAAAGACGGCGCCACGGCGCATTAGACCGGTTCAAAAGGTCGCTCATCCTGCGCTGTCGTCACCGGATCCGCATTTTGCAGTGCAGCAAGGCATTGCAGTGGCTTTGTGCTATCCGTTTGGATCGATTCGATACGGGGAGCCTGCCATGCGCAGCTCGAGGACGCTGGGCGGCGCTGCCGCGCTGCTGCTGGCCGCGCTGTGGCCGATCGCATCCGCCGTCGCAGCGGCGGGCGGTGACGCCGGCGAACGTGCGGTGGCCGCGGTGGACCCCTTCATCGGCACCGGCGGCGAGGGCCACACCTATCCCGGCGCCACGGTGCCGTTCGGCATGGTCCAGCTGAGCCCGGACACGCGCATCCAGCCGCGCAAGGACGCCTACGGCTGGGCGGCCGGCTACCGCTACGACGACCGCAGCCTGGTCGGCTTCTCGCATACGCACTTCTCCGGCACCGGCCATTCCGACCTGGGCGACGTGCTGTTGATGCCGATCAGCGGCGCGGTGCGGCTGGAGCGTGGCGACCCGGACACCCCCGGCAGCGGCTACAGCGCGCGCTTCCGCCACGACGACGAGCGCGCCGAACCGGGCTACTACGCGGTGACCCTGGACGATTACAAGGTGCACGCCGAACTCACCGCCAGCGCCCGCGTCGGCGTGCACCGCTACACCTATCCGGCCGGCCAGCCGGCGCACGTGCTGCTGGACCTGCGCACCAGCCTGTACGACTACCCGGGCAAGATCAGCTGGTCGCGGCTGCGCCTGCGCGCCGACGGCACCATCACCGGCTTCCGCGAGACCCGCGGCTGGGCGCCGGGGCGGCAGCTGTACTTCGCCCTGCGCTTCTCGCAGCCGCTGCGCGGCCATGCCTTCCACAACACCGAGCAGGACATCCCCTACAAGGGCTTCCCGCCGCCGGGCGACAACGACCCCACCCAGCGCGCGCAGATCGAAGGCCGGCAACTGGTGGGATCGTTCGACTTCGGCGACGCCCTGCGCGGGCCGCTGCTGGTCAAGGTGGCGATCTCGCCGGTCAGCGAGGACAGCGCCATCGCCAATCTCGACGCCGAAGTGCCGGGCTGGGATTTCGACGGCGTGCGCCGCGCGGCGCGTGCGCAATGGGCGCAGGCGCTGGGCGCGGTGGAGGTGGATGCGCCGCCCGCGCAGCGCACCCAGTTCTACACCGCGCTGTACCACACCCTGCTCGGCCCGACCATGTTCATGGACAGCGACGGCCGCTATCGCGGGCCGGACAACGCCGTGCACCAGGCGCAGGGCTACACCCACTATTCGACGTTCTCGCTGTGGGACACCTACCGCGCGCTGCATCCGCTGCTGACCATCGTGCAGCCGCCGCAACGCACCAACGACATCGTCAACTCGCTGCTCGCGCACCAGCGCGAAAGCCCCTACGGTGTGCTGCCGGTGTGGGCGTTCCACGGCCTGGAGACCTGGTGCATGATCGGCTACCACGCGGTGCCGGTGATCGCCGACGCGTACATGAAGGGCATCCGCGGCTACGACACCGACGCCGCGCTCAAGGCCATGGTGGCCAGCGCCAACTACGGCCCCTACGACGGCATCGCCCAATACCGCGAACTGGGCTACGTGCCGATCGACGAGGAAGGCGAGGCCGCTTCCAAGACCCTGGAATACGCCTTCGACGACTGGACCATCGCGCGCATGGCCAAGGAGATGGGCCGCAGTGAGATCGCCGCCGCCTTCGCCAAGCGCGCCGGCAACTGGCGTAACGCCTTCGACCCGGACACCGGCTTCATGCGCGCGCGCAAGCGCGACGGCAGCTTCCGCACTCCGTTCGATCCGGACGCCAGCGGCTACGGCACCGACTACACCGAAGGCAATGCCTGGCAGTACTCCTGGTACGTGCCGCAGGACGTGGCCGGCCTGGCGCGTGCGCACGGCGGCGACGACAAGCTGCTGGCGCGGCTGGACCAGGTGTTCGACGCCAAGGTCGATCCCAAGGTGTTCGCGCACATGGAGGACATCACCGGGCTGATCGGCTGGTATGCGCACGGCAACGAGCCCAGCCATCACGTCGCCTATCTGTATGCCTACGCCGGGCAGCCCTGGCGCACCCAGGCGCGGCTGCAGCAGATCATGCGCAGCCAGTACGCCGCGCGCCCGGACGGCCTGGCCGGCAACGACGACATGGGACAGATGTCGGCCTGGTACGTGTTCACCGCACTAGGCTTCTACCCGGTGGCGCCGGCCAGCAACCAGTACATCCTCGGCCGCCCGTTCCTGCCGCGCGCCACCCTCGCGCTGCCCAACGGCAAGCGCTTCACGGTGATCGCCGATGGTCTGGACGATGCGCATCCCTACGTCGGTGGCGTCACCCTCAACGGGCGTCCGTTGAACCGCGCGTTCCTGCGCCACGAGGAACTCATGGCCGGCGGCGAACTGCGCTTCACCCTGCAGGCCACGCCCGACACCGCGTGGGCGGCGGCTGGGGCCGAGCGCGCCTATTCGATGAGCGAGTGAAGGGCGCCTCTCATACCTGGGGTCTATGTCCTGTAGGAGCGGCTTCAGCCGCGATGCGGCGTTACCGGTAACGCCTGTCGCGGCTGAAGCCGCTCCTACGGGGCAAGCGGTATCCGGCGTGCTGGTGGCGCTCAGGTTCACGAAGGTTGAAACCGTATCGGTGCGCGGCTGAAGTCGGTTGTCTGCGACGCTCGCTGTAGACACGACACGCGCGCGCCAATCACGCGTGTCAGCGCCGCGTGAATGTTTGCTGCCTGTTGCGTCGCGCTTGGCGTCGCGCAGCGTGCGCCACTACGTCCCGCTACCCCGCGTCGCATCACATGCACGCGTATTTAATGTCATCCACACATTCCATTTGCGGCGTTCGTGGTCTTGTAGCGCGGCTGCATCGCATCGCGCGGACCGGGTGCGCCGGCACCGTCGCGATGACTGCAAGCGCGACCGCGTGCAGGCCTGTCCCATTCCGATGCCGTTGCCATGCGACGGCGCGATCGGCGCTGCCGGCAACGGCGCGCAGAGGCGACGTGTCCTTCTCATTCGTCGAACGGGATCTTCCGAATGCATGTCTGCCTGCTGTCCCCCTTTCCTCCTCACGATGCGGCCGTGCTGGACGCGGCCATGGCGGCGGCGCAGGCACAGGGCTGCGATCACATTGTCTTGCCCAATCCGTTCGCACAGGATGCGCAGGGCCGTCTTCACGACCCCGCAGCCGACGACGCGGTGGGCCAGACACAGTTGCGCCACTGGCTGCAGCGGGCCGAGCAGCATGGGCTGCGCGTGCTGCTGGACCTGCGCATCGACGAGATCGGCGGCGGCAGCCGCCTGCTGCAGGAACACCCACATTGGTTCCGCGCGCGCAGCTCGGCGCTGCCGGATCCGCGCGCCGAACGTGCCGCGCCGGATATTGCGGTGGGCCGCTTCGCCTCTGCGGAAGAAGGGGCGGGCCTGGCGCAGTGGTGGAGTGCGCGCCTGGTCGACTGGCTGCGCAGCGGCGTGGCCGGCTTCCGCGTGCTGCAGCCCGAGCGCATTCCGGCGCCGTTGTGGCGCACGCTGATCGACGGGGTCCACGCACAGGCGCCGCAGGCGCGGCTGCTGGCCTGGACGCCCGGGTTGGGCCTGGATGCCTTGCGTGGACTGGCCGGCGCCGGCTTCGATGCCGCGTTCTCCTCGCTGGCCTGGTGGGACGGCCGCGGCGACTGGTTCTTCGATGAGGACAGCGCCCTGCGTGCGCTGGCGCGTTGCGTGGTCGCCACCGTCGACGCCGAGACGGCCTCGGATACGCCACTGCCCTTGCCACGCGCGCAGCGGCAGCGCCTGGCCGCCGCGTTCGGTGGGGTCTGGGCGATCGCCGCGCAGGACACACCGACGGAACACGGGCAGCCAGCGTCTGCGCAGCACGGATCCTCCGAGAGCGATGCGTCCGCGCCGGCCGCATCGCTGCCCGACGCCACCGCGTCGCTGCGCCTGCGTCCGCTGCTGCGCGACGGCGCGCTCACCGCGGTGGCGGTGGAACCGCTGGACGCCGCGCCCTGGCTGGTGCTACTGAACAGCGACCGCGACCACCTGCTGCCGGTACCGGGGCCGGCGTTGCTGCGCCTGCTCGGCGACAGCGAAGGCCTGCTCAGCGACCATGGCGAGCCGATCCAGGGCGAGCAGGGCGGTACCCTGGAAGCGGGCGAGGTGCGCATCTACCGCAGCCTGCCGGCGCGCCCGGTGCTGACCGCCGCGCGCGCGCGCACACCGGCCGAGGTCGCCGCCGGCGAGGCGCGGGTGTGCATCGAGGCGGTGACGCCGTCGGTGGACGACGGGCGCTTCCCGGTCAAGCGCACCGTCGGCGACCGCGTGTGCGTGGAAGCCGATGCGTTCTGCGACGGCCACGATCGCATTGCCGTGGCGCTGTTGTGGCGCGCCGCCGATGCACGCACCTGGTCCAGCACGCCGATGCGCGCGCTCGGCAACGACCGCTGGCGCGGCGAGTTCCCGCTGCAACGCCTGGGCCGCTACGAGTTCCGCATCGAAGCCTGGCGCGATGTGTACGCCACCACCCACGCCGACCTGGAAAAGAAGCGTGCCGCCGGCACCCTGCTGCCGGTGGACGTGCAGGAAGCATTGGCCCAGGTCGAGGCCGCACGTGGCCGTAGCCGCGGCGCGCTGGCCACGCGGCTGAAGGCCATCGCCACCCGCATCGCCCGCACCGACGACCTGGCCGAGAAGGCGCAGTTGCTGCTCGAACCCGACACCGCCGACGCGATGGCGCGCGCCGACGCCAAGCCGTTCCGCACCGAATATCCGATGACCTTCCGGGTCGAGGCCGAACGCCGCGCCGCGCACTTCGCCAGCTGGTACGAACTGTTCCCGCGCTCGCAGAGCGGCGATCCGCAGCGCCACGGCACCTTCGACGACGTGATCGCGCGGCTGCCGCACATCCAGGCGATGGGCTTCGACGTGCTGTACATGCCGCCGATCCATCCTATCGGCGAGAAGAACCGCAAGGGCCGCAACAACGCGGTGACCGCCGAGCCGGGCGAACCCGGCAGCCCGTATGCGATCGGCTCGGCCGAAGGCGGGCATACCGAGGTGCATCCGGAGCTGGGCGGGCTCGACGGTTTTCGCCGCCTGCGCGCGGCCGCGGCCGAGCACGGCCTGGAGCTGGCCCTGGACTTCGCCATCCAGTGCGCGCCGGACCATCCGTGGCTGCGCGACCACCCGGACTGGTTCACCTGGCGCGCCGACGGTTCCATCCCGTACGCGGAGAACCCGCCGAAGAAATACCAGGACATCGTCAACGTCGACTTCTACGCCAGTGGCGCGGTGCCGGCGCTGTGGAACGCGCTGCGCGATGCGGTGCTGTTCTGGGTCAACGAAGGCGTCACCCTGTTCCGCGTCGACAACCCGCACACCAAGCCGTTCCCGTTCTGGGAATGGCTGATCGCCGAGGTGCGCGGGCGCCATCCGCAAGTGGTGTTCCTGTCCGAGGCCTTCACCCGGCCCAAGCCGATGTACCGGCTGGCCAAGGTCGGCTTTTCGCAGTCCTACACCTATTTCACCTGGCGCCAGCACAAGGCCGAACTGCAGGCCTACATCGAGGAACTCAACAGCGGCGCGCCCATCGAGTGCTTCCGCCCGCACTTCTTCGTCAATACGCCGGACATCAATCCGCTGTTCCTGCAGCACAGCGGGCGCAGCGGGCACCTGATCCGCGCCGCGCTGGCGACCACGCTGTCCGGGCTGTGGGGCATGTACCAGGGCTTCGAGCTGTGCGAGGCCACGCCGCTGCCGGGCAAGGAGGAATACCTCGACTCGGAGAAATACCAGTTGCGCGTGTGGCCCGAGCGCGCACCGGGCGACATCGTGGAGGAGATCACCCGCCTCAACCTGCTGCGCCGCCAGCATCCGGAACTGCAGTCGCACCTGGGCACGCGCTTCTACGTCGCGCACAACGAGCAGGTGCTGTACTTCGGTAAGTTCCTCGATGAAGCGCACTTGGCGCGCGGGCGCAGCCTGGTGCTGGTGGCGGTGAGCCTGGATCCGCATGCGGCGCAGAACGCGCAGATCGAAGTGCCGCTGTGGGAACTGGGCCTGCCCGACCACGCCAGCGTCGCCGTGCGCGACCTGTGGGACGGCCACGACTTCACCTGGTACGGCAAGACCCAACACATCCGCCTCGATCCGTCGCGGCCGTTCTCCCTGTGGCGCATCCGCGCCGGAGTTCCTGCATGAATGTCGCCGCGCCGTCGTCCCCCCAACTCGAGCCGCGCGCACCGGCCGGCGATGCGCGCTGGTACAAGGACGCGATCATCTACCAAGTGCACGTCAAGTCGTTCTTCGACTCCAACGACGACGGCATCGGCGACTTTCCCGGGCTGATCTCCAAGCTCGACTACATCGCCGACCTGGGCGTGGACACGATCTGGCTGCTGCCGTTCTACCCCAGCCCGCGCCGCGACGACGGCTACGACATCGCCGAGTACATGGCGGTGCATCCGGACTACGGCAGCATCGCCGACTTCCAGCGCTTCGTGGAGCAGGCGCACGCGCGCGGCATCCGCATCGTCACCGAGCTGGTGATCAACCACACCTCCGACCAGCATCCCTGGTTCCAGCGTGCGCGCATGGCCCCGGCCGGCTCGCCGGAGCGCGCGTTCTACGTGTGGTCTGACAGCGACCAGGACTACGCCGGCACCCGCATCATCTTCTGCGACACCGAGAAGTCCAACTGGACCTGGGACCCGGAAGCCGGCCAGTACTTCTGGCACCGCTTCTACTCGCACCAGCCGGACCTGAACTTCGACAACCCGGCCGTGCTGGAAGCGGTGCTGGAAGTGATGCGTTTCTGGCTGGACCTGGGCGTGGACGGCCTGCGCCTGGACGCGGTGCCTTACCTGATCGAACGCGAGGGCACCTCCAACGAGAACCTGCCCGAGACCCACGCCATCCTGCGCCGCATCCGCGCCACGCTCGATGCCGAATACCCCGACCGCATGCTGCTGGCCGAGGCCAACATGTGGCCGGAAGACACCCAGCAGTACTTCGGCGAGAACGCCGACGAATGCCACATGGCGTTCCACTTCCCGCTGATGCCGCGCATGTACATGGCGATCGCGCGCGAGGACCGCTTCCCGATCACCGACATCATGCGCCAGACCCCGGAGATCCCGGAGAGCTGCCAGTGGGCGATCTTCCTGCGCAACCACGACGAGCTGACCCTGGAGATGGTCACCGACTCCGAGCGCGACTACCTGTGGCAGACCTACGCCGCCGACCGCCGCGCGCGCATCAATCTCGGCATCCGCCGGCGCCTGGCGCCGCTGCTGGAGCGCGACCGCCGCCGCATCGAACTGATGACCTCGCTGCTGCTGACCATGCCCGGCACGCCGGTGCTGTACTACGGCGACGAGATCGGCATGGGCGACAACATCCATCTCGGCGACCGCGACGGCGTGCGCACGCCGATGCAATGGTCGATCGACCGCAACGGCGGCTTCTCGCGCGCCGATCCCGCGGCGCTGGTGCTGCCGCCGATCATGGACCCGCTGTACGGCTTCCAGGCGGTCAACGTGGAAGCACAGCAGCGCGACCAGTACTCGCTGCTGACCTGGACCCGCCGCGTGCTGTCGGTGCGCAAGCGCTACCGCGCCTTCGGCCGCGGCGCGCTGCGCTTCCTGTATCCGGGCAACCGCCGCCTGCTCGCCTACCTGCGCTGCCACGAGGACGAGACCGTGCTGTGCGTGGCCAACCTCTCGCACACGCTGCAGGCGGTGGAACTGGACCTGTCCGAGTTCGAGGGCCGGGTGCCGGTGGACATCCTCGGCGGCGGCAGCTTCCCGCCGATCGGGCGCCTGACCTATCTGCTCACCGTGCCGGCATTCGGGTTCTACGCCTTCCAACTGGTCGGCAACGCCACGCTGCCGGATTGGCACGTGCCGGCGCCGGTGCCGCTGCCGGACTACCAGACCCTGGTGCTGCGCAACGGAACCGACAGCGCCGGCCTGCAGGCGCATCTGCCGACGCTGGAGCGCGACATCCTGCCGGCCTGGCTATCCACGCGGCGCTGGTTCGCGGCCAAGGACCGCGCGCTGCGCAGCGTGCGCATCGCCCGGCGCACGCCGCTGTCCGGCGGCGACGGCCTGACCCTGCTGGAGATCGAGGCGGAGCTGGACGACGGCGCGCACGAGCGCTACATCCTGCCGCTGGGCATCGTCTGGGAGCGCGAGCAGCCCAGCGTACTGGCCG
The DNA here is from genome assembly GCF_040529065.1 of Xanthomonas sacchari. Taxonomy (NCBI): domain Bacteria; kingdom Pseudomonadati; phylum Pseudomonadota; class Gammaproteobacteria; order Lysobacterales; family Lysobacteraceae; genus Xanthomonas; species Xanthomonas sacchari. The sequence goes on along the minus strand of NZ_CP132343.1, from coordinate 4,318,408 downwards.
AACAGTTGGCGCTGGCACGCGTGCGTCATGGCCGCGAGGTCGGCTACCTGACCGATGCGTTCGCGCTGAAGCCTTTCACCCTGAGCATGCTCGCCGCGCTGCGCGACAAGGCGGAACTGCGCGTGGATGGCGAGGCCGGCACCGAGGCGACGGCGGAGCGCATCCGCTTCTGCCCGACACCGGCACTGCAGCGCGTGGACATCCCCGCCGATCCGGAAATCCGCTGGCTGTCGGCGGAGCAGAGCAACAGTTCGCTGATCGTCGGCGACGCGGCGGTGTTCAAGCTGCTGCGGCGCGTGTCGGCCGGCATCAATCCGGAGATCGAAATCGGCGAGCGCCTCACTGCGCTGGGCTATGCCAACGCCGCGCCGCTGCTGGGCCATGTCGCCCGCGTCGAGGCCGACGGCAGCGAGACCACGCTGGCGCTGCTGCAGGGCTTCGTGCGCAACCAGGGCGACGCCTGGCGCTGGACCCTGGATCATCTCGCACGCGGCGCCGAGGAATACGACGCCGCCCAGGACGATTCCGCGCGGCTGGAGAGCGTGGCCGGCTACGACGCCTTCGCCGCGCTGGTCGGCCGGCGCCTGGCCGAGCTGCACGCGGTGCTGGCGCAACCCACCGACGCGCCCGCCTTCGCGCCGCAGCCGGTGGACGCGGACGCCGCGCAGCAGGTGGTGGACGGCGTGGTGCACGAAGTGCAGGCCATGTGGGACACGTTGCTGGCGCACCGCGACGCCAACGACGACCCGGCCGAACACGCCGCGGTGGACAGCCTGCTGGCCGAGCGTGCGCGTTTGGATGCCTGGCTGCAGCAGGCGCCGTCGCTGTTGTCCGGTGCGCTGCTGACCCGCGTGCATGGCGATTTCCACCTCGGCCAGATCCTGGTCGCGTTCGACGACGTGGTGCTGATCGACTTCGAAGGCGAGCCGGCCAAGTCGCTGGACGAACGCCGCGCCAAGGCCAGCCCGCTGCACGACGTGGCCGGCTTCCTGCGCTCGCTGGACTACGCCAGCGAAGTGTCCGCACGCGGCGAGGAAGGCACCGCCGCACGTGTCGGCGCCGGCCTGGACACCGCGCAGGAGGCGTACCTGGCCGCGTTCCGCAGCCGCGCCAGCGCCGCGTTCCTGGCCGCCTACCGCGCCGTGCTCGATGCCAGCCCGCATCCGTGGGTGGCGCCGGCCGCGTTCGAGGCCACCACCTTGCTGTTCCTGATCGAGAAGGCCTGCTACGAAATTCGCTACGAGGCCGCCAACCGCCCGGCATGGATCATGGTGCCCATACAGGGACTGTTGCGCATACTCGACCGCTTTCCCGCGCCCCAGGAGTCGATTCGATGAGTGATGCCGTCCACGTCTGGGACGACGCGACGCAACGCGCCTTCGCCACCGCCCGCCACGGCGACCCGTTCGCCGTGCTGGGCGCGCATCGCCTCGGCGAGGCGCGGGTGCTGCGCAGCTACCAGCCGGGCGCCGATGCGGTGCTGGCGGTGCTGGAGGACGGCAGCGAAGTGCCGCTGCAGCAGGGGCCGGAAGGCTTCTTCCACGCCGAACTGCCGGGCGAGGGGCGCTACCGCCTGCGCATCCGCTGGCCCGGCGGCGAGCAGGACACCGCCGACGCCTACGCGTTCGGCCCGCAGCTCAGCGACTTCGACCTGCACCTGATTGCCGAAGGCCATCACCTGCACCTGGCCGACGCGCTGGGCGCGAACGTGGTCGAGGTCGACGGCGAACGCGGCACCCGCTTCGCGGTGTGGGCGCCCAACGCCTCGCGCGTGGCGGTGATCGGCGACTTCAACAGCTGGGACGCGCGCCGCCACCCGATGCGCCTGCGTCACCAGGCCGGCGTGTGGGAACTGTTCGTGCCGGGTGTCGGCCCCGGCGCGCGCTACAAGTTCGCCCTGCGCGGCCCGCGCGGCGAAGAACTACCGGCCAAGGCCGACCCGGTCGCGCGCCAGGCCGAACTGGCGCCCGGCACCGCCTCCATCGTCGCCGACCCCACGCCGTTCCAGTGGCGCGACGACGCCTGGATGGCCACGCGCGCGCGCCGCCACGCCCCGCAGGCGCCGATCAGCGTGTACGAAGTGCACGCCGGCTCGTGGATGCACGCCGCCAACGGCAGCATGCTCGACTGGGACGCACTGGCCGAGCGGCTGATTCCCTATGTGGCCGACATGGGCTTCACCCACATCGAACTGCTGCCGGTCACCGAGCATCCGTTCGGCGGCTCCTGGGGCTACCAGCCGCTGGGCCTGTTCGCGCCGACCGCGCGCTTCGGCAGTCCGGAAGGCTTCGCCCGCTTCGTCGATCGCTGCCACCGCGAGGACATCGGCGTCATCGTCGACTGGGTGCCGGCACATTTCCCCACCGACGCGCACGGCCTGGCCCATTTCGACGGCACTGCCCTGTACGAACACGCCGACCCGCGCGAAGGCTTCCACCGCGACTGGAACACGCTCATTTACAACCACGGCCGTCGCGAAGTTTCCGGCTTCCTGATCGCCAGCGCGCTGGAGTTCCTGCAGCGCTACCACGTCGACGGCCTGCGCGTGGACGCGGTCGCCTCCATGCTCTACCGCGACTACAGCCGCAACGCCGGCGAGTGGGTGCCCAACATCCACGGCGGCCGCGAGAACTACGAGAGCATCGCCTTCCTGCGCCGGCTCAACCAGGTGGTGGCCGAGCAGGCGCCCGGCGCCATGACCATCGCCGAAGAATCCACCGCCTGGCCCGGCGTCACCGCCGACCTCGCCCACGGTGGACTGGGTTTTAACTACAAGTGGAACATGGGCTGGATGCACGACAGCCTGCACTACATCGAACTGGACCCGATCTACCGCCGCTACCACCACGGCGAGATGACCTTCAGCATGGTCTACGCGTATTCCGAGCGTTTCATGCTGCCCATCTCCCACGACGAAGTGGTGCACGGCAAGCGGTCCCTGCTTGGCCGCATGCCCGGCGACGACTGGCAGCGCTTCGCCAACCTGCGCGCCTACCTCGGCTACATGTACACCCACCCCGGGCGCAAACTGCTGTTCATGGGCTGCGAGATCGCCCAGCCCACCGAGTGGAACCACGATGCCGCGCTGCCCTGGCACCTTCTCGACCAACCCAACCACCGGGGCATCCAGCGCCTGGTTCGCGACCTCAACCGCCTCTACGCCGAACACCCCGCACTGCACGCCCGCGACGACGAACCCGAAGGCTTCGCCTGGGTCATCGGCGACGACGCCGGCAACAGCCTGTTCGCCTACCTGCGCAAGGCCCGCAGCGGCGACACGCCGCTGCTGGTGGTGGCCAACCTCACCCCGCAGGTGCACCACGGCTACCGCATCGGCGTGCCCCGTGGCGGCCGCTGGCGCGAACTGCTCAACTCCGACAGCGAGATCTACGGCGGCAGCAACACGGGCAACGGCGGTAGCGTGCGTGCCGAGAACGTCGGGGCGCATGGGCATCCGGCGTCGCTGTCGCTGACCATCCCGCCGTTGGCGGTGTTGGTGCTGGGTGTGGAGGAGTAGGGCGAGAGACCAGAAGGGGCCGCGGCTAGAGGGAGCACGGCTAGAGGGCGGGAAGAGCCGGCTGTTCGGAGAGAAGCCGGCTGTTGTGGGAGGGACTTCAGTCCCGACGCTTTCCCGATTGACTGTCAGCCCCGAGCCGCAAGCACCCGAGATGCCAAGGATGCGCACCGATCACGTGCAGTCCTTGGCGCTCAGTTCGCTGAGGCCACAGGCCGAGAGCAATTCTCGGCCCCGTCTACCGCCCCGGGCAGACAGCCCACCACCCCGACCGGTAAACTCACGCCCGCCTCGGCGCCTTCCTCTGCACGCACGCCAGAGGCGCCAAGCCGGCGGCAACGCATCGCCCGCCCGCTCCGGACGCGTCCGGGCCTATAGCTCAACGGTTAGAGCAGAGGACTCATAATCCTTTGGTTCCAGGTTCGAATCCTGGTGGGCCCACCATCGTGCATGAAGGATCAGGTAAGCCTGTATTAGGCTGTAGTGTCGGTGGTGGCCGAGGCCAATACACGCTCGAACTCCCGCACCTCTTCGACGACAAACGCCAAGTGATGGCTGGTATCGTACGCGATCCACTTTCCGTGACCATTCTTCACAGGCAAGCCGTTGCTGCAATCGGCGATGGCCTGGTCGCCCCAGCTAAAGCCGGGCAGAAACTCTTGTGCGTTGGCGATTTCAGCCGCAACGGCCTGCATCTGCAATGCCCAACCTCCCGCAACCGAGTGGCCGCGCGAGACAAGGAACGCCTTGTCGCACGTGTATCGGATCTTTGCGTTGGCGTTAGGATTGCGAATGGCATCATTCGAGCCGGGACCGCGTACACCATAGTCCCCGAACACCAAGGGAGCACCGCTGAATTCAGTGCGGAGCGCCTGCCACAGCAGCATCTCCTTGCGGATTACCTTCGCAGTGCTGTCCTTCTTTTTGACCGCCAAGTCGACAGACTTGGGCATCGACGATCCTGCGGTGGCGATGTACCGGAATCCATACTCGCTGAGCAATTCCAGCACGCGCGCTGCATCGCTGGTGATTTCGATTAGCGGCTTACTCGTCAAGTCGCCAAGGTCAAGCAGTACGGCGCACTCCGCCGGACTCAGCTGCATGTCCTCCAGCATCTCCTGCATGCGCTCGTGGAAGATGTCCGGCTCTGCAGCATCCTCGACCGCACTGGCCTCGAGCCGGAGACAGACGTAGGGAGCGCCCGACAAATCAAGGCCGCGCATCGCAAGTTGATAGATCGGGTCGTCCCAACGGTCGTATCCCACCACCGGTGCCACCGTTACGCCCTGCCCCTTGAGGCTTGCATAGAGGTAGGAAAGCGCATGCTCGCCGGTTTCTACCGTGGCGTCAGGCGCCCAGTTGAAGGCATCGGCAAGCACCAAGTCGCCCTTCCAATATTTGGCAATGCTCTCAGCGACCTCGTCCAGGTAGTCCGCCTCCGGCGTGAAGCTGTTCTGGTACTTCTTAGCCTTCTGCCGGTTCTCACTGATGACGGGAACGTCGAAGAGTGGGTGGATGACCGCAGCGTGTGCTGCGTTGAGATGCTTTGATGCTTCGTACTCGCTCGTCAGAGACTTCAGAATCGGGAGATAAGTCGGAGCCATGTCACACCTCACTCGAAGAAGGAAAGAAAGACCGCACTTTCTGCTGACCAACCAAATCAGAGAATGCCGTGTAGTTACTGGATTCCTTTCGGAGTCTGCCGGCGACGATTGCTGGGTGTATCCGAAGCTCTCTTGCTAGCTTTTCGATCGTCTCCCTGCTTGGGGAAAGATACGCTTCGCTCCGGCGCCATATGACCCTCGGAATGAAAGCCTCGCGCGCTAGTCTGTTCGCCTCTGCCTCTCGCCTGTCTTCGGACGACGCATCCAAGTCGTCTAAGAAAGCCTCGTCGTTGCCAACGTGCTTCCAGACGTGCGCAACCTCGTGGACCAGTGTGAACCAGAAGTTGTCGAGTCTGTCATATCGCAGGGTCAACCCGACGATGGGAGTGCCGTCCACGTCCCTCAGCGCAGCGCCGTCGAGCTGAGTCCCCTTGAGGTGAGGTTCGATTACCACGGCGATGCCGTGACGTTCCAAGAACTCCACTGCCAGAAGTGGCCCTCGCTCCGACCAGCTCAGCTGGGCGAGCTCACGCAGGAAGCTCGCGGTCAGCTTCTCTGCCTCAAAGGGGCCTAACCTCGGCTTCAGGGCGCGCGCTCGCTGGATTACGCGAGCAAGCCACGCGTAGAGCGCATACCTAGTCGTGGGGGAGGCCGCTTCACCGACGATGCTACGGCGGAATGCGGCTGCCCCGAACTGGAGCCCAGCGTCCTCGATGAACCCCTTCACCATCTCTTCGATGCCGGTCTTCGCTTTCGCGGATAGGTCTGACAGCCACCCGCGACGTGCCATTTCCTTAAAGGGAAACTTTGACCAATCTATGTCCGCCTTGCCCGATGTAGCGTGATCTTCCGGAACCGACAGGCCAATCAGCGTCTCAGCCGAGATGCCGAGCCCAATGGAAAGCGCCCGGATCATCTGGACCGTAAGTGGACGCTTCCGACCCAGTACCTCGGATACACGGCTGCGCGTACCAAAATATGGAACGAGATCGGCTTGTTTAAGACCCTTTTCCTGCATCCGGAAGAGGATAGCGTCGACGGGGTCGGGGGCTTCAATCGGAAACTTGCTGTTCTCGTATGCCTCGATCAGAACGGTAAGGAGTTCAAGCCGGTCGCCATCCGTGGAACCAGCTGTGGGCTGGCGCGCCATGAGCTCCTGTACCTCCCTTAGGTAGGTGAGGTACTGCTCTTCGGTGCGGATAACCTTAGCAGTCATAGAGATTGTCGCTGTTATTCATCTCGAGGATCAGGGCTACGCCCTGTGCGAAAGCGACTTGGAGCCGCAGCCAATAACCGCTTGTTCCGATCGGGAAGAGGAAGTCGCCGCCGGGCCTCATTCGCGCGTTCGGAAACTGTTCGGTGAGGTCTTCTGGCCGCCGCCAGTGCGCGTGAGCTACCTCCGAGCACCAGCCGCGGAGCCAGCGATCGACATCTTTGGTCTCCCGTTTCAGCTTGTCGCGGCCAATAAGCTTCATATGAAATGTTCTCAATTTGGGAACATATTATCTGCAGCCATGGTGGGGGTCAAGTGTTCCCGTTATGGGAAATTACGACTTGGGCCGCCCTTTCCAGGCATCGGGGGGCGGGGTGACTTAATCTGCACAGAAAGCATGCGGGGCGGGCGGCAAGGTGCCAAACCTGGGCTTGTATGGCCTATGGCTGGAAGGCATCTGCTTCGCGATGGGTGGCAAGGTGCGGATCAATATGGCCAATGGCGCCCTGCTGATCACGGCCGCGGCGGTGTTGCCGCCTGCAGCGAAGAAGCGACGCAGGTGCGAGGTTGCACCGTAGCCGCTTGGTGTGGGGCATCGGCCGCCCGGGTGGGCAATGCGGACGTTGTGCGGCGATTGGCCGCCACAATCACCGCAGAAAGTGCGGTGATTGTGCCAAGGAGGGCGAGGCGCCCAGGCTTCGTTGCCGATGCGGTAGGCCGAGGACATCGCCTATAGGCTTCCAGCAAATTCCACCATTGGCAGGCGGGTCGTGCCACCGCGCCTGGCGCGTTCGCCAGCTCAGCCCGCCTCCGCGCCCACTGCGCCGCATCCCTATCGTGATGCATGTGCTCGACCTTCGGCATTGGGCGTCAGCGCAGGAGGGTCGCGCACACATCGGGCTGGCTTACCCAAATATCAGCTATTTGAACTCTATTTGTTTTTCAGGTATTTTGCTTTTAGCTGAATGACGGGTACCACCCCAATGCCGACACGCCACGTTCTGGTCACCGCGACGCAGCTTGGCGCGACGCTGCAGGCCGCACGCAAGGCCCAGGGACTGACCCAGGCTGCACTGGCCGGCCGGCTTGGCCTGAGCCAGTCGCGGGTGTCCCATCTGGAACTGAACGCCCACGCGTTGAGCGTCGAACAACTCTTGGCCTGGTGCGCGGCACTGGGGTTGGAGCTGACCATCGGCACCCGCGGCGATCCCGTCGCCGCCAGCGCGCAAGCGGAGTGGTGAGATGGGGCGTCGATCGCACAGCCGCAGCCTCTCTATCTGGACCAATGGTGTGCGCGTGGCGCGCTGGACGCTGCCTGCGCGCGGGGAGATGGAACTGCACTACGACGCGGACTGGGTTGGCGCCGACATCGGCCGGCCGCTGTCGCTGTCGCTTCCGTTCAACCTGCAGAACCAACCGCTCAAGGGCGAGAAGGTCTTCAACTACTTCGACAACCTGCTGCCGGACAGCGATGCGATCCGCCGGCGCGTGGCGCAGCGCTTCATGGTGCCATCCACCGATCCGTTCGATCTGCTGAGCGCGATCGGGCGCGACTGCGTGGGGGCGGTGCAGGTCCTGGGCGAGGACGAGGTGCCGCAGGATGTCGAACGTATTGACGGCGTCCCGCTGTCCGAAGAGGACATCGAACGGCACCTGATCGAAACCGTCTCGCCGCATGCCTTCGCCTCACACCGCGACGCGGATGCGGACTTCCGCATTTCCTTGGCTGGTGCGCAGGAGAAGACGGCCTTCCTGTGGTGGGAGGGGCAGTGGTACGCGCCGCGCGGCGCCACGCCGACCAGCCACATCTTCAAGCTGCCGATGGGCCTGGTGGGCGGGCGGCGGGCGGATTTCAGCAGCTCCGTCGACAACGAATGGCTGTGCCTGCGGCTGTTGAAGGCGTATGGCTTGAACGTGGCCGATGCGCGCATCGCCCGCTTCGGCCAGCAGCGGGTGCTGGTGGTGGAACGCTTCGACCGGCGCCTGGCGCCCAACGGGCAGTGGCTCATGCGCCTGCCGCAGGAAGACTTCTGCCAGGTCGAAGGCTGCTCGCCGCTGCGCAAGTACGAGAACGAAGGCGGTCCAGGGCTCAAGGCCTTGTTCGGCACGCTGCGCCAGTCGGTCGATGCCGAGGCCGACATGAAGACGGTGCTGGCGGCGCAGGTGCTGTTCTGGTTGCTGCGCGCGCCCGATGGTCATGCCAAGAATTTCAGTCTCCAGCTGCTGCCGCGTGGCCGCTTCCGGTTGACTCGGCTGTATGACGTGATGTCGGCCTATCCGGTATTGGGCGACGGCCCCCATCAATGGTCGCCCTACGACATCACATTGGCCATGGCCTTGCTCGGCAAGAACAAGCATTACGCGATGCACAGCATCCAGCGCCGACACTTCAGCAGTACGGCGCAGCGGGTCGGCTATGCGTCGACGGCCGAGCTGCTTATCGAGGAGATCCTGGCGCGCACGCCGGCCGCTATCGCCGAGGTGCGGGCGGACCTGCCGCAGGACATTTCGCCACGCGTTGTGGATGCGATCCTGGGTGGGCTCGAACAGGCGGCGCTCGTGCTTGAAGGGATGCCCGCTAGCTAACGCGGGGCCATCGCGATCCGCGCAGCAGTGTGGCGCAGGGGGGAAGCCGCGCCGCGAAGCGGCGTCGGCTTGAATGCACTGTTTGCCCGACTATCGGCAAGTTTCAGGGCCAAAGCTGATGGTGCTGCAGCGCGACGCGTTGCCCTTGTCGTCGCGACGCATCGTGCTGCCGAAGAAGTCCGTCGCGCCGCGAACCACATTGCCCTAGTCGCTACGGGTCGTGGTATTGCCGTAGGAGTCCGTGCTGCTGCGCGTCACGCTTCCGTCGTCGCCGCGGCAGGTCTTGTTGCCGTAGGAGTCCGTGGAGCAGCGAACTGTGTTGCCCCGGTCGTCACGGGTCGTGGTATTGCCGTAGGAGTCTGTGCTGCTGCGCGTCACGCTTCCGTCGTCGCCGCGGCAGGTTTTGTTGCCGTACGAATCCGAAGAGCAGCGAATCACGTTGCCCTGGTCGTCACGGGTTGTGGTATTGCCGTAGGAATCTTTGCTGGTGCGCGTCACGCTTCCGTCGTCGCCGCGGCACGTTGTGTTGCCGTACGAGTCCGTCGAGCAGCGTGTTGTGTCGGCAAGTGCGCTCGACGTTGCCAGAAGTCCAGCCAAAAGTGCGAGTGTGGTCATCTTCATTTGAAACCCCCTGAGTGTGTGAGCGATCCAGCGCTTGCCAGTGTAGCGGTTGAAGACGGTCAGGCAGATTGCTCTGCCGTCTCCCATCGCTCCTCGTCGCGGGACGGTTCAGCGTCAATCTTCTTCGCATTCAACGTGGCGCAGTGGCGCCAGAGCGCGTGTCCATCGCAGACGAACTGTTGCGCAGCAGCATGCAACCCCATAACAGGCGTGTTACATCTAGCCGTGTTGGATCGATCCAAAGCCGTTGATGCGCATCCTTGGGGGAGACGGTGGGTAGGGATCGCGTGCGACGAGTTTGTTGACGCCTGCTCTCCAGTCCGCATGCATCTGCGGTCGTGAAGCTGTGCTGGATGCCGACTCAAGCGGCAATCCCCCGGGTCGATCCGGTCCACGTTGCGCGCCTTCGCTGTGCGCCGTTGCCACCGGAAGTGCGTGACGCCACGCGTCGCGGCACAACCGACCGAGAGAGTTGGGAAGCCTGCCATGCCAATCCATCCGCGCTTTGCGCACCTGTCTGAATCGTCTTGCGGGTGGGTGGCGTCGCTCGTTGCCTCGGCGTTGCTGTGCGCGGGAACTGGCGCGGCACGCGCGGCCGATGCCGATTTTGCGTCTTCGTTCGAGCGGGGCGAACCTGCGCCAGCTTCGGCGGCGCAGTCCGGCACAGCAGGCGTGAGCGTCGCCATCGGCAACGGCCCCGAACAGCCCTACGCGGTTAAGGCCGGCATGGGTTACACCGGGCTGCATGCGCTGCACTATCGCGCCAATGCGGCCGGGCGCGCACAACTGTTTGCGGTGGATCTGCCGGTGGAGCCGGACACGGTGCTGTCGTGGATGGTGCTGCCGGAGATCGTCGACGGCGAGACGGTGGCGTCGACCGGCGTGGCGGTGGATCTGCTGTTCGACGATGGGCGCCGCTTATCCGACCTGGGCGTGGAGGATCAGCATGGTGCGTTGGTCAGTGCGGCGGGGCAGGCGGCGTCGAAGACGCTGTATCCGCAGCAGTGGGCGCTCAAACAGGTGCGGCTGGGCGAGGTTGCGGCGTTGCGCGGCAAGCGCATCCGCGCGATCGAGCTGCAGGTACAGCCGGGGTCCGGCAAGGTGGCGTCGGGCTGGATCGACGATGTCGCGGTGCGCCGTGAACCCGCGCCGCAGGCGGCGCGGCGTCCCAGCGACGAGGTGGTGACCACGCGCGGGACGCAGTCCAACGGCACGTTCTCGCGCGGCAACAACATCCCGGCCACGGCAATGCCGCATGGCTTCAACTTCTGGGTGCCGGCGACCGATGCGGGGACGCTGAGCTGGCTGTACCGCTGGAACGAGCAGAACGGCGACGACAACCGGCCGCGGCTGCAGGCCCTGTCGATCAGCCACGAGCCCAGCCCGTGGATGGGCGATCGCCAGACCTTCCAGGTGATGCCCTCGTCCACGCGCGGGGTGCCGGAGGCGGATCGCACCAAGCGCGCGTTGTCGTTCAGCCACGACCACGAGGAGGCGCGCCCGCATCTGTACCGGGTGGATTTCGACAACGGCATCCGCGCGGAGCTGGCGCCGAGCGAGCGGGCGGCGATCTTCCGCTTCCGCTTTCCCGAGGGTGGCGATGCCAACCTGCTGTTCGACAATGTCGACGCGCGCGGCGGGCTGACCCTGGACGCGGCGACGCAGACGCTGCGTGGCTACTCCGACACGCGCAGCGGCCTGTCCAACGGCGCCACGCGCCTGTTCGTGTATGCGCGCTTCGACCGTCCGTGGACCGCCAGCGGCAGGATCGCCACGGGGCGGCCGACCGGCTACGTGAAGTTCGCGCCGGGCGCGGATCGCACGGTGGTGATGCGCATCGCGACCTCGCTGATCTCGGTGGAGCAGGCGCAGCGCAATCTGCAGCAGGAGATCGGCGACGCCGGGTTCGAGGCGGTGCAGTCGCGTGCGCAGGATGCCTGGGACGCGCTGCTGGGCCGTGTGCAGGTGCAAGGCGCCAGCCATGACCAGCGGGTCACGGTGTACTCCAACCTGTACCGGCTGTTCCTGTACCCCAACATCGCCCACGAGAACGTCGGCGACGCGGCGCATCCGGATTGGCGGCATGCCGACCAGAACAGCTGGTCCAAGGACAACACGGGAGGCGATGCCGAGCGCACCGCGGCGCCGATCGTGCCGGGCAAGGTCTACGTCAACAACGGCTTCTGGGACACCTTCCGCACCAGTTGGCCGGCGTATGCCTTGTTCGCGCCGGAACAGGCCGGGGCGATGATCGATGGCTTCCTGCAGCAGTACCGCGACGGTGGCTGGGTGGCACGCTGGTCCTCGCCGGGCTATGCGGACCTGATGGTCGGCACCAGTTCCGACGTGGCCTTTGCCGATGCCTGGCTGAAGGGCGTGCGCGGGTTCGATCCGCACGAGGCCTACACTGCTGCGCTGCGCAATGCCACGGTGGTGCCGCCGGTGTCTAATGTCGGCCGCAAGGGCCTGGCCCGTTCGATGTACCGCGGCTACGCGGCCAACGACGTGCACGAGGGGCTGTCGTGGACGCTGGAGGGCGCGCTCAACGATTTCGGCCTGGCACAGATGGCGCAGGCGCTGGCGGAAGGGGAACAGGAACCGCAGCAGGCGCAGCGCTACCGCGAGGAAGCCGAGTATTTCCAGGCGCGCGCCACCGACTACGTGTATCTGTTCGATCCCGCTACGCGCTTCTTCCGTGGGCGCACGCCGGCCGGCCAGTGGAGCACCCCTGCGTCCAAGTTCGATCCGCGCGTGTGGGGCGGCGACTACACCGAGGCCAATGCCTGGACCTTCGCCTTCACCACGCCGCACGACGCCACCGGCCTGGCCACGCTGCTGGGCGGCGAGGACGCCATGGCCGCGCGCTTGGACGAGCTCTTCGCCAAGGCCGAGACCGCGGACAAGCGCTTTGCTGGCAGCTACCGCGGCGTCATCCACGAGATGACCGAGGCACGCGACGTGCGCATGGGCATGTACGCGCACAGCAACCAGCCCTCGCACCACCTGCCGTGGATGTACGTGCCGGCGGGGCAGCCGTGGAAGACCCAGCGCCTCACCCGCGAGGTGCTGCGTCGGCTGTACCTGGGCAGCGAGATCGGCCAGGGCTATCCGGGCGACGAGGACAACGGCGAGATGTCGGCGTGGTACCTGTTCGCCATGCTCGGGCTGTATCCGCTGCGGATGGGCGCGCCGGAGTACGTGATCGGCTCGCCGGCGTTCCCGCGCGCCGAGGTCGATCTCGGCAACGGTCGCAAGCTGGTGGTGATCGCGCGCAACAACAGTGCGCGCAACGTGTACGTGCAGTCGCTCACGCTCAACGGCAAGCCGTGGAAAAAGGCCTGGCTGCGCCACCAGGACATCGCCGACGGCGCCACCCTGGAGTTCGTGATGGGTGCGACGCCCTCGCGCTGGGGCAGTGGTGCCGACGCGCTGCCGCCGTCGCTGACGCCGCCGGGCAGTGCGCCGCGCGGGCTGGAGGATGTGGCGTCGCAGGCCGTGGCGGTGTCGTTGCAAGGACAACCCAAGGCCACGGTCTTGATCGACGACGATGCGACCACGGCGCTGTCGCTGCCGGCCGGGCGCAGTGTGGACCTGCGCTTCGACACGCCGATGCATGCCACGTACTACACGCTGACCAGCGGCGATGCCGCGGTGTCCGGCCTGGCGTGGACGCTGGAAGGGCGCAACGGCGATGGCGCGTGGACCACGCTGGACCAGCGGCGCACGCAAGCATTCACTTGGCCGCGACAGCTGCGGCCGTTCCGCATCGCCACGCCAGGTGCGTACAGCGCGTACCGCCTGCGCCTGGACGCGGGCGAAGGCGCGGCGCTGGGCGAGATCGAGCTGCTGCAGCCGGTGACACGGCAGGCCATGCCATGAACACGCGACAGCGCCGCGCCTGCGCACCACGTATCGCTCACTGCAGCACTCGTCGAATGCATTAGCGCTGTTGCGCGGCAGCATGCGCTGCGCGAGGCGCTGTGATACTTAGTTTTCCAACGGATTAGAACGATCCAATTAAACGGGGTCGTCGCGAGGGGAGGGGCCGCACGACCGGCATGCCGCGATGGCGCCGGATGTTTTCACTAAAACGACGCACGCATGTTCGCTCGGTCTGGATCGAGCGGGACCCATGCGTGCCGCAAGCCGATCAATCTTTGGGAGAGGATGATTGACATGAATTGCAAGCCACATGCACGCCACCGCAGCGCCTTGTCTGCGGGTATCGCCATCGCGCTGCTCGCCAGCGCTGCCTCCACCACCGCCTTCGCCCAGCAGGCCGACGGCACGCCGGCCCCCACGGGGCAGGCCGAGGTCAAGGCCACCGACCTGGACGCGGTGACGGTGACCGGCTACCGCTACGCGATCGAGAAGAGCCTGGAGCAGAAGCGCAACGCCAACGCCGTGGTCGATGTGATCACCGCCGAGGACGTGGGTAAGTTCCCCGACAAGAACGTGGCCGATGCGCTGCAGCGTGTGCCCGGCGTGGTCATCACCCGCGACGGTGGTGAGGGCAAGAACGTCAGCGTGCGCGGCCTGTCCTCGGAGCTGGTGCTGACCGAATTGAACGGCAACTACATCGCCACCGCCGAGTCCAACGGCGACCCGACGCGCTCGTTCAACTACACGCTGCTGCCGTCGAACCTGCTCGGCAGCGCCGAGCTGTACAAGACGCCGGAAGCGCGCATCGACGAAGGCGGCATCGGTGGCACCGTGATCCTGCAGACGCGGCGCCCGCTGGAGCTGGAGCCCAATTCGGGCTTCCTGTCTGCCGAAGGCGTGTGGTCGGACAGCAGCAAGAAGACCGACGGCCAGTTCTCCGGCTCGTACTCGTGGCACGACCAGGACAACCGCTTCGGCGTGTTCGTCGGCTACACGCAGCAGAAACGCACCGCGCGCACGCTTAACGCCAGCACCGAGAGCTGGCAGTGGTACGGCCGCGACGAAGGCGGTCCGGCGGTCGACGTCAACGGCAATCCGTCTGACTTCAACGCCAACTGGTGGGGCGGCACCGGCTTCTGGGACCAGAACGGCAAATACTACACCCGCTTCATGATGCCCACGGCCGTCAGCCTGGACGTCAAGCAGGAGGAGCGCGAGCGCAAGGGCGGCCAGCTGACCTTCCAGTTCAAGCCCACCGACGATCTCACCCTGACCGCGAACTACTTCCGCTTCGACCTGTCGCAGAACTCGCAGACCAATACGGTCAAGATTCCCGAGTGGAACATCGCCCGCTACTACGGCGACGGCAACTGGCGCGGCGGCCGCCTGCTCGACGGGCTGCAGTTCGACCCCAGCGGCACCATCGTCACCGGCGCCAACTACAGTCTGCATCCGGGCAAGGCCTACTACTGCAGCGAGGCGCAGGCCGCTGCCGCCGGCCTGCCGCCGGGCGGTTGGGGCTCGGACGACTGCACGGTGCCCACGCCGCAGATCACCGGCAGCTACAACATCGAGAAGTCGCTGTCGCAGACGGTGGACCTGGGCGGCGAGTGGCGCGGCGAGAAGGTGGACGTGTCGTTCAAGGCCGGCCGCACCTGGGCCAAGGGCGGGCCGGAACTGCAGTTCTCGCTGCCGATCAAGCCGCGCCGCCAGAACGCCGACGGCAGTTGGACCAACGGCAACTTCGCCAGCGCCTGGGACCTGACTGGAACGCCGACCATGACCTTCTCGCCGGAGCTGATGCAGAACCTGCGCGACGGCATCCTGCAGGTCGACCTGGGCTCGACCGGCTCGTCCTGGACCCGCAACACCAACCAGCAGCAATACGCGCAGATCGATACCACCTGGCATATCGACGGCGAGTTCTTCGACTCGCTGCAGTTCGGCCTCAAGCGCCGCGACGGCGGCATCCACCGCAATACCGGCAACAACTACTGGGTGTGCCCGGGCACCGACCCGAGCGACTACAACAACCGCTACTGGAACGGGCGCTGCAACGCCCTGGCCACGCAGTTCTCGCCGGACCTGCTGTTCTCGCTGGACAACCTGGCCGGCGGGGTCAACTCCAGTGCGTTCCCGGCGATCAACTTCCCCGGCTACATCGGCTACTTGAACCAGACTTACGGCGCGATGCAGACCCGCAACGAAGACAACTTCGTCTACAACGTCGACGAGAAGATCTACTCGACCTACCTGCAGCTCAACTTCCACACCGAGCGCCTGCGCGGCAACGTCGGCGTGCGGGTGGCGCGCACCGGTCAGCATGCCGATTCCACCGACAAGGTGACCGCCTACAACGACTACTTCTTCGATGGTGCCGACGGCAATCCGCTGGCCTGCCAGCAGGGCGCGGCCATGCCTGCGGGCGCGCCGGCCGATACCTACTGCGGTACCGAAGGCTACTGGCGGCTGTCCGACACCCAGCAGCGCACCGAGTCGTTCGTGGTCAGTGCGCTGGACCGCAAGTACACCGACGTGCTGCCGAGCTTCAACCTGGCCTACGACCTGACCGAGAACCTGCTGCTGCGCGCGGCGGCGTCGAAGGTGATCGCGCGGCCCAGCTACAACGCCATCGCCGCGCCCGGCAGCCTGGAGTACTACAGCCCCGAATACGTGGCCGACCGGCGCCTGACCGGCGGCGCCAGCGAGCAGGGCTGGTACGGCTCGGGCAGCAACAAGAAGCTGGAGCCGTACAAGGCCAACCAGTTCGACCTCGGGCTGGAGTGGTACTTCCAGCCGGGCTCGGTGGCGGGCGTGGGGCTGTTCCGCAAGAACGTGGAGAACTTCTCGGTCGATGTGATCAGCGACGTCAACATGCTGATCAACGGCCAGACGGTCACGGTGCAGAACTACAGCACCAAGGCCGGCGGCCAGGACGCGGTCTCGCAGGGCGTGGAACTGTACGCGCAGCACACGTTGCCGTCCGGCCTCGGCGTGCAGTTCAACTACACCTACAACGATGCCAGCAAGGCCGCGGTGCGGCTGGAGGACGGCACCGAGGTCGGCAAGACCTCGATGCCGGGCAGCGCCAAGAACCAGACCAACCTCACCGTGTTCTACGAGACCGACCGGCTGCTGCTGCGCGCCTCGTACAACCGTCGCGGCGAACTGGTGCAGGGCCTGGTCAACGGCTTGAACGTGTACGAGGAGCCGTACTACCAGATCGATCTCAACGCGGCGTACAACATCACCCCGGCGCTCAGCCTCACCGCGTCGGTGCTCAACCTGACCAAGCAGGAGTCGCGCCAGCATCTGGGTGACGACACCCGGGCGCGCTTCTACACCGGCGGCTACGCCGGGCGGCTGGCGTACCTGGGGCTGACCTACAAGTTCTAAGCTAGCGCGTGTCGTGCCCATGCCTGCCGCGCGGCGGACGGCATGGGCGCGACGGCCCGGCGATGGCCGGGCCACCGTTTTCGCCGTCCACGACCGCGCCGTCGCGCCGGTCGCGGTCGATCACCACAGGACCCATCGCATGACGCGTTCCCCGTTGCCTTCCCTGCTGCGCACGCTCGCCCTGTCCTTGCTGCTGGTGACGCCGGCACTGGCCGCCGCGCCGCGGCTCAGTGCCGAGGTCAACACCTTCATCGGCAGCAAGGACGACGGCAACACCTTCCCCGGTGCGTCCGCCCCGTTCGGGATGATCCAGGTCAGCCCGATCGGCGCGCACTACGCCGGCTGGCGCTACGACGATCCGCAGATCCGCGGCTTCGGCCATTCCTTCCTGTCCGGTGCTGGCTGCTGGGAGCAGGGCGGCCAGGTCTCGGTGCTGCCGGTGACCGGGCGTATCGGTCCCGGCGGCGCGTTCGATACGGGCGACCCGAAGGCGTTCGACCACACCCGCTATGGCGCGCACTACCAGCACGACGGCGAGCGCGGCCAGGCCGGCTACTACAAGGTGCGGCTGACCGATTACGGCGGCATCGATGCCGAAGCCACCGCGCTGACCCGCGCCGCGGCCGAGCGCTACACCTTCAGCACCTCGGGGGAGGGCCACGTGCTGGTCAATATCGGCCAGGCCAACGCCCGCCACACGGTCACGGGTAGCACCCTGACCGTGGTCGGCGACCGCGTCGTGGAAGGCAAGCTGGTGACGCAGAGTTTCTGCGGCGGCCACCAGTACACCACCTGGTTCCGCCTGGAGTTCGATCGCCCGTTCAAGGCGTTCGGCACCTGGGGCGAGGCCGGCGGCGTGCCGGGCTCGCGCCATGGCATGGAGGGCGAGGGCAAGCCCAGCGGCGCATGGCTCACCTTCGACCTGAGCAAGGGCCGCGCGGTGACCGCCATCTCGGCGATCTCGCACGTGGACGCCGAGGGCGCGCGCAACAACCTGCGCCGCGAAGGCATGGCCAATGGCCGCCTGCTCGGCTTCGATGCGATGCGCGCCCGCGCGCAGCAGGCCTGGGACAAGGAACTGGCCAGCGTGCGCGTGCAGGGCGCCAGCGGCGACGACCGCGTGGTGTTCTACACCGCGCTGTATCACGCGCTGCTGCAGCCGCTGACCGGCAGCGACGCCGATGGCCGTTACCGCGGCTACGACGACGGCATCCACCACGCCGACGGCTGGACCTATCACGAGTTCTTCTCGCTGTGGGACACCTATCGCGCGCAGAACCAGTTGCTGGCGTTGCTGCGGCCGCAGCGCGCCGCCGACATCGGCCGCTCGATCCTGGCGATCAATGCACAAGGTGGCTGGCTGCCGCGCTGGGGCTATGCCAACTTCGAGACCAACGTGATGACCGGCGATCCGGTCACGCCGTTCCTGGTCGATCTGTGGCGCTTCGGCGCGCTGCAGGGGCGCGAGGCCGAGGCCTATACCGCTCTGCGCCGCAATGCGTTCGAGATGCCGCCGTTGAATTCGCGCCACGCCGGGCGTTCCGGTAATGCCAACTACCTGGCGCAGGGCTTCGTGCAGTACGACCGCGCGTTCCCGTCCAAGGGCATGGATGTCGACCCGCACCACGGCGGCTCGGCCACGCTGGAGTACGCACTGGCCGATTGCGCGCTGTCGACCATGGCCGGTGCGCTGGGGCATGCCGAGGACGCGGCGGTGCTGAACCGCCGCGGGCGCAACTGGCGTTCGATCTGGGATCCGTCGGTGCGCGATACGCAGACCGGCTTCACCGGCTTCCCGCGGCCGCGCACCGAGGACGGGGCGTGGTACACGCCGCCGGACGGGCATTACGACCCGCGCTCGCAGCACGGCTTCCACGAGGGCACGGCCTGGCAGTACCAGTGGCTGGTGCAGCAGGACGTGCCGGGCCTGGTGGAGGCGATGCACGGGCCGGAGCAGACCGCGCGGCGCCTGGATACCTTCTTCGCCTACGACGCGCTGCTGGCCGACCCGGCCGGCGCGGCGCGCAAGGAATGGGTGATGGGGCCGTACAGCTACTACAGCCAGTTCCGCTACAACCCCAACAACGAGCCGGACCTGCATGCGCCGTGGATGTACACGCTGATCGGCCAGCCGTGGAAGACCAGCACCGTGCTGCATGCGGCGCAGACGCTGTTCACCAACGCGCCCAACGGCGTGACCGGCAATGACGACCTGGGCACGATGTCGGCGTGGTACCTCTTCAGCGTGATCGGCCTGTACCCGGCGGTGCCCGGCACCGGGCAGTTCCTGCTGCATGCGCCGCGCTTCTCGCGCATCGAACTGGACGTGGGGCCGGGCCGCACGCTGCGCATTGATGCGCCGCAGGCCGGTGATGGCAAGCTGCGCTACGTCGGTGGCGTGTCGCTGGATGGCCGCGCGCACGCGCCCGTGTGGCTGGACTGGGCGCAGTTGCGCCAGGGCGTGCGTCTGCGCTTCGACCTGCGCGACGCGCCGCAGCCGCAGGGCTGGGGCACGCAGCCGCAGGACCTGCCGGTGTCGCCGTGCGCGGCGCCGGCCACCCCCACCGCCAGCCTGGGCTGGCGCTGAGTCCATGCCGTCGCGCGGCAGCGACGCGCAGCCGATGGTTTAGGCTGCGCGTCTCGTCCGAAAGGAATCGATCCGATGCGCCAGAAGCGTCCATCCCGAACTGCATCCGCAGGCGGTGCCAAGGCCGCCAAGACCGTCTCGCGCAAGGCGGCACCGGGCGCGACGAAGCCGGCCGCAAAGGCCACGAAGAGCGCACCGGCCGCCGCCGCACGCGACCGCCAGCGGGTGGTGACCGTCACCGATATCGCCGATGCGGTCGGTGTCTCGCGCGCGACCGTGTCGCTGGTGCTGCGCGGCAGTCCGCTGGTGCATGCCGACACCCGTGCGCGCGTGGAAGCGGAGCTGAAGCGGCAACGCTACGTCTACAACCGCGGCGCCGCCAATCTGCGCCGGCGCACCTCGACCTGCGTGGCCTTGGTCATCAACGACCTGGCCAATCCGTTCTTCGCCGAGTTCGCCGCCGGCGTGGACGAGGCGCTGGGCGAGCAGGGCTACGTGACCCTGCTCGGCAGCACCGGCGAATCGCCCGCGCGGCAGCAGGCGGTGCTGGGCTCGCTGATGGAGCACACGCCCGCCGGCGTGATTCTGTCGCCGGCCGAGGGCAGTGACGCCGCCGAACTGCACACGGTGCTGGACGCACGCGCGAACGTGCTGCTGTTCAATCGCGAGCTTGCCGGCGCAGACGACTGGGGCTTCCTCGGCCTGGACAACCAGCGCGGCGCGCAACTGGCCACCGAGCACCTGATCGCGCTCGGCCACCGCCGCATCGCCTTCTACGGCGGCCATGCCGATTCCAGTTCTTGCCGGCAGCGTCGCGCCGGCCACGCGCAGGCGATGCGGCAGGCCAGGCTGCCGGTCGACCCGACCTGGCTGATCGAGTCCGCGCCCAATCGCCTGGACGCGGCGGCGCGCCACGGCGAACTGTTCGCCCACGACGCACCGCCCACGGCAGCGGTCTGCTACAACGACACCGTCGCGCTGGGCCTGATGCTGGGCCTGCTCGCGCGCGGCATCCGTCCGGGCAAGGACTTCGCGATCACCGGCTTCGACGACATCCCGGAGGCTGCGGTGAGCACGCCCGCGCTGACCACGCTCGCCGCGCAACCACGCGCCCGTGGCCGCCAGGCGGCGCAGCTGGTGCTGGAGCGGCTGGACGCGGCCGTACCGCCGCGCAGGACGATCGTGCCGGTGCACCTGTCGGTGCGCGAGAGCAGCGGCGCGCCGGTCGCGCGCACGCGCACCTAGCGCGGCGAACGCGGCGGCGCCCGCCGCGACGATGTGCGATGGCACTCGGCGCGCGCAGTGCCATCGCGACGCTCTCTAGACAGAGGCGGGCAGATAGTGGGTTGCACCCTCACAGCGGCGCGTCCCGCGGGTTCGTGCTGAGCGAGCGCTTCGCCCCCTTCTTCCTTTCGTCGAGAGCCGTCTCATGCATCTGCAGACTGCACCGCGCCGTTCCGTGGTGGCCAACGCCTTCTACGGCCTGCTCAATCCCATTCCGTTCGGCTGCTTCGTCGCCGCGCTGATCTTCGACATCGTCTATGCCCGCAGCGGCGTGATCCTGTGGACCAAGGCGGCGGCCTGGCTGATCGCGATCGGCCTGGTCATCGCCATCGTGCCGCGCCTGATCAACCTGGTGCAGGTCTGGATCACCGCGCGGCGCTCGGTGCTGCCGGTGGAACGGCTCGACTTCTGGCTGAACCTGCTCGCCATCGTCGCGGCCATCTTCAATTCCTTCGTGCATAGCCGCGACGCGTATGCGGTAGTCCCGACCGGGCTCTGGCTTTCGATCGTCACGGTCGCGCTGTTGGCGATCGGGCATGTGCTCATCGCCATCCACACCACGTCGCGCGAGGGTTACGTCCATGGCTAAGCGCCTGAGCCTGTCCGTTTTCGCGCTGAGTTGCGCCATGGCCCTGGCTGCCTGCGGCGGCAAGGCCGCGCTCGAGCCCACCCAGCAGGCGGGCAACGCGCCGCCGTTGCCGCAGCCGCGCAACTTCCTGCTGCCGCCGATGCAGGTTCCCGAGGGTGTGGGCTGGAAGGAGGGGCAGGCGCCCACCGTGGCAGCGGGCCTGAAGATCGAGAAGATCGCCGGCGGCCTGAAACATCCGCGCCAGCTGTACGTGCTGCCCAACGACGACGTGCTGGTGGTGGAGGCCAATTCGCCGGGGATGGAGCCCGTCACCACGCCCAAGCAACTGATCGCGGGGCTGGTGCAGAGCCGCTCCGGCAAGAGTGCCAAGGGCGGCAACCGCATCACCCTGCTGCGCAGGACCGCGGACGGTAGGTGGGAGCAGCATGCGTTCCTGAAGGGGCTGCATTCGCCGTTCGGGGTGCAGCTGATCGGCGATGCGCTGTATGTCGCCAACACCGACAACATCATGAAGTTCCCCTACGTCGCCGGCCAGACCGAGATCACCGCACCCGGCACGCTGTTCGCCGATCTCCCCGGCACGATCGAGCACCATTGGACCAAGGCGCTGCTGGCCAGCCCCGACGGGCGCAAGCTGTACGTCGGCGTCGGCTCCAACAGCAACATCGGCGAAAACGGGCTGGATGTGGAATACCGCCGCGCCGCCGTCCTGGAAGTGGACGTGGCCTCGGCCAGCAGCCGCATCTTCGCCTCGGGCATCCGCAATCCGACCGGGCTGCAGTGGGAGCCGCGCACCGGCAAGCTGTGGGCGATCGCCAACGAGCGCGACGAGATCGGCGCCGACCTGGTGCCCGACTACCTGACCTCGGTGCAGGACGGCGGCTTCTACGGCTGGCCGTACAGCTACTACGGGCAGAACGTGGATGTGCGGGTCAAGGATCAGCGCCCGGACCTGGTGGCCAAGGCGATCAAGCCGGATTACGCGCTGGGCTCGCATGTGGCCGCGCTCGGCCTGTGGTTCTCCCGCGGCGATACGCTGCCCGCGAAGTACCGCGAGGGTGCGTTCGTGGCCGAGCACGGCAGCTGGAACCGCTCGCCGCTCAGCGGCTACCAGGTGGTGTACGTGCCGTTCCAGCAGGGCCGGCCGGTCGGCCCGCCGCAGACCGTGGTCAGCGGCTTCCACTCGCAGGACGAGTCGCAGCTGTTCGGCGCCCCGGTCGGCCTGGCGCAGGACAAGGACGGCGCGCTGCTGATCGCCGACGATGTCGGCAACAGCGTCTGGCGCGTGCGCTTCTGACCGGTCGCACGACGCCAACCATCGGTATGTGGTGGCGTCGTCTGTACGCGATGCCGCCTCGCCGCGGTGCGGTATGTGGATCGCCCGGGGGCGCGGCTGGATGGCGGAACAGCACGGACATGGGGATTACAGCCGCACGTCCACCGGCTCGCTTTCCAGCGCCAGCACGCCGAACACGCATTCGTGCACGCGGTAGAGCGGTTCCTGCGCGACGAAACGCTGCAACGCTTCCAGGCCCAGCGCGAACTCGCGGATGGCGAGCGACTGCTTGGTGCGCAGACCACGCTGGCGTAGTCGATCGAGGTTCTGTGGTTCGGTGTATTCGGGCCCGTAGATGATGCGCAGATACTCGCGGCTGCGGCACTTGATCGCCGGTTGCACCAGTCCGCGCTTGCTGCGCGCCAGGCCTTCGACCGGCTTGATGACCATGCCTTCGCCGCCCTGTGCGGTCAGCGCCCCCCACCAAGCGATGGCGTCGGCCACGCTGGCCTCGTCGGCCAAGTCGACGAATACGTGCCGTGTCAGCCGCACCAGCGGTTCGACATCGGCCAGGCGACGGGCGATGTCCAGGTGCCAGCGGTGGTCGCGCTCCAGGCCGACCACGCCTTCGCAGGCCAGCACGTGGAACGGCGCGATCTTCAGATCCTCCAGGCCGTTCACTGCCCAGCAGTAGCGGCGGTAGGCGTCGACGAAGCGGCTGGCGTCGCCGTGGCGCGCCTGCGCCTGCTGCTGCCAGGACTGCACGTCGAGGCCACGCGCGGCGGCCGCGTCCAGCCAGGTGCGGGCGGTGGCAAGCGCCGCGGTGGCGGCGGCGCCGGTCGGTGCGTACTGCTCGCGCAGCAGTTCCTGGGCCTTGGCCGACCACGGCAGCAGTTCCGCATCGAGCACGATCCAGTCGGTATTCAGTTCCTCCCATAGGCCTGTGCGCTGCAGTGCCGCGTCGAGGCGGTCGAGCAGGGCGTTTTCCAGTTCGCGCTCGCCGAAGAAGCGGCGGCCGGTGCGGGTGTAGACGACGCCACGGCCGTCGTCGCCGATGCCGAAACGGCGCTGCGCGACACCGGCATCGCGGCACAGCACCACGACCGCACGCGAGCCCATGTGCTTCTCTTCGCACACCAGCGTGGCGATGCCTTCCTGGCGATAGAAGTCGAGCGCTTCCTGCGGGCGTTCGAGCAGGTCGCCGGACTTGGCGGTCTCCGGCGGCGCCATGGTCGGCGGCAGGTACACCAGCCAGCGCGGATCGATGGCGAAGCGGCTCATCACCTCCAGCGCGGCGATGCTGTTCTCCTCGCGGATGGTGACGCTGCGGAAGGCGCGGGTGTCGATCACACGCTTGCCGGCCACATCGTCCAGGTCGAGCAGCAAGGCCTCACGCGGCGTGGTGGCCGTGGCGATTGTGTCCTCTGCCGGAAGCAGTGGCTTGACCGGCGCGTAGTACTCGCGCGCGGCCGCGACCGATACCAGTTCCTTCTCCGGATAGCGCAACGCGGTGAGTTTGCCGCCGAACACGCAGCCGGTGTCGAGGCAGATGGTGCGGTTGACCCATTCCGGCTCCGGCGTCGGTGTGTGGCCGTACACCACCATCGCCGGGCCGCGGTAGTCGCGCGCCCAGTCGGAACGGACCGGCAGGCCGAACGCGTCGATCTCGCCGGTGGTCTCCCCGTACAGCGCGAACTCGCGCACGCGTTGCGAGGTACGGCCCTGCAGTTCCTGCTTGAGACCGGCGTGGGCGACCACCAGCTTGCCGTCGTCGAGCACGTAGTGGCTGACCAGCTTGTCGATGAAGGCGGCGACCTCGCGGCTGAACTCTTCCGGCTCGGCCTGCAGTTGCTCCAGCGTCTCGGCCAGGCCGTGGCTGATGCGCACGTCGCGTCCGGCGAGCTTGCGCTGCAGCTTCACGTCGTGATTGCCCGGTACGCACAACGCGGTGCCGTTGCCGACCATGTGCATGACCAGGCGCAGCACGCCGGGCGAATCCGGGCCGCGGTCGACCAGGTCGCCGACGAAGACCGCCTTGCGTCCTTCCGGCGCGGCGACCTCGGGTGCCTCGCGGGTGCCGCCGACGGTGTAGCCCAGGCGGCCGAGCAGGGCGACCAGTTCGTCGCGGCAACCGTGCACGTCGCCGATCAGGTCGAACGGCCCGTGCTCCTCGCGGCGGTCGTTCCAGACCTTGATGCGTTCGATCGCGGCTGCCGCCACGTCCTCCACCGAGCGCAGCACGCTGACGTGGCGGAAGCCCTCGCGCTCCAGACCGCGCAGGCCCTTGCGCAGCGCCTGCTGCTGGTTGCGGATGACGTGTGGGCCGAAGTTGCGGTCCGGGCGTGCGCTGTTGCGCTCCTGGCACACGCGCTCGGGCAGGTCGAACACGATGGCGCAGGGCAGGACATGGAACTCGCGCGCCAGTTCGACCAGGCGCTTGCGGTCTTCCGGACGCACGTTTGTCGCGTCGACGACGGTCAGGCGGCCGGCGGCCAGGCGCTTGCGCGCGATGAAGTAGAGCACCTCGAAGGCGTCGCCGGTGGCGGTCTGGTCGTTCTCATCGTCGGCGACCAGGCCGCGGCAGACGTCGGAAGAGATCACCTCGGTCGGCAGGAAGTGGGTGCGGGCGAAGGTGGACTTGCCGCTGCCTGACGGGCCAATCAGGGCAACCAGGCTGAGCTTGGGAATGCGTATCGTCATGAGGGTGCCGAAAGGGGTCAGGCCACGTCGCGGGTGAACACCGCCATCTGGGTCGGCGGGCCGACCTCCGGATCGTCCGGGCCGATGGGGGCATGGCGCACGCTGTAGCCATTGCGCTGCGCCACGCCGTCGGCCCAGGCGCGGAATTCCGCACGCGTCCACTCGAAGCGGTGGTCGGGGTGGCGGAAACGCCCGGCGGGCAGGGTCGGGAAGCGCACGTTGTACTCGCTGTTCGGCGTGGTGATCACCACCGCCGGCGGCCTGCCGAAACCGAACAGGGCGCGCTCGAACGCGGGCAGGCGCGGCGCGTCCATGTGTTCGATCACCTCGATCGCGCAGGCCGCATCGAAGCCCTCGATGCGCCGATCGCGGTATGTCAGCGCGCCGTGGGCCAGGGTGATGCGCTGACGCTGCAGCGGCGGCAGACGTTCCAGGTGCAGCCGATCGGCGGCATGATCCAGCGAGCGCAGCGACACGTCGATGCCGAGCAGGTGCTCGATCTGTGGCTCCTTGAGCAACAGGCCGAGCAGGCGGCCTTCGCCACAGCCCAGGTCGACCACCCGCCGCGCGCCGAGGGTGCGCAGCGCCTCGACCACGGCCTGCATGCGCTGGTCGTTGAGGCTGAGCGGACGTTCGATCGCGTCCTCGGCCGCTTCCTTGCGCTCTTCCTGCGCGTCGATCGCCTCCTCTTCATCGTCCAGCAGGCGCGCCAGCGCCGCACGCACCAACGGCTTGTGGCGGCGCAGGTAGCGGCCGACGATCGCCTCGCGTTGCGGGTGCGCGGACAGCCAGGTACCGCCCTTGTCGAGCAGCTTGTCGATTTCGTCGTGGCCGACGTAGTAGTGCTTGTCGCCGTCGACGGCCGGCAGCAGCACGTACAGGTGGGTCAGCAGGTCCTGCAGGCGTACGGTTCCGGCGAGCTGCAGGCGGACGTACGGGCTGTCGCCCCACTCGGGAAAGCGCGGATCCAGCGGCAGGCGCTCGACCGTCACCGTATAGCCAAGCGGCTCGAACCAGGCATGCAGCACCTGTTCGCTGCCGCGACACCGCAGCACCGGGATCTCTGCTTCCAGCGCAATGGCCGTGTCCGCCAGTGCCTGGCGGCTCTTGCTGGTGCCGGCCATGGCGGTGCCGAACACGCGCTTGAGCGCGACCGAGAGGAACGAACTGGCGACATACGGGCGGTCGTTGACGTACTGCGACAGGCTGCCTTCGGCCTCGCCGCGCCCGCGCACCAGCCCGACCGGGTCGATGTCGAGCATCAGCACCGCGGTGCAGCGCGTGTCGTCGGCCTGGGGGTAGAACACCCGGGCGGTACCGAACGGCAGGTCGACCTCGTGGGCACGCTCGGGATGCTTGATCAGCAGGTAACCGAGATCGGTGGCGGGCTGGGTGGTGGTGGAGAGGGACAGCAGCACGGTGATGGCTTCGTGAGAAAGGCCGTGAGTCTAACGTGGTGCCACTGCCGCTGTGCCGCGACTGTGCGCGGGTGGGCGGGCGACCGCTGGCGCGGCACGGCGCGTGTGATGGGGGGCATGGGGTGCGCCGCGGGCGCCCCGGCTGCGCCTGCAGGCCGAGCGCGGATGCGGGTGTCGGCACCCGTCGCCGCGCCGCGACGCTGCCTTGCTCCGAGCCGCGTTGAACCAGGCATGGCGATGCCTTGGCAGCGCGGCGCTCAGCCCAAGCGAATCCAGTCCAGTGCCAGCAGCATGTCGATCGCCGCTGCCGCCGCCTGTTGCGCGTGTTCCGATGGCTCGATTGCATGTGCGTCATTCAGACGGGCAAGAAGCTGCTCGGCCTCGCGCAACTGCCCGGGATGCGCCAGCTGGAGGCGGCGTGCGGCCTGGAACACCGTCATGATGTCCTCGGCGTGGTCGGTGTTCCTGATCCGCGCGAACAGCTCCACCGCCTTGCCGATCTCGGCATCGTAGGGCGCGTACGCCGCTGCGAACCGGGCGTGCTCCCGGAGGTACTGGGGCGACGCGCGCAGTGCCATCGTCCGCCCCTGCGGCTGCTCCTGCAGCCAGTTGCGGTTGGCCAGGTCGGTCAGGATGGACCGGACGTCGCCCTGGCGCGGCCCACGGCCGGCATTGCCGAACGCCAGCCCGGTCGGCACGTCCAGTTCGGTCATGGCCCAGCAGAGCGTCTGGAATAGCGTACGCCCGATCGGCCGCGCCTCCGATCGGGCCTGCAGCCGCCGCAGCACTTCCATGATCGCGATCCAGCCGGGCTGGGGCGCGACCCGCGCGCCTGTGCCCTCGGCCGACCCATGCGCAGGCTGCGACAGGAAGGCGGGCTCGAGCTGCGCCAGCGGCGTGCCGTACGGCGCATAGACCTCGATCTCGACCGGCAGGTGCGCGAGTCTGCGGTAGATCAGCGGACCCACCTCGCTCCAGGCCAGGCCGCCATTGCCGCAGCCCAGCGGCGGCAGGGCGAGGCTGCGCACGTCCCATTCGCGCAGATGCGCTACGAGGTAGTCGAGTCCCGCTGTGATGTCCTGCAGCCGCGATGGCGAGCGCCAATGGCGCTTGGTGGGGAAGTTGAGAATGCGCAGGCCGCTGGCATCCTGATAGAGATACGGTTCGCCGATACGCACGCGGCCTTCCCGGCAGCGCGCTGCGTAGTCTTCGAACATGGCCGGGTAGCGCCGCTTGAATTCCTGCGCGATGCCCTTGCCCATGATGCCGGCGCAATTGACCGCATTCGCGTAGACCTGGGCGTGGCTGGTGAACAGGTCGCCGATACGTGCCTTGAACATGCTGCGATCCATCGATGAAGGAATTCCCGCGGCGGTGCTGATCGGTCGCCCGCAATGGGCAGGTCGCACTGCATGTGCGGTGCGGCGACATGCATGGCCTGGCCCAGGACAGGCCGACGCGGCCGCGGTGATGACGCGTCAGCGCGTGTGCGCAAGCAGTGTCATGCAGCGAAAAGGCGGCCATGGCGGCAGCAGGAAGCGCGCGAGCATGCGGCGGCGGCGTCTCATGTCTTGAGATTGGCGAACTCGGAGACACGGCGCGGGTTGCATGCGCCGACGCAGGTCCTCCCATCGATGGCGGCGATCATCGACCGTAGGAGCGGCTTCAGCCGCGATGGTTTACCGGTGATGCCTCGTCGCGGCTGAAGCCGCTCCTACGGCTAAGTCTCTGCGCCGACTGTGCGATGGATGGCTTGTTCGCCATACATGAATCGTATACGATACATATATACTTCAAGCGGAAGCCACCATGGGCATCGTCAACATCGATGACGACCTGCACGACCAACTGCGCCGCGCCTGCACGGTGACCAGCCGGTCGATCAATGCGCAGGCCAATTTCTGGATCAAGGTCGGCATGCTGTGCGAGATGAACCCGGAGCTGTCGTTCCAGGACATCGTGGCGCGCGAACTGCGTGCGGCGGGGGTGCGGCCGCAGGCGGTGACACCGGGGCGGACGTGATCAAGCAGCCGGACGAGCTGGCGCGGCTGGCCGAGTCCGGGCGCCTGTTGGCGCAGGTGTTCGCGCGGCTGGACGGGATGTCGCTGCTGGGCCGAAGCACGCTGGAACTCAACGACCTCGTAGAGCGGATGATCGTGGACGAGCTGGGTGCGCGGCCGGCGAGCAAGGGCCAGTACGGGTTCCCGTTCGTGCTCAATGCCTCCATCGACGACGTGGTCTGCCACGGTGTGCCGTCGGCCGACGCGGTGCTGCGCAACGGGCAGATCGTCAATCTGGATATCACCCTGGAGAAGCACGGCTATATCGCCGACTCCAGTACCACTTACCTGGTGGGCGAGGTGGCCTATCCGGCACGGCGCCTGGTGCAGGCCGCGTACCAGGCGATGTGGAAAGGCATCGCTGCGGTGCGTCCCGGCGCGCGGCTGGGCGACATCGGCCACGCCATTGCGCGGCATGCGCGTGCGCACGGCTACACCGTGGTCAAGGAGTATTGCGGCCACGGCATCGGCCGCGCCATGCACGAGGAACCGCAGATCCTGCACTACGGGCATGCCGGCACCGGCCTGGAGTTGCGTGAGGGCATGGTGTTCACCATCGAGCCGATGCTCAACCAGGGGCGCGCGGCGATCCGCTCGCAGCCGGAGCAATGGCCGGTGCACACGCGCGACGGCAAGCTCTCGGCGCAGTTCGAGCACACCGTGGCGGTCACCGCCAGCGGCGTGCAGGTCCTGACATTGCGGCCGGGGGAAGTGCCGTTGTGCCGGGTGGGGTGAGGACGGCGATCGGTAGGGTGGTGCGGGTGCGCGCGATGCTGCGCAACGCTGGGGGACGATCTCCGTATCGTGCTTGGTCGCGTCGCGGCTGAAGCCGCTCCTACACGGGGCTGCGGCGAGCTGGTCGGGTGCACTGTGGGAGGGACTTCAGTCCCGACGCATTGCGCCATCGAAAAGCACGCCACTTCGCGCGTCGCGGCTGAGGCCGCTCCCACCATGCCAGCGACAGCGCCCGTCTAACTTTCGGCCTACGCACCGCCGCCGCGCCGCGCACGCCAGCGCGCCACGCGCTCCTGCAGCCCCACCACGCAGACGAAGAACGCCGGCACGAAGAAGATCGCAAGCACCGTGCCGCTGACCATGCCGCCGAACACGCCGGTGCCGATGGCGTGCTGGGTCTCGGCGCTGGCGCCGCTGGCCAGCATCAGCGGCACCACGCCCAGGGCGAAGGCCAGCGAGGTCATCAGGATCGGGCGCAGGCGCAGGCGTGCGGCGTTGGTCGCGGCCTCCACCAGGCCCTGGCCATCGCGGTGCAGCTGCCGGGCGAACTCGACGATGAGGATGGCGTTCTTCGCCGACAGGCCGATGATGGTGATCAGGCCGACCTTGAAGAACACGTCGTTTGGCAGGCCGCGCAGCATGACCGCGGCCACCGCGCCGAGCAGGCCCAGCGGCACCACCAGCATCACCGACAGCGGGATCGACCAGCTCTCGTACAGCGCCGCCAGCACCAGGAACACCACCAGCGCCGACAGCAGCATCAGCAGCGGCGCCTGCGCGGCCGATTGCCGCTCCTGCAGCGATTGCCCGGTCCAGGCCACGGCGAAACCCGGCGGCAGTTGCGCGGCCAGCCGTTCCATCTCGGCCATGGCCGCGCCGCTGGACACGCCGGGTGCGGCGCCGCCGGCGATGCGCACGGCCGGGAAGCCCTGGAAGCGCATCAACTGCTGCGGGGCGTCGGTCCAGCTGGCGCGCACCACTTCGCGCAGCGGCACCATGCCGCCGCTGTCGCTGCGCACGCGCAGGTCCAGCACGTCGTCCAACTGCATGCGCGACGCGGCGTCGGCCTGCAGGATCACCTGCTGCATGCGCCCGGTGTTGGGGAAATCGTTGACATACAGCGAGCCCATCGCCGCCGACAGCGTGTTGCTGACCGCGGCGAACGACAGGCCCATGGCCTCGGCCTGCTGGCGGTCGATGTCCAACTGGATGCTCTTGCCCGGCGGCAGGCCGTCGGCATAGACGTCGCTGACCACGTCGCTGCGCGCGGCCAGCTCCAGCAATTGCGCCTGTGCGGCCATCAGCGCCGCCTCGCCGCGGTTGCCGCGGTCCTGCAGGTACACGGTGAAGCCGGAGGAGGTGCCGAGTTCGTCGATGGCCGGCGGCAGCAGGCTCATCACTGTGCCTTCGGGCAGCGTCGCCATCGCCTGTTGCGCGCGCTCGGCTTCGTCGCGCGCGCTGGCGCCGTCGCGCTGGTCCCAATCCTTGAGCATGGTGAAGGCCATGGCCGCGTTGCTGCCCGAGCCGGAGAAGCTGAAACCCAGGATCACCAGGTTGGACGCCAACGCCGGGCGGGTGGCGACGTGCCGCTCGAACGCCTTGACCACGTCCAGGGTGCGCTCGCTGGTGGCGCCGGTGGGCAACTGGATCGATGTCATGAAGTAG
This sequence comes from Xanthomonas sacchari, assembly GCF_040529065.1. NCBI lineage: Bacteria > Pseudomonadati > Pseudomonadota > Gammaproteobacteria > Lysobacterales > Lysobacteraceae > Xanthomonas > Xanthomonas sacchari. The sequence continues at coordinate 4,287,278 of NZ_CP132343.1, read as the reverse complement.
CCCTGGTCCTCTTCGGGCAGGAACGCCGAGGGCAGCACGCGCATCGCCAGGACCAGCGCCACGCACAGCGCCGCGAACACCGCCATCACCCGCCCGCCGCGGCGCAGCAGCCAGGTCACGCGCGCGGCGTAGCCGCCAGCCAGGCGCTCGAAGCCACGGTTGAACGCGCCGAAGAAGCCGCGCCTGGTGTGATGGCCGGATACGACCGGACGCAACAGGGTGGCGCACAGCGCAGGCGTCAGGGTCAGTGCCAGGAACGCGGAGAACAGGATCGACACCGCCATCGCCAGGGTGAACTGCTGGTAGATCACGCCCACCGAACCGCTGGCGAAGGCCATGGGGATGAACACCGCGGTCAGCACCAGGGTGATACCGACCACCGCGCCGCTGATCTCGCGCATCGCCTTGGTGGTGGCCTGCCGCGGCGGCAGGCCTTCGCTGGCCATGATCCGCTCGACGTTCTCCACCACCACGATGGCGTCGTCGACGATGATGCCGATCGCCAGCACCATGCCGAACATGGTCAGCACGTTGATCGAGAAGCCAGCCAGCAGCATCACCGCGAAGGTGCCGAGCAGCGCGATCGGCGCGACGATCGCCGGGATCAGCGTGTAGCGCACGTTCTGCAGAAACACGTACATCACCAGGAACACCAGCACCATCGCCTCGAGCAGGGTCTTGAGCACCTGCTGGATGGACAGCTTGACGAATGGGGCGGTGTCGAACGGGATCGAGTAGGCCATGCCGGCCGGCATGCTCGCGGCCAGTTCCGCCAGCCGCGCCTTCACCGCCTGCGCGGTGCGCAGCGCATTGGCACCGGGCGAAAGCTGGATCGCCGCGCTGGTGGCGGCCGCGCCGTTCTCGCGGTTGGAGAAGCCGTAGGACTGCGCGCCCAGTTCCACCCGCGCCACGTCGCCCAGGGTCACCCGTGCGCCGCCGCTGTCGGCGCGCAGCACGATGGCGGCGAACTGCGCGGGCGTGGTCAGTTGCCCGGCCACGGTCAGCGGCACGGTCAGGCGTTGCCCGTGCACGGCCGGCTCGTCGCCGAGGCGGCCGGGGGCGATCTGCGCGTTCTGCTGCTCGATCGCCTGCGCCAGCTCGGTCATGGTCAGGCCGTAGGCGATCAGCTTGTCCGGATCCACCCACACGCGCATGGCCTGCTCGGCACCGAACAGCTGCACGCGGCCAACGCCGTCGATGCGCCGCAGCTCCTGCACGATGTTGCGGGCCAGGTAGTCGTTGAGCGCCACTTCGTCGTAGCGGCCGTCCGGCGAGGTCAGGCCGACCAGCATCAGGAAGCCGGAGGCGGCCGATTCCACCTGCAGGCCGTTCTGCCGCACCGCCTGCGGCAGCCGCGGCTCCACCGCCTTGAGGCGGTTCTGCACGTCCACCTGCGCCAGCTCCGGGTCGGTGCCGGGCTTGAAGGTGGCGGTGATCTGCGCGCTGCCGGCGCTGTCCACCGAGGACTCGAAGTACAGCAGGTTCTTGACCCCGGACAGTTCGCGCTCGATCAGGCTCACCACCGAGTCGTTGAGCGTCTGTGGCGTGGCGCCGGGGTAGACGGCCATCAGCGATACCGACGGCGGCGCCACCGACGGATAGCGGGCCACCGGCAACTGGCCGATGGCCAGCGTGCCGAACAGCACGATGAACAGCGCGATCACCCAGGCGAAGACCGGGCGTTCGATGAAGAACTGCGGCATGGCGGCGTCCCCGGCTCAGTCCGTGCCCGCGGTCGCGACCGCCGGCGGCTGCCATGCGCGTGCATGCACCCGTGCACCGGCGCTGAGCCGGTCGATGCCCTCGACCACCACCCGCTGCCCGGCCTGCAGGCCGGCGACGACGCGGTAGTGGCCCTGCACCAGCTCACCCAGTTGCACCGTTGCGCTGCGCACGCGCGCGTCGGCGTCCAGCACCCACACCTGCGCGCGCCTGCCGACATGGGTAACCGCCTGCTGCGGCACGCGCAGCGCCTGTGCGTAATGCGCACGCGGCACCCGCGCCCGCACGTACATGCCCGGCAACAGGCGCCGCTGCGGGTTGTCGACGAGGATGCGCAGCAGCACATCGCCGGTGCCGGCATCGACGTTGATGCCGGAGAACAGCACGCGCCCGCTCAGCCCCGAGGGCGTGCCGTTACGGTCGAGGATCTGCGCCGGCAGGCCGTCGCCGGCGGCGGCCTGCGCGCGCGCGGCCGGGTCCAGCGGATCCTGGTCGGCGGCGGACTGGCGCACGTCGACGTAGACCTGGTCGATCTGCTGGATCACCGCCATCGGCGCGCTGTCGCTGGGCGAGACCAGCGCGCCCTCGGTGAGCAGCGCCTGGTCGATGCGGCCGGCGATCGGCGCATCGACGGTGGCGAAGGCCAGGTCCAGGCGCCGCCGTGCCAGCGTCGCCTGCGCCTCGGCCACCGCCGCGGCGGCCTGCGCGCGCTGCGAGGCGGCATCGTCGTACATCTGCCGGCTGACCATGCTGGATTCCAGCAGCCGCTGCAGCCGGGCGTGCTGCACATCGGCCAGCACCTGTGCGGCCTGGGCGCGGTGCAGCGCGGCCGCCGCCGTGTCCATCTCGGCCTTGAACGGCGCCGGATTGATCTGGAACAGCGCATCGCCACGGCGCACGTCGGCGCCCTGCTCGAAGAAGCGGCGCTGCACGATGCCGCCGACCTGTGGGCGGATCTGCGCGCTGCGCACCGCGGCCACGCGTCCGGGCAGATCCACGCTCACCGTCATCGGCGCCGGTTGCAGGGTCACCGCGGTGACCTGCACCGGCGCGGCCACCACCTGCGGCTGTGCGCCGCCGCCGCAGCCCGCCAGGGCCAACGCCAGCGCTCCGCCGAGTCCCAGAGTCCGTCCCTGTTGCTGCATGCCCATACTTCGTGCCTCGCCGCTGCCGCCGCGGATGCGGCGGACGCCTAAGCCGCGCATGGTCGCGGCCGCGGGTTGCGCGGCGTTCGATGCGATGTGGAGATATGATGGAGATCCGCCCGTTCGGGCCGACGCGCCTTCGCTGCCACCATGTCCGTTTCCTCTCCGGGCGCCGCCGTGCCCGCGTCCGCGCCGCTGGTCCTGATCGCCGAAGACGAGAGCGAGATCGCCGAGATCCTCAGCGCCTACCTGGCGCGCAGCGGGTTGCGCAGCGCCCACGCCGCCGATGGCCGCGCCGCGCTGGACCTGCACCTGGCGCTGGACCCGGACCTGATCCTGCTCGACGTGCAACTGCCGGCGGCGGACGGCTGGAAGGTGCTGGCCGAACTGCGCCACCGCGGCGAGACCCCGGTGATCATGCTCACCGCGCTGGACCAGGACATCGACAAGCTGATGGGCCTGCGTCTGGGCGCCGACGACTACGTGGTCAAGCCGTTCAATCCGGCCGAGGTGGTGGCGCGGGTGCAGGCGGTGCTGCGGCGCATCCGCGGCAATGGCACCGAGGAGGCGCGCAGCCTGCGCGTGGGCGCCTTCCATGTCGATCTCGACCAGCACGCAGCCAGCGTGCGCGTGGGCGAGCAGCGGCACGCGCTGGACCTCACGCTCACCGAGTTCAAGCTGCTGGTGCGGCTGATGCGCGCGCCGAAGCGGGTGTTCAGCCGCGCCGAACTGCTCGACGCCTGCCTGCCGGAAGGCGACACACAAGAGCGCACCATCGACAGCCACATCAGCAAGCTGCGCAAGAAGCTGGAGGCGCTGGGCGTGCAGGGCACGCCGGCCAGTGTGCGCGGCGTCGGCTACCGGTTCGGAACCGGCGCGTGAGTCGCGCCCCCGGCCTGCGTCGCCAGGTGATCCTGTCGCTGGGTGCGCTGGCGCTGTGGATCATCCTGCTGTCGGTGGTCGGCTCCTACGTGTTCTATGCGCTGGCGGCGGCGTACAAGCCGGACAGCATCTCCGACACCTGGGTGCCCTCGCGCGTGGAGATGCTGTGGATCGGCGCCACCGCGGCGTTGGCCGTGGCGATCGCGGTGGCGGTGGCGGTGCGGCTCTCGCGGCGCATCCTCACGCCGTTGAATTCGGTGGCGCACAGCCTGCGCGAAGTGGCCCAGGGCAATTTGAGCGCGCGCGCGAGCATGGATGCGCATGCGCTGGGCGAGACCGCGCAGCTGGTGCGCGACTTCAACGCCATGGCCGATCGCCTGCAGGCGATGACCCGCGAACGCGCGTTCTGGAATGCCGCCGTCGCCCACGAACTGCGCACGCCGGTGACGATCCTGCGCGGGCGCCTGCAGGGCCTGGCCGAGGGCGTGTTCGCGCCGGACTTGGCGGCCTTCGAGAGCCTGCTGCGGCAGGTGGAAGGCCTGAACCGGCTGATCGAGGACCTGCGCGTGCTGAGCCTCACCGACAGCGGTCACCTGGAGTTGCAGCCGGCGCCGACCGATCTGGTCCAGGAAGTGGCGGCGGTACTGCATGCGTTCGACGCCAGCCTGGCCGCGCGCGGGCTTGTGCTGGAGCCAGCGCTGGCGCTGCGCACGCCGGTGCTGTGCGATGCGGTGCGCATCCGCCAGGCACTGATGGCCTTGCTGGAGAACGCGCAGCACTATGCCGAGCCGGGCCCGCTGCGGGTGGGCGTGCAGGCCGACGCGGGCCAGTGCGTGCTGTTCGTGGAAGACAGCGGCCCCGGCGTCGCGCCGGAGATCGCCGCGCGGGTGTTCGATGCCTTCCGCCGCGGCGATCCCTCGCGCTCGCGCAAGAGCGGCGGCAGCGGCCTGGGCCTGGCGGTGGTCAAGGCCATCGCCGTGGCGCATGGCGGCGATGCGCTGTGTCTGCCGGCCGGCAGCGGGACGCGGTTCGAGGTGCGCTGGCCGCTGGCGTCGGCGGAGGCCGCGCCGCGCTAGGCGCGTCGCTTCAAGTGGACGGCGCGTCGCCCGGCACGCGCGCCGCGCGCCCCGGCAACATGCGGGTCAGTACATCGTCGCGCCGTACCCAGTGATGGAACAGTGCGGCGGCCACGTGCAGCAGCACCACCACCCACGCGATCCATTTGCCGATGAAGTGGTGGACTACGTCGATCGGTGCTTCGAACGCCTCCCAGCTGAGGTGCCAGGTGCGGCTGATCCAGGCGAACAGCGCGGTCTCGTTGAAGCCGGGAATGCGGAACAGGCCGACATCGGTCGGCGCGCCGGTGCCGATATAGCCGGTCAGCGGCATCACGATCAGCAGCGCGTACAGGCCCCAGTGCGCCAGGTGCGCGAGCCGGTGTTCCAGCGCCCAACCCGGCGGATCGTCCGGCTGCACGTCCAGCCAGCGCCACAGCAGCCGCGGCAGCACCAGGAATCCCACCAGCAGGCCCAGCACCCAGTGGATGTTGAGCACCGGCAGCGAGGCGTCGGAGCTGTCGTCCATGAACCAGATGACGTAGTACACCACCGCATATGCGCCGATGAAGGCGGCCGCGGTGGTCCAGTGGAACAGCTTGGCGAGGGCGCCGAAGCGCTGTGCGGTGTTGCGCCAATGCATGTGCGTGGTCCGGTACGGGGGCGAGGTAGGGCGTTGCGCGCTCAGCGGGTACGCAGGCTGTCGAGCAGCCGGTCCAGCGCGTGGAGCGCGTCGGTCAGCCGTGCGTGCAGGTCGGCGTCAGGCTCGGCGATCCAGAACGCCGCCTCGGTGATCGCGCCGTAGAGCATGCGTGCCATCACCCCGGCATGCAGTGGTACCACCGTGCCGGCGGCGATCAACGCGTCCAGCGCGTCCTGCAGCGCGGCGATACCTACCGACTGCGCCGCAGGCGGCACGTCGCCGAACACGGCGCGCGCGTCCTGCAGGATGATCCGGCGGATCTCCGGTTCCAGCGCCAGTTCCAGGTAGGTGCGGCAGCGGCGGCGGAAGCCGTCCCACGGCGTCGGCGCGGCATCGGACACCGCCTGCAGGCGCAGTCCGACTTCGACCTCGATCTGCTCGATGACCGCGATGAGCAGGCCGTCCTTGCTGCCGAAGTGGTGATACAGCGCGCCGCGGGTGAAGCCGGCCTCGGCGGTCAACACGTCCATCGAGGTATGCGCGAAGCCGTGTGTGGCGAACGCCTGCCGGGCCGCGGCCAGCAGGCTGGCGCGGGTGGTCTCGATCATCTCGCGGCGGCTGCGGCGCTGGTGCATCGGGGAATCTCATTCACATACGAGGTGTACGTTATTTGCGTACACGGCGTATGTCAATGCGTTTGGTTGGGTTTGCGCTGGATGGCCGGGCGCTCTGGACGCTCGCCGCCGGCACCTGTTGCACCTTCAAGGCGTGTGGTGCGGGTGGCTTTGCCTATTCGCCGCCAACGCCGCCGAGAGGCATCCAGCCGTTACAGCGCAGACGCCGTGGCGTGTGAGTGCGATGGGGTGCAATGGGTGCTGTCGGCGGTGCCGCGAAGGCTGCAGTAAAGGGCGCCGATCGGATCGGTCAGGATCGACCGGCGCATCCAGTTGTCGTTCTCACGCGATGCGCGGGGAGTGGACGTCGCTCACGCACTACCCAAGGCCTTCACTGCGTCTGTGGTCTGGTGACCACTGCGCAACCGAATTGGAGTGTCGAATGGACACCACGCTGATGCCCTGGGTCGCCGGACTGTTCGTCCTGCTCATCGCCGCGATGCTGTATCTGGTAACCCGCGCCAAGAAGAACCGCAACCGTCCGGCGCAGGATCACGCCGCCACCAAGAGCGACGTGGACAGCGCATCCAAGCGTTAGCGCGTCGTGGCAGGCGTGGCGGCGGTCACCGCCTGCATTCCGGTCAGGCATCCATGTCGATCGGTGCGAAGCGCGGGCGGTGCACGCCGTCCACTTCCACCTGCCCAATAAACATCTGATACGGCCGCACCCACAACTCGCCTTCGCCGTACAGCGGCCGGTACAGCACCAGCGGTTCCAGCGTCTCGCTGCTGCGGACCACGCCCAGCACCTCGTATTTGCCGCCCTTGAAGTGGCGGTAGCGGCCCAGGGCAATGGAAGGCAGCGGGCTGAGGTCGCGCATGACGGAGTTCTGTTGGGCGGGGGAGCGCGAGTGTAGCTGGCTACGTCTGCGCGCTCTCGGCGTCGCGAGGGCGAATTGCGCGGACCGCGACGGTTCGCCGCTTCGTCTGGCCCACGGAAAGCATCTCTCGTAGGAGCGGCTTCAGCCGCGACGGGCGTTCCCGATCATGCCCGTCGCGGCTGAAGCCGCTCCTACAGGGTGGCTCCCAGACAATCAGACAACCGGCGCTCGGGAGACCCCGTCCATCGTCGCCAGTACGCTGCACGTCGGCGCGTGCGCAGCGCCCATGTTTCGCATCACCTGCAAGCAGATGATCGGCGCGTCGTTGTGCGCCCGGCCCGCGATGTCATTGCCAAGGATGTCGGGTGGACGATGTCCGCCGCTGTACGCCGTGTGCAGGTTGATCGAGCGCGCGCAAAGGTTATGGCGCCAAATCGGCGAAGTCGAACGCCTGCCCGGGCTCGGCCGCGACGAAATCCGCTGCGGCGATGCCTGCCAAGTGCAGTGCGGCGGCCAGCGCTTCGCGCGGCTCATCACGGCCCTCGTCGGTGAGCTGGAAGGTGCCCCAATGAATGCCGAGCGCGCGCCGCGCGCCGGTGTCGCGGAAGATCCGCACCGCTTCGGTGGGATCGATGTGCTGCGGCGCCATGAACCAGCGCGGCGCGTAGGCGCCGATCGGGATCAGCGCCACGTCGGGTGCGCCGTGACGGTCGCGGATCTCGCGGAAAATGGCGCCATCGCCATAGCCGGTGTCTCCCGCGAACCACACCGATCCCCGCGCCGTCTCGATGAAGAAGCCGGACCACAGCGCCATCCTGCGGTCGGCGATGCCGCGGCTGGACCAATGGTTGGCGCGGGTCAGCGTCGCCGTCGCGCCCCCGCCGATCGGCAGCCGGTCGTGCCAGTCGCCGGTGGCGATGCGCGCATCGGGCACGCGCTTGCGCAGCAGGACGTCGTTGCCCAGCGGCATCACGAACAGCGGCTGGTGCGCATCGTGCAGCTTGCGCAAGGTCGCCAGGTCGAAGTGGTCGTAGTGGTTGTGGCTCAGCAGCACCGCGTCGATGGGTGGCAGATCCGCGAAACGGATGCCCGGCTCCGTCACCCGCTTGGGGCCGGCGATCTGCGAAGGGCTGGCTCGCTGTGACCACACCGGGTCGGTGAGCAGGTTGAGGCCGCCGGCCTGGATCAGCAGCGTGGCGTGGCCGACCATGGTGATGCGCAGACCGTCGTGCCGCGGCGCAGGCACGGCGAGTGTCACCGCGACCTGCGCGGGCCAGCGCACCGCGCCCATGGCGGCCTTCCAGCGCAGGACCTTGCTCAGCGCGTTGTCGATGGTGGGCTGGCCGGGGTTGAAGAAGCGTACGCCATCGAAATGGTCGCTGACGGGGCCACGGTAATAAGGGTTGGCCATTGAGGCGCGATCCGGATGACGCAAGGGGAGGGAAGGTTACCCGTCAGCGGCGTAAGCGTGCGTGCGCGCCTGCCTCGGCTGCCGCGCTATGGTCCCGGCCGGTGCCACGTGCGGCTTCACTTCGGCGTGCCCAGCCCACCCATGTTGAGCATCACCCGCAACCCGATCACCAGCGCGTCGTCCGGCGCACGGCGCGCCGCGGGATTGCCAAGGATGTCGGGATGGACGATGTACTGCACGTTCGGCACCAGGAACAGCGGCGTCTGCGCGATGCGGTAGCTGTAGTTGAGTTCGAACATGAGTTCGTTGCGCGCGATGTCCGGGGCGGCGCCGCGCTTGCGCAGCACGTCGTTCATGTAGCCCTGCTGGTCCGCACTGAAGCGGTAGTAGTGCGCGATCGCGCCGATGCCGTCGCCGGGCCGCGCCGCGAACGGGCCGCTGTAGTACAGGCCGGCGGTGACCTGCAGGTCGTACACCTGGTGCTTGTCGAACGGTGCGGCGATGTTACCGAAGGCGACCAGCATGCGCTTGCTTGCCATGCCCTGCGGCCGGTACAGCGCGCGTTCGCCGAGCGCGTACGCGCCCCAGCGCCCACCGTCGTACAGGCGCGCAGGGCCGCCGACCAGCCCGCGCAGGCCGCCGGCCTGGTTGTAGCGCAGGTCGCTGTAGTCGGCCGAGTTGTACCAGAGGCCGGCGAGGTAGCGCGGTGCGCCCTTGCCCAGTGCGGGATCGGGTTCGTAGCCGACCTCGAGCGTGCCCAGCACGCCGGTGCTGTCGGCGGTGCTCCAGTCCAGGCCGTGGTTGTTCTTGCGCTGCGGGTTCAGTTCGAATGCGCCCACCGAGACATAGGTGGCCTCTGGCTTGTAGCGCAGCTTCGCGCCCCAGTTCACGTAGGGAAAACCGACGAAACCGCCATCGGCCTGGCTCAGCTGGAACGGGCAGTCCGAAGCGCTGACGAAGCGGCAGCCGTAGCGGCTGCGCGCGAATTGCCAGGTGGTGTTCATGCGCCCGGCGACCAGTTGCCAGCGCCCGTCGGCGAAGGTCTGTTCCCAGGTCAGTTGTGCCAGTTGCGCCTGCTGCTGCGGATACCAGTAGCCCTGCACCTTGACGCCGTTGCCGATCTGCCGCTGCGACAGGCTGTCGCCGTAGTACCAGGCGCCGGTGGCGTGCAGCGTGGCACCGGGAATGCCGAATAGGCGCTGCAGATCCAGGTCGGCACCGGCAACCACGCCGCCGGCATTGCGGTCGCCGCGCGACAGGCCGCCGTCGACGTTGCGCGCGTAGTCGTTGGACCAGACCAGGCGCGGGGCGATGCCGTGGTCGTCGAGCCATTGCGCGGTGTCGGCGGCAATGGCGGTGGCCGGCAGGGCGGCGGCAGCCGCCAGCAACGAGACGCAGGAAAGAGAACGGGACATGGGACGCTCCACGGACAAGACGAAGCACTCGCCGGACGGCGCGGTGGGTGCGCGGCGACGCGGCAGTGCGCGAAGGGAAGACACCTTCCGGTCGTGGAGCCGCAGCACGGCGTCGCGTCCGTCAGCGACGGGCACGCCTGTGTGCAGACCTGTGGGGGGACCGGCAAAGAAACGCGAGGGCAGACCGGAACGCGTTGCGCGGCGCCGAGGCGCACGCCATCGCCGCAGCCATGGGCCGCGCAACTGCGCGGCCCATCGAGCTGGAGGCAACCCGTGCGGGTCAGCCCACCTTGCCCAGGCCGGCGGCGGCCATCGCCGCGGCGATCTCCTTGTCGGCGCCCTCGGCCAGCGGCAGCAGCGGCGAACGCACCGTGGCGTGGTCGAGCAGGCCGCGCGCGACCAGCGCCCACTTCAGCGCCACCGAGCCTTCCATGTGCGAGCCGCGGTGATAGACGCTCTTGGTCACCGGCAGCAAACGGTCGTGCAGTGCGCGCGCCTTGGCGTAGTCCTTGGCCTTGCCGGCGGCGATCATCTCCAGCAGCGGCTCCGGGGCGATGCAGCCGTAGCCCACCAATGCGCCATCCACGTCGAACATGGTGTGCAGCAGATACTCATCGTGGCAGGTCAGCACCGGCACGTGCGGGCGCTCCTTGCGGAACACCGGGATCTCGGTGTCCCAGCGCTTCATGTTGCGCACGCCGTTCTTCATCGCGACCACGCCGGGCAGCGCGGCGATCTCCAGCAGCGTCTCCAGGTCGTAGGTGGCCTTGGTCGCGTCCGGGTACTGGAACAGGATCATCGGCAGTCCGCTGGCCTCGTGGATGGCCTTGTAGCGGTCCTGCGGCGCGCCCTTCTGATAGCCGAAGCGCAGCCAGCCGTGCGACGGATAGATCAGTCCCGCGGAGGCGCCGGCGGCGACCGCGCGCTTGGCTTCGTCGGCGGCGACGCGCGTGCCTTCCAGGGTGATGCCGGCGATGATCGGGATGCGGCCGTCGACCGCGTCGCGGAACGCGGTGATCACCTTGGCCTGTTCGTCGCGTTCCAGGAACGTGCCTTCGCCGGCGTGGCCAAGCACGGTCAGGCCCTTGACCCCGTCGATGCCGCCGAGCCAGGCGCCGATGCGCTTGATCGCGGGATAGTCGACGGCGCCGTCGCGGGTGAACGGGGTGACCGGGGCGGGGACAAGGCCTTTCAGGTCGAGAGTGCTCATGCGGATTTCCTCTTCTTCGGATCAACGGGGGATGGAATCGAACGCGGGGTTCGACGGGGGTGGGACGGAGGCGATGCGCGATGCGCCGGCGGCGGTGCCGGCGCTGCGCTCAGGGAGACAGCTGCTCCAGCGATTTGCCCTTGGTTTCCAGGGCGAAGCGCCAGGTCACGACGGCGCCGGCCAGCAGCACGGCGGCGAAGGCGGCGAACACGTAGCGGATGCCGAGCCCGGCGATCACTGCGCCGACCAGCAGCGGTCCGCAGGCCGAGCCCAGGCGCAGCCAGGCGCTGCCCAGTCCGGTGCCGATGGCGCGGATGCGGGTGGGGTAGAGCTCGGCCGAATACAGGTACAGCGAGAAGGTGATGGTCTGCACCGCGGCATAGCCCAGCGCCGCGAACACCAGCACCTGCGGCGCCGAGGTGCCGCCGAGTGCCGCCAGCGCCAGCAGCGGGATGCCGCCGGCCACGAACGCCAGCCCATACCAGCGCTTGCGTCCGACCTTGTCGATCGACAGCGCGCAGGCCACGGCGGCGGCGACGCCGGCCAGCGAGGTGAAGAAGCCATAGGCGATGCTCTGCTGCAGCGACAGCCCGAAGTGCGTGCGGTACAGCGTCGGCAGCCAGGTGATGATGCCGTTGGCCACCAGGTAGGAGCAGAACCACAGGCTCCAGATCACCAGCGTGCGCTTGCGATAGACGCTGCCGAACAGCTCGCGCCAGTCCGAGCGCTGCGCCTTGGGCAGCGCAGTGCGGTCGAACGCTGGCGCCGGCAACGGGCCATGCTGGCGCTCGGCGCTGCGCTCGAGTTCGGCCACGATCGCGTCGGCCTTGGTGTAGCGGCCCTTGGAGGCCAGCCAGCGCGGCGATTCGAACATGAAGAAGCGCAGCGGGATCATGATCGCCGCCGGGATCAGCCCGACCATGAACATCGCCTTCCAGCCATAGGCCGGCACCAGGAAGTAGCCGATACCGCCGGCGGCGACCAGGCCGAGCAGGAACATCACCTCGTACAGCAGGAAGAAGCGGCCGCGCTTCTTCGAACCGATCAGTTCGTTGATGTAGGCGCTGGCCACCGGCACCTCGCCGCCGGTGCCGATGCCCTGGACGAAGCGGAACGCGATCATCGCCGCGGCGCTGCCGGCGAACAGGCAGGCCACGTCCATCGACACGAACAGCAGGATGGTGAACAGCAGCACGTGCAGGCGGCCGATGCGCTCGGCCAGCCAGCCGAAGAACACCGAGCCCAGCAGTTGGCCCAGGTAGCCGGCCGACAGGATCGCGCCGATCTGCGCCGGCGACAGCTGCCACTCCTTGGTCAGCACCGGCATCGCGTAGGCGATGGCGATCACCGTGTAGCCGTCGAAGAACGTCGCGGCGCCGACGATGTTGCGCGCCCACCACACCTTGCGGGTGATCGGCAGGCGTTCGAGGCGTGCGCCGATCTCCGCCTGCGCCTCGGCGATGGACGGCGCGTGGGCGGTGGTCGTGGCGGTGGTGGCAGGGGCAGGGGTGGACATGAGCATCGTGGCTGCCTTTCGCAGGACAAGGGGCGCCTGGCGCGGGCGCCGAAGCGTCCACGAGGCGAGACGGACAGGGAGAGCCGGGCGGCGCCCGGGCGGATCAGGTGCTGGGCGCGGTCACGGCAACGCTCCCGCTGGCCTGGATCGCGAAGGCGATGTCCTTGGCGGCCAGCAACGTGGGCTGCAGGGCGGTGTCGAGCAGTTCGGCGTGGCTGGTGCGCACCGACGGCGCGGCGACGCTGATCGCGCCGAGCGGATAGTCGTCCGCATCCAGCACCGGCACCGCCAGCACGCGCAGGCCTTCAGTCAGCATCGACTCCAGGATCACGTAGCGGTCGCGGCGGATGCAGTCGAAGGTGTGCCGCATCGTGGCGATCTCCGGGGTCTGCGGACCCTCCACGTCGACCCCGGTCACCCGCGTCACCTCCGCCGGCGCCAGGTGCGCCAGCATCGCCAGGCCGATCGCGGTGCGGGTGCTGGGCACCGTGGTGCCGATGCGGATGTCCACGCCGAGGCGGGTGATGCCGGCACGGACGCGTTCGATGTAGAGCACGTCGGGGCCTTGCAGCACCGCGAAGCTGGCCGCCTCGTTGACGTCGCTGACGAGGGTGCGCAGCAGCGGCCGCACCACGCTGCGCAGGTCGCGGCGGGCGATGGCATGGAAGCCGAGGTCGAGCACCTTCAGAGTCAGGCGGAAGCGGCGGCTCTCCGGCACGCGATGCACGTAGCCCAGTTCGACCAGGGTGTTGAGCATGCGGAAGGTGGTGCCGGGATCGAGCCGGGCCAGGGCCGCGATCTGGCTCAGCGACAGTTCCTCGTGCTCGGACGAGAACGCCTCGAGCACGCGAAAGCCCTTGGCCAGCGACTGCACCGTGCTGCGCAGCTTCTTGTCCCCGGCCTCGTCGCCGTCGTCTGGCGCGGCGCTAGCCGCGCGCTGGGAAATCGTCTTGATCATCTGCAGTTCCTGGAGAACCCGGGAAGCGCCAGCTTGCTCGACCCGCCCGGTGATGTCGCTTGACAAGTGAATTTCGGATTGCGAAAATTATTTCGTAATTTCAAGCCAAGATTCCGCCTGGGTGCTCGATGCGTCAAGTTGCGGCGCAACATGCGTGGGCGGTTCGCCCTGCGTGTCGACGATGCGTGGTTTCGAAATCTGCGAAAGCCGAGTCATCGCCTGCTGGAGTTGCGTAGGCGCGAGGCCATGCCGCGCCATCGCGCGATGTCCATGCCTGGGGCGGCGCCTGTCGCGAGGCACGTGGCGTCGCGTCTGTATCGCCAGGTAGACGAACGCGGCCGTGCGTGGCGATGTCAGCCCTGCTGGCAGACATCGAGACGATCGCGCCGATACCGTGATGCATGGCTCGAACGACCCGACAGACGCCGCCCCCGCCGGCGCAGACATGGTGGCAAGGACTCTCGTTCAAGCACACCGCGGCCGAGGTGTCGGCGGTGCTGGTGGTGATCGGCGCGACCTACGGTTTCGTGCAGTACGTGGAGGTCAAGCCGCTGCAGCGGCAGTTGGCCGAGGCGAAGGCCGCGGCCTGCAAGTCGGAGGCGGCCGCGTCGTCGGCGATCATGACGCTGCTGCCAGGCGAGAGTCGCACGCTCTTCGACGGTGCGCTGACCGTTGCCAACCTCACGCCAGCACAGGACGACGCCAAGGTGCGGCTGCGCATCGCGCCGTTGGGTGCGGCCACGGTCGACAAGCTCCAGCCGGCCCCAGGAGACCGCTTCCTGGTGCAGGCGCCGGGCCGTGGTCGCTATGCGGTCTACCTGCGTTCCAGCAGCGCGCAGTTCGTGGAACTGTCGATCCTGCGGCAACCGTGACCCGTGCGCTGACGCCGGCACGCCATTCAAGAAATCCCACGCATGGCCGCCATTGCGGATAGAGAAGCCGTTTCGTCGGAACGGCCGCCGCTCGGGGGAACGCGCATGCTGTCCTTGCCACGCCTGCTGGGTCGCCACCTGGCCAAGTTCCTGTCCAAGCCGCGCCGCCACGGCTCGCAGCTGCCGACCAGCCCGCCGCAGCTGTTGCGCGCCACGCTGCGCAAGGGCGACGTGCTGCTGGTCGAGGGCAACAGCCGCTTCTCCACCGCCATCAAGTACCTGAGCCAGTCCACCTGGTCGCATGCGGCGCTGTACATCGGCGACCACGTGGCCGCGGTTCCCGGCGAGGAAGCGCCGCTGTTCTGCGATGTCGACATCAATGTCGGCGTGCGCCTGGTGGGACTGAGCGAGTTCGCCGGCCTGCATACGCGCATCTGCCGCCCGGTCGGGTTGAGCGCGCAGGAGATCGAGACCGTGGTGGAGTACATGGTCACGCGGGTCGGCAACAGCTACGACCTGAAGAACATCTTCGACCTGGCGCGCTACCTGATCCGCACGCCGCCGCTGCCGTCGTCGGTGAAGCGCCGCTTCCTGGAGCTGGGAAGCGGCGAGCCGACCCGGGCGATCTGTTCGACGCTGCTCGCGCAGGCCTTCGGCGCAATCCGCTATCCGATCCTGCCGGAGATCGACCGTGCGTCGCCGGCGGACGCCGATGCCGCGGAGGACGCGGAAGTCCTGCATCCGCGCCACCACAGCCTCACCCTGCCGCGCGATTTCGACGTCTCGCCATACTTCAACGTGGTCAAGCCGCGCTTGCAGCACGGTTTCGATTTCCATCGCCTGGTGTGGGAGCCGTATGCCGCCACACCGCATGCGGCCGCGACGCCGCTCGATGCGGCGATGGCCTGACGGGGAGCGTCTCCAGCGCAGAACTGTGGTGCGTGTTCATCTTGCGCCACCCGCTGCGGTTCAAGTTCACTTGCCTGCGGGCCGATACCAGAGTCCGTTTTTAGGGTTTTTCCTGACACCATGAATCCCATCCAGTTCGTTCGTCGCCATATCGCCAACCTGCCCATGGCACGCAAGTTCGTCGTGCTGTGTACGTTGATCGCGCTCGGTGTGGTGCTGCTGGCGGTTGCGGCGGCGCGTCTGCAATATCTCAACCTGATCGATGCGCGCAAGCAGACCGTGAAGACGCAGGTCGACATGGGCCTGAGCGTGATGCAGCACTACGCCGACCTGGCCAAGCGTGGCGAGATGACCGAGGCGCAGGCGCAGGCGGCGGCCAAGGGCGCGCTCGCCGACATGAAGACCAACCGCGGCGTGGACTACTTCTTCATCGTCGATCCGCAGATGCGCATCGTCATGCATCCCAAGCGCGCGGTCGGCACCGACATGAGCGGCTACAAGAGCGACGCCGGCGAGTACGTCTATCGCGATATCCAGACCGCGGTGCGCAGCGGCGACGGTTTCAGCTACTACACCGCACCCAAGCCCGGCAAGAAAGAGCAACTGCCGAAGATCAGCTACGCCGCGCTGTACCCGCAATGGAACTGGGTGCTGGTGATGGGCGTGTACGCCGAAGACATCCAGGCCGAGGCGATGGGCTTCACCAGGATCCTCACCGTGATCGGCGCGGCGCTGGTGGCGCTGGTGGTGGGCCTGTGCTGGCTGATCGCCGGCGCCATCGTCGCGCCGTTGCGCGGTGCCACGCGGACCGCCGAGGCGATCGCCTCCGGCCGCTTCGACAATCCGATCAAGGTGGAGTCGCGCGACGAGACCGGGCAGTTGATGACCAGCATGCAACAGATGCAGACGCAGCTGCAGCGCTTCAACGGCGAGATGCAGACCCTGGTGCGGCTGCAGCAGGGCGAGGACATCAGCCATCGCATGCCGGAAGACTTCCCGGGTGACTACGGCACGCTGGCGCACGGCATGAACACGGCGCTGTTCGAACACCTGGACGCCATCGTCGAGGCGATGGCGATCATGGACGAGTACGGTCGCGGCGACCTGCGCCGCGACATGCGCCGGCTGCCTGGGCAGCGCGCGGCGCTGCACGAGGCGCTGGACGTGGTCAAGGCGAACCTGTCGGCGGTCAACGGCGACATCGCGCGCCTGGCCGATGCGGCCGCGCGCGGCGACTTCAGCGCCCGCGGCGACGAGGCGCGCTACGAGTTCGCGTTCAAGGAAATGGTGGAGGCGCTGAACCGGCTGATGCGTCAGGCCGACAGCGGCCTGGCCGACGTCGGCCGGATCATGGGCGCGATCGCCGATGGCGACCTGTCGCAGCGTGTGGACGTGCGCTACGAAGGCGCGTTCGGCACCCTCGCCGACGCCGCCAACCGCACCGCCGAGCAACTGACCGGCATCGTGCAGGGCATCCAGCGCGCGGTCGGCTCGATCAACACCGCCGCCAGCGAGATCGCCAGCGGCAACAGCGACCTGTCGGTGCGCACCGAGCAGCAGGCGGCCAGCCTGGAAGAGACCGCCGCCTCGATGGAGGAACTGACCTCCACCGTAAGGCAGAACGCCGACAGCGCTCGCCAGGCCAACCAACTGGTGCTGAGCACCGGCGAGGTGGCCGAGAACGGCGGTCGCGCGGTCGAGGAAGTGGTGGCGACCATGGCCTCGATCAGCGCCGCGTCGGCGCGTATCGCCGACATCATCGGCGTGATCGACGGCATCGCATTCCAGACCAACATCCTGGCGCTCAACGCCGCGGTGGAAGCGGCACGCGCCGGCGAACAGGGCCGCGGCTTCGCGGTCGTCGCCTCGGAAGTGCGCTCGCTGGCGCAGCGTTCGGCAGCCGCGGCCAAGGAGATCAAGACCCTGATCTCCGACTCGGTCCAGGAAGTGGAACAGGGCTCGACCCTGGTCAACCGCGCCGGCACCACCATGACCGAGGTGGTCGCCTCGGTGAAGCGGGTCACCGACATCATGGCCGAGATTTCCGCGGCCAGCGCCGAGCAGAGCGCGGGCATCGACCAGGTCAGCAAGACGGTGATGCAGCTGGACGAGGGTACCCAGCAGAACGCGGCACTCGTGGAAGAAGCCAGCGCGGCGGCCAAGAGCATGGAAGACCAGGCGGCGGAACTGGCGCGCGCGGTGGCGGTGTTCCGCCTCGCCGGCG
The DNA here is from genome assembly GCF_040529065.1 of Xanthomonas sacchari. NCBI lineage: Bacteria > Pseudomonadati > Pseudomonadota > Gammaproteobacteria > Lysobacterales > Lysobacteraceae > Xanthomonas > Xanthomonas sacchari. Next base: position 4,269,821 of record NZ_CP132343.1, on the reverse strand, counting down.
GCGCCGCCATCAGCGCGGCACCGGCCCGCGTGACGAAGCCGCAGCCGGCCAGGCCGCCGGTGCGTGCCGCCGTTGCCGCCTCCAAGCCCAAGCCGGTGGCCCCCGTGCGGCAGCCGGCGACCAAGCCACGCCCGATCCAGGGCGTGCCGGCGGACAGCGCGGAGTGGGAAGAGTTCTGAGCCAGTGCGGCGTGGTGGCATCCGCCGCCACGCCGTGTTCGTCTGGTCTTTGCGGGAGCGGCTGCGGTCGCGACGGGCTTTCCAGGGAAGGCTTCGTCGCGACCGACGTCGCTCCCATATTGCTTTCCGGGGTGCTGGCGAACGCGCGATGACATTGTCGTAGGAGCGGCTCCAGCCGCGACCGGGGCGTGCCCAGGAATCCTGGTCGCGGCTGAAGCCGCTCCTACAAGTGACGGCACCGCCTGGCAGTAGAGACGCGTCCGCTAGCTTCTTCATCCACTCTTTGCCCGTCGCTACCTATGGTCGCAGCGACGGCGCGCCGGCATCGCGGCGCGTGGAGGAGAGCCGATTGCATGTTCTGGAAACGCAATAGCCTGTCGATCGTATTGCTGGCGCTGAGCCTGCTGTTCATGGCCGGCCAGGCGCTCAGTGGCCACCAGGCCTACAACGAGGAACTGCGCCAGCAGGGGCTGGCGGCCTTGCCGATGTGGGAGTACCTGCACAGCGGGCATTTCATCGGCGCGCTGTTCGAGAACTGGGAGAGCGAGTTCCTGCAGATGGGCATGTACGTGGTGCTGACGGTGAAGCTGCGCCAATGGGGCTCGGCCGAGTCACGGCCGCTGGCGCCTGCCGAGGAAGACGACGCCGTCGCGCCCGGCCCGGTGCCGTGGCCGGTGCGCGCTGGCGGCATCTGGCTGGCGCTGTACGAGCGCTCGCTGGCGCTGGCCTTCGGTGCCCTGTTCCTGCTCAGTTTTGTCCTGCATGCGCTGGGCAGTTGGCGCCACGAGGTAGCCGAACAGGCGATGCAGCATCGGCCGCCGCCCTCCTTCTGGGAACACGTCAGCGGCGCGCAGTTCTGGTTCGAATCGATGCAGAACTGGCAGAGCGAGTTCCTGGCCGTGTTCGCGCTGGTGGTCCTGACCATCTGGTTGCGGCAAAAGGACTCTCCGCAATCCAAGCCGGTGCATGCGCCGCATCGGCAGACCGGCGACTGAACGGGGCTGCCGCGAAGCAGCCCATGGCCCAGACACACGAACGCCGCGATGCTTGCGTATCGCGGCGTTCGTGTGAGGGGACCTGCAATGGTGCGTCAGCGCGCCACGCTGCCCTTGGTCGAGCCGGCACCGGGGCCGGCGCCCAGGTCGGCGCCCGTGGTCGGGTCGCTGTCCGGTTGCGACAGCGTACGCGCCGCCAGCGCCTGCAGCGCGCTCTGTTCCAGTTCGCTCAGGCCCACGCTGGGCATGCCGCTGCCGCCATCCACGGCCACCTGGCGATTGCGGTCGGCAATGGATTCCCACTGGCTGCCGCTGTTCCAGGGACCGTGCATGTCGCCATCGCCTTGCGACATGTCGTAGTAGCGGTCGGTGAAGGCCGGATCGCCCGGCAGCTTGCCCGGCGGGAAGTTCGGTTCGATCGAGTACAGCGCTTTCTCGAAGGACTTCTGGTGCGCCACTTCGCGGGTCATCAGGAAGGTCAGCGCATCGACGATGCCGGGATCGTCGGTCACGTTGATCAGCCGCTCGTACACGATCTTGGCGCGGGCTTCGGCGGCGATGTTGGAACGCAGGTCGGCGGTGGGTTCGCCGATGCTGTCCACATAGGCCGCGCTCCACGGCACGCCGCTGGAATTGACCAGGGCCGGACCGCCGCCATAGAGGATCTGCTGAGTCTGGCTGGTGTTGTTATTGCGGGTGAGGTTGCGCATGTCCTCGGCTTCGGCCATGCCTTCGGACAGCACCGCCTTCGGACCCTGGTTGAGCATGGCGATGATCGAGCCGATGATTTCCAGGTGGCTCAGTTCTTCGGTGGCGATGTCGTACAGCAGATCCTTGCGGCCGGGGTCGACCTCGCCGATGGCCTGGGTGAAATAGCGCATGGCCGCAGCCAGTTCGCCCTGCGGGCCGCCGAATTGCTCCAGCATCAGCGAGGCCAGCGCCGGGTCGGGCTGCGCCACGCGCACCGTGTACATCAGCCGCTTGTTGTGCATGAACATGAAAACTCTCCTGGAGTGCCGCCCGAACGTCGCGACGACGCAGTGGCGCGGCCGGTGGCCGCGCGTGGGGGATAGGCGTCTGGGACGCCGCGGCCCGCCTTTGCCTCAGCGGACCGCGGCTGGGGCGGTCAGGCCGCCTTGCGCTTGCGCGCTGCTTCTTCGTTTCCGCCCTGTTCGGCGAGCAGGGTCAGCTTCTCGTCGGTGGACTTCTCTTCGTTGAGCGTTTCCAGCAGCAGGGTCAGCGCATCGTCCATGCCCAGTTGCTTGGCCATGGCGGCGAGCGTGCCGTAGGACGCGATCTCGTAATGCTCGACCTTCTGCGCGCCGCCGATCAGCGCGGCATCGCGCACCGGGCCAGCCTCGATCGAGTCGATCACTTCCTTGCCTTCTTCCACCAGGCCTTCCATGGCGGCGCACTTGATCCGCTTCAGGCGCAGATTGCCTTTTTCGACAATCTGGTCGATGCGCTCGATCTGGCCCTGGGTTTCTTCCAGATGCGCCTCGAACGCTGCACGCAGCGCCGGATTGGTGGCGGCGCGCGCCAGGCGCGGCAGTGCCTTGGTCAGCTGCTTCTCGGCGCTGTAGATGTCCGACAGCTCGTGGATGAACAATTCGTCGATGGTCTTGACGGCCATTGGGAGTCTCCGGTCGGTGATGGATGGTGGTGCTGCTGTGGGGGAATGCGCGCGCGTCTGTCGTGTACGACGGCGCTCAGTGCTTGGCGGTTTCGCCTTCGGTGCGCTCGCGCTTCAGGAACGCCAGGATCGTGGCTTCCTGGTGTTCGATCAGCCATTCGGCCATGGCGATTTCCTGGTCGAGGATGGCGGCGCAGATGTCGGCGATCTCGGTCTGCCCGGCTTCCTTGGCGGCGATGACCAGCGCACGGTAGCTGGCGATCTCCATGTGCTCGAAGGCATAGCTCACACCCAGGCTCTTGGCCACTTCATCGCTCATCATCGAGTTGCCGGCGGCGTGCACCGACGCCATCACACTGGCGACCGTGCCCTTGATCGTGGGGATCGAGCCACCGAGGATCTCGATGCAACGCTTGACCTTGTCGGACTGATCGCGGGTTTCGTTGACATGCTGCTCGATGCGCGCCTTCAGCTGCGGGTAGTGCTCCAGGCGGCCGGCGGTGGCGGTGAGCATGGTGTTGGCCTCCTGCTCCATCGCATAGGCGTCCTGCAGCCACTTCAACAAGCGTTCGGTGTTGCTTCGGGTCATGGATATCGCTCCAGATGGTGTGCGCGACGTACATGGATCGCATCGCGCGTCCGTGTGTTTTTCCCCTGTGCGATCAACCTAAACCCGCCGCCGTTAGAGCAGTTGCAGCGCAGAGTGAATGCCATGCGAGATGCGGCGTGAGGAGCTGTACACGTTGGCGATACGCGTGATGCGCGGCTGCTGCGTGTCTTTCGCGCTCGCGCTCTCGTAGGAGCGGCTTCAGCCGCGACAGGCTTCCCAATGCCTGTCGCGGCTGAAGCCGCTCCTACAGAGGGGAGTGCGCTGGAACTGTGGCCTGCTACCGAGACAGCAGCAGGCGCGATGCGTGTACTTGCGTGAGGATCACCGCGACAACATCAGGGGAAAGCATCTCGCGGCCAGAGCCGCTCCTGCAGCACCGCCAGCCCGCAGCGCTCTTCCCATTCCCAATTCCCCACTCCCGATTCCCGGCCCTACAACGTCACCGCTCCGCCCGAAATCGTCAGCAACGTGCCCGAGGTATAGCTCGAGGTATCCGCGGCCAACAGTACATACGCCGAAGCCAGTTCCGCCGGCTGACCAGGACGGCCGAACGGGGTCTGCTCGCCGAACGTGCGCACCGACTCCTCGTCCATGCCGGTCGGAATGAATGGGGTCCAGATGGGGCCCGGCAGCACCGCGTTGACGCGGATCTTCTTCTCGGCGAGCAGGCCGGCCAGGCCGATGGTCAGGTTGGCCAGCGCACCCTTGGTGGCCGAGTACGGCAGGATGTTGGGTGTGGGCTTCTTCGAATTGACCGAGGCGGTGTTGATGATCGATCCGCCCTCGGGCATGTGCGGCAGTGCCAGCCGCACCAGGTGGAACGGTGCGTGCACGTTGGTGGCGAAGGTCTTCTCCCACTCGTCGAGGGTGATCTCGTCGAAACTGTGGAAGTAGCGCTGGTAGGCGGCGTTGTTGACCAGCACGTCGATGCCGCCGAAGGCCTCGGCCACGGTCTTGATCAAGGTTTCGGCCTGTGCGCGGTCGCTGATGTCGCACGGATGCAGCAGCACGCGCACGCCTGCGTCCTCGACCAGCTTGGCGATGCGCTCGGCATCGTCCTGCTCGTCGGGCAGATAGGCGATGGCGACGTCGGCACCTTCGCGCGCATAGGCGATCGCCACCGCCGCGCCGATGCCGCTGTCGCCGCCGGTGATCAGGGTGCGCTTGCCCTGCAGCAGGCCATGGCCGACGTAGCTGTCTTCGCCGTGATCCGGTTTCGGATCCATGGCCTGGGTCTTGCCGGGAAAGGATTGCTGCTGGGCCTTGAAAGGCGGCGAAGGGTAATTGGGAACGGCCATGTGCGTACCTCGTTGGGGGAGTGTCCAACGAGGGTGGGCGGGCATCGGTAAAGCCGGGGCCAAGGCCATGTGCGCGGCATGTCACGACGCCGGCCCATGCACGCGCCGGACAGCGCGCTGCGGCAGCGGCCGCCGCCGCACTGCGAACTCAGCTGGCGGCGAGCGTGCGCGCGCCGACGATGATCATGCGCAGCATCGCGGTGATCTGCCGGATCAGTTCCGGATCCTTCTCCGGCGGCAGGTCCATCGCGGTGGCGCCCATCGCGAACACCAGCCGGGTGATCGCCTTGGACACCAGCGCCGGCTCGTGCAGCGGCGCGCCTTCCAGCGCGGCCAGGCGGATCAGGTCCACGCGCAGTTCGTCCTCGAAATAGTTCAGCTCGCGATCGACCGCGTGCTTGAACGCGTCCGAACCGACCGTGCCCTCGCGTAACAGGACGTGCAGCAGCTTGTCGTCGGCGCGCAACTGTTCCATGAAAGTCTCCACGGAACTGAGGATGATGCTGCGGCGGTTGCCGGCGGCGCGCTGCCGCGCCTGGCCGATGATGGTGCGCAGCGAGCTGCCGGCCAGGTCGATCAGCGCCACCGCCAGTTCGTCCATGTCGCGGAACTGGCGGTAGAAGCTGTTGGGGGCGATGCCGGCCTCGCGGGTCACCTCGCGCAGGCTCAGCGTGGACACGCTGCGGTGCGGCCCGATCAGCTTGAGCGCGGCGGCCAGCAGGTCCTCGCGCGAGATGGCGCCCTTGCGGGCGTTCGGCGTGTCCGCGGACGGGGGAGGGGAGAGCGTCGTCATGGGCAGACCGGGCCAGGCAATGAGGGATGATAGCGCCTTCAATGAATGCACAAGTGTATAGACATCTGTCTCTGCGCCTGTATAGTGGACACCCATGAACGCTGCCCGCCGTCCCGCCAAGCTCCGCCCTGCCGCCCGCGCCCTGCGCGCCTGGGTCAAGCCGGACGTGTTCGATTTCTGGTCCACCCGCCTGCACCCGCTGTGGACCTGGCAGCGCCCGCGCGCCCGGCTGGTGCAACGCGAGGCCGCCAGCAGCGATGCAGTGACTCTGGTGCTGCAGCCCAACCGCCACTGGCACGGCCTGCGTGCCGGCCAGCACGTGGAGCTGGGGGTGGAAATCGACGGCCGCCGCTTGCTGCGCAGCTACAGCCCCACGCCGCTGCCGGGCGGGCGCCTGGCGATCACGGTCAAGACCGTCGACGGCGGCCGGGTCAGCCAGTACCTGGCCGGCGCCGCGCGCATCGGCGAGGTGTTCGAGCTCGGCCAGGCCTATGGCGAGATGGTGCTGCCGACCGCGCCGCACGGCCGTTGGCTGCTGCTGGCCGCCGGCAGCGGCATCACCCCGATGCGTGCGCTGCTGCGGCAACTGGCCGATGCCGGCATGCCGGCCGACGTCGACCTGCTGTACTGGGCGCGACGCCACGACCAGGTCTGCTTCCGCGAGGAACTGCAGGCGCTGGCTGCCGCACATCCGCGTTTCCGCCTGCAGTTGGCCATCACCGGCGAGGGCGAAACGCCGGCGCCGCGCGTGGACACGCTGCCGCTGGAGGCCCTGGGCGACCTGGGGCAGGCGCAGGTGCTGGCCTGTGGCCCGGGCGGCTTCGTGCAGGCCGCGCGTGCGCGCCTGCAGCACCAGGTGGCGCGCTTCCAGGCCGAGGCGTTCAGCCCGCCGCCGGCGCCTGCCGATGTCGAGCAGGGCACCGTGGCGGTGACCCTGGCGCGCAGTGGCTGCGTGCTGCAGCTGCCACGCGGCCAGTCGCTGCTCGCCGCGCTGGAGGCCGAAGGCCTGCGGCCCAAGCACGGCTGCCGCATGGGCATCTGCAACAGCTGCGCCTGCGGCAAGCAGGCCGGCATCACCCGTGATCTGCTCAGCGGCGCCCACGCCGCCGAACCCGGTTCGCTGAAGCTGTGCGTCAACAGCGCCAGCAGCGACCTGACCCTGGACCTCTGAAGGACTTCCCCATGGCGGCTCCCCGCAACCGCGCACTCACCCCGGCCGAACTGCAGGCCTTCGGCGACGAACTGGACGCGCTGCGCACGCGCACCCTGGCCGACCTGGGCGCGCGCGATGCGCGCTATATCCGCCGCATCGTCGCCGCGGTGCGCTACACCGGCGTGGCCGGCCGCGCGCTGCTGTTCCTCGGCGCCTTCGTGCACAGCGTGCTGGTGCCGGCGTGGATCGCCGGCGTGCTGCTGCTGACCCTGTCCAAGATCCTGGAGAACATGGAACTGGGCCACAACGTGATGCACGGCCAGTACGACTGGATGGGCGATGCGCACCTGAACGGCAACACCTACGAGTGGGACATCGTCGCCACCGGCGACAACTGGCGCAAGACGCACAACTTCAAGCACCACACCTACACCAACGTGCGCGGCATGGACGACGACATCGGCTATGGCCTGCTGCGCATCTTCCCCGAGCAGCGCTGGCGCCCGTTCTACCTGGCGCAGCCGTTCATCGCGGTGGTGTTCGCGCTGCTGTTCGAATGGGGCGTGGCGATCCAGGATCTGCGCCTGGGCCGCTGGCTGGCCGGCAAGATGAAGCGCGGCGAGCTGCGCCGCAGCTTCCTGCCGGTGGGGCGCAAGATGGGGCGGCAGATCTTCAAGGACTACATCCTGTTCCCGGCCCTGGCCGGCCCGTTCTTCCTGACGGTGCTGCTGGGCAACCTGGCCGCCAACGTGCTGCGCAGCATCTGGACCTTCGTGATCATCTTCTGCGGCCACTTCACCGCCGACGCCGAGACTTTCCCTAAGGAGTCGATCAAGAACGAGTCGCGTGGGCACTGGTACCTGCGGCAGCTGCGCGGTTCCTCCAACCTGGCCGGCGGCAAGCTGCTGAACGTGCTGTCGGGCAACCTCAGCCACCAGATCGAGCACCACTTCTTCCCGGACGTGCCGGCCAACCGCTACGCAGCGCTGGCGGTGCAGGTGCGCGAGATCTGCGCGCGCTACGGCCAGCACTACAACACCGGCTCGCTGCCCAAGCAGTTCGGCCAGGTGGTGTGGCGGATCCTGCGCCACGCCTTCCCGAGCCGGCCACGCCCGGTGCGCGCGCTGCAGGCGGCGACGCAACAGGCCGGCTGAGCGCCGCGCGAGGGACAGCAAGAAAGGCGGGGGCAACCCCGCCTTTTTCGTTGGCTCGGCACTGGCGCGGTGTGCACGTCTCGCTCACGGCGCGCTTCAGATCATCCTGGGCGCCTGCACATGCCGGGCACGGCGTTGCAGGCATCTCCCGTTGCGCGAGGGCCTGCGATGAAACCTGCCAAGCTGTTCAATGTCGTCGCCAAGAAGGCGTCCTATGCGGCCGGCACGCCATGGACGTTCTGCATCGCCGTGGCGATCGTGCTGATCTGGGGCATCAGCGGGCCGGTGTTCGGCTTCAACGACACCTGGCAACTGGTCATCAACACCGGCACTACCATCATCACCTTCCTGATGGTGTTCCTGATCCAGCACACCCAGAACGCCGACACCGCGGCGATGCAGATCAAGCTCGACGAGCTGATCCGGGTCAGTGCCAAGGCCAACAACGAGTTGCTGGATCTGGAAGAACTGGACGAGAAACGGCTGGAAGAGATCCGCAAGCAATACGAGGAACTGGCGCGCAAGGCCAGTGAGGAACTGCGTGCGCGCAATTCGCACCACGGCGATGGCCGCGAGACCCACGATCGCCCCAAAGGTTGAGCTGACGTCCACGTCCCTGCGAACGGCGGAAGCAGCGTGTCGGCGGTGAGCGCGCGACACGCCGCTGTGCGTTGCAGGGATCAGGCCGGCACGGCGCCGCCCGGATCGTCCGGGGCCGCAGTCGCCGAGGCACGCTCGGCGCCCTGCAGGGTGTCGCCGTGCGGGGGCGTGGCCCGGCCGTCATCCAGTTCGGCTGGTGGCATAGGCGAGGCCGTGTCGGCCACGGTGGTGTGGGCGTTGCGGCGATAGGCGCGGATGGCGGCATAGGCCGTGCCGGCCAGCGCGAGTTTCCAGAGTAGACCGGACATCGCAGGGCTCCAGTGCGGAAGGAGCGGCCAGCGTCGGTCAGCGCGGGTGGCGCAGACGTGCAGGTCGCGTGCGTGCGGCGTGGTCGCGCCGGTCGGCATCCTGGTCGCTGCTCGCGCGGCCTTCATCGCAGCTTGCATGTCGGCTAACGCATGTCGGCCTAGCGTAAGCCGCTCACACGCTTCTGCAGGAGACGTCGTCATGGCCCAGCGCAACGCACCTCCCACCGGCACGCACGATGTCCGCCAGGCTGCCTACCGCGGCACGCAAGGCGATGTGTCGTCCGACAGCGGCGTGCCGCGCGGTCGCGACCGCGACGTGCCGTCGCAGCCCATGCCATCGCCGCACGCACGGACACCGCAGGACCACGGCGAGGACCGCAGCGGGCGCAGCCAGCCCAACCTCGGCCAGGCCGGCACCTACGGCGCCACCGGCGAGCATGCCGGCGGCGCACACGGCAAGGCGGCCACGCCCGGCGGCTATCACGAGGACGATGGCGATGCGGCACACGACGCTGCCGCTGCACGCGGCGAAGACTAGCCGCACCGTGCGCTGAACGTACGTTCTGCAGGCGCGGGCGTGTGCCGGCCGCGCCACGCGTCGGTAACGCGCGCGGTGCGACCATGCCGCTTCCCACCCGGAGATAAGCGCGTATGTCCAAGCAGACCATGGCCCGCCTGCTCGCCGAAACCCTGCACAGTGCGGGCGTGGAGCGGATCTGGGGCGTCACCGGCGACAGCCTCAACGGCCTGACCGACGCGCTGCGGCAGATGGACAGCATCGAGTGGATGCACGTGCGCCATGAGGAAGTGGCCGCCTTCGCCGCTGGCGCCGAAGCCGCAGTCAGCGGCAAGCTGGCGGTGTGTGCCGGCAGCTGCGGGCCCGGCAACCTGCACCTGATCAACGGCCTGTTCGATTGTCACCGCAGCCATCAGCCGGTGCTGGCCATCGCCGCGCACATCCCGTCCTCGGAAATCGGCCTGAGCTATTTCCAGGAAACCCACCCGCAGGAATTGTTCCGCGAGTGCAGCCACTACGTCGAACTGGTGACCAATCCGGCGCAGATGCCGGAAGTGCTGCAGCGGGCGATGCGTACGGCGATCCTGCGCCGCGGCGTGGCGGTAGTGGTCATTCCCGGCGACGTGGCGCTGCAGGAGATGCCCAAGGGCACGCCGACGACGTGGCCGGCGCTGGCCACCCCGCGCATCCTGCCGGCCGACGCCGACGTGGCCAAGCTGGCCGATCTGCTGCAGGCGAGCAAGGCCACCACCTTGCTGTGCGGCAGCGGTTGCGCCGGCGCGCACGACGAGGTGGTGGCGCTGGCCGACGCGCTTGGCGCACCGATCGTGCACGCGCTGCGCGGCAAGGAACACGTGGAGTGGGACAACCCGTTCGACGTCGGCATGACCGGCCTGATCGGCTTCAGTTCCGGCTACCAGGCCATGCTCAATTGCGACACCCTCCTGATGCTCGGTACCGATTTCCCCTACCGGCAGTTCTATCCCAAGGACGCCACCATCGTGCAGGTCGACAACGACCCGGCCGCGCTGGGGCGGCGCACGCCGTTGCAACTGGGCATCGCCGCCGACGTGCGCGAGACCATCGCCGCGCTGCTGCCGCGGCTGCAGCGGCGCGAGGATCGCGGGTTCCTGGAGAAGTCGCTGGCCCACTACCGCAAGGCGCGCGAGGGCCTGGACGATCTGGCGGTGGCCTCGGCGCCCGGCGAGCCGCTGCATCCGCAGTTCGTCACCCGCATGGTGGATGCGCTGGCCGACGCCGATGCCATCTTCACCTGCGACGTCGGCACGCCGACGGTGTGGGCGGCGCGCTATCTGACCATGAACGGCCAGCGCCGCCTGCTCGGCTCGTTCAACCACGGCTCCATGGCCAACGCGATGCCGCAGGCATTGGGCGCACAGGCGCAGTTCCCGCGCCGGCAGGTGATCTCGCTGTCCGGCGATGGTGGTTTCACCATGCTGATGGGCGATTTCATCACCCTGGCCCAGCTCGGCCTGCCGATGAAGGTGGTGGTCTACAACAACGGCTCGCTGGGCTTCGTGGCGATGGAAATGAAGTCGGCCGGCTACCTTGACACCGGCACCGACCTGAGCAATCCCGACTTCGCCGCGATGAGCAACGCCATGGGCATTCTGGGCTTGCGCGTGGACGAATCGGCGCAACTGGAACCGGCGTTGCGCGAAGCCTTCGCGCATCCCGGCCCGGCGCTGGTGGACGTGCGCGTGGCCAGCCAGGAGCTGGCGATCCCGCCGGCGATCAAGCTGGAACAGGCCAAGGGCATGGGCCTGTACCTGCTGCGCGCGGTGATGAGCGGACGCGGCGACGAGGTGCTGGAACTGGTCAAGACCAATCTGCGCTGAGCGCGGCCCACACCGCGGCCCGCGGCGGTCGTTCGCCACGTCGGGTCGCGGGACCGCGACGACCCGGCTACGATCGCCGCGGTTCGCCCCGCCTCTTCCGTTGCGCCCAAGGTAGGCCATGCCCCGTTCGCTGCTGCGGCAACTGCTGTTGATCTGGATCGTCATCGTCGCCGCCTGCGTCGGCATGGCGGTGGTGCTGGTCGGGCTGTACCGGCACAGCGAGGGCGTGCGCGCGGAACGTGCGCAGACCGGGTTGCGCGAGGTGTGCACGCGCATGGTGCAGCGCTACAACGGCGCCAGCGCCGCTGCCCACGGCAGCGACGGCACCGGCCTGGCGGCGGTGGTGTCGCAGTTGGTGCTGGCCGATGCGGCCGGCGTGGAAGGCGGCTTCTGGGACCGCCAGCGCGGCTTCCTGGCTTACGCCTACCCGACCTACGATGGGACCGAGCACAAGACCGACGTGCCCTCGGCCGAGCGCAACGTCATCGTCGCCACCGTGCAGCGCGGGGTGGAGGCGCAACACACGGTCGACTACCGCCGCGACGGGCAGCGCGAGAGCCTGCTGATCGCGGCCTGCCCGCTGGACCGTAATGCCGCGGCCTGGGCCATGACCCGCGTGGCTTCCAGCGACGCCGCGGCCAGCCTGCCGCTGGCGCTGGGGATGGCGCTGATCCTGGCGCTGGTGGTGGTGTCGGCGCTGGCGCTGGGCTGGGTGGTGCGGCGCTGGAGCCAGCGCCTGCAGGGCATCCAGCAGGCCCTGGCGACGCCGGCCGAGGTGCCGCAGATCCCGAAGACCGGCGCGCCGGAGCTGGACCGGCTCGGTGCCGCGGTCACCGACTACGCGCAGCGCAACGCGCAGGCGTTGGCCGAGACCCGCCGGCTCGGCGAGGAACTGTCGCGGCACGAACGCCTGGCCGCGCTGGGGCGCATGACCGCGACCGTGGCGCACGAAATCCGCAACCCCATCGCGACCCTGCGCCTGGCGCTGGAGAACCAGATCGCCGCGCACGCGGATGGTGCCGACGACGCCCAGGCGCAGTTGATGCTGGCGCAGATCCAGCGCCTGGACGGGGTGGTGGAAAGCCTGCTCGGCATGGTCCAGCCGATCCGCCTGCACCGGCAGACGGTGGCGCTGCAGCCGTGGCTGCAGGCGCTGCTGGATCCGGCCGACTGGGACGGGCAGACGCCGCCGATCGCGCTGCGCCTGCAGGCGGCGCCGGCGCAGTGGATGCTGGATCCGCAGCAGGCCGCGCGCGCCCTGCACAACCTGCTGCGCAATGCGCTGCAGCACGCCACGCCTGGCACCGAGGTGATCCTGGCCGCCCAGGCCGAGAACGACCTGCTGCACCTGCGCGTGCGCAACCAGGGCGAGCCGGTGCCGGCGCCGGTGGCCGCGCACCTGTTCGAACCGTTCGCCAGCGGCCGCAGCGACGGCAACGGCCTGGGCCTGGCGCTGGTGCGCGAGATCGCCCGCGCCCATGGCGGCGAGGCGCACTACACGCATCGCGACGGCATCACCGAGTTCAGCCTGGAGCTGCCATGGCGCGCATCCTGATCATCGACGACGATCTGGCGTTCCTCAGCACCCTGCAGGCGACGCTGCGCTCGTTCGGCCACGAGGTGGTGGCCGTGGCCGACCCGCGCGAGGGCCTGGCGCGCCTGGGCGAGGGCGGCCTCGACCTGGCCTTCGTCGATTTCCGCATGCCCGGCATGGACGGCATCGCGCTGATGCGCGCACGCCAGGACGACGCGCAGGCCATGCGCGTGCCGCTGGTGATGCTCACCGCGCATGCGTCCAGCGGCAATACCATCGAGGCGATGAAGCTCGGCGCCTTCGATCACCTGGTCAAGCCGGTGGGCCGCGCCGATATCGCCGAGGTGGTCGAGCGCGCCCTGCGCAGCCGCGGCGACGACATGCCGGATGCCGCACCGGCCCTGCCCGCGGAGGAGGACGACGCGCTGCTCGGCCACAGCGCGGCGATGCGCACCGTGCACAAGCGCATCGGCCTGGCCGCCGCCTCCGACCTGCCGGTGCTGATCACCGGCGAGACCGGCACCGGCAAGGAACTGGCGGCGCGCGCGCTGCACCGTGCCAGCACCCGTGCTGCGCAGCCGTTCGTGGCGATCAATTGCGCGGCGATTCCCGCCGAGCTGATGGAGAGCGAACTGTTCGGTTACCGCAAGGGCGCGTTCTCCGGCGCGGTGAGCGACCGCAACGGCCTGATCCGCGACGCCGATGGCGGCACCCTGTTCCTCGACGAGATCGGCGACATGCCATTGCCGATGCAGGCCAAGCTGCTGCGTTTCCTGCAGGAAGGCGAGGTGTCGCCGTTGGGCGGGCGCGGCGCGCAGAAAGTGGACGTGCGGGTGATCGCCGCTACCCACCGCGACCTGCTGCAGGCGGTGGACGCCGGGCGCTTCCGCAGCGACCTGCGCTACCGGCTCAACGTGGTGCCGATCGAACTGCCGCCGCTGCGCGAGCGCGGCGACGACATCCTGCTGCTCGCCCAGCACTTCCTCGCCGCCGGCAGCAGCGCCCCGCAGACCCTGTCGACTGCAGCGCAGGCGCGTCTGCGCGCCTATCCCTGGCCGGGCAACGTGCGCGAACTGCGCAACGCCATGCAGCGCTGCCAGGTGCTGGTGCGCGCGCCGGTGGTGGAGGCGCACGACCTGGACGAGCTGCTGGCCCAGCCCGCCGAGACGCCCACGACGCTGGACACCGAGGCGCTGACCCTGCCGCAGGCGATCGCGCAACTGGAACGGCAGATGATCCAGGCCGCGCTGACCCAGGCCCACGGCAACCGCGCCGAGGCCGCGCGCCGGCTCGGCATCCATCGCCAGCTCCTGTATCGCAAGCTCGACGAGTACGGGCTGTAGGCGACGCGCTGGCGCGCGCCGCCGGGATTGGGGATTGGGGATTGGGGATTGGTCGAAGCGAGTGCCGCACATGATGTCTTGCGCTTTTACGAATCCCCAATCCCGACTCCCCAATCCCCTTCCATCCACATCTGTCCGCAAAGCGGACAGGTGTGGATGGAACGGAGACACCATCGACGCCGTGTCAGCGACAGATCCATTTTAAAATCAATGGCTTAAAAGTTGGCACGGCCTCTGCATTATCCCTCCTGCGAGCGGCGCCCCTGCCGCTCAGGAGGAACTCCCATGATCCGTCGTAGCGCACTCGCTCTGTCCCTGGTGCTGGCCACCGCCGCTGCCGCTGCCACCGCGCAGGTGCCGGCGCCCCCCGCACCTCCCGCTCCGCCGGCGCCCGGTAGCGTTCCGTCGCCGCCGCCGCCGCCCGCGGCGTCCGTCGCCGCCACGCCGGTGCGCGTGGACGGCACCGTCGAGCGGTTCATCCTCAACCCCAATGGCGACGTCGATGGCCTGTGGCTGATGGACGGCACCCAGGTCAGCTTCCCGCCGCACCTGTCGGCCGACCTGCAGGCCGCGGTGCGCCGCGGCGATGCGGTGTCGGTGCAGGGCTACCGCCTGGGCAGCCTGCCGCTGCTGCAGGCCAGCACCATCACCGCGCGCCGTAGCGGCAAGCAGGTGGTCGACCGTCCGCCGAACCCGATGACGCCGCCGCCGGCCCCTCCAGCGCCGCCGTCCCTGACCCCGCTGCAGGCCGATGGTCGCATCGAGCGTCTGGTCTACGGCCCGCGCGGCGACACCGCCGGCGTGCTGCTGAGCGACGGCACCGTGGTGCGCATGCCGCCGCCGGCCGCCCAGCAGTACAGCGAACTGCTGCGGCCCGGCGCGCGCCTGAGCGTCAACGGCTTCGGCGTGCTGACCCAGGTCGGCCGCTCGGTGGAGGCCACTCAGGTTGGCCGTGATCGCAATTCGCTGCAGGCGGTGTTCGCGCCGCCGGCCCCGCCTGCGCCGCCGGCCGCCCCGCCGCCGCCGGCCCAGCCCGGTGCACCGGGTGCGCCGGCCACTCCCCCGCCGCCGCCGGCTCCGCGTTGATCCGGGCGCTGCTGCATCGCGCCTGACCCCTGCGCCCGCCGTTCGCGGCGGGCGCTGCCGGCCCCCGCCGGCATCCCCCTTTGTTCGTCTGGAGAATGCAATGCATTGGGTCGATCCCGATTCCCTGCCGGAAACCCGTGGCACGCTCGCGCGCTTCCTGCTCAACCCCAAGGCCGACGTCGACGGCCTGCTGTTCGACGACGGCACCGAAGTGCACACCCCGCCGCACCTGTCGGCGCAATTGCTGAAGGCGCTGCGTCCGGGCGCCGGCCTCGGCGTGCGCGGACTCAAGCCGCGCGGCGCCGATGTACTGGTGGCGCTGGCGGTGGATCCGGACGGTGCCGAGCGCATCGTCGACGAGGGCCCGCATGCCGCGCCGCATAAGCCCAAGCCCAAGCCGCCGGCCAAGCCCACGTCCGCGCAGGACGCGGTGCACCACACCGGCACCATCGCGCGGCTGTTGCACGGCCCGCACGGGCAGGTGCATGGCGCGCTGCTGGAGGACGGGCTGATCGTGCGCTTCCCGCCCCACGCGGTGCCGGAATCGGCGCGCTGGCTGGCCGCCGGCAAGCCGTTGGCGGCGCAGGGCGAACTGCTTGAGTCCGCGCATGGCCAGGTGCTGCATGCGCAGGCGCTGGGCGCCAGCGCGGCGACGCTGCAGCCGTTGCCGCCGAAACCGAAGACGCCCAAGCCTCATCACAAGCCGTTGCACGCGCATGCGGATGATGCTGCGCCGAAGCATGGGCCCAAGGCGAAACCGAAGCCTAAACCCAAGCCGAAGTCCCACTAAGTGCCGCGTCGTCGCGGCGGTGCGCCCCTGGCCACCGCCGCGGCTGTGTTCCCACCGCTCCTCCAGGACACCGTCATGCCGCCCGTCGCGCCTGCGCAGCACCACGTTTTCCTGTCCCTGTCGCCGCGCTCGTCGGCGGTGGACCCATGAGCGGCGCCGAGAAGCGCCCGCGCCCGCGCGGCACGCGCGCGCTGGAAGCGCTCAACTTCACCATGGCCGACGTGCAGGACGGGCTCGGCCCGTTCCTGAGCGTGTTCCTGCAATCCAAGGGCTGGTCGCTGGGCGCGATCGGCTCGGTGATGACCGCCGGCGGCATCGTCGGCATGCTCGCCACCACGCCGGGCGGTGCGCTGGTCGATGCGACCAAGCGCAAGCGCAGCATCGTGGTGGTCGGCTGCAGCATGATCCTGCTGGCCTCGGCGCTGTTGTGGTGGTCGCCGACCCTGCCGGGCGTCATCGCCGCGCAGGTGATGACCGCGCTCGCCGCCGCCGCGCTGGGGCCGGCGCTGTCCGGCATCACCCTGGGCCTGGTACGCCAGGCCGGCTTCGATCACCAGATCGCGCGCAACCAGGTCGGCAGCCATGCCGGCAACGTGGTGGCCGCGGCGCTGGCCGGTTTGCTCGGCTGGAAATTCGGTTTCGGCGCGGTGTTCGTGCTGACCGGCTGCTTCGGCGTGCTGGCCATCGTCTCGGTGTTGATGATCCCGCGCGATGCGATCGATCACCGCGCCGCCCGCGGCATGGCCGATGCCGAGGACGACAATGGCGCCCACGTCAGCGGCTGGTCGGTGCTGCTGACCTGCAAGCCCTTGCTGGTGCTGGCCGCAGCGCTGGCGCTGTTTCACCTCGGCAATGCGGCGATGCTGCCGCTGTACGGCATGGCCGTGGTGGCCGCGCACCAGGGCGACCCGAACGCGCTGACCGCTACCACCATCATCGTCGCCCAGGCCACCATGGTGCTGGCCTCGCTGCTGGCGATGCGGCTGATCCGCGTGCGCGGGCATTGGTGGGTGTTGCTGCTGACCTTCCTGGCGCTGCCGCTGCGCGGGCTGATCGCCGCCAGCTTCATTCACACCTGGGGCGTGTTCCCGGTGCAGATCCTCGACGGCGTCGGCGCCGGCCTGCAGAGCGTGGCGGTGCCGGCGCTGGTGGCGCACCTGCTGCAGGGCACCGGCCGGGTCAACGTGGGGCAGGGTGCGGTGATGACGATGCAGGGCGTCGGCGCAGCGCTGAGCCCGGCGCTGGGCGGCTGGATCGCGCAGGGGTTCGGCTATCGCGCCGCATTCCTGCTGCTGGGCGGCATCTCGCTGCTGTCGCTGGCGTTGTGGGTGGGGATGCGCAAGCACCTGGTGACGGCGAAGCGCGACCGCGCAGCCGACGAACCGGTGCCGCCGCTGCCGGCCTAGTTCTCAGCCCGGCGCGACACCGGGTACCACCTCGCAGGCGATCCCGGCGGCGGCCAACTGCGCTGCGAGCGCCGCGTGTGGCGCTTGCCGGAACGCGTCGCCCGGCAGCAGGCTGACCACGCGCTGCCCGGCGTGCGCCCGTTCGATCAGCAGCGCCAGATGCGCGGCTGGATCGTCCGGCAGCGGCTGGCGGCTGGCATCGCGACGCGCCAGGCTCAGCACCGCCGCGCTGACATCTGCACCCACCAGCAGTAGATCCGCCTGGTTGAGCGCGCGCAGCGCCTTCAGCGTCAGCGCACCGGGGTCGCCGTTGCCGGTGCCGACCAGCCACACGCTGCCTTGCCGCGGTATGTCGTCGCTGCGGTTGAGGCTGTCGGCGAAGGCCTGCTCGGCGGCCTCGCGCTGGCCGCTCTGCAGCAACGTCTGCACCGGCCCCTCCAGTACCTGCTCGAACCAGCGCCGGCGCTGCGGCAGGTCCGGCAGATGCGCGCGGATCGCGGCGCGGTGGCGCGCGAACAACTGCGCCAGTTCGGCGTAGGAATGGTCCAGTTCGGTTTCCCAACGCTCGCGCAGGCGCCGCGCCAGCATCGGCGCCGCGCCGCTGGAGGAGATCGCGATCAGCAGCGGGTCGCGATCGATGATCGCCGGCACCTGAAACGTCGACAGCGCGGCGTCGTCGACCACGTTGACCCACTTGCGCCGCGCCCCGGCCTGTTCGGCCAGTTGCCGGTTGAACGCATCGTCGTCGGTGGCCGCCACCACCAGCCAGGCGGCGTCCAGCCACTGCGGGTCGAAGGCGCCATCGGCGCGCTGCAGCCGGCCCTGCGCCAGCCACTGCGCCACGGTGGGGTTGAGCGCATGCGCGTACACCAGCACGTCGGCACCGGCGTGCAGCAACGCCTCGATCTTGCGCATCGCCACCTCGCCACCGCCCACCACCAGCACACGGCGCCCGGCCAGGTCGGCGAACAGGGGATACAGCGGCATGCGGACTCCTTTGGGGACGAGATGGGCCAGGTCGCGAAGCAGCGCGTGCGGCGGGCCGCATTCGACTGCAACAACGTCCTGTCGGCCAACGATACCGAAGGACGGTCCGTGGTAGCTATTCGGCGAACGAGCGCCATCGCGCTCTGCCATCCTGCAGTCTGCAACGCTGATGCCGCCACCAAGCGCCTAGCCGCACGTCGCCGCGCAGCCAAGGTGCAGACGCTGGCGTATGATCCGCGCTCGTCGCCCTCCCGAACCGGCATCATGGATCGAGCCCGTCCGCCGCTTGTCTGGCCCCGCCTCTCGGTGTGGGTTCTCTTCATCGTGTCGCTGTGGGCCGCGGCGCCCGCGCTGGCGCAGACCGCGCGCAAGCCCTCGGCCTACGAGCAGCGCCCAGGTCGCGACGTCGTGGCGCAGCCGGCGACGGGACCCGATTCCCTGCCACGCCTGGAGAGCCGCGCGCAGTTTCTGCAACTCGCGCGGGTCTACAACGCCGGCACTGCGCTGGAACTGCCGCATCTGCTGTTCGTGATCGACCGCCAGCAGGGCGGGCGTGTCTATTACCTCAACACGCCGCGCTTCGCGCTGCACGAGCAGTTCGTGCGCCAGCGCCTGGCGCCGCGCATGGGCAAGGCGGCGCTGAAGGCGCAGTACCGCGATCCGCAGCGACGCTTCCTGTTCGGCACCCTGAGCTGGCAGCAGGATATGCCGGGCTATACCTACGAATTCTGGGAGGGCGATCTTCTCACCGCGGCGCTGCTGCAGCAGACCGACGCCGCCTTGCGCGCCTCGTTCTACGACACGCTGCGGTTCAAGACCAACTCCACGCAGCACGAACAGGTGGCCAAGTCCGCCGGGCTGGCCTTCGTGACCCAGGAGGCGCTGCTGCGCGAGCAGCGCTTCCTGCCGTTGAACACCGGCCACGCCGAAGGACGGCTGCGCATCGTGCGGTCGGATGCGCAATTCCGTGCACTGACCCCGCGCGACATTCCGGTACTGGACGAGGTGCCGATCGCGCTGGCGCCGGTCGCGGGCCTGGTCACGCAGCGCCCGTCCACGCTGCTGTCGCACGTCAACCTGCTGGCCAAGGGCTGGGGCATTCCCAACGTGTACGTGCGCGATGCGCAGGCGGCGCTGCGCCAGTACGACGGGCGCTGGGTGCAACTGGACGTCACCCACAACGACTACCGGGTGACGCCGCTTGCAGGTCCGCCGGCAGCCACGTCGTCCACGGCCCCGCGCGCGGCGTCACGCGCGCTGCCGCGCCCCGACCTGAGCGTGGCCGCGCTCCAGCCGCTGGCGGCGTTGCGCGCTCACGACAGCCGCATCTGCGGGACCAAGGCGGCCAATCTCGGCACGTTGAAGGCGGTGTTGCCGCCGGCCGCGCGCGTGCCGGACGGCTTCTGCATTCCGTTCGCGTTCTATCAGGCGACGCTGCAGCGTCTGCAGGTCGATCAGCGCCTGCGCGACCTGCAGCGCCGCCCCAGCTTCGCCACCGACGCCGACGTGCGCCGCGCCGCGCTGGCGACCCTGCGTGCCGAGATCGCCGACGCCACGCCCGATCCCGCCTTCGTGCGTGCGCTGGAGGCGCAGTGGCGCGAACAACTGCGCGGTGCCGGTGTGTTCGTGCGCAGCTCGTCCAACTCCGAGGATCTGCCCGGCTTCAGCGGCGCCGGCCTGTACACCACCGTGCCCAACGTCACCCGCGCCGATGCATTGGCCAAGGCGGTGCAGACGGTATGGGCGTCGGTGTACAACTTCGAGGCCTACGAAGCGCGCGCCGCCGCCGGCCTGCCGCAGGACGCGGTGGCCATGGCAGTGCTGGTGCAGTTGGCCGCCCCGTCCGACAGCTCCGGGGTGATGATCACCCGCGACCCGTTCGATGCCGCGCGCCGTCATGTCACCTATATTTCGGCCAAGCGCGGCCTCGGTATCCGCGTGGTCGAGGGCAAGCGCCAGGCCGAACAGGTGATGTATTCGAGCTGGTCAAAGGCGGTGCAGGTGCTGAGCCGCTCGGCCGAGGACACCCAGCTCGTGGCCAATGCCGCCGGCGGCGTCCGCGAGGTGCCGATCGTCGGCACCCGGCAGGTGCTGACCGATGCCCTCATCGCGCGATTGGCCAGGGTCGGCGCGATGACCAAGCAGGCGCTGGGCGGCGCAGACCAGGACATCGAGTGGGCCGTGGTCGGCGACGAGGTGGTGATCCTGCAGTCGCGGCCGTATGTGGAGCGGGGTGGGCGTCAGTGAACCCCCCTCAGTGGCTGCCGGAGGCGTTATCGGTGCGGCTGCTTGCGGTGGGCAGCTGCGCGGCACGGCGGTATCTGAGTTCCATCGATCTCTGGTCGCGGCTGAAACCGCTCCTACGGATGACAGCTCGCAACGTCCGCCTTCTGTAGGAGCGGACCCGCAGCGCCCGGCAGATCGCCGGGCGCTCCCATCAGCTCACGCCGTCGGCGCATCCGCATTGCGGTGATGCGCCGGGCTGGACTTGCTGTCGCGCTCGGCGGCCAGCAGGGTCAGCGAGCGGCCGAGGCCGTGCCATTGCGAACCGCCGGGCAGGCCGTGTTCGCCGTTGCGCTCGGCGGTGTCGATCAGCACGCGCCAGTGTTCGCCTTCGACCAGCGGCAGGGTGAACGGCACGTCCTCGACCGCGCCGTTGACGATCATCAGCAGGGTCACGTTCGAGGCGGCCTGGCGCAGGCCGCTGGACGGGGCGCGGCCGTCCAGGCGCATCATCAGCGCGCGGGCGTGCGGATCGTGCCAGGAGGCCTCGGTCATCTCCTCGCCGTCCGGGGCCAGCCAGGTCACGTCCTTGATGCCCAGTTCCTCGTCGTAGGCGCCGTCGAAGAAGCGGGCGCGGTGCAGCAGCGGGTAGTGCGCGCGCAGGTGGGTCAAGCGCGAGACGAAGGCGCTGAGCTGGTGCGCGCGTGGGCCGGTTTCCCAGTTCAGCCAGGTCAGTTCGTTGTCCTGGCAGTAGGTGTTGTTGTTGCCGCCCTTACTGCGGCCGAACTCGTCGCCGGCCAGCAGCATCGGCGTGCCCTGCGACAGCAGCAGGGTGGCCAGCATGTTGCGCATCTGCCGCAGGCGCAGGGCGTTGATCTGCTCGTCGTCGGTCTCGCCTTCCACGCCGTAGTTGGCGGAAATGTTGTTGTCCGAGCCGTCGCGGTTGTGCTCGCCGTTGGCTTCGTTGTGCTTGTGGGAATAGCTGACCAGGTCGTGCAGGGTGAAGCCGTCGTGCGCGGTGACGAAGTTGACCGAGGCGGTCGGGCGGCGACCGCGATGATTGAACAGGTCGGCCGAGCCGGTCAGGCGCGTGGCCAGTTCGGCCAGCTGGCCTTCGTCGCCGCGCCAGAACGCGCGCACGTTGTCGCGGAACTTGTCGTTCCACTCCGACCAGCCCGGCGGGAAGCCGCCGACCTGGTAGCCGCCGGGGCCGACGTCCCACGGCTCGGCGATCAGCTTGACCTGGCTCAGCAGCGGGTCCTGGCGGCAGGCGTCGAGGAAGCCGCCCTTGGGATCGAAGCCGTGGTGCTCGCGGCCGAGGATGGTGGCCAGGTCGAAGCGGAACCCGTCCACGTGCATCTCCGACACCCAGTAGCGCAGCGAGTCGTTGACCATGCGCAGCGCGCCGGCGTTGGTCAGGTCGAAGGTGTTCCCGGTGCCGGTGTCGTTGATGTAGAAGCGGCGGTCCTCGGCCAGGCGGTAGTAGCTGGCGTTGTCGATGCCCTTGAACGAGAGCGTCGGCCCCAGTTCGTTGCCTTCGGCGGTGTGGTTGTAGACCACGTCCAGGATCACTTCCAGCCCGGCGCTGTGCAGCCGCGCCACCATCTGCTTGAACTCGGACACGGTGCGCGTGGCCATGTAGCGCGGGTGCGGGGCGAAGAAGCCGATGGTGTTGTAGCCCCAGTAATTGCGCAGGCCCTGCTTGAGCAGATATTCGTCGTCGACGAAGGCGTGCACCGGCAGCAGCTCCACCGCGGTCATGCCCAGGCGCTTGATGTGCTCGACCACCTCGTCCACCTTCAGCCCGGAGAAGGTGCCGCGCCAGGCCTCGGGCACGGACGGGTGGCGCATGGTGGTGCCGCGCAGGTGGGTCTCGTAGATCACCGTGCTGTCCCACGGCGTCTGCGGGCGTTGGTCCTTGCCCCAGGTGAAGGCCGGATCGATCACCGCGCACTTGGGCATGTAGGCGGCGCTGTCGCGGCGGTCGAAGCTGAGGTCGGCATCCTTGTGGCCGATGGTGTAGCCGAACAGGGCCGGCGCCCATTTCAATTCGCCGACCAGTTGCTTGGCGTAGGGATCGAGCAGCAGCTTGTTGGGATTGAAGCGATGTCCGGCATCGGGCGCGTACGGACCGTACACGCGGTAGCCGTAGAGCTGGCCCGGGCGCGCGTCGGGCAGGTAGCCGTGCCAGATCTCGTCGGTGTACTCGGGCAGGGCGATGCGTTCGATCTCGCGGCCGCGATCGTCGAACAGGCACAACTCCACCTTGGTGGCGTGCGCCGAGTACAGGGCGAAGTTCACCCCCAGGCCGTCCCAGGTGGCGCCCAGCGGATACGGCAGGCCCTCGCGGATACGCGAACGGCGGGTGAGCTTGCGCACGGGCATGAAGGATCCTTAGGAAGAAGTGCTGCCGTTGCCGGCGCTGCGCCGCGGTGCCGGCGGCGGCAGCGCTTCGTCGTCGGCCTCGGCGGCCGCTTCCGCGGCCACCAGGCGCTCGGCCATGGCCCAGTGGCGGGCGGCGTGGCCGTCGGGTCGCCCTTCGGCTTCCCAGATTTCGTGTGCGAGTTGGCGGATGCGGCGTTGGCGTGTTTCTGCGTCCATGGCTTCTTGCGGGATCAGGGGGAGGCGACCAGCACGGCGATCGGAAATTCGGCAAACAGGGCCGACACCGGAACGGCCGACGTGGCGTCGACGGTAGCACTGGCCAGCACCGGGCGATACTGTGCCTGCGGCAGTGTCAGAACCGTGTCACGCCAGTCCAGTTGCGGCCGCAGCGGCGCGTCCGGGCGCAGCGCCTGCGCGGCCGCACTCAGCCGCGGCACCACTACCACCAGCGAGGTGCCCTCGTGCTCGCGCACGAAGCCGAGCACGTGCGGCGCCTGTGCGCCCTGCGCCTGCAGCGGCGTGTAGCTGCCGTGGGCGAACAGCGCCGGATGCGCGCGCCGCAGCTGCAGCAGCTGCGCGGTCAGCCAGGCCTTGACGTGGCCGCTGTGCCAGTCCTGCAGCAGCGCGTCCGCTGCGGTGGCGTCGCCCAGCCAGGCCTGGCGCAGCGCGTAGTCCACCGGGCGGCGGTTGTCCGGATCCACCAGCGACAGATCCCAGCCTTCGCTGCCCTGGTACAGGTCGGGCACGCCGGGCAGGGTCAGGCGCAGGGCGGTCTGCACCAGGCTGTTGAGCGCGCCGGCCGGGGCCAGCGCCGC
Organism: Xanthomonas sacchari; assembly: GCF_040529065.1. Lineage (NCBI taxonomy): Bacteria > Pseudomonadati > Pseudomonadota > Gammaproteobacteria > Lysobacterales > Lysobacteraceae > Xanthomonas > Xanthomonas sacchari. The sequence goes on along the minus strand of NZ_CP132343.1, from coordinate 4,246,153 downwards.
GGCCGCCTGCGCCAGCGCCTCGCGCAGCGCGGCACCGGCCGGCTGCAGCAGCGCGGCGTCGAGCAGGGCGCGCGCATTGCGTTCGTAGTCTTCGTCCGGCCAGGTCCAGTGGGTGCGCAGCTTGGCTTCGCGCGCGGCCTTGAGCTGCCAGGCGCCGATGCGCTCGGCGTAGTCGCGCAGGCCGTCGGCGTCGTCCACCGCCAGTTCCAGCGGCCACGCCGCCACCAGCATCTGCCACAGCATCAGCAGGTCGCCCGGAAGCGGCGCGGCGCTGCCGGCCGGCAGCAGGTCGGCCGACAGCGCCTGGAACCGCGCCACCTGCGCCTCCCACCACGGCGCCTGCGCGCTGAGCACGGCCAGGCGCATGCGCACGTCTTCGCCACGCTTGTGGTCGTGGGTGGCGGTGGCCAGCAGCGCGCGCGGATAACGCTGCGCGCGCACGGCGTTGGCCGCGTGGAACGCCTCCGGCGTCATCGCGAACACATCCGGCTCGCTGCCCACCTCGTTGCGCGAGAGCAGCACGCCGTGGCGGTAGAAGGAGGTGTCCTCCACCGACTTGGCGTTGAGCGGCGCAGACAATTGCTCCAGGCGCCGGCGCACAATCCGCCGCAGCGCCACCTGCGCCTTGCCGGTGCCGCGGCCATCGCGGCTCCAGCGCTCGATCGCATCGATCGCCGCGCACACCCGCGGCTCGGCGCCGGCACGCGCACGCTGCGCGGCCTGGGCCAGGCGCGCAGCGTCGTCGTCGTCCAGGCCATCGGGTCCGGCATAGGTGCGGTACACCTCGAAGTGCCGCAACAAGGCCATCAGCCCGCGCGCCAGCATCTGCGGGCTGAACTCGCGGGTCAGCGGATCCAGGTGCGCGGCGGCGCCCAGCGCCTGCACGGTGCGCACGAACTCGGCCTGCAGCGAGCCCTGCAGGATCTCGTCGCGCGCGGCGCGCTGTTCCTGGCCGAAGTCGCCGCTGCGCCCGCTCCAGCGCCGCCACAGCGCGGTCAGCGGTTCGGCGCCGGCCGGGTCGTGCAGCACCGCGGCGACCTGGTCCATGAAGTCGTAGCCGGTGGTGCCGTCGCAGGGCCAGTCGCTGCGCAACTGCTCGTGCGGCGCCAGGATCTTTTCCAGGTACAGGGCGATGCCGCCCGGGGCGATGCCACGGCGGCGGCCGGCGCGGTCCAGTTGCGTGCGCAGCCGCTGCACGTAGCCGGTGGGGTCGGCCAGGCCATCGACATGGTCAACCCGCACGCCATCGAGATGGCCCTCGGCGACCAGCCGCAGCGGCAGCTCGTGGACCGCGGCGAACACGTCGTTCTGCTCCACGCGCAACGCCGCCAGCGAGGTGATGTCGAAGAAGCGGCGGTAGTTGAGCATGTCGTTGCCGACCCGCCACCAGGCCAGGCGATAGCACTGGCGTTCGATCAGCCGGTGCAGGGCGTCGTCGCCCAGCCGCGCGGCGTCGTTGAGCCGGGCCGCCCAGGCCGGGCGCGCGCTGGCCGGTTCCTGGGCGATGGCACCGTCCAGGCGGATCGGGAAGCGCTGGTCGTGGTGCAGCAGGACCACGCTGCCGTCCTCGCCGACCTGCAGTTGCAGCGCGCCTTCGCTGAGCGCCTGCGCATAGGGGCGGTCCAGCACCGGCAACCATAGCTTGCCGTCGCGCCCGGGCGCGCGCCAGTCGATGTCGAACCAGCCTGCATGACGGCTGCGCCGGCCATGCGTGAGCACGTCCCACCACCACGGATTGCTCGGGTGGGTGGCCATGTGGTTGGGCACGATGTCCAGGATCAGGCCCATGCCGTGGCTGCGCGCCCGCTCGGACAGGTGCAGCAGCGCCGGCTCGCCGCCGAGCTCGGGATTGACCTGGCGCGGGTCGGTGACGTCGTAGCCGTGGGTGGAACCGGGCACCGCGGTGCCGATCGGCGACAGGTACAGGTGGCTGATGCCCAGCCCCGCGTAGCACGGCACCTGCGCGGCGGCATCGAGCAGGGTGAAACCGGCATGCAACTGCAGGCGGGCGGTGGCCCGCAGGGGAATCATGCGCATGCGTCGGCTCCTTGCGCGGCGGTGGCGGTGGTCTGGCGGGTCTGGGCGAAGGCGTCCAGGCGCGTGGCGAGGGTGGCGGCGGATGCGGCGGCATCGGGTGCGGGCAGGCGCCGGCGCCAGTTCGGGTGGCCGTCGACGGTGCCGGGCAGGTTGGGTTGCTGGTCCAGGCCCAGCGCGTCCTCGGCCGGCAGCAGGGCCAGCGGCGAGGGCGTGGCGGCGACGAAGCGCAGCGCGCCCAGTTCCGGGTCGGCGGCCTCGGCGGGCGGCAGCGCCGCGGCGACCGCCTGGTCCATGCGCGCGACGTCGTCGGTGCGTGCCTGGTGGTCGGCATGTTGCTGCGCGGCGTCGCTCAACTGCAGGCGCCGGCGCCAGTCGATATCCTCGCCGCGGCGCCAGCCGCGCAGGGTCGGCAGGTCGTGGGTGGTGGTGGTGGCGAGCGCGTCGGGGCGCCACTGCGCCGGCGGCAGGAACGCGCCATTGCGGTCGCGGGTGAACAGCAGCACGTCGATGCCCATCACCCCGCGGCGCGACAGTTCGGCGCGGATGCCGTCCGGCACCACGCCCAGATCCTCGCCGATCACGATCGCGCGGTGCCGCCAGGATTCCAGCGCCAGCAGGCGCAGCAGATCGTGCAGTGGATAGCGCAGGTACACGCCCGTGGACGAAGGCGCGCCGCGCGGAATCACCCACAGCCGCAGCAGGCCGAGGATGTGATCGATGCGCACGCCGCCGCGATCGCGCATCACCGCGCGCAGCAGTTCGATGAACGGCGCAAAGCCGCTGGCGCGCAGCGCGGTCGGTGCGTAGCCGCAGATGCCCCAGGCCTGGCCGTCGCCGTTGAACGCGTCCGGCGGCGCGCCCAGTTCCAGCCCCTGCAGCACCGCCTGCGGCCACGCCGCGGCCTCGGCGCCCTGCGCGTCGAAGCCCACCGCCAGGTCGGCGATCAGGCCGATGCCCATGCCGTCGGCGCGCGCCTGGCGCTGCACGTCGGCCCAGCTGCGTGCGGCCAGCCACTGCGCGAACCGGTGCAGACCCGGATCGGCATCACCGAAGTCCTGCGCGGCGAACGCGGCATGCGCATGCAGGGCGCTGCCACCGTCGCGTTCGAATGCGGCCAGGTCGGCGTGCAGCGCCGCGTCGGCCTGGCCGAAATCGGCGTGCAACTGCCGCAGCCACTGCCACTTCAACGCCGCCGAGGCCGGCCAGTCGATCAGCGGCCGCGCCTGCGCCTCGGCGAAGGTCTGCGCCAGCCCAGCCGCGTCCAGCGCGCGCTGTGCGGCGTCGGCGCCCAGCACGCGCGCCGGCGCTGCCTGCAGCGGATCGAGGAAGCGGCGGTCGCTTGGCGAATACGGGCTGTAATGCGCGCCGACCGGACGCGCCGCGTGCACCGGGCTCAGCGCGATGGCGTCGCCGCCGGCCGCGGCGATGCGCGTGGCCCAGGCGGCGGTGCCGGCGGCGTCGCCGATGCCGGCGTCATAGCCGCCCAGTGCCGAATACACCTGCAGCGACAGGCCCCAGCGCCGCGGCTGTGTTGCGCCGATCGCATCGGCGACGCCGTAGCAGCGCGGTGGCGCCACCGCCAGAGTGGTGCGGCGGTCGCCGTGCTGCAGGGTCCAGTAGCCGGCGGCCTCGGGTGCGACGAGGCGGCCCTGCGCGTCGCAGTGGCCGTGCAGCGTCTGCCCGTCCTCGCTGTCGAGCCGATACGCCGCACCGGCCGCGGCGCCGACCTCGACCGGCGCGCCGGCGTCGGCGGTCAGCAGCGGCGGCAGTGCCGCATCGGCCTGCAGCCGGCGCAGGCTGTCGCGGCAGGCGGCGGCGTCGCGCGCGTCCAGGTCGAGCGCGCCGAGCACATGGCGCAGGGTGTCGTTGGCGACCGTGCGCGGCGTGTCGCTGGCGTCGATCCAGTCGACCAGCAGGCCCGCGGCGTCGGCCAGGGTGTGCAGGGAGTTGTCGGTCATGGGCAGGGCGAACCGGGCAGCAGGGCGGAGGAAGCGGTATCCGCCGCGATCCCGCCCGCGCGCGCCGACAGCGCGTGCGCGGCGGTGGGCAGCGAACGAGGTGGCCAGCGTGCCGGGGACGCTGTCGCGATGGCGTCGCGACAGCGGGCGCTCATGCGGCGTTGCCGGGCCGGTAGCGCGCGACGAAGGCGTTGGGCGGCAACTGCGCGGCGTCGCCGCCAGCGTTCTCCGCGTGCACGGTGCTGCCGGGCAGGTCCAGCGCCACCGACGCATCGCCGAAGTTGGCTGCCACGTGCCATTCGCCGTCGCCCAGGCGCCAGCCCGCCGCGATCGCCTTCGGACCGATCACCCGTGCCCCCAGCGCGCTGGACTGGGCGAGGGCGGGCACCAGGTGCTGGCGGCGCAAGGCCATCAACGCGGCGAACCAGTCGCGCCAGCGCGCACCGTCGCCGTGGGTGGCGTCGCTGATGTCGGCGATGGACGCCTGGAAGGTGCCCGGTGCGTTGGGATCGGGAATGGTGGCGCGCTGTTCCGGGTCGGCGAAGGCGGCGAAGTGCGCGAACTCGCGGCGGCGGCCCTCGCGCACCGCCTCGTCCAGCGGCGGCGCGAAATCGGTGAAGAACTGGAACGGGGTCCGGCTGCCCCACGGCTCGCCCATGAAGAACAGCGGGATCATCGGGGTCAGCGCGGTCAGCGCCAGCGCCGCGCGCAGCGCCGGTTCGCTCACCTGGGTGATCAGCCGGTCGCCGCGCGCGCGGTTGCCGATCTGGTCGTGGTTCTGCGCAAAGATCACGAACTTGTGCGGCGGCAGGTGGCCGCTGGGCTCGCCGCGCGCGTGGCCGCGGTGGTCGGCCTGTCCCTGGAAGGCGAAGCCTTCGCCGAGCACCCGCGCCAGGTGCTGCGCCGGCGCGTCGGCAAAGCCGGCGTAGTAGCCCTCGTGTTCGCCGGTCAGCAGCACGTGCAGGCTGTTGTGGAAGTCATCGTCCCACTGCGCGCTGTAGCCGCGTTCCAGCACGTCGGCCTGGTTGGCCTCGTTCTCCAGCACCAGGTGCACGTGGCGCCCGTCGGCGACGCTGGCCATGATCGCCTCGCGCAGGGTGTCGAGGAAGGCGTTGGGCACGATCGCGTGCACCGCATCCAGGCGCAGGCCGTCGAAGTGGTATTCGTGCAGCCACATCAGCGCGTTGTCGATGAAGTAGCGCTGCACCGGCGGCAGGCGGAAATCGATCGCCGCGCCCCACGGCGTGGGCGCGTCCTCGCGGAAGAAGGTCGAGGCGTACTGGCCCAGGTAATTGCCGTCCGGACCGAAGTGGTTGTAGACCACGTCCAGGAACACGCTCAGGCCCAGGCCGTGGGCTTCGTCGATCAGTGCCTTGAGTTCGTCGGGATGGCCGTATGCCGAGGCCGGCGCGTACGGCAGCACGCCGTCGTAGCCCCAGTTGTGGCGGCCGGGGAATTCGGCCAGCGGCATCAGTTCGATCGCGGTCACGCCGAGCGCGGCCAGCGTCGGCAACTGCGCGCGCAGCCCGGCGTAGCCGCCGCAGGTGCCCACGTGCAGCTCGTAGAACACGGTCTCGGCCCAGGGCCGGCCGCGCCAGTCGCCGTGGCGCCAGGCATGGCCGTCGGTGGCCAGCACCGCGCTGGGGCCATGCACACCGTCGGGCTGCCAGCGCGAGGCCGGGTCCGGCACCGGCGTGCCGCCGTCGATGGCATAGCGGTAGCGGGTGCCGGGCGCGCAGGCGAGGGTGGCGGCGAAGTAGCCGTCGCCGATCGCCTCTAGCGGCTGCCGCCGATCGTCGCCGAACACCAGCTCCACGCGCTCGGCATCCGGCGCCCACAGCGCGAAGGCGACCTCGCCGTTGGCGCCTGGCCAGGCGCCGGGGCGCAGGACCGCGCGCGGGGCGGCGGAGGAATCGGTCGAGACAGCGGTGGTGGCCATGGTCAAAGGTCCGGTTGCAGCCAAAGGGTGGACAGCGGCGGCAGCGTCAGCGCCAACGCCTGCGCATGCCCGTGCATCGGCTGCGGCAGGGTCGACAGCACGCCGCCGTTGCCCTGGTTGGAGCCGCCGTAGTAGCCGCTGTCGCTGTTGAGAAGCTCGCGCCAGCGTCCGCTACGCGGCACCCCCACGCGGTAGTCGTGGTGTACGTTCGGCGTGAAGTTGCTGACCGCCAGCAACGGTGGCGCGTCGCCGTCGCGGTCGTGGCGGACGAAGGCGAAGACGCTGTTGCGGTGGTCGTCGGCGATGCTCCATTCGAAGCCGTCGCTGCTGCGGTCGCTGCGGTACAGCGCCGGCAGCGCACGCAACTGCCGGTTGAGGTCGGCGACCAGCCGGGCAATGCCGCGGTGCTCGGGCTGCTGCGCCTGCGCCCAGTCCAGCGGCCGGTCGTGGTCCCAGTCCTGCCATTGCCCGAACTCGCAGCCCATGAACAGCAACTTGCGCCCGGGATGCGCCCACATGAAGGCCAGGTAGGCGCGCAGGTTGGCGAAGCGTTGCCAGGCGTCGCCGGGCATGCGCGCCAGCAGCGAGCCCTTGCCGCGCGCCACCTCGTCGTGCGACAGCGGCAGCACGAAGTGCTCGGAGAACGCATACACCAGGCCGAAGCTCATCTCGCTGTGGTGGTGTTGCCGGTACAGCGGATCGCGCTGCAGGTAGCGCAGCGTGTCGTGCGCCCAGCCCATGTTCCACTTGTGGCTGAAGCCCAGCCCGCCCTGCTGCGTGGGCGCGGTGGCGCCCGGCCAGGCGGTGGATTCCTCGGCGATGGTGCGCACGCCGGGGAAGCGCTGCGCGATCTCGTCGTTGAGCCGGCGCAGGAAGGCGATCGCCTCCAGGTTCTCGCGGCCGCCGTGGGCGTTGGGGATCCACTCGCCGGCGTTGCGGCCGTAGTCGCGGTACAGCATCGCCGCCACCGCATCCACGCGCAGGCCGTCGACGTGGAAGCGCTCGATCCACTCCAGCGCGCTGCCGATCAGGTAGGCCACCACTTCCGGGCGGCCGTAGTTGTAGACCAGCGTATTCCACTCGCGATGCACGCCTTCGCGCGGGTCGGCATGTTCGTACAAGGCGCTGCCGTCGAAGCGCTGCAGGCCGTGCGCATCGTCGGGGAAGTGCGCGCCGACCCAGTCCAGCAGCACGCCGATGCCGGCCTGGTGGCAGGCATCGACGAAGCGCGCGAAGCCCTCGGCGTCGCCATGGCGCGCGGTGGGCGCGTACAGGCCCAGCGGCTGGTAGCCCCAGGAGCCGCCGAACGGATACTCGGCGATCGGCAGCAGTTCGATGTGGGTGAAGCCGAGCCCGCGCACGTAGGGAATCAGTTCCGCGGCCAGCGCGTCCCAGTGCAGCGGCTGGCCGTGGCGGTCGTGGCGCCAGGAGCCGGCGTGCAGTTCGTAGATACTCAGCGGCTGCGCGCTGCCGGCCTGGGCCTCGCGTTGCGCCAGCCAGGCCGCATCGCTCCAGACGTGGCTGTCGGCGTACGGCACCACCGAGGCGGTGGACGGCGCCGGCGCGCTGCCGCGCGCCACCGGATCGGCCTTGCGCGGCAGCACGCTGCCGTCGGCGGCCTGCAGCTCGTATTGATAATGCTCGCCGCCGTGCAGCCCGGGCACGAACAGTTCCCAGACCCCGGCCTCGGGATGCGGGCGCAGCGGATGCCGGCGCGCGTCCCAGCCGTTGAAGTCGCCGACCAGCGCCACGCGCCTGGCCTGCGGCGCCCACACCGCGAAGCGCACACCCTCGACCTCGCCGACGCGGGCGTGATGGGCGCCCAGTGCGGTACGCAGCGCGGCGCCGTCGCCGGCGGCCAGGTCCTGCAACCAGGCCGGATCGAGCAGCGGCCCGAAGGCATAGGGGTCGTCGCATTCCTGCACCGCGTCCGGCCACACGATGCGCAGCCGGTAGGGCATGGGCTGCTTCAGTTCGCCTTCGAACAGGCCGTCGGCCTGCGGGTGGGCGCGCATTCGCGCGATCAGCTTGCCCTGCGCGTCGAGCAGGCCCAGCGCCTCGGCGCCGTGCGCCAGCACGCGCACCTGCACTGTGCCGTCGGCCTGTGGATGCGGCCCCAGCCAGGCAAAGGCGTCGACGGCCTCGCCGCGGACCAGCGCCTGCAGCGCAAGGCCGTCGCCGTCGTCTTCTGTGTCCGCCGCCGGGTCCCGGCCGGAGGCCGGGTCCACGGCGTGTTCCCGATCGCTCATGCGCTCGCCAATGCGCTCGCGCTGGCCGCGGCGGTGGTCGCCTGCAGCGGCACGCCGCCAGCTGCCGGCTGCGCTCCGGCGGTGCGCTCGTACAGCGCCATGTACTTGCGGCCGGCCAGTTCCCAGCCGCTGGGCCGCAGCATCGCCGCGCGGCGCATCGCCTGCAGCAGGCCCGGCAGGCGGAAGGTGCGGAACACCCGCTGCAGGCAACGGCGCAGGCCGTCGGCCGAGGCTTCCTCGAACAGGAAGCCGGTGACGCCGTCGTCCACGGTGTCGATCAGGCCGCCGGTGGCGTGGGCGATCGGCAGGCTGCCGAAACGCTGCGCGTACATCTGGCTGAGGCCGCATGGCTCGAAGCGCGAGGGCATCAGCAGGAAGTCGGAGCCGGCGAACATGCGCCGCGCCAGCCGCTCCTCGAAGCCGATGTGCGCGCCGACGTGGCCGGGATAGCGCCGTGCCAGCGCCGCCACCGCCTGTTCGATCTGCGGCTCGCCGCCGCCGATGATCACGATCTGGCCGCCGGCGGCGACGATCTGCGGCGCCACCTCGCAGATCAGGTCCAGGCCCTTCTGGTGCACCAGCCGCGAGACCACCGCGAACAGCGGGCCATCGCTGTCGAGCAGGCCGAACGCCTGGCGCACCTGCGCCGCGTTCTCGCGCTTGCCCTGGATCTGGCCGACGCCAAAGTGGGCCGGCAGGTGCGCGTCGGTGCGCGGATCCCAGCTGGCGTCGATGCCGTTGACGATGCCGCTCAGGCGGCCGCTGGCGGCGCGCCGCGCCAGCAGCGCGTCCAGGCCGCAGCCCTGCGCCGGGCCGGTGATCTGCGCGGCATAGCTGACGCTGACCGTGTTGACGTGGTCGGCGTGGACGATGCCCGCGCGCAGGAACGACATCTGCCCGTAGAACTCCAGGTCCTGCAGGCCCTCGGCGGGGATGCCCAGGGCGCCGGCCATGGCGTACGGGAACAGGCCCTGGTAGGCCAGGTTGTGGATGGTCAGCAGGCACGGCGTGCGGCCGCCGGACCAGCGCACGTAGGCGGCGGCCAGCGCGCACGGCCAGTCGTTCAGGTGCAGCAGCTCCGGCGTCCAGTCCAGCCCGGCCTGGCCGCCAGCGATCTGCGCGGCAGCGTGGGACAGGGTGGCGAAGCGCAGCGCGTTGTCTTCCCAGTCGCGGCCTTCGCTGGACACGTAGGGCGAACCCTGGCGCTCGAACAGCTGCGGGCACAGCAGCACGTAGACGCACAGGCCGTCCGGGCGCTCGGCCCGGCCCAGCGCGCAATCCGGCAGTCCCGCGTGCGCGGCGATGCGGCCGACGATCTCCAGCGGGCCGGTCGTGCGCAGGACCGCCGGATACCCGGGAATCAGCACGCGGATGTCGCAGCTGCCGCGCAAAGCGCGCGGCAGGGCTGCGGCGACGTCGCCCAGGCCACCAGCCTTCACGAAATCGGCCATTTCCGAGGTCACGAACAGGCTGGTGCGGCGCGGCGCCGGGTTCAGCTTGACGGTCACCTCGGCATTGCGCACGAAGCGGCCGCGCGCATCGCGGTAGCGGCGGCGCGGCGCGTGCAGCACCGGATGGGTATCGCGTTGTCTCTCGGTCAGGTCGGCGGGGGTGGGGGGCGACATGGCGGTTCCGTCTGGGAAGGGGGAGGACGGGGCACACGGAAAGCGACTGCCGCCGCGCGTCCTGGCGGGCGCGCGACGTGAAGCAAGGAAAGAGGCACAGCAGCGTCGAAACGGGACAGCGATGTTGCAATGCGATAATGCAGGAGCAAAGTACGAATGGCGCGATAAAAGAGGCGTGAAGTGCGCGCTTGTCTACGGCGAAATGAAGAACGCGGCGCATAGTCGATGTCGCCGAACGGCAGATGCCGCAAGCGCTGGATCGCGGCATCGGCGCCTATGAATCGTTTAGCTTCCAGTGCCGCCCGTGTGTCGTGCTTCGGTGCGACCGGGGGTCACCTCCGTTGTGCGAGCTTCATGCGATCTATGGTGCAGTGTGCTCATGACAGTCCTGAAACCGCAGATGCGCCGCGAGCTGGACGGCTTCGTCCTCGACGCCTTGCTGCGTCCGTGCGCCGACGGCGTGCTCGAACCGCAGATCCGGATCACCGGTGACGACGGGGTGGTGCGCGGCCGGCACGCGTTCGACGGGGTGTACTTCCGCGATGCGCACGCCGGCGCCTATTTCGTCGCCGAGCGCCTGGCGGCGATCCGTTCGGCGCGGTACGGAAAGCTGGTGTTCGCCTGATCCGCACGCCGGGCTTGTGCTGCGTGCGTCGCGGCCAAGTACACTGGCAAGCGTTCCGCTCAGTGTTCGGTCTGCAGCCGGTCCAACGCCGCCAGCAAATCGGTGCGGCGATACGGCTTGGGCAGGAAGCCGGTCCGCGCCGGCAGCATCCCCGGCTCGGGCATATGCATGCCGGAGGTCAGCAAGGCGGGAGTGGCGACGCCGCGGCGGCGCAATTGGCGCACCATGCTCAGGCCGTCGCAGCGGGGCATCTGCACGTCGCTGAAGATCAGCGCCACGTCGGGGTGCCGTGCCAGCACCTCCAGCGCCTCCTGCGCGGTCGCCGCCGACAGGACCCGGTAGCCGTCGGCAGCGAGCATGGCGGCGGCCAATTCCCGGATCGTCTGGTCGTCCTCCACCAGAAGAATGGCGGTGGAGACGGATGTCGCGCGCATAATGCCGTTATCGCCCCGTGATTCATCCCTGTCAGATTCACGATTCGGCAGTGAAGCGCTGGTGACGTCCTGTGAATCCCGATATTCTCGACCTTACTTACTGCGAGACGCAGCTTGACCACGCACGCCCACTATCGGCAGATCGTCGAGCTCTCCCACGACTGCATCAAGGAAGTCGGTCGCGACGGGATCGTGCGCTCGATCAATCCCCACGGCCTTGTGCTGCTCGGGGTGTCCGACCCCGCCGACATCGTTGGCCACCCTTGGGCAGAGCTCTGGCCCGAGGACATGCGTTCGCTCACCCAGGCCGCCTTCGCCGCGGCGCTGGATAACGAGCAGCGTGAATTCTGGGCCGAACGCCCGTCGCTGGATGGACGGCGGCGCTGGTGGCACGTGATGGTCAGTCCGCAGGCCAACGCCTCGGCGCGGGTCGAGAGCGTGCTGGTGATCAGCCGCGACGTGACCCAGCAGTACCAGGTCGAACAGGCCCTGCGCGCGCTGGGCGATCTGGCGCCGGTCGATGCCGAGGAGGTGCCGCTGGGAGCGGCCGATGCCGCCGCGCTGGGCCGCCACTGGCAGGCCGAGCAGTCGCAGTTGCGCGGGCAACTGGACATCGCCCTGGCCGCGCAGCGCGTGGCCGAGCGTGCGATGACCCAGGCGCAGAAGGGCGAGGCGGTCGGGCAGATGCTGGCCGGCGTGGTGCACGACTTCAACAACATGCTGCATACCGCGATGACCTCGGTGAGCATGGTGGCCGACCACCCGCAGCGCCTGCAGCCGGACCAGCGCCGCCTGCTCGGCATCGCCAGCGAGGCGTTGCAGCATGGCGCGGGCATGACCCGGCGCCTGCTCGGTTTCGCCCGCGCGCATCCGGTCAAGCCGGCCTGGCTGGATCTGAACGCGTTGGTGACGCACATGCAGCCGCTGCTGGCGCAGGCGCTGGGCGGCGAGATGCGCCTGCAACTGCTTGCATGCACCGAGGTGGCGACGACCTATGCCGACCGCAGCGCGGTCGAGCAGGCGGTGATGAACCTGGCCCTGAACGCGCGCGACGCCAGTCGCCCCGGCGACGTGGTGACGATCCGCTGCGGTGCGCTGGAGGTGCCGCCCTCGCGTGCGGCGGCGATGCGCCAGCCCGGCCGCTACGTGACCCTGGCGGTCGGCGACCAGGGCGAAGGCATGTCCGAGGAGGTCAAGTCGCGCCTGTTCGAGGCGTACTTCACCACCAAGCCCGAGGGCAAGGGTACCGGCCTGGGGTTGGCGCAGGTCTACGGCCTGGTGCGCCAGGCGGGTGGCTTCGTCGACGTGGAATCGGAACTTGGCCGCGGCACCACCATCACCCTGGCGTTTCCGTTCGTGGCGCAGCCGCCTGGCGACGAGGGCGATGACGAGGGCGCGCCAGGGGCGCCGCCGACGACGGCTGGCTAACCCCATTACCCTGCCGCACGCGCCGGCAGCCGCTCGCTGACGTGCACCGCAAACGCCTCGCGCAGCAGCCGCAACGCCCGTTGCTGGCGCCCGCCGTCCAGCGCCGCGCAACACGAGGGCGGCACCTGCACCTGGAAATCGCGCATGCGCGCATCGATCGCGGTGGCCAGCACGCAGGCATCGGTGGCGATGCCGGTGACCAGCAGGTGGGTGGTCTGCAGCCGCGCCAGCAGCAGCGACAGGGCCGAGCCGAGGAAGGCGGAGTGCTTGGGCTTGAGCACGTAGTAGTCCTGCGGGCGCGGCGCCAGGCAGGCGGCGATGCGCGCGCCGCGCTGCTTCGGGTCGGCGCACAACGTCCACAGGCCTTCGAAATCGGTGCGCCAGTCGGCGAAGTTGTCGTTGGCGAACAGCACCGGCCAGCCGCGGCGATGGAAGCGTCCACGGACCTGGGCGATGCGCTCGGCCACCGGCAGCGCCGCAGCGGCCAGGCGCGCGCCGCCGGGGAAATCGAAGCGGCTGATCATGTCCACGATCAGCAACGCCGGTTGGCCGGGCTGCGTCGGTGCCGGCGCGGCCGTCGATGGCCGTTGCGGGTCGTCAGGGGTGTCAGTGCGTCGCCGGGCCGGGTGCCGCATGCGCCGATCCTCCATTGCCGGACAGGGCTTCATGGTCGGCGCGCGCGGTGAAACCAGGGTGAGCGCGAGTGAAGGCGTGGCTGAACGGACGGGCGGGCAGCGCCGCCACGGCGCCAATGGCCGCCTTCGCGAAAGCTTACTATTTAAGGTTTACATTGACGGGCGTCTTTGCCCGTCGACAGGAGAGCACGTGGTAGCAACTGGCGTACATGACAAGGCGCGCGTGGCCGCAGCGGCATTCGCCGCGCAGGCCGCCCGCGGCACTTCCCGATGGCGCTGCGGCGCCGGATGCGATCGGCGGATCGCATGAGCGCGGTCGCCCCCACACTGGCCGTGCCCGTCGATCCGCCCCTGGATGCCGGCCAGGCGGTTCTGCCGCCCGAAGCGCCGCTGGACATGCCGCTGCAGTCGCTGCAGGAAGGCAAGCTGCGCAACAAGCGCCTGCCCAGCACCCCGATGGGAATCGGCTGGCGACGCTTCTACGTGTTCGGCACCACCGCGGCGATGACCGCCTACGCCAGCTGGCTGATCTGCAAGGTGCTGCTGATCGGCGGCGTGAGCGTGCTCGAAGCCTGCCTGATGGTGCTGTTCATCCCGTTGTTCGCCTGGATCGCGCTGTCCTTCGTCAGCGCCCTCGCCGGATTCTTCACCTTGGTGTTCGGCAAGGGCCGCAAGCTCGGCATCGACCCCGACGCGCCGCTGCCGGTCGTGCGCAACCGCACTGCGCTGCTGATGCCCACCTACAACGAGGACCCGCACCGGCTGATGGCCGGCCTGCAGGCGATCTACGAATCGGTGGAGGCCACCGGCCAGATCGAGCGCTTCGATTTCTTCATTCTCAGCGACACCACGCGCACGGCGATCGGCGCGGAGGAAGAAAAGGTGTACGCCGAGCTGGTGGAGCGCGTCGGCGGCCATGGCCGCCTGTTCTACCGGCGCCGCGCCAGCAATGCCGGGCGCAAGGCCGGCAATATCGCCGACTGGGTGCGCCGCTTCGGCGGTGCCTATCCGCAGATGCTGATCCTGGACGCCGACAGCCTGATGACCGGCGACAGCATCGTGCGACTGGCCGCCGGCATGGAGGCCAACCCCGATGTCGGCCTGATCCAGACCCTGCCGGAAGTGGTCAACGGCAACACGCTGTTCGCGCGCATGCAGCAGTTCGGCGGCCGCGTCTACGGCCCGGTGATCGCGTTCGGCGTGGCCTGGTGGCACGGTTCGGAAAGCAACTACTGGGGCCACAACGCGATGATCCGCACCGAGGCCTTCGCCGCGCAGGCCGGCTTGCCGTCGCTGCCCGGGCGCAAGCCGTTCTGCGGCCACGTGCTCAGCCACGATTTCGTCGAGGCGGCGCTGATGCGCCGCGGCGGCTGGGCCATGCACATGGTGCCGTACCTGCAGGGCAGCTACGAGGAAGGCCCGCCGACGCTGACCGACCTGCTGGTGCGCGACCGCCGCTGGTGCCAGGGCAACCTGCAGCACTCCAAGGTGGTGCGCGCGCGCGGCCTGCACTGGGTCAGCCGCATGCACATGCTGATCGGCATCGGCCATTACTTCACCGCGCCGATGTGGGGCATGCTGATGCTGATCGGCATCGCCATTCCGCTGCAGAACGGCGGGTTCGACCTGGTCGCCTCGGTGATCTCGCCGTTCTCGCCGGCGCGCTACTGGCACCAGCAGGATTCCACGCGGGTGGCCTGGGTGTTCGCGGTGACCATGTTCGTGCTGCTGGCGCCCAAGGTGATGGGCTACTTCGCGATGCTGCTCAAGCCCGGCGAACGCCGTGGCTGCGGTGGCGGGGTGCGCGCCTTCGTGAGCATGCTGCTGGAAACGCTGCTGGCCGCGCTGATGGCGCCGGTGGTGATGTACGTGCAGTCGCGTGGCGTGGCCGAGGTGCTGGCCGGCAAGGACTCGGGCTGGGACGCGCAGCAGCGCGACGACGGCCGCATTTCGTGGTCGGCGCTGTTGCGCAGCTACGGCGGACTGAGCGCGTTCGGCCTGTTGATGGGCGGCATGGCCTACGCCGTGTCGCCGTCGCTGGCGGCATGGATGGCGCCGGTGGTGATCGGCATGGCGCTGGCGGTGCCGGTGGTGGCGATCAGCTCCTCGCGCGCCGCCGGCCTGTGGCTGCGCAAGTTGCGCATCCTCGCCATTCCCGAAGAGTCGCAGCCGCCGGCGGTGCTACTGCGCGCCGCCGAACTGCGTCGCGAGGCGGCCGCACGCCGGGCCGAGGCCGAGGCGCAGGCCGCGGGCTGAGGCCGGCATACTATCCGGCCTCATTCATCGGGAACCGACATGCTGGAGACAGTGGAACACGAGACCGGCGCCGCGCCGACCTGGACCGTCCTGTGGCTGCACGGCCTGGGCGCCGACGGCAACGACTTCGCGCCGCTGGTGCCGGAGCTGGTGCGGCCGCACTGGCCGGCCATACGTTTCGTGTTCCCGCACGCCCCGGTGCGGCCGGTGACGATCAACAACGGCGTGCGCATGCGCGCCTGGTACGACATCGTCAGCATGGATTTCTCCAATCGCGCCGACAGCGCCGGCGTCGCCGAATCGGTGGCCCAGGTCGAGGCGCTGATCGCGCGCGAGGACGCGCGCGGCGTGCCGGCCGAGCGCCTGCTGCTGGCCGGCTTTTCCCAGGGTGGGGCCATCACCCTGGCCGCCGGCCTGCGCCGCGAGCGGCCGCTGGCCGGCCTGATCGGCCTGTCCACCTATCTGCCGGAACTGGAGAGCGTGGCCCGCTGGCACGCCCCGGCGGCCCTGCGGCAACCGCTGTTCATGGCCCACGGCCAGGGCGATCCGGTGATCCCGCAGCCCTACGCCGAGCGCACCGCGCAGACCCTGCAGGCGCTGGGCATGCCGGTGCAGTGGCGACGCTACCCGATGGCGCATCAGGTCTGCGCCGAGGAAATCGCCGACCTGGGCGACTGGATGGACGCCTGCGTCACCGGCAACTGAGGACGCCGGCCGCGTGGCGGCGTGGTGCGATACCCGTGGCGGGCGCCCTGAACCGGGGCTAGTATCGGCCGCAGCGCACGCCAGTCGAGTGAGGGAGACCTGGGTGAAGGTGCTGATCGCCGACGACGAACCCCTGGCGCGCGAACGCCTGCGCACGCTGCTGGCCGCGCATGCCGGCGTGGAAGTGGTAGCCGAAGCCGACAACGGCATGGACGCGCTGCACGCCTGCGCCGCGGCGCGACCGGACCTGGTGCTGCTGGACATCGCCATGCCTGGGCTCGACGGCCTGGAGGCCGCACGCCACCTGGCCACCTTCGAGCCACGCCCGGCGGTGGTGTTCTGCACCGCCTACGACGCGCATGCGCTGTCGGCGTTCGAGGCGGCGGCGATCGACTACCTGATGAAGCCGGTGCGCGCCGAGCGCCTGGCCGCGGCCCTGCAGCGCGCCCGCACCTTCATGGCCGGCCGCGTCAACGGCGATGCCGCCGCGCCAGCGCCGCAGCGGCGCACCCACTTGTGCGCGCGCCTGCGCGGCAGCCTGCGGCTGATCCCGGTCGACGACATCCACTACCTGCAGGCCGAGGAAAAGTACGTGGTGGTGCACCACGCCCGCGGCGAGGACCTGATCGAGGAATCGCTGCGCGCGCTGGAGGAGGAATTCGCCGAACGCTTCGTGCGCATCCACCGCAACTGCCTGGTCGCGCGCCACGAACTGGTGGAACTGCGCCGGCTCGGCGAAGGCCAGGTACAGGCGGTGCTGCGCCATGGCAAGCAGCCGCTGGAGGTCAGCCGGCGCTGCGTGGCGCAGCTGCGCAAGGAGATCCACCAGCGCTGATGCCGCCCGGACCGCGCGCGTGCAGCGGCGGACCGCGGCTTTCCGCGATAATGCGCGCATGAAGATCCTGCGCATCGCTACCCGCAAGAGCCCGCTCGCCCTGTGGCAGAGCGAGCATGTCGCCGACTGCCTGCGCCGCGCGCACCCGCACCTGGACGTGGTGCTGGTGCCGATGAGCACCCGCGGCGACGAAGTCCTGGACCGCTCGCTGGCGGCGATCGGCGGCAAGGGCCTGTTCCTGAAGGAGCTGGAGCTGGCGATGCTGCGTGGCGAGGCCGATTGCGCGGTGCATTCGCTCAAGGACGTGCCGATGGACCTGGACCGGCCGTTCGTGCTGCCGGCGATCCTGCCGCGCGCCGATCCGGCCGATGCGCTGATCTCCAACCTCTACGCCTCGCTGGACGCGCTGCCGCTGGGCGCGCGCGTCGGCACCTCCTCGCTGCGGCGGCAGGCGCAACTGCGCGCGCGGCGCCCGGACCTGGAACTGCTGGATCTGCGCGGCAACGTCAACACGCGCCTGGCCAAGCTCGACAACGGCGGCTACGACGGCATCGTGCTGGCCTGCGCCGGCCTGCAGCGGCTGGGCCTGGAGGGGCGCATCACCCAGCGCCTGCAGGCGCCGGACTGGTTGCCGGCGCCCGCGCAGGGCGCGATCGCGGTGGAATGCCGCGAGGACGCCAGCGCCGCGCTGGCGCTGTTCGCCGCGCTGGACGACGCGCCGACCCGTCGCTGCGTGGAGGCGGAGCGGGCGATGAACCGCGCCCTGCACGGCAGCTGTCACGTGCCGGTGGCGGCATTTGCGCAATGGCGCGGCGAGGACCTGCTGCTGCAGGGCCTGGTCGGCGGCGTCGCCGACGGGCGCCTGGTGCGCGCGGAGCTGCAGCGCAGCGCCCAGGATCCGGAGGCGCTGGGCCAGGCCGTGGCCGAGGCCCTGCTCGGCGCCGGCGCGCGCGAACTGCTGGATGTCGATCTGCCGGCCTGAGGGCGCCCCGCCCCGCGCAATCGCCCGTAGGAGCGGCTTCGGCCGCGATGGGCGTTACCGGGAAGGCCTGTCGCGGCTGAAGCCGCTCCTACGCGCGCTGCAAGCCAGCGAGCACCGTCGGCAGGTTGTTGAGGCCCCAATGCTCGACATAGCGGCCGTTCTCGACCCGGACGATGTCGATCACCTCGATGCTGACCGTCTTTCCCGTCGGCTCCACCCCGAACAGCGTCCCGGTGTGCCTGCCCGACACGGTCTTGCGGGTCGTCACCTTGTCGCCCTCGGCGACCTGGTCGTGGATCGTCACCGTCAATCCGGCCAGCGCGGGCCGGAGAATGTCATGGAAGGTGCTCCACATGCTCTCGCTTCCTGCAGGAGCGCCGGGCGGAGCGGAGCGATTGACGAACCCCGGCGCCATCAGCGCCTCGAATGCGGCGCGATCACCGCCTTCGATCACCTCTTTGTTGAAGCGGCGAACCACTGTCTTTGGATCGGATACGGTCATCACAGCCTCCGTTTCGGACACCGCGATACAGCGGTACTGGGCATCCTAACGGTCGCGGGGGCGGCGCTGCTTCCCGACGGCGCATCCTTCAAAAGGACGCGACCGGTGAACTCCACATTGGGCAAGGGTGTTCACATGTCCTGCAGGGCTGGCAGATCGAGTAACGGACCGTCACGCCTTGCGGAATGGGCGAAACCGCGCGGCGACCGGCACCGCCCTTTCGCCGAACCAGGCATCCCTGCCTCTACCAATCCCCAATCCCGACTCCCGAATCCCGCTCACTTGAACTTGTAGACCAGGTTCATCGTGGCCAGGGTATCGGTCTTCTTCTTGTCGTCGCTGACGTCGCTGTTGTAGCGCGCCTGCCAGCCGGCCTTCAGCGCCAGGCGCTCGTTCATGCTGACCGAGATGCCCAGGTCGTTCTGCGCGAAGGTGTTGTACGCGCCGGATTCGACCAGCAGGGTGTTGCCCAGTTCGGTATTGCTGGTCAGGCCGTACTTGAAGTCGACCAGGCCGCGGCCGATCAGGCCGGTCTCGGTGCGGTTCTCGACCACGTCGTGGGCGCGGCGCACGCCGGGACCGATCTGCACGTCGATGCTGCGGCGGTCGCCGTCCATGATCCGGGTGCCGTAGCCGATGCCGATCGTCGCCAGGCGGTCGTAGGTGGCGAAGTCGTCGCGCTCGTAGCGCAGCGAGGCGGTCAGCTGGCGGTGCTCGCCGAGCTGCAGCGCGCTGCCGGCGCTGCCGGTGTAGCGGTTGGAGGTGGTCTGGCGCTTGCGCGTGGTGGTGCCGTCGGGATTGGTGTCGACGTACTCGGCGCTGGCGTGCAGGGCGAGCAGGTCCAGGCTGTGGATCCAGTCGCCGTCCACGTACTGTCCCTTCAGGCGGCCGTTGAGGCTTTCGTTGCTGCTGTTGCCGTGCGAGGACGCGAAGCCCAGTTCGCCTGATCCGCTCCACGGCGAACTGGCCGGGTCCGTGGCTGTCGGTGAGGTGGCGACGTCGGCGGCCCAGGCCGGGGACGTGCTCAGCAGCAACATGGCGATGGCGGATACGAGGGTGGCGCGGCGGGACATGGCTTCTCCGGGAATGAGGACGCAGCCTTCGGCTAACGAAATGGAAACGATTTCATCATACCGGATCCACATGACACCCTGGCCGGCCGGGGACGCCGGCTTCATCGGCGGTTCGGGCGCTACGTCGGCCGCCATGCCGGCAGGCGTTTTCCGCCCGCGACTCAGACATAATCGGGACCATGGACCGCTACGAACGCATCAACGCACTGCACCGCCTGCTCAAGTCCGCGCGCTACCCGGTGACGGTGGCGCGGCTGCAGGACGAACTGGGCTGCTCCCGCGCCACCGTCTACCGCGATCTGGCCTTCCTGCGCGATGCGCTGATGGCGCCGGTGGAGGGCGACGGCGAGGCCGGCTTCCGCTACGAATCCGGCGAGAGCGACCGTTTCGAGCTGCCGGGCCTGTGGCTGAGTTCGGAGGAGCTGCACGCGCTGCTGGCCTCGCAGCAACTGCTGGCGCGCACCGGGGGCGGGGTGCTGTCCTCGGTGCTGGCGCCGCTGCAGCAGCGCATCGAAAGCCTTCTCGCCGCCCAGGCCGGGGCGACCCACTGGCCGGTGGAGCGGGTGCGGGTGATCCCGCATCGCGGCCGCAAGCTCGACGAAGCCAGTTTCCGCACCGTCGCCTCGGCGGTGCTGGAGCGCAAGCGCCTGTCCTTCGACTACCGCGCCCGCTCCACCGACGAATCGACCAAGCGCACGGTGTCGCCGCAGCGCATCACCCACTACCGCGACAATTGGTACCTGGACGCCTGGGACCATGGCCGCGACGCGGTGCGCAGCTTCGCCGTGGACCGCATCAACCATGCGCGCCTGCTCGACCAGCCGGCGCAGGACGTGGCCGACGCCGAGCTGGATTCGCAGCTGGCGGCCAGCTACGGCATCTTCTCGGGTGCGCCCAAAGGTTGGGCCACCATTGTGTTCAGCCCCAAGGCCGCGCGCTGGGTCGCCGACGAGCATTGGCATTCCAAGCAGCAGGGCCGGTTCCTGGCCGATGGCCGCTACGAACTGAAGGTGCCCTACAGCGTCTCGCGCGAACTGCTGATGGACGTGCTGCACTACGGCTCCGATGCGGAGATCGTGGAGCCGCGCTCGCTGCGCGAGCAGGCCAAGGCGCTGCTGTCGCTGGCATTGAGCAACTACAGCGACGATTGAGGCGCCGCTGCGCGCGGCGCGATGGCCCGTGCAGGAATGGCTTCATCTGCGACCGGCGCGGCCGACAGGGCGCGTCGCGGCTGAAGCCGCTCCTACGGGGAAATTGGCGTCGCCGCCGAGGCGTGCACTGGTGCGGGAGGCAGTCGCTTGTCGCGCAACGCAGCAGCCGCCGTCGTAGGCGCGGCTTCAGCCGCGATCGTGGCATTGCCGCACCATGCCTATTGCATCCTGGAGGTCTCCCCTACGCCGCATCCAGCGGCGCGCCGCCGCCCAGGATCACGCCGATGTTGCGCTCGATCCAGTCCACCAGCGCGTGCACGTGGGCCGCGGCTTCCGCGCCGAGCGGGGTCAGGTCGTACTCCACGTGCGGCGGCACCACCGGATAGGCGGTGCGCTGCACCAGGCCATCGGCCTCCAGCGCCTGCAGGGTCTGCGACAGCATCTTCTCGCTGACGCCTTCCAGGCTGCGGCGCAGGTCGCCGAAGCGATGGGTGCCCTTGCGCAACGCCACCAGCACCAGCACGCCCCAGCGGCTGGTGACGTGGCTCAACACGGCGCGGGAAGGGCAGTTCTGCGCGAACACCTGGCCGCGCAGCAGGCTTGCGTCCGCGCAACTGCGCGGCGCTTCGTCGAGAGGTTCGGAGAGGACGCTGGCCACGCGATGCACCTGTCTGTGGGGGAGGGCGCTGCCGATCATACGGGCCGCGGCGGGCGCTTCGCTGAGCGAAGGATGATCATGGTGACGGTGCAGGCCACGCCGGTGCGATGGCGCGGCGGGCTCGGGCGTGCCGGAGTGCGTCGGCGCGGCGCGGTTGCGTGCGTGCGGCGCGTTGCCCGACTCTGGCGGCTGCCTCAGGGCTTGTTCGGCACTTCGAAGCCGAGTTTGCCGACCTGGTCGCGGCGCTGCGCCACGCGCTTGAGCTTGTCGATGTTGACCCCGTACTGGTGGTCCAGCTTGTCGACCAGTTCGCGGTACTGCTTGTGGCTCATGTCCGGCGAGCGTGCGAACACCCAGGCCAGGTCGCGGCCGGGGTAGTCGATCAGCGCCCAGGAATAGTCCGGCGCCACTTCCAGGATGCGGTACTTGGTGGGCACCATCCTGAAGAACCAGGTGGTCCAGCGGCGGTTGCCGGTGCCTTCCTTGACCGTGGCGCGCGAGTTGAGCTCCTTGACCGGCTCGTCGAAGCCGTTGCGGTACTCGTAGCGCACCGCGATCTTGCCGTCGTCCTTGAGGGTGTACTCGTCGCTGCTGGCGACGTGGCCGCGCTCGGCAAAGTAGGGGATGTGGGCGATCACATACCAGCGGCCCATGAAGCGCTGCAGGTCGATCGGCGGCTGCGCCGGCTCCTGTTCCGGATCCGGCGCCTTGGCGCGGGCCGTCGGCAATGGGACGGCCATGCCCAGCAGCAGCACGGAAGCGAACAGGGAAAGCAGGCGCATAGGAGATTCCGGGGCGAAGGGCGAACGCCGGTGAAGTATGCGCGTGCGCCATGTCAATGATGCGTCGCAGCCCCTGAGATGTCCCGGCGGCACCCTGCGCGCCTCGACTTCCAGGAGCTGCCGTCATGCCGATCGTTCCGTCCTCCCCGCGCCGCCACGTCCCGCACCCCGGCCTGCGTCGCCTGCTGCGCCAGGCGATCCTGGCCGGGCTGGCCCTGGTTCTGGTGTGGCCGGCTGCGCGCGGCCACAGCGAATGGCTGGGCTGGCGGCCGCTGTGGCTGCTGGGCATGCCGCTGAGCGCCTGGTGGGCCCTGCACCGGTTTCCGTTGCCGCCGCTGCGCCGCCTGTGGGGGCAGTGGCGGGCCCGGCCGCGGGCGCAGGCGCGGCGGCGTGGGCCGGCGGCGCGCGCGGCGCGTCCTGCCTGACCTTCGGCAGGGGAGGGTGGCGAGGACCGCATGCTAGGGTGCGGCGCTGTCCTTCCCGGATCCGAACCAATGTCCCCACTCGCACATGCCTGCCTGCTCGCCGGCCTGCTCACCGCCGGCACCGCCGCGGCCAAGGAAACCGCGATGCCCCAAGATCCCTATGCCTGGCTCGAAGACGTCACCGGCACCAAGGCGCTGGACTGGGTCAAGGCGCAGAACGCCAAGACCGAGGCGCGGCTGACCGAGACCCCGGCGTTCAAGGCCCGCGAGACCGGCATCCGCGAGGTGCTGGATTCTGACGCCAAGATCCCGGCCGTGCAGAAGATCGGCCCGTACTACTACAACCTGTGGAAGGACCGTGCGCACGAGCGCGGCCTGTGGCGTCGCACCACGCTCGAGGAATACCGCAAGCCCGAGCCGAAGTGGGAGACGGTGCTGGACCTGGACGCGCTGAACAAGGCCGAGGGCGAGAACTGGGTGTGGCACGGCGCCAACTGCCTGCGCCCGGACTACACGCGCTGCCTGATCGCGTTGTCGCGCGGCGGCGCCGACGCCGACGTGACCCGCGAGTTCGACCTGGGCAGCAAGCAGTGGATCAAGGACGGCTTCTTCCGTCCCGAGGCCAAGGGCGGGCTGAGCTGGATCGATGCCGACACCGTCTACCTGTACACCGACTTCGGCCCCGGCTCGCTGACCAGCTCCGGCTACCCGCGCATCGTCAAGCAGTGGAAGCGCGGCACCCCGATGAGCAGCGCCACGCTGGTCTACGAGGGCAAGCCGGACGACATGTACATCGCCGCGATGCACGACGACACGCCCGGCTACGAGCGCGATTTCGTCAGCCGCACGCTGGCCTTCTACAACGACGAGATGTACCTGCGCGGCGCCGATGGCCGCCTGACCAAGATCGACGTGCCCAATTCGGCCAACAAGGGCGTGCACCGCCAGTGGCTGACCCTGGAACTGCGCGATCCGTGGACGGTGGGCGGCACGACCTACCCGGCCGGTGCGCTGCTGGCGACCAGGTTCGACGACTTCATGGCCGGCAAGCGCGACTTCCAGGTGCTGTTCACGCCGACCGAGACCGCCTCGCTGGCGTCCTTCGCCTGGACCAAGTCGCGGCTGGTGCTGAACGTGCTCGACGACGTCAAGAGCCGGCTGTGGGTACTGACCCCGGGCGAAGGCGAGTGGGCGCGCACGGCGTTCCCGGTCGGCGACCTGGCCTTCGGCAGCACCAGCGTCGATGCCGTCGATGCCGACGAGAACGACCAGGTGTGGCTGACCTCCACCGACTTCCTGACCCCGACCACGCTGATGCTGGCCGACGTGCAGCGCGGGCCGAAGAGCATCGAGACGCTGAAGGCGATGCCGAGCTTCTTCGACGCGTCCAAGGACGAGATCGAGCAGCACTTCGCCGTGTCCAAGGATGGCACCAAGGTGCCGTACTTCCTGGTCCGGCCCAAGCAGCTCAAGGCCGACGGCAGCGCGCCGACCCTGCTGTACGCCTACGGCGGCTTCGAGATCTCGATGACCCCGTTCTACTCCGGCAGCCTGGGCCGCGCCTGGCTCGACCAGGGCGGCGTGTACGCGCTGGCCAACATCCGCGGCGGCGGCGAGTACGGCCCGCGCTGGCACCAGGCGGCGCTGAAGCAGAACCGGCACAAGGCCTACGAGGACATGGCGGCGGTGGCGCAGGACCTGGTCGCGCGCAAGATCACCTCGGCCAAGCACCTGGGCGTGCAGGGCGGCAGCAACGGCGGGCTGATGGCCGGCAACATGCTGATGCAGTACCCGCAGCTGTTCGGCGCGGTGGTGGTGCAGGTGCCTCTGCTGGACATGAAGCGCTACAGCCACCTGCTGGCCGGCGCCTCGTGGATGGCCGAGTACGGCAACCCGGACACCGACGACTGGAAGTTCATCCAGACCTTCTCGCCGTACCACCTGTTCGACCCGAAGAAGACCTATCCGCCGGTGATCTTCCTGACCTCCACCCGCGACGACCGCGTGCATCCGGGCCATGCGCGGAAGATGGCGGCGAAGATGATCGACGCCGGCAAGGACGTGACCTACTACGAGAACATCGAAGGCGGTCATGGCGGTGCAGCCAACAATGCGCAAGCTGCGCACATGCAGGCGCTGGCGTACAGCTTCCTGTGGGAGCGGTTGTCCAAGTGAGTGGTGCGGTCCGCGTCCCGGCTGGGGCGCGGACCATCTCCTGGCCTGGCGCGCCATCCAATGAGCGGTCGAGCCTGCGCGCAATGCATCGCGTTGCGTCACGATCGCGCCGGCATTGTCCGCGTTCTCAACGTGATCTCAGGCCGTCGCCGCAGCGGGTGCTCAGGCCCCGTCGGCCAACGACTTGACCAGGGTCAGCGAACGGACTTCATAACCCAGTTCTTCGTAAACGTGCAGTGCGTGGGTGTTGAAGGCCCAGACATTCAGGCGCATTTCGACACCGCCGCGCAGCGCCACCCACGCGTGCGCACGCTGCATCAGCGCCGGGCCGATCCCCTGGCCGCGATGGCGTTGGGTGATGCCCACGCTGCCCACCCGGCCGAAGCGCATGGGCTGCAGCAGTGATGCGATTCCGACACCATGCCGACCGTGACGAAACCGACGAGGACGCCCTGCGCTTCGGCGACGATGGTGGTGGCATTGTCCTGGCCGATGCTGCGCTTCCAGTGCGCCACGTCGCGGTCCGCATCACCCGGGCCGGCGAAGATGTGGGGAAACGCGTCATGGTGGACAGCGTTCACTTCCTCGCCGAGCGCGCAGATGGCAGCCAGATCGGATTCGATGGCTTCGCGACAGATGAGCAAGGCTGGCTTCACTCGCGTTTCCCCCGCCGCTGGTCGCCTCAGCGCGCCCAGCGCTCCAGCCCGCGCGCGATCCGCGCCACCGCTTCCTGCAGCCGCGGCAGGCTCTGGGTGTAGGCGATGCGCACGTGCTGGCGAGCGCGGTGGCGGCCGAAATCCACACCTGGGGTGAACGCGACGTGCTCGGTCTCCAGGAAGTGCGCGCAGAAGGCCTGCGCGTCGTCGGTGAAATCCGACACGTCGGCGTACAGGTAGAACGCGCCCTCCGGTTCGACGTCGATGCGGAAGCCGAGCGCACGCAGCGCCGGTAGCAGGTAGTCGCGGCGCTGGGCGAACTCGGCGCGGCGCGCTTCCAGGATCTGCAGTGTTTCCGGCAGGAAGCAGGCCAGCGCCGCGTGCTGGGCGATGCTGGGCGCGCTGATGTACAGGTTCTGCGCCAGCTTCTCCAGCGACGGCACTGCCGCGCGCGGCGCCACCAGCCAGCCCAGGCGCCAGCCGGTCATGCCGAAGTACTTGGAAAAACTGTTGAGCACGTAGGCGTCGTCGTCGACCTCCAGCACGCTGGGTGCGTCGATGCCGTAGCTCAGGCCATGGTAGATCTCGTCCACCACCAGGTGCCCGCCGCGGGCGTGCAGCGTCTGCGACAGTGCGGCCAGTTCGGCGCGCGACAGCACGGTGCCGGTGGGGTTGGCCGGCGAGGCCACCAGCGCGCCGACGCTGTCGGCGTTCCAGTGCCGCTGCAGCAGCTCCGGGGTCAACTGGTAGCGGCTGTCCGGGCCGACCGGCACCAGCTGCGCGGCGCCTTCGACCAGGCGCAGGAAATGGCGATTGCACGGGTAGCCGGGGTCGGCCATCAGCCAGTGGCGGCCGGGATCGACCAGCAGCGCGCTGGCCAGCAGCAGCGCGCCGGAGCCGCCGGGGGTGATCAGGATGCGCGCCGGGTCCAGGTCGACGTCGTGGCGCTGCCGGTAGAAGTCCGCCAGCGCCTGGCGCAGGGCCGGCAGGCCGCGCGCAGCGGTGTAGCGGGTATGGCCGGCAGCCAGCGCGGCCTGGCCGGCGGCGACGATCGGCGCGGCGGTGGTGAAGTCCGGCTCGCCGATTTCCAGGTGGATCACGTCGTGGCCGGCGTGTTCCAGTTCGTTGGCGCGGGCCAGCAAGGCCATCACATGGAAGGGTTCGATCTCGCGGCTGCGCTGGCTGTAGCCGGACGCGGCGGGCGAGGCGCTGAGGGTGTCGCCGGGAAGGGAAGCCATGCCGCCGATGATAGAGGAGCGTGCTTTCGTGCGTGTTAGCGATGTCGGGCGGGTTGCGAAACGGCGGCGCCGTGCCGCATCGCACCCATGCCGCTCGGCACGCTTGCCACGGCGCAGCGTTGCAGGGAGACTCGGCCGGCACTGCGCGGCGTCCGCCCGCTGCCGCTGCCCGCGCGGGTAGCGCGTCCCGTTGCGTTACCGCCGCCGGAGCCCCATTAGATGCCCCACCGCCCCTTGCTAGCGAGCCTTGTCCTGCTCATGACCGCCTCCTTCGCTTCCTCCGCCTCCGCCGCCGCGGCCACCCCGCCGCATCCGGCCAAGCAGCCGCACGCGGTCAAGGCGCCGTTCGGCGCCGTTCGCCAGGACGCCTACTACTGGCTGCGCGACGACACGCGCAAGAACCCGCAGATGCTGGCCTATCTCAATGCCGAGAACGCCTACGCGGATCAGGTGCTGAAGCCGCTGCAGCCGCTCGAAGACCGGCTGTACCAGGAGATCGTCGGCCGCATCAAGCAGGACGACAGCAGCGTGCCGTACCGCGAGCGCGGCTACTGGTACTACACCCGCTACGAGAGCGGCAAGGACTACCCGATCCAGGCGCGCCGCAAGGGCAGCATGGAGGCGCCGGAGGAGATCCTGCTCGACGTCAACGCCATGGCCGCCGGCAAGGGCTACTTCAGCGTCGGCGACGCGGCGGTCAGCCAGGACAACCGCATCCTGGCCTGGACCGAGGACGACGTGGGCCGCCGCCAGTACGTGGTGCGCTTCAAGAACCTGGACACCGGCGAGGTCTATGCCGACCGCATTCCCGGCGTGTCGCCGGACGTGGTCTGGGCCGACGACAACAAGACCCTGTTCTACGTCGAGAACGACCCGGAGACGCTGCTGACCGTGCGGGTCAAGAAGCACGTGCTTGGCACGCCCGCCGCGCAGGACGCACTGGTGTACGAGGAGAAGGACGACAGCTTCTACATGGGCGTGGGCCGTACCCGCGACGACAAGTACATCGTCATCGGCGTCGAAAGCACCGTGTCCTCCGAGCAGCGCTATGCGCCGGCCGCCGATCCGCAGCGCTTCACCGTGCTGGCGCCGCGCGAGCGCGACGTCGAGTACCACGCCGACCACTTCGACGGCCGCTGGGTGATCCGCACCAACTGGAAGGCCAAGAACTACGCGCTGATGACCGCGCCCGACGGCGCCACGTCGCGCAGCCAGTGGCAGAGCTGGCTGCCCTACGACGAGAAGGTGTTCATCGACGGCTTCGAGCTGTTCGACGGCTTCACCGCCATCGCCGAGCGTTCCGACGGCCTGGAGCGGATCCGCCTGCACTTCGCCGACGGCAAGGAGGAGTACGTCAAGGCCGACGAGCCGGCGTATTCGATGGGCCTGTCGATCAATGCCGAGCCGGACACGCCGTGGCTGCGCTACAGCTACACCTCGCTGACCACCCCGGCCACCACTTACGAACTCAACACCCGCACCGGCGAGCGCAAGCTGCTCAAGCAGCAGCCGGTGATCGGCTACGACGCCAGCAAGTACCAGACCGAGCGCGTCTGGGTGACCGCGCGCGACGGGGTCAAGGTGCCGGTGTCGCTGGTTTACAAGAAAGGCTTCAAGAAGGACGGCAGCGCCGCGCTGTACCAGTACGCCTACGGCAGCTACGGCATGTCCACCGATCCGGCGTTCAACCTGCCGGTGGTGAGCCTGCTCGACCGCGGCGTGGTCTACGCCATCGCGCACATCCGCGGCGGCCAGGAAATGGGCCGCGATTGGTACGACCAGGGCAAGCTGCTGCACAAGAAGAACACCTTCACCGACTTCATCGACGTCACCCGCGGCCTGGTGCAGCAGGGCTACGCCGCACCGGATCGCGTCTCCGCGGCCGGCGGCAGCGCCGGTGGCCTGCTGATGGGCGCGGTGGCGAACATGGCGCCCAAGGACTACCGCGTGCTGGTGGCGCAGGTGCCGTTCGTGGACGTGGTCACCACCATGCTCGACCCGAGCATCCCACTGACCACCAACGAGTACGACGAGTGGGGCAATCCGGAGCAGAAGGCGTACTACGACTACATGCTCAGCTACTCGCCCTACGACAACGTCACCCGCCAGGCCTATCCGGCGATGTACGTCGGCACCGGCCTGTGGGATTCGCAGGTGCAGTACTGGGAGCCGGCCAAGTGGGTGGCCAAGCTGCGCGAGAACGACACCGGCAACCAGCCGATCGTGTTCCGCGTCAACATGGAAGCCGGCCACGGCGGCAAGTCCGGCCGCTTCCGTCGCTACCGCGAAATGGCCGAGTCCTACGCCTTCATGCTGGACCAGTTGGGCGTGGAGCAGCCGGCCAAGTGAGGGCTGCAAGCATCGGCTGGCCTGCGGGCCGGCCGATGTACTGGTGGGGCGGCTGACGTCAGGCCTGCCCATCCCCATGCTCGGTCGGATGGCGGATGGCGGATGGCCTGTGGCGTCCCGCGTCGCGGCTGAAGCCGCTCCCACAAGGGAGTCATACGGTGGAGTCGAGCCTGCAACGGTTCGGTCATCGGATGTGCCATGACGTGCAGCAGCGCTGGCGGCATGGCAATGCCTTGTGGGAGGGACTTCAGTCCCGACTGCGCGGAGATCGGATAGCCGAAGGCTTCGATCATCGCGGCTTAAGCCGCTCCTACAGCGGCACATTGCTTGGTTCCACTGCGCGAGAAAGTCGGCACCTGCGCTGATGGCGTGGCAACGCCCTGTGGGAGGGGCTTCAGTCCCGACTGCAGCGAGATCGAACGCCCCGATGGCGCCCCGCGTCGCGGCTGAAGCCGCTCCTGCAGCCACCCAGCGTCGCGCCAGTACCGGGTCGACGTCTGCCTGCACCTGCGCAGGCTTATCATGCCGCGATGCGCACGCACTCCCGTTTCCGCTGGGCCTGGTGGCTGCTGGCCTACGCCAGCCTGGCGACCGGCATCGTCGGCATCTTCGTGCCGGGCTTGCCGACCACGGTGTTCGTGCTGATCGCCGCCTACGCCGCCGCGCGTGGTTCGCCGCGGCTGCGCCGGCGCCTGCTGCGCGATCCGCGCTTCCGCCGCAGCATCCGCGACTGGGAGCGACATGGCGCGGTCAGCCGGCGCGGCAAGTGGATGGCGACGCTGGCCATGGCCGCGTGTGCGCTGGTGTTGCTGCTGTTCGTGCATCGGTTGTGGGTGCAGGTGCTGGCGATCGGCTGCATGAGCGCGGTGGCGCTGTGGCTGTGGTGGCGGCCGGAACCGCCGCGCGCGTGAGCGCGTCGCGGCGTGCGACCGCGGCACAGCCGGTTCATGGCGGTATGGCTATACTCGGGGCATGAGCACATCGTCCTCTTCTCCGATCCGTCTCGTCCTCTCCGCCGCTGCGCTGCTGGCCCTGGCCGGCTGCGGCAACAAGGGCCCGCTGGTGATGCCGCAGAAGCCGGTGCCGGTGGAAGCCGCGCCTGCCACGCCCGCGCCGGACGCGACGCCGCCGGCGACCACCGATCCCGCCGGGCAGGCGCAGCCGGTGGACGGGCAGCGCCCGCCGGCCAACGACACCACCACGCCCACCAATGGGAATGAGTGAGGCCCGCCACGCCGCGCGCCTGCGTTTCAGCAAGATGCAGGGCGCGGGCAACGATTTCGTGGTGCTCGACCTGCGCGACGGCACTCCGCCGCCGGACGCCGCACTGGCGAAGCGTCTGGCCGACCGCCACTTCGGCGTCGGTTGCGACCAGATCCTGACCATCGAGGCGCCGCGCGATGCCGCGGCCGTGGCCAGCTACCGCATCTGGAACACCGACGGCAGCGCCGCCGGACAATGCGGCAACGGCGCGCGCTGCGTCGCGGCCTGGCTGGTACGCGACGGCAATGCGCCGGCCACGGACGATTTCGTCATCGAAAGCCCCGCCGGCAGTCACCACATCACCCGCAGCGCCACCGGCGAATTCGCCGTGGCGATGGGCGTGCCGCGCTTCGCCCCCGAAGATGTGCCGCTGGTCGGCTTCCCGCGTGCGCGCGAGGAGTACGTGCTGCCGCTGCAGGGCGGCAGCGTGCGCTTCGGCGCGGTGTCGATGGGCAACCCGCATGCGGTGCTGGAAGTGGGCCTGGTCGATGCGGCGCCGGTGGAACGCCTGGGGCCGTTGCTGCAGCAGCACGCCTCGTTCCCGGATTCGGTCAACGTCGGCTTCGTGCAGGTGATCGACCGCGGCCACCTGCGCCTGCGCGTGTACGAGCGCGGTGTCGGCGAGACGCTGGCCTGCGGCAGTGGCGCCTGCGCGGCGGCCGCGGTGATGATGCAGCGCGGCCGGGTCGAGCGCGACGTGCGCGTCAGCCTGCCCGGCGGCGAGCTGCGCGTGCAGTGGCCGGACGACACCGCACCGGTGGTGATGTCCGGGCCGGCGACGTTCGTCTTCGATGGAGAATGGATCCGATGAGCGACAGCCACGACAAGCTCGGTGCGCACGAGGTGGCGGCGTGGCTGCGGCGTCATCCCGGCTTCCTGAAACAGTTTCCCGACCTGGCGCTGACCCTGGTGGTACCGCGCGACGACGGCCCGACCGCGTCGCTGGCCAGCTACCAGCTGGAGGTGCTGCGCGACAAGAACCGCGAACTGTCGCGGCGGCTGGCCGACCTGGCCGCCAATGCGCAGGTCAACGAACGGCTGGCGGTGCGTACCCACCAGTTGACCCTGGCGTTGATGCGTCAGCACAGCGCCGCCGACAGCGTGCGCGCGATGGCCGCGTCGCTGCAGGAGGATTTCCAGGGCGACCTGGTCAGTATCGTGCTGCTGCAGCCCTTGCCCGGCCTGGAGCAGGCGCCGTGGCTGCAGGTGCTGGCGGCCGACGATGCGCGGTTGGCGCCGTTCCGCGATTGCCTGAAGGATGGCGAGCCGATCTGCGGCCGCCTGCAACCGGAAAAGCAGGCGCTGCTGTACGGCGAGCGCGTGGACGAGGTGCAATCCACTGCGCTGCTGCCGCTGCCGGGCCTGGGCCTGATCGCGGTGGGCAGCCGCGACCCGAACCGGTTCTATCCCGGCATGGGCACCTTGTTCCTGCGCATGATGGGCGAAGCGCTGGCGGTGGCGTTGCAGCGATGAGCCGGGCCGGGACGCGGAGCCCCGGGCCCGCAACCCGGGACGACCTTGCCGCCGCTGCGGTGCGCCTGCGCTGCGCCGCCGCCGTGGTCCGTCCCGCACGCTGTCCCGCCGCTGCTGTCGCGACATGGCAGCGGGCACGCCAGCGAAACTCCCTCGCAAGGCGATCGCCTTGCGCTGCGAGGACAGCGACCCGACATCCGGCGCACCTCGGTCGCGTCGCATGATCCCGGCTTTCCTCGCCTACCTGCAGGTCGAGCGGCGCATGTCCGCGCATACCCTGGACGCGTACCGGCGCGACCTGGCGGCGCTGGAGGCGTGGGCGGCGGCCAACCTGCTCGGCGAACCGGCCGCGCTCGATGCCGCGCAACTGCGCAACTTCATCGCCGCCGAACACCGTCGCGGGCTGTCGCCCAAGAGCCTGCAGCGGCGCCTGTCGGCGTGCCGCAGTTTCTATGCGTGGCTGCTCAAGCACGGCCACATCGCCACCAGCCCGGCCGCGGCACTGCGCGCACCGAAGGCGCCGCGCAAGCTGCCGCAGGTCCTCGACGCCGACGAGGCGGTGCGCCTGGTCGAAGTGCCGACCGATGCGCCGCTGGGCCTGCGCGATCGCGCGCTGCTGGAGCTGTTCTATTCCTCCGGCCTGCGCCTGAGCGAACTGTGCGCGCTGCGCTGGCGCGATCTGGATTTCGTCGCCGGCATGGTCAGCGTGCTGGGCAAGGGCAACAAGCAGCGGCTGGTGCCGGTCGGCTCGCATGCGCGCAGCGCGCTGCTGGCGTGGCGCGAGGAGAGCCGGGGCGAGGCCGCGGCACCGGTATTTCCGGGGCGCGGCGGGGCGCCGATCGGTGCGCGTGCGGTGCAGATCCGGATCAAGCAACTGGCCGGGCGCCAGGGCCTGTTCAAGCATGTGCATCCGCACATGCTGCGGCACAGTTTCGCCAGCCACATCCTGGAATCCTCCGGCGACCTGCGCGGCGTGCAGGAACTGCTCGGCCATGCCGACATCGCCACCACGCAGATCTACACCCACCTGGATTTTCAGCACCTGGCCAAGGTCTACGACGCGGCGCACCCGCGCGCCAAGCGCAAGTCCTGAGCGCTGCATCGCGACTGCACGGTTGCCATCGCGCCCGCGCTTGTTCTGGATCAAGGCGAGTCGGCAAAAGCGGGACGACACTGCCCTCCCGCGTTGCGAGGGCGCATCGATGGCCAAACCCTTTCCGCTGGCGCCGCGCCACCCCGAACGGCTGTGCTGGGGCTGCGACAGCGATTGCGCGGCTCAGGATCTGGCCTGCGGCAACGGCGCCGGGCGCACCCCGCATCCGATCGAAACCGACGGCGAGGATTGGTACCTCGCCTGGGGTATCGCCGTCGATCTGGCGCGGCCGGCGCATGCCCGGCTCGGCGATGACCCGTCCGCTCACGGCGACGCTTGAACCGCGCGCCGCCAGCCCCCACACCTGAGTCATCGCTCCGGAGGCCGCATGGATCCCAGTCAGAACCCCAATGTTTTCCACGCCACCACGATCCTGTCGGTGCGCCGCGATGGCCGCGTCGCCGTGGCCGGCGACGGCCAGGTGACCCTGGGCCACACCGTGATGAAGGGCAATGCGCGCAAGGTGCGCCGGCTCGGCCGCGAGGGCCAGGTGCTGGCCGGATTCGCTGGCGCCGCTGCCGACGCGTTCACCCTGTTCGAGCTGTTCGAGGCCAAGCTGGAGAAGCACGGCCAACTGACCCGCGCCGCAGTCGAACTGGCCAAGGATTGGCGCACCGAGCGCCGCCTCGGCAAGCTCGAGGCGCTGCTGGCGGTGGCCGACAAGGAGACCTCGCTGATCATCA
This sequence comes from Xanthomonas sacchari, assembly GCF_040529065.1. Lineage (NCBI taxonomy): Bacteria > Pseudomonadati > Pseudomonadota > Gammaproteobacteria > Lysobacterales > Lysobacteraceae > Xanthomonas > Xanthomonas sacchari. The sequence goes on along the minus strand of NZ_CP132343.1, from coordinate 4,212,864 downwards.
GCGGCACCGGCGACGTGATCGAACCGGAGGACGGCATCATCGCCATCGGCTCCGGCGGCTCCTATGCCCTGTCGGCCGCGCGCGCGCTGCTCGGCCACACCACGCTGGACGCGCGCACCATCGCCGTCGAAGCGCTGAACATCGCCGGCGACATCTGCATCTACACCAATCGCAATGTGGTGGTCGAAGAGCTGTGATTCGGGAGTCGGGATTGGGGATTCGCAACAGCGCTCCTGTCCCTGTGCCTGACATTGCATCGATCGTTCCTACTCCGCTTCTACGAATCCCCAATCCCCAATGCCAAATCCCGATAGTTCAACCATGACCCCGCGCGAGATCGTGCAGGAGCTGGACCGCCACATCGTCGGCCAGCACGAGGCCAAGCGCGCGGTGGCAATCGCGCTGCGCAACCGCTGGCGGCGCATGCAGTTGCCCGATGCGCTGCGCAACGAAGTGATGCCGAAGAACATCCTGATGATCGGTCCCACCGGCGTCGGCAAGACCGAGATCGCGCGGCGCCTGGCGACGCTGGCCAATGCGCCGTTCGTCAAGGTCGAGGCCACGCGCTTCACCGAGGTCGGCTACGTCGGCAAGGACGTGGAGCAGATCGTGCGCGATCTGGCCGATACCGCGGTCAAGCTGTACCGCGAGCAGGCCAAGACCCGCGTGCGCACGCAGGCCGAGGAACGCGCCGAAGACCGCGTCCTCGATGCGCTGCTGCCGCGGCGCAGCGCCGGCATCGGCTTCGATCCGGAAGCCGCGCGCAACGAACCGTCGGCGCAGGACAGCGACACCCGCAGCAAGTTCCGGCGCATGCTGCGTGCCGGCGAACTGGACGAGCGCGAGATCGAACTGGATGTCGCGGTCAACGTCAGCATGGACATCATGACCCCGCCGGGCATGGAGGAAATGGGCCAGCAGCTGCGGCAGATGTTCTCCAACCTGGGCGGCGGCAAGTCGCAGTCGCGCAAGCTGACCATCAAGGCTGCGCGGCCGCTGCTGATCGAGGAAGAGGCCGGGAAGCTGGTCAACGAGGACGACGTGCGCGCCGCGGCGATCGAGGCCTGCGAACAGCACGGTATCGTGTTCATCGACGAGATCGACAAGGTGGCCAAGCGCAGCGAGGCCGGCGCCACCGGTGGCGACGTCTCGCGCGAAGGCGTGCAGCGCGATCTGCTGCCGCTGGTGGAAGGGTCCAACGTCAGCACCAAGTACGGCACGGTCAAGACCGACCACATCCTGTTCATCGCCTCCGGCGCGTTCCATCTGGCCAAGCCCAGCGATCTGATTCCGGAGCTGCAGGGCCGCTTCCCGATCCGGGTGGAGCTGTCGGCGCTGTCGAAGGACGACTTCATCCGCATCCTCACCGAGCCGAAGGCGGCGCTGACCAAGCAATACGAAGCGCTGCTGCTGACCGAGGGCGTGAGCCTGCGCTTCACCGACGACGCCATCGCGCGCCTGGCGGAGATCGCGTTCCTGGTCAACGAGCGCCAGGAGAACATCGGTGCGCGGCGCCTGCACACCGTGCTCGAGCGCCTGCTCGACACGCTGAGCTACGAAGCCCCCGACCGCGATGGACAGAGCGTCACCGTGGACGCGGCCTATGTCGACGCGCACCTGGGCGAACTGGTGCAGGATCCGGACCTGAGCCGGTACATCCTGTAGGCCCAGGCGCGATCCACAACGGCAGGCGCCTTGCTGGCATCTGCCGGTGTGCCGCCCGACTCAAGTCGGCATGGCGTTGCCGCGTTCGTCTTCCACCGCGACGAGGCGGCAGGTCGCGCCTGCGGTGGTTCCCCGTTGGCGACCGCATGTCGCCGCTGTACATGTTCCCGGCCGGCCAGTCCCATCCCGATGCGGTGATGCGCCCGGGTGCATCGGGAGATGTCTCGCCCTCAAACATCCGCGTGGAGCGCGGCTGATGCCAGCGCATCCGAGTTTCCGACATGCCGACCCGCCGACCCGCGCCGCCTGGCGGGGGCGAGCCTCCACCCGGCGTGCGGACGCTGTAGGATCGGCGCGGACGACGGACTCAGGCACGGGGATTCGCATGGCAGTGCAGGTGCTGGTGGTGAAGGAATCGGCGCAGGGCGAACGCCGCGTGGCGGCCACGCCGGAGACGGTCAAGAAACTGGTCGCGCTGGGCGCGCAGGTGCGGGTCGAGCCGCAGGCCGGCGTATCGGCCGGGTTCGTCGACGACGCGTATTTAGCCGCCGGCGCCAGCCTGGCCGATGCCGACAGCCCGGCGCAGGCGGATCTGGTGCTTTGCGTGCAGCCGCTGCCGGCGCTGGCGCTGGAGCAGTTGAAGGAGGGCGCCGGCGTGGTCGGCATCCTGCAGCCGCAGGCCGATCCGGCGCGCGCGGCGGCGCTGCAGGCGCGGCAACTGGTCGCCTTTCCGCTGGAGCGGCTGCCGCGTACCACCCGTGCGCAGGCCATGGACGTGCTCAGTTCGCAGGCCGGCATGGCCGGCTACAAGGCCACCCTGATCGCCGCGCAGCTGGCGCCGCGCTTCTTCCCGATGCTGACCACCGCGGCCGGCACCATCCGCCCGTCCAAGGTGCTGATCGTCGGTGCCGGCGTGGCCGGCCTGCAGGCCATCGCCACCGCCAAGCGCTTGGGCGCGCAGGTGGAAGGCTTCGACGTGCGCCCGGAAACCCGCGAGCAGATCGAGTCGCTGGGCGGCAAGTTCCTCGACCTGGGGGTCAGCGCCGCCGGCGAGGGCGGCTACGCGCGGCAACTCACCGACGACGAACGCGCGGAGCAGCAGCGTCGCCTGGCCGAGCACCTGAAGGGCATCGACGTGGTGGTGTGCACCGCCGCGGTGCCGGGGCGGCCGGCGCCGAAGATCCTCAGCGCGGCGATGGTCGCCGGCATGAAACCGGGCAGCGTGGTGGTCGACCTGGCCGCCGAGACCGGCGGCAACTGCGAACTGACCCGGCCGGGCGAGACCATCGAACACGCCGGGGTGACCATCGCCGGTCCGCTGGACCTGGCCAGCATGGGCGCGGTGCATGCCAGCGAGATGTACGCGCGCAACGTCTACAACTTCGTCGCGCTGTTCCTGAAGGACGGCGCGATCGCCTACGACTGGAACGACGAACTGCTGGCGAAGACGCGCTGGACGGCGTGAGCGCGGCCGCGATGGTGGGCGCCGGCTCGGTCGGCGCTGATCTGCTGGCACGGTCGCCCGTGTAGGGGCGGCTTCAGCCGCGACGGGCGCTACCGAAACGCCGCGTCGCGACTGGAGGGCGACTTCCGTAGGAGCGGCTTCAGCCGCGACAGCCTTCCCGGTAAACCCGGTCGCGGCTGAAGCCGCTCCTACGCGAGGTGATTTCTGCGGCGCTGGAGTCCATGCGCCCGAACATGGCGACGCGACAACGCGCGCGCCACGCGCATCAGGCCTGGACCGGCGCCGCGGTTCGCTTACCTGGAAGCATCCGGCGGCGGCCGCTCGTCCGGGCCGGCATTGGCGCGGATCCAGGCGGCGCGTTGCGCCGGCGTCATCGCTTCCCAGCGGTCGCGCAGCGCCTTGCGCTGCTCCGGCGGCAGCGCACGCATGCGGTCGAACAGCACTCGCGCCTCCTCGCGCTGTCGCGGGTTCATGTCCTCGTAGCGGCGGGCACCCTTGCGCGCTTGCTCGCGTTGCTCCGGGGTCATCGACTGCCAGCGCTGCGCATGCTCGAACATGCGCCGGCGTTGCTGCGGGGTGTCGTTCCAGCGCTGGCGCAGGGGCGCGATCAGCAACTCGCGCTGCTGCGGGCTCAGGTGTTCCCAGTCGGGCAGCGGCGGACCGGTATCGTCGTCGCGATCTGCGGCGAAAGGCGGTGGCGGAGGCGGCGGCCCCGGCGGGGGCGGCGCGGCGAAGGCCGCGACGGCGCTGCCGGCCAGCAGCGCCAGCACCAGGGAATATCGGATCAGGCGAGTCATCGGGTTCATTCCATTGCCAGCGAGGTATCGGAACCCAGCCACAGGTACAGGTCGGGATTTTCGTCCAGCATCGCGGTCGCGCTCGCGGCCTGGTCGCTGTCGGTGCTTGCGCTGGCGCCCGTCGGCGTCGGCGCCACCGCAGTCGTGCCGGCGACGGCGCTGGCGCTGGTGATCGGTACCGACGGTGCCGGGCGCAGCAGCAGGTGCACGCCCAGCGCCGCACCGAGCAGTGCCGGCACCGCCGCCAGCAGCCAGCCCCGGCGCAGGAATGGCGCCGTGCGCGTCTGGCTGGCCTGCTGGCGCGCGGCGCGCAGCCGCGCCAGGGTCGGCGCGGGCAGGGCCTGCAAACTGGCCTGGTGGACGGCACGCAGGCGCGCGTCGAAGTCCGCGGAGCGGATGGGATCGGATGTCATCGGACGTCCTCCAGTTGTTTCTGCAGCGCCTCGCGGGCGCGCGACAGATGGGTTTTCACCGAGCCTTCCGAGCAGCCCATCGCGCGTGCGGTGGTGGCCACGTCCAGCTCCTCCAGCACGCGCAGGGTGAACGCCTCGCGCTGCCGGGCCGGCAGTGCGCGCAGTGCCGTCACCAGGCGCGCATGGGTCTGCCGACGCTCGTGCTGCTCGGACGGATTGGGGCCGTCGTCGGCCCAGTCCGGCGGGCTGTCCGCGTCGCGTTCGCTGGTCGGTGCCCAGAAGCGCAGGCGGAAATTGCGGCGGCGCTGCAGGTCGATGATGCGCCGGCGCAGGATGCTCCAGAACAGCGGCGTCCATTCCTGCGCCGGGCGCTCGCGGTAGGCCAGCAGCTTGATCATCGCGTCCTGCACCGCATCCAGCGCGTCCTCGCGCTGGCGCAGGCCGGCTTCGGCGAAGCGGAATGCGCGCGGCCCGATCTCGGCCAGGAACGCGTCCAGCGACGCCGGCAGCGGGCGCTGCGCGGTGTCGGCATCGGTCGACGGCGGTGCGAGGGCGGGCGTACTCACCAGCACAGCTTAGCTTCCTGGCGGGGGGATGCCGTGGTTAACGCGCCGCGGCGGCCGCGGTTGACCTGCCTATCGCCGCGGGCCTGGTGGAACGGCACGGCGGCATCGCACAGCGGTTCAGCAGACGGTTATGATGCGGCGGACGGGCGCGGCGCCCGGGAGAACAGTGCGATGAGCGACGGGTTCGTGGCCTTGTACATCTTCATGCTGGCGGCCATCGCCGGGCATGTGATCATCTCGCGGGTGCCGGTGATCCTGCACACCCCGCTGATGTCCGGTTCCAACTTCATCCACGGCATCGTCCTGATCGGCGCGATGGTGGTGCTGGGCCATGCCGACACCACCCTCGAAAAGGCCATCGGCTTCGTCGCGGTGCTGCTCGGCGCCGGCAACGCCGCCGGCGGCTACGTGGTGACCGAGCGCATGCTCGACATGTTCAAGTCCAGCAAGCCGGACGCCGCCAAGACCAAGGCGAAGGATTGAATGCGCGGCAGTGGCGCCTCGCCGCGGCGCTGGCCGTGGCCGCCTTGCTCGCGTTGCTCGGCATCGCACTGGTCTTTCTTTCCTACTTGCTGCCGCTCGGGCAGATGTCCTTTTTCGGAGCACGCCTGCTGATGGAACTGTTGCCGATCCTGATCAAGAGCAGCTACCTGGTCGCCGCCACCCTGTTCCTGCTCGGCCTGCAGCGCATGGCCTCGCCCAGGACCGCGCGCAGCGGCATCCGCTGGGCCGGCTTCGGCATGCTGCTGGCGACCGCCGCCACCTTCCTGCTGCCGGGCCTGCACAACCTGCCGTTGATCGTGCTGGCTATCGCGCTCGGCACCGCGGCGGCATGGATCTCGGCCAAGAAGGTGGCGATCACCGACATGCCGCAGATGGTGGCGCTTTACAACGGCATGGGCGGCGGCTCGGCGGCGGCGATCGGCGCGGTGGAACTGCTGCGCTTCTCGTTCCTGATGCGCCGTGACACCACCCACTGGAGCGAGGCCGCGATCGCCGCGCTGGCCGCGCGCCAGCCGGATGCGACCACGCTGGCGCTGGCGGTGATCGGCTCGGCGATCGGCGCGGTATCGCTGTCCGGCTCGATCATCGCCTGGGCCAAGCTCGACGGGCGCCTGGACAAGCGCGTCACCTTCCCCGGGCAGCAGGCGTTCAACCTGCTGGTGTGCGTGGCGATGCTGGGCGTCGGCGCGTGGGCCGCGATCAGCCTGAGTCCGCTGGCGATCGTGCTGTTCTTCGTGCTGGCGCTGGCCCTGGGCGTGCTGATGACCCTGCCGATCGGCGGCGCCGACATGCCGGTGGTGATCTCGCTGTACAACGCCTTCACCGGCCTGGCGGTGGCGTTCGAGGGCTATGTGCTCGGCAACGAGGCGCTGATCATCGCCGGCATGATGGTCGGCGCGGCCGGCATCCTGCTGACCCGGCTGATGGCCAAGGCGATGAACCGGCCGATCCGCGGCGTGCTGTTCTCCAACTTCGGCGGCGGCGGCCAAGCGCAGGCGATCGCCGGCAGCCAGAAGCCGATCGAGGCCGGCGACGTGGCGGCGATGATGGCCTACGCCGAGCGCGTGGTGATCGTGCCCGGCTACGGCATGGCGGTGGCGCAGGCCCAGCACAAGATCTGGGAGCTGGCGCAGCGGCTGATCGAGCGCGGGGTCAAGGTCAAGTTCGCGATCCACCCAGTGGCCGGGCGCATGCCCGGGCACATGAACGTGCTGCTGGCCGAGGCCGGCGTGCCGTACGACCTGATCGCCGACATGGACGACATCAACCCCGAGTTCGCCAGCACCGACGTGTCGCTGGTGATCGGCGCCAACGACGTGGTCAACCCGGTGGCCAAGACCGACCCGGCCAGCCCGATCTACGGCATGCCGATCCTGGACGTGGTCAATTCCAGGAACGTCATCGTCATCAAGCGCGGCAAGGGCACCGGCTTCGCCGGCATCGAGAACGCGCTGTTCTATGCCGACAACACCCGCATGCTCTACGGCGACGGCGCCGAGGCGGCCGGCGCGCTGGTCAGCGAACTGAAGGCGCTGGACGGCGGCGGCCACTGAGCCGTTGCAGGCGGGCAGGGGTGACGTAAGCCGGAGTCGTAGGAGCGGCTTCAGCCGCGACCGGACCTTACCGGTAACGCCCATCGCGGCTGAAGCCGCTCCTGCAAAAAGCGATGCGCTTCAGCGCGAGGGCGGATGATCGGGATGCCCTCAGGCCGCGCCACGCCAGCGGCGTCCGCTGCGCCCCGGCCTTGGCTCAGCGCGCGCTGAAATACGCCGCGGCCACGCCGATGCCCAGCCACAGCAGATCGCCGGGGCTGTTGGCCAGCAGGGTCAGGGTCCAGGCGTAGTGGGCGCCCATCTTCAGCGACGAGTCCCACACGTTCAGGCCCAGCCCCGCGCCCATCTGCGCGGCGGCGATGCCCCAGTTGGCGGCGACGATCACCAGGACCGTGGCGACCATCGCCACCGCGATGCGCAGCGGCCCGCGCGGCAGGCCGCCCAGGCGCAGCATCCAGGCGATCTCCAGCGCCACCACTACGGCCATCCAGCCGGCCTGGCGACCCAGCGACAGCGCCACCAGCAACCAGGCGATCAGTGCGGTGAAACAGCCCATGGCGAGCAGCAGGGGCCACAGCCAGTGCGAGGACCTGGCCGGCGTGGAGGAAGGCGGCATTCGATGTTCCCGGAGAAGGCGTACAGGATACTTCCGGCGCGCGCCCCGCGCACTCGGATAAACTGCACGACTTGCACCGGCGGGGCCTGGCCCCATATCGCCCCCATGTACTCACGCAGCAGCGAACCTGTCCAATTCGAACGCGATTGCGCCGCGGTGATGGTGCCGCAGGGCGACGCGGTGACCCTGCCGGCCGGCAGCTATGGCTATATCACCCAGGCCCTGGGCGGCAGCTACACGGTGTTCGTGGAGGGCAACCTGTTCCGCATCGCCGGCAAGGACGGCGACGCCATCGGCAAGGAGCCGCCGCCGGGGCTGGAACTGCCCGAGGGCGCCGGCGACGAGCAGGTGGAAGCCCTGATCTGGCAGCAGTTGCGCACCTGCTTCGACCCCGAGATCCCGTTCAACATCGTCGATCTGGGGTTGATCTACGACGTGACCATGCACGCGCGCGACGATGGTCAGCGCACCGTCGAGGTCAAGATGACCCTGACCGCGCCGGGCTGCGGCATGGGCGAGATCCTGGTCGATGACGTGCGCAGCAAGCTGGAGATGATCCCGACCATCGCCGAGGCCGACGTCGAGCTGGTGTTCGATCCGCCGTGGGGCCGGCATATGATGTCCGAGGCCGCGCGTCTGGAAACCGGCATGCTCTGACCCGCGCGCGACGCCTCGCGCGTCGCGGCGGAGCCCGATCGGGCGCCGCCGCTGCCGTCGCCACGACGCTGCGGCCCTGGCCATCCCTCGACTACCACAGGAATTCCCGGTGTCCGCTACCGAGCCGTCCACGCAGTTCCGCCTGACCCCGTCCACCGCCGCGCGCAGCGCCGAGGCGCGCGCGCAGATCCTCGCCGCGCCGGGCTTCGGCAACTATTTCACCGACCACATGGTCGCCATCGAATGGAGCCGCGAGCAGGGCTGGCACGACGCCGAAGTGCGCGCCTACGGCCCGCTGGCGCTGGACCCGGCCGCCTCGGTGCTGCACTACGGCCAGGAGATCTTCGAAGGCATCAAGGCCTACCGCCATGCCGACGGCTCGATCTGGACCTTCCGCCCGGAGGCCAATGGCAAGCGCCTGCAGCGCTCGGCGCAGCGCCTGGCGCTGCCGGAGCTGCCGGTGGAGCTGTTCGTGGAATCGCTGCGGCAGCTGATCGCGGTCGACGCGGCCTGGGTGCCGTCGGCGCCGGAGACCAGCCTGTATTTCCGTCCGTTCATGATCGCCAACGAGGCCTTCCTGGGCGTGCGCGCCGCGCAGAAGGCCGGCTACTACGTCATCGCCAGCCCGGCCGGCGCCTATTTCGCCAAGGGCGTGGCGCCGGTGGCGATCTGGCTGTCCACCGACTACGCGCGCGCCGCCAAGGGCGGCACCGGCGCGGCCAAGTGCGGCGGCAACTACGCTGCCTCGCTGCTGCCGCAGCAGCAGGCGCAGGCACAGGGCTGCTCGCAGGTGCTGTTCCTCGACCCGGTCGAGGGCAAGTACATCGAGGAACTGGGCGGCATGAACGTGTTCCTGGTGATGCGCGATGGCAGCCTGGTCACCCCGGCGCTGTCGGGCAGCATCCTGGAAGGCATCACCCGCGACAGCATCCTGCAACTGGCCCGCGACCGCGGCATGCAGGTGGTGGAGCGCCAGGTCAGCATCGACGAGTGGCGCGACGGCGTGGCCTCGGGCGAGATCGCCGAGGTGTTCGCCTGCGGCACCGCTGCGGTGGTGACCCCGATCGGCCAGCTCAAGGGCAAGGACTTCGCCGTGGGCGACCTCACCGCCCCCGCCGGCCCGGTGACCCTGTCGCTGCGCCAGGAACTGACCGACATCCAGTACGGCCGCGTCGCCGACCGCCACGGCTGGCTGGTGCGGCTGGGCTGAGCCGAACGCCCAACGCTGGGGCGGCTGTCGGCCGCCCTGGCGAATGGACCTCATGCCCCTTGGCGCATGATCCGACAGCGTTGGCCATCACCGGCGAGGTCCGCGCTGGTGCGCCGGGGCGTGCGATGTGTCGCCGCCCCCGCTTCCGCGCCTTCCCGGGAGTCCGCTCCCCGGACATTTGGTGTCCGTCCCGATGATGGGCTGCCATGCAGGCGACCTCTGTCGTCTGTATCCACTGTCTCCTTTTTTTGTCCCGTGTGTCGCGCGGGAGCCAAAAAGCTGCCCCTGATTTGCCAAGTTTGGCGTCTTTCTATGTTGCACCGCAGCAAAAATGAGGTGCAGTTCTCTTTGTGACATCGACGATTGTTGCATTTCCTCGTTTTGTACAACGGATTTCCGTCACGTCCTGCTCCATACGCGCTTGTACTGAGCTAGCGTCGATGAATGGTCGGCAACACGCCATCCGACCGGGCTCGCAACGCACGCCAGGTTCAGGTTTCGACCGGACCGGTGCGGCGCGGAACACCGCCATCAGGCGGCTACTCAACCGAAAGGAAGTCCGAATGTCCGAAATGTCGCATCGTGGGTCGCGCCAGCGTCCGTGGCTGGTCGTGCTGGGCGCCTCCGCTCTCACCTCGCTGCTGTTGGCCACCCCAGCCTTCGCCGGTGACGTGAACCTCTCCGGCCTGTCTTCCGAGCCGACCGTACAGCGCTTCATCGTCAAGACCCGCGATGCCGCGCCGGTCAGCATCTCCAGCGCCTCCGCGGCCGCTGCGGCGCCCTCGGCGGCGCTGCGCGCGACGCTGCAGTCGGCCGCCGCCGCGCTGCCGGCCAAGAACGGCCGTGCGCTCGGCCTGACCCCCCTGCGCCGCCTGGCGGTGGGGCCGGAAGTGGTCAAGGCCAGCCGTCCGCTGGACCGCGCCGAGGCCGAGACGCTGATGCGGCAGATCGCCGCCGACCCGAACGTCGAGTACGTCGAGGTCGACCAGCGCATGACCATCGCGCTGACCCCGAACGATCCGCGCCTGGGCGACCAGTGGGCCTTCGGCACCACCAACGCCGGCATCAACGTGCGCTCGGCCTGGGACAAGGCCACCGGCGACGGCGTGGTCGTGGCGGTGATCGACACCGGCATCACCAGCCACCCCGATCTCAACGCCAACGTCCTGCAAGGCTACGACTTCATCAGCGATGCGGATGCCGCACGCGACGGCGACGGCCGCGACAGCAACCCGGCCGACGAAGGCGACTGGGCTGCCGCCGGCGAGTGCTACTCCGGCTCGCCCGCCTCCAATTCCAGCTGGCACGGCACCCACGTGGCCGGCACCATCGCCGCGGTCACCAACAACGGCACCGGCGTGGCCGGCACCGCGTTCAAGGCCAAGATCCTGCCGGTGCGCGTGCTCGGCAAGTGCGGCGGCTACACCTCCGACATCGCCGATGCGATCACCTGGGCCTCCGGCGGCACCGTCAGCGGCGTGCCGGCCAACCAGAACCCGGCCGAAGTGATCAACATGTCGCTGGGTGGCAGCGGCACCTGCTCGACCACCTACCAGAACGCCATCAACGGCGCGGTCGGTCGCGGCACCACGGTGGTGGTGGCGGCGGGCAACAGCTCGACCAACGTGTCCAGCTCGGTGCCGGCCAACTGCAACAACGTGATCGCGGTGGCCGCCACCACCTCGTCGCGGGCCAAGGCCAGCTACTCGAACTACGGCGCGGGCATCGACATCTCCGCACCGGGCTCGAGCATCCTGTCCACGCTCAACGACGGCACCACCACTCCGGGCAACCCGAGCTACGCCTCCTACAACGGCACCTCGATGGCGACCCCGCACGTGGCCGGTGTGGTCGCGCTGATGCAGTCGGTGGCGCCGACCGCGCTGACCCCGGCGCAGGTGGAGAGCACCATCAAGAACACCGCGGCCAGCTTCTCCTGCTCGCAGGGCTGCGGCGCCGGCCTGCTCGACGCCAACGCCGCGGTCACCGCGGCGCAGAGCGGCGGCAGCGGCGGTGGTGGCGGTGGTGGCAGCAGCAACGAGCTGCAGGACGGCGTGGCGGTCACCGGCCTCAGCGCCAGCAGCGGCTCCTCGCTGAACTACACGGTCAAGGTGCCGTCCGGCGCCAGCAGCCTGGTGGTCACCACCTCCGGCGGCAGCGGCGATGCCGACCTGTACGTGCGCTTCGGCAGCGCGCCGACCGATTCGGCCTACGACTGCCGTCCGTACAAGAACGGCAACAACGAAAGCTGCACCTTCAACTCCCCGCAGGCCGGTACCTACTACGTGCGGGTGAAGGCGTACAGCACGTTCTCCGGGCTCAGCCTGAAGGCCGACTACTGAGGCACTCCGTCGCGGCGGTCGCTTGACGGCCGCCGCGCACCTCCCGGTGCCGGATCGCAGTGGTCGGCCAGGATGATGCCGATGCTGCCACTCTCGGTCGCCCCGCGCTTCGGCGCGGGGCTTTTTTATGGGTGAACGGCGCGCGCTGTCGCATGGCGCGGCATGGCGCTACGTCCTGCCGCCCATCGCTACGGTCGTGGTGTGGATCCGCTCGCCGGCACGACCGCGTGGATCCGGGTACCCGCCAATGCCACGGCGCAGGCGCCGTCCGGCACGGCGATGGGCAAGGTCATGCCACCCGCGCCGACGCTGCCATCACTCGCACAGATCACAGGCACGCGCCTGCAGCGCGTTGAGTACCTGCGCGGCGTCCATCTCCAGCAGCAGGCCGCGTTGCCCGGCGTTGAACCACACGCTGCCCGCACCCAATGCCGATTGCTCGATCAGCACCGGCGCCGGTCGCTGCTGGCCCAGCGGACTGATGCCGCCGACCTTGTAGCCGGTGCGGCGCTCGGCTTCGGCGGCCTCCATCATCCGCGCCGCCTTGCCGCCCGCGGCGGCGGCCAGTTTCTTCAACTGCACGCGGCGGTCGGACGGGACCACCACGCAGACCGCGCGCGTATCGACCCAGGCCATCAGGCTCTTCAGCACCCGCTCCGGCGGCAGGCTCAGCGCCTGCGCGGCCTGCAGGCCCTTGGCGCCGGCTTCGGCTTCGTAGTCGTAGGGATGCAGCCGGTAGGCGATGCCGGCCGCATCCAGCGCCTTGGTCGCGCGCGTGGCCTTGGACATCGCGGTCGCTCAGGCGGCTTCGAAACGATTCGCCGCCACGTTCTTGCGCACCTTCTGCGGATCCCAGATGCGCCCGTTCATGGCGATGTAGACGCCGGCCGGCAGCGACTGCACCGCGCCGACCGCGCAGCCGATGTTGAACTCGGCGTCGGAGCCGCGGAAGCGCGCCGGGTTCAGCGCGCCGGTCATCACGATGGTCTTGCCCTCGATCGCCTGCAGCACCTTGCCGGTCTGCACCATCGAGTCGGTGCCGTGGGTGATCAGCACATGCCGCGCCGACTGCGCGGCGATGGTGGCGCGGATCAGTTCGCGGTCGTCGTCGGTGATGTGCAGCGAATCCTTGCGGATGATCGGGATGACGGTGAAGCGGAAGGTCACGCCCAGTTCCTTGAGGATCTGGCCGATCTGCGGGTCGCCGATCTGGTAGTCGGACTTGTCGTCGAAGTAGATCTTGTCGATCGTGCCGCCGGTGGTGACGATCAGGAGTTCTTCCATTGCCGTTCCTAGAAGCGTGTCGGGACGCGGCGGTGGCCGCGCAGGCCGTCCATGATACCGGGCGCGGCGGGGCGGCCGCTCAGTCGCGCCCGGCCGCGCCGCGGCGGCGGGCGAAGCGTGCGCGGATGCCCGGTGCGCTGGACAGGCCCACCACCAGCAGTGCCAGCAGCAGTTCGGCCCAGCCGTAGCCGCGCTGCGGTGCGTGGCTCCAGGCGGTCATCACCCCGTGGCTGAACCACAGCAGCGCGCCGACGCCGCTCCAGAAGCGCGCCAGCGCCGCGCCGCGCAGCACGCCCACTGCCAACAGCAGCGGCGGCAGCGCGAACACCAGCAGGGCGGCCAGGCGGTGGCGATCGTCGTGGAACCAGGCCGCGAACAGCGCCGCCAGCGCCAGCAGCGTCGTCCCCAGCGCCACCCGCAGGCGCCCGCCGCTCATGGCCCCGCCAGTCGCTGCGCGATCTCGGCCAGGCGCCGGCCGAGCGCACGCGCCAGCTGCGCTTCTTCCTCGCTGGGCTGCGGATCGTCGTCGGCGCCGGCGACGTGGCTGGCGCCGTACGGCGTGCCGCCGCTGCGGGTGCTGCTGAGCAGCGGTTCGGTGTAGGGAATGCCGACGATCAGGCAGCCGTGGTGCAGCAGCGGCAGGTGCATCGACAGCAGGGTGGCTTCCTGGCCGCCGTGCAGCGACGCGGTCGAGGTGAACACCGCCGCCGGCTTGCCGGCGAGGGTACCGCTGGCCCAGTCGGCGCCGAGGCCGTCGATGAAGTGCTTGACCGGCGCGGCCATGTTGCCGAAGCGGGTCGGGCTGCCCAGCGCCAAGCCCACGCACTCGCGCAGGTCGCTGGCGTCCACGTACGGCGCGCCGCTGTCGGGCACCGGCGGTGCGCTGGTCTGGGTGACCGCGGCCACCGGCGGCACCGTGCGCAGGCGCGCGGCCATGCCCGGCACCTCGCCGACGCCGCGCGCGATCTGCCGCGCCAGGCGCGCCACCGAGCCGCCGCGGCTGTAGTACAGGACCAGAATCTCGGCCATGCGGCCCTCTCGTGGATCGAAACGGCCGCCAGTATCGACGATGCCGGCGTCCATGCGCATCGGGTACCCTTGCCCGATGCAGCCGCTGGACACCGTCAATCTCTGGGCCGATCGCCTGCGCGACCGCGCGCGCATGCGCAGCTTCGCCGGTTTCCTGTGGCGGCGCTTCATCGACGACCGGCTGTTCCAGGCCGCGGCCTCGCTGGCCTACACCACCATCTTCGCGTTGGTGCCGCTGGCGGTGGTGGTGTTCGGAGTGCTGTCGGCGTTCCCGGTGTTCGACAAGTGGAGCGACCAGCTCAGCGACTACATCTTCTCCAACTTCGTGCCGGCGGCGGCGCGTTCGGTGGAGTCCTACCTGCGGCAGTTCTCGGCCAGCGCCGGGCAACTGACCACTGCCGGCGTGATCGCGCTGGTGGTCTCGCTGCTGATCACCCTCAACAGCGTCGAGCAGACCTTCAACCAGATCTGGCGGGTGGTGTCGGCGCGGCCGCAGCTGACCCGCTTCCTGGTGTACTGGACCGTGCTGACCCTCGGCGCGCTGCTGGCCGCGGCGTCGCTGGCGGTGTCGGCGCGGTTCTTCGCGCTGCCGCTGTTCAAGACCAGCGAGGGCCGGCTGCTGGCGCAGGTGGTGCTGAGCGTGGCGCCGGTGCTGATCGAGTTCGTCTGCATCACCCTGGTGTACCGGGTGGTGCCGCACCACACGGTCAAGCTGCGCCACGCGGTGCCCGGCGCGCTGCTGGCGGTGCTATTGCTGGAGCTGGTGAAGTGGGGCCTGAGCCTGTACCTGGGCAGCTTCCAGTCGTACCAGCGCATCTACGGCACGGTCGCGTTCGTGCCGATCTTCCTGCTGTGGATCTACCTGAGCTGGATCGCGATCCTGCTCGGCGCCTCGGTGTCCTCCTCGATCGCCGCCTTCCGCTACCAGCCGGCCTCGATGCGCCTGCCGGCCGGCTACGAGATCTATGGCCTGCTGCGCCTGCTCGGGCGTTTCGCGCAGGCGCGCAAGCAGGGCAGCGGACTGCAGGAGGACCAGATCCTGCAACTGGAGCCGATGCTGACCGACTCGCTGATGCAGCAACTGCTGTGCGAACTGGAGCGCATCCGCCTGCTCCGCCGCACCGAGCAGGGCGACTGGCTGCTGGCCCGCGACCTGAGCGACCTGCCGGTGGCCGAGCTGTACGAGAATTGCCAGCTGCGCATCCCTGTCGTCGAGACCTACCTGCCGTGCCGCGACGACGCCCTGGGCCAGGCGGCGTGCCGCGCGCTGGACGAACTGCGACTGCCGTTGCGCGACGTGCTCAAGCGTCGCGTCGGCGACCTCTACACCGAGATCGGAGACCTTGCATGACCGTCATGCGCCTGTTGTTCCCGCTGTTCGCCGCCGCCGCCCTGCTGGCCGGGTGCGACCGCCAGCCCACGCCCAAGCCGGCCGACGGCGCTGCGACCACCGCGCCGTCCACCGCGCCGAACGCACCGTCCGCCCCGGCAACGCCGGAGGCGCCCGCCGCACCGGCGGCCGGACCGTCGGTGGTGCAGGAGACCCGCCCCGAGCCGACCCTGAAGATGAAGGCGGTGGACGGCCGCGAGTACGACCTGGCCGCGCACCGCGGGCAGTGGGTGGTGGTGAATTTCTGGGCGACCTGGTGCGCGCCGTGCCTGAAGGAGATGCCGGAGCTGTCGGCGCTGCACGTGATGCGCGACAACATCGAGGTGGTGGGCCTGGCCTACGAGGACATCGAGCCGGCGGAGATGCAGGCGTTCCTGAAGCAGCATCCGGTCGCCTATCCGATCGTCATCGTCGACACCTATGCGCCGCCGGCCGACTTCGCCACCCCGCGAGGCCTGCCGATGACCTACCTGATCGCGCCCGACGGCAAGCTCGCCAAGCAGTTCCTGGGGCCGGTCACCGCCAAGGACATCGAAGGCGCGATCGCCGCCGCCGGTGGCCCGGCGCCAGGGCAGGGCAAGGGGAAGGCGGCGGGCTGAGGGTGTCGGTGGCCTGGGTGGCGCGGCCGCCGCCCGGGATTGGGCATTCGGGATTTGGGATGCGCGCTTCCGTGCGTGCGCATGGTGTCGCCCTCCGACCGCCGCTGGCCGCGGGGCCGCCGTAGGAGCGGCTTCAGCCGCGACTCGGAAAGCCGACCCGTGCTGGCGCTGCGGGTGCGCCCGCACCGCCCTCCGATGTGTCGGAAGCGCAGAGCTTTCCTTGTGGGAGGGACTTCAGTCCCGACGCCTTTGCGATGAGAGGCTTGGACGGCTTCGCCCGTCGCGGCTGAAGCCGCTCCTACCGGAGGCAGGACCCGCTTTGCATTCGCTGAGCCGCGATCCAGCGTAGGAGCGGCTTCAGCCGCGACCCGTTTCCCCGAAGCGGCTAACCGCGCGCGCCCACAACGTGCGATCACACGACGACCGCACGCACGCTTCACCCAATCCCGACGCCCTAATCCCCATTCCCGACGTCATACGACGGAATCGGCTGCAGCAATCCGAACTTCTCCTTGTGCAGCTTGTGCTTCAGCGGCGGCAGGTCCAGGTCCGGTTCGTGCAGGCGGGTTTCCGGCAACTGGTCGAGCAGGTGCCGGATCAGGGTCAGGCGGCCGCGTTTCTGGTCGTTGAAGTCGACCAGGGTCCACGGCGCGTAGTCGCGGTGGGTGGCTTCCAGCATCGCCTCGCGCGCGCGGGTGTAGTCGGCGTACTGGCTGCGCGATTTCAGGTCCACCG
Source organism: Xanthomonas sacchari (assembly GCF_040529065.1). Taxonomy (NCBI): domain Bacteria; kingdom Pseudomonadati; phylum Pseudomonadota; class Gammaproteobacteria; order Lysobacterales; family Lysobacteraceae; genus Xanthomonas; species Xanthomonas sacchari. The sequence goes on along the minus strand of NZ_CP132343.1, from coordinate 4,196,039 downwards.
GCGACAGCTTCCAGCCCTTCAGCGGGTCGTGCAGGCGCTCGGCGAACCGCTTTTCCTGCTGCGCCTGGTCCACGCACAGCCAGTACTTGAACAGGCGGATGCCGTCGTCCACCAGCAGCCGCTCGAACATCGGCGTCTGGCGCAGGAAGGCGTGGTATTCGGCGTCGCTGCAGTAGCCCATGACCCGTTCCACGCCGGCACGGTTGTACCAGCTGCGGTCCATCAGCACGATCTCGCCGGCGGCCGGCAGGTGTGCGATATGGCGCTGGAAATACCACTGCGTGGCTTCGCGGTCGGTCGGCTTGGGCAGGGCGACGACGCGGCACTGGCGCGGATTCAGGTGTTCGGCGATGGCCTGGATCGCGCCGCCCTTGCCGGCGGTGTCGCGGCCTTCGAACAGCACCAGCACGCGCTCGCCGCTGTGCTGCACCGCCTGCGCCATCGCGGTCAGTTCCAGCTGCAGCGGTTGCATCAGGGCCTTGTACTGCTTGCGCTTGAGGTGACTCATTTGCTGCTCCGCTTGCGGGTACCGGTGCCGGCCATGCTGCGCGCCACTTCCAGCAGCGCGCCCTGCTGGCGGGCGTCGAGGGCGCGGTAGGCCTGCAGCAGATCGTGTTCGCCGCGGGTGCGCGCCGGGTCCAGTTGGCTGGCCAGTTCGCCGAGCAGGGCACCGGCGGGGACGCCGAAGGTGCGCGCCAGCGCGGTGAGCTGGGCGCGTCCGGGCAGCTTCTCACCGGCCATCCAGGCCTTGACCGTGGCCGCGCCGGCGCGGGGGATGGCCGCGGCGATGTCCGCGGCGCTCATGCCGCTGGCCTTGGCCAGCAGGCGCAACGTGGTGTCCAGGGGCATGCGGGAGTCCAGGTCATTCCTTCAGCCGCGGGCGCAGCGTGGCCAGGTTGCAGGGACGGGTGCGGGCATCCAGTTGCGCGGCGATGATCCGCTCCCAGGCGGTGCGGCAGGCCGAGGTGGAGCCGGGCAGGCAGAACAGGAAGGTGGCGTTGGCCATGCCGGCGAAGGCGCGCGACTGCAGCGAGGAGGTGCCGATCTCCTCGACGCTGATCGCACGGAACAGCTCGCCGAATCCCGGCATCTCCTTGTCCAGCAGTGGCAGCAGCGCCTCGGGCGTGGAATCGCGGCCGGTGAAGCCGGTGCCGCCGGTGACCAGGATGCCGTCCACATCGGGGTCGGCGATCCAGGCCGAAACCGTGGCGCGCATCCGGTAGCGATCGTCCGGCAACAGCGCCCGCGCATGCAGACGATGACCGACGCCCTGGAGGGCGGCGACCAGGTAGTCGCCCGAGCTGTCCTGCTCAAGGGTGCGCGTGTCCGAGACAGTCAGCACGCACAGGTTCAAGGCGATGAAGTCGGTGTTGGCGCTCATGCCGGCAGCCTAGCCGCTCGCCCGGCCGGCGTACAGCCTGCCTGCGCCGGCGCTTCAGCCGCGGCTGCGCTGGGCTAGGTCCATGCCTGGCAGGACCAGGGCACGTGGCCGGAAGCGGCTGACGCGCGCGGCGCGATCGGCGGCCAGCGGCAGGCGCTCGGGTTCGCGTTGCAGTGCACGACGCTGCGCATCCGCGCTGTGCCACTCGGTGCACTCGAGCAGGGTGCGGCCGTCGTCGGACAGGTACAGATGCGCGGCGATCAACCCGCGCAGCGCGTGCGGGCCATCCTGCAGCGCGGCGAAGGCGGCATCGGCGCGAGCCTGCGCCTGTGCGGCATCGCGTATCGGCACGCGTGCGACCACCACACAGGACGCTGGTCGCCGCGGATCGGACACGCCGCTGCGGATGCGCTGGTAGCGGCGCAGCGTCCGTCGCAGCGCCGGCAGGCTTGCATGCAGCAGTCCATGCAGTTCCGGGGCCGCGTCGTAGCAGCAGCGCGCGTACAGCAGGTCGGGGGCATCGCCCAGCGATTCCATCCAGGTCAGGGCCTGCAGGCGGTGGTCGCACAGGCCGCGCACGTAATCTAACAGTGCGGTCCGGTCAGGAATGGGGGCCTCGGCAAGCAGCATGCTGCGCGCGGGTGTGGGAGGAGGGGGCAGGGGAGTGGGAGACGACAGCGACATCGCGGGATCTGCACGGGGAGCGTGCATGCAGTGTCGGACCTCAAGTTAACTAGAGGTCAAGCAGCGAGACCGATCCGAGTGGAAGTGGGCATTCAGACCTTGCGTCTTGCGCTCGCCGCCAGCGCGATGTGTCGTGGCATTGCACGCGCCAAGCGCTCAAGAATGTGATGTCAGGGGGCCATCGGCGGTGCAGCGCATCCGCAAGCGATCGATCAGGCCGAGGCTCCGCCTTGCCAACCGTGGCGGGCCGCGGTGTCGCGCAGCAGCGCGGCGAACTCGTCGGCAAAGCCCTGCATGTCGAACAGGCCGCTGTCCGCGCGCCGTGCGTGCAATCGTTCGCGCAATGCCTGCAGCGCCGCGGGATCGCGCCCCAGGCGCACCGCGGTGGCGACGAACGCCGCGTCGTCGGCGGCATTCATCTCGTCCAGGCCGAGGTGATGGTTGAGGCTGCCGGCCACGCGCGCGGCGAAGGTGCTGCCGGGGCAGGTCAACACCGGGCAGCCGGCCCACAAGGCATCGGATGCGGTGGTGTGGGCGTTGTACGGATGCGTGTCCAGGAACAGGTCGGCGTGCCGGTAGCGCGCCAGATAGTCCGGGTGCGCCAGCTTGGGCATGAAGCGCAGGCGTGTCGGGTCCACGCCGGCCGTCGCGGCGGCCGCACGTAGCCGGTCATCGGCTTGGCCCGGGCCGGACAGCAGCCACAGCACGCTGTCGGGCACCTGCCGCAGCACCTCCAGCATCCGCGCCATGCTGCGCGGGCCGAGCTTGTAGCTGTTGTTGAAGCAGCAGAACACGGTGCCGCGCTCGGGCAGGCCGCAATCGCGGCGCGTGGGCGGGGTGCCGACGACGCGGGTGTCGTCGGAGGGCTGGAACGCGCGCGGCAACCGCAGCACCCGCTCGCTGTAGTGCGCGTCCAGCGCCGGCGGCAGCGCGTAGGCGTCGCCGACCACGTAGTCGATCCATGGCGCGCCGGAGGTGCCGGGGTAGGCCAGCCAGTTCAATTGCACCGGTGCCGGACGCAGCGCCAGTACTTCCGGCGTGCCGCCGCCGCCCCAGCCGCGCAGATCGAACAGCAGGTCGATGCCGGCGTCGCGGATCTGTTGCGCGGTCTGCCGATGCGGCTGCCCGACGACCTCGTGCCACGCGTGTGCGGCCGACTGCAGGCGTGCACGCAGCGCGCTGCGGTCGTCGCCGTTGAGCGCGAACAGGTGCACCTGCAGGTCGGCATGCGCACGCAGGCGCTCGAACAGGGCGACGGTCAACAGCCCGGTGGGATGCGCGCCGAAGCCGTTGGACAGGAAGCCGATACGCAACGCGCCATCACGGCGCACCTGCGCGGCCGGCAGCGGCGCGACGGTGCGCGCCAGCGCCTGGGCGCGGTTGCGCGCGCAGCGCAGTTGTTCGTCCGCGCCCGCGTCCTCGTTGAGGAAGGCGAACGGTTCGATCGCCGGGTGTCCTTGCCGCACCGCGCTGCGCACCTGCTGCGACAGCGCGTCCAGCCCGCGCCAGTCGCACAGCTTGCGGCGCCAGTTCAGCAGGTAGGCGGCGATCGATGGCTCCTGCGGCAGCAGGGCGTGCGCATGTGCGTAGGCCTGCGCCGCGGCTTCGGCCTCGCCGTTGTCCTCCATCGCGTGGCCCAGCCACACCGCGATGCCCGGGTGCTGCGGAGCTTGCTGCAGCGCTTCGCGCAACGCGTGCGCGGCCTCGGCATGGCGGCCCTGGGTCCAGCGCACCCGGCCCAGGCGCGCCAGCGCCTCCGGATGATCGGGGCGCAACTGCAGCGCGCGCAGCGCGGCCTGCTCGCCGGCCGCCACCGCGCCGGCGCCGAGTTCGGCGTCGGCGAGCATTACCCAGGCCAGGAAGTCCTGCGGATCGCGCCGCACTGCGGCCTGCAGTTGCAGGCGTTCGTCGATGCCGCCGTTCATGCCGCCGTGGCGGCCGCGACCGACCGCGGGCGATGCGCGCTCATGGCACCAGCGTCTTGACGTAGTGCTGCGCGCTCAGCTCCTGCTGCCAGCCGCAGGCGCGGTACAGGGCCTGCGCGGCGAGATTGTCCTGCGCCGTCTCCAGCACGATGCGCACCGCGCCGTCGTCCGCGGCGTGGCGTTCGGCGGCATGCAGCAGCGCCTGCGCCACGCCGTGGCGGCGGTGCGCAGGCGCCACGTACAGATCGTTGAGGATCCACAGCCGTGCCGCCCGCACCGAGGAGAAGGACGGATACAACTGCACGAAGCCGGCGGCCTGCGCATCGCGCTCGGCCAGCAGCACGACCGACTCGGCGCGGGCCATGCGCGCGGCGAGGAAGGCGTGCGCAGTCGCCGCATCCGGCGCCTGCCCGTAGAACTGCCGGTAGGCATCGAACAACGCCGCCAGGACCGTCAGGTCGTGCGCATCGGCCTGGCGTACGCGCACGCTCATGGGCTGTCGCTCAGGCGCGCCAGTTCGTCGACCTGGTGCTCGTGGCTCAGGCGCCCGATCAGCGCATCCAGGTCGCCCTCGATCACGTTCGGCAGGTCGTACAGGGTCAGGCCCTCGACGCGGTGGTCGGTGATGCGGCCCTGCGGGAAGTTGTAGGTGCGGATGCGCTGGCTGCGATCGCCGCTGCCGACCTGCAGCTTGCGGTCCTGCGCCTCGGCCGCGGCCTGCTTGCTGCGCTCGGCCTCCAGCAGCTGCGCCTTGAGCCGCTTCAGCGCCTTGTCGCGGTTGGCGTGCTGGCTGCGCTCGGTCTGGCACTCCACCACCACGCCGCTGGGCACGTGGGTGATGCGGATCGCCGACTCGGTCTTGTTGACGTGCTGGCCGCCGGCGCCGGAGGAGCGGAAGGTGTCGATCTTCAGGTCGGCTGGGTTGATCGCGATCTCCTCCACGTCGTCGGCCTCGGGAATGATCGCCACCGTCGCCGCCGAGGTGTGGATGCGGCCCTGCGACTCGGTCGCCGGCACGCGCTGCACGCGGTGCGTGCCGGATTCGAACTTCAGCTTGGAGTAGGCGCCGCGGCCGACGATGCGCGCCACGACTTCCTTGTAGCCGCCGTGCTCGCCGGGGCTGTCCGATTCCACTTCCACCTTCCAGCCTTGGCGTTCGGCGTAGCGGGCGTACATGCGGAACAGGTCGCCGGCGAAGATCGCCGCCTCGTCGCCGCCGGTGCCGGCGCGCACTTCCAGGAACAGGTTGCCGTCGTCGCGCGGATCGCGTGGCACCAGCAGCAGCGCCAGTTCCGCGTCCAGCTCGGCCAGGCGCGCTTGCGCGGCCGCGATTTCCTCCTCGGCCAGCTCGCGCAGTTCCGGATCGGCGCGCATCGCCTCGGCCGAAGCCAGGTCGGCCTTGGCTGCGGCTTCGGCGGCCAGCGCGGCGGCGACCGGCTCCAGTTGCGCGAATTCGCGCGAGTAATCGCGGAAGCGCGTGTTGTCGCTCACCACCTCGGGGTCGGACAGCAGGCGTTCGAGTTCTTCGCGACGCTCGGCCAGCGCCTCCAGCTTACGGCGCAGGGTCGGTGTCATCGGTCTTCAGGATCGGGTGGAAATAGCCCGGCTTCTCCGGGAACAGGCGCTCGGCGGCGCGCGCCAGCTCGGCGTCGCCGCGCAGCGCCGCCTCGCGCAGCGCCGCGGTGGGCGGGTGCAGCAGTCGGTTGGTCAGGGTGTTGGCGAGGAACTCCAGCACCTCGTCGGCCGGCTTGCCGTGCGCCAGTTGCTGCCGCGCCTTGGCCAGCACGTCGTCGCGGGTGCTGTCGCCGTGCGCGCGCAGGCGCTTGAGCGGCGCCTGGCGGGTGCTGGCCTGCAGCGCCTCCATGTAGCGCACCACCTGCAGGTCGATGATCGCCTCGGCCGCCTCGGCGGCCTCGCGGCGGCCGCGACGGTTGTCCTCGACTGCGCGCTCCAGGTCGTCGACGGTGTACAGGTAGGCGTCGGCCAGGTCGGCCACGGCGGCCTCGATGTCGCGCGGCACCGCCAGGTCGAACAGCAGCATCGGCTTGTGCTTGCGTGCGCGCAGCGCCTGTTCGACCTGCGCCCGCGTCACCACCGGCTCGCGCGCGGCGGTGGCCGAGAACACCACGTCGGCTTCGTGCAGGTGGCGCTCCAGCTCGCTCAGTGGCAGCGCCACGCCGCCGTGGCGGCTGGCCAGTTCCTGTGCGTGGGCGAGGGTGCGGTTGGCGATAAGCAGGCGCCGCACGCGGCCCTCGCTGAGATGCTTGGCGGCCAGCTCGATGGTCTCGCCGGCGCCGACCAGCAGCACGGTCGATTCGCTGAGCCGGGCGAAGGAGCTCTGCGCCAGGCGCACCGCGGTGGAGGCGACCGAGACCGGATTGGCGCCGACCCGGGTGTCGGTGCGCGCGCGCTTGGCCACCGAGAAGGTCTGCTGGAACAGCCGGTCCAGGCGGCTGCCCATCGCCCCGTGCTCGCGCGCCAACGACCAGGCGTCCTTCACCTGGCCGAGGATCTGCGGCTCGCCCAGCACCATCGAGTCCAGCCCGGTAGCGACGCGGAACAGGTGCCGCACCGCGTCCGCGTCCTGGTGCTGATACAGATAACCGTGCAGGCCGGCGGCATGCGAATCCAGCCAATCGGCCAGGTGCTGCGCATCGCCGGCGATGGCGTACAGCTCGGTGCGGTTGCAGGTGGACAGTAGCGCCGCCTCGGCGACGTCGGGCAGCGCGCGCAGCGATTGCAGCGCGCGCGGCAATGCGTCGCCGGCGAATGCCACCCGTTCGCGCAGGTCGACCGGCGCGGTCTGGTGGTTCAATCCGAGCACCCACAACGTCATCTGTTCAGTTGCTTGCGATAAGCTGCTGGCCATTCAGGGCCCCATTTTACGGCCCGGCCGCTTCCGATGCCCGCATTGATTCGCATCCGTACCATTCTGCTGCTGTCCGCAATCGCCGCCGTGACTGCACCGGCCGCGGCCAAGGCGCCGAGTCCCGCCCAGGACGTGATGACGCCGGTGCTGGCCGGCGAGTTCGCCCTGCAGGCCGGGCAACTGGCCGACGCCTCGCGCTGGTACCTGCAGGCCGCCAACGACAGTCCCGGCGACGCCGGCCTGGCCGAACGCGCCACCCGCATCGCCATGCTCGCCAACGACAGCGCCGCTGCCACCCAGGCCCTGGCGCTGTGGCGGCAGCGCGCGCCCGAGTCGCTGGCCATGCGCAGCGCCGAGGCCTCGCTCGCCCTGCGCAGCGGCAACCTGCGCCAGGCGCGCAGCCTGCTGGTGGCCCTGCTGCGCGACAAGGACCCGCGCGGCTGGCGTTTCGCGCTGATCGCCCTGGTCAGCGGCAACCGCGATCCGGAGGTGGCGGCCAAGGCCCTGGATCAGTTGCTCGACGCCAATGCCATCCCCGACCAGCTCGAGGCCTGGCAGGAGTTCGGGCGCCTGGCGCTGCGCCTGGACCAGCCCAAGCTGGCCGAGCGCATCGTCGACCAACTGGTCAAGCGCTTCCCGCAGGAGCCGCGGGTGGCGCTGCTGCATGCCACGCAGCTGCAGCAGGCAGGCAAGACCGAGCAGGCGCGTGCGCTGCTGCAGGGCGTGGAGCCCAAGGTGGAGGGCGACCCGGAACTGCGCACCGCGCTGGCCTATGCCTACGACGCCATCGGCGACACCGCCGCCGCAGCGCGGGTCCTGGCGCTGGGGCCGCAGACCACCCAGAACTATGGCCTGCGCGCTTCGATGCTGGCCAAGCTGCAGGACAACGCGGCCCTGACCACGCTGTACGACGAACTGCGCAAGGGCGCCGACCGGCCCGATCCGGAGCGGCGCCTGCTGCTCGGCAAGATCGCCGAGTTCCTCAAGCGCAACCAGGAGGCGGTGGACTGGTACCGCGGCGTGCCGGGCGGCCCGCTGCGCAGCGAGGCGCGGCTGCGCGCCGCCGGCGCGTTGTACGCGCTCGGCCAGAAGGACGCGGCCTTTGCCGAGGCGCGCGCGCTGCAGGACGACGCCGAGGCCGACGATGCCGCGCGCCGCGACGCCTATGTGCTGGAGGCGGAACTGCGCCAGCGCAGTGGCGACGACGCCGGCGAACTGCAGGTGTTCGAGCGTGGCCTGGCCGCGTACCCGGACGACAACGCGCTGCTGTACGCGCGCGGGCTGTCGTGGGAACGCCGTGATCGCATCGATCGCGCCGAGGCCGACCTGCGCAAGATCCTGGTCACCGAGCCGGAGAACGTGGCCGCGCTGAACGCGCTCGGCTACACCCTGGCCGACCGCACCAAGCGCTATCGCGAGGCGCTGCAGCTCATCGACCGCGCGCGCACCGCCGATCCCGACAATGCCGCGATCATCGACAGCTATGGCTGGGTGCTGTACCGGCTTGGCAAGACCCAGGAAGCGCTGGTGCAACTGCGCCGCGCCTGGAGCCTGGTGAAGGATCCGGAGATCGCGGCGCATATCGGCCAGGTGCTGTGGGAGCAGGGCAAGCACGACGAGGCCAACAAGTACTTCGACGAGGCGCGCAAGCTCGATCCGGACAATCGCGCGCTGCGCCGCGCCCTGGAACAGGTGGCACCGTGAGGGCTGGTCTGCGCACCGCCTGGGCGCTGGCCGCCGGGCTGTCGCTGGCCGGTTGCAGCGCGGTGCCGACCCGCACGCCGGCGCCGGCCGTCGCTGCGCCCGATGCCGCTGCGCAACAGGCCGAGGCGGCGCGCGCGCAGTGGCTGCAGGCGCATCCGGACTGGTCGTTCCAGGGCCGGGTGGCGATCACCAAGGGGCGCAACGGCGGCAGCGGTCGCATCGACTGGACCCAGCGTCAGCGGCAGTACGAAGTGCAGCTCAGTGCGCCGGTGACCCGGCAGAGTTGGCGCCTGATCGGCGACAGCCACTCCGAGGCCGGGCGCCTGGAGGGGCTGGAAGGCGGGCCGCGCGACGGCGAGAACGCCGAACAACTGCTGCTGGAGGCGACCGGCTGGGAGATCCCGGTCAACTTGCTGCCGGACTGGGTGCGCGGGCTGGTGGCGACCGACGCGCAGGCGCCGGAGCGGGTCGACTACGACGCGCAGGGCCGGCCGCACACGCTGCGGCAGATGGGCTGGGACATCGAATTCCAGGACTGGTACCCGCCCAGCGACGGCCGTCCGGCGCTGCCGCGGCGCATCGAGGCGCGCAACGGCGACGCCAAGGTGCGGCTGCTGGTCGACGCCTGGAGCGTGCCCGCGCCATGAGCGGGGCCGTCGATGACGGGGGCTGGTCGTCCTGGCCAGCCCCGGCGAAGCTGAACCTGTTCCTGCAAATCACCGGTCGCCGGCCGGACGGCTACCACCAGTTGCAGACCGTGTTCCGCCTGCTGGACTGGGGCGACACGGTGCACCTGCGGCCGCGCGAGGACGGCGTGGTGGCGCGGATCGGGCCCTCCGTCGCCGGCGTCGCCGAGGCCGACGACTTGCTGGTGCGTGCTGCGCGGCTGTTGCAAAAAGCGGCGAACGTCGCGCAAGGTGTCGATATCCGCGTCGAAAAGCGCATTCCGGCAGGCGGCGGCTTCGGCGGCGGCTCGTCCGATGCGGCGACCGCGCTGGTGGCGCTGAACGCGCTGTGGCGCGCCGGGCTGGACGAGGATGCCCTGGCCGAACTCGGCCTGTCGCTGGGCGCGGATGTGCCGGTGTTCGTGCGTGGACGCGACGCCTGGGCCGAGGGCGTGGGCGAGCAACTGACCCCGATCGCCCTGCCCCCAGCCTGGTACGTGCTGGCCGATCCGGGCGTGCACGTGCCCACCGCGGCGCTGTTCCAGTCCCCGGATTTGACGCGGGATGCTGCGCCCGCGAAAATAGCGGACTTCGTTTCAGGTTTCCTGCTCGGTAACGCGTTCGAGCCGGTCCTGCTTCGCCGCGAACCGGCCGTCCAGGCCACGTTCCAGGCGCTTGCGCAGATCGGTACGCCACGCCTGACCGGGTCGGGGAGCGGTTGTTTCGTCGAGTTCGCCGATCGCGCTGCCGCCGTGCGCGCGCTGGCGGACTTGCCGGACGGGATGCGCGCCTGGGTGGCAGGCGGCGTCCCGCGTTCGCCGCTGCTCGACGCGCTGGAGGCTTGACACAGGTTTACGCAGGGGCGTCGCCAAGAGGCCCAAGGCACCAGGTTTTGATCCTGGCATTCGTAGGTTCGAATCCTACCGCCCCTGCCATTATGCGAGTCCCTCGCAAAAGCCCGCACATCCATGTGCGGGGATTCAACAGGTAGAAGCATCGCTCCTCCTGGCTTCCTGATCCACGTCGTTATCGTCGCCACACGCTCTTTGCAGCCACCCGAGAGACCCCTCATGCAAGACCAACGCAACCTGCTGGTGTTCTCCGGCAACGCCAACAAGCCCCTGGCCAAAAGCATCTGCCGCGAGTTGGGCGTGCGCCCCGGCAAGGCGATGGTCTCCAGCTTCTCCGACGGCGAAGTGCAGGTGGAGATCGAGGAGAACGTGCGTCGGCAGGAAGTGTTCGTGATCCAGCCGACCTGCGCGCCCAGTGCAGAGAACCTGATGGAACTGCTGGTGATCATCGACGCGCTCAAGCGCGCCAGCGCCGCCAGCGTCACCGCGGTGGTGCCGTACTTCGGCTATTCGCGGCAGGATCGGCGCATGCGCTCCTCGCGCGTGCCGATCACCGCCAAGGTCGCGGCGAAGATGTTCAGCGCGGTCAACGCCGACCGCGTGCTGACCGTGGACCTGCACGCCGACCAGATCCAGGGCTTCTTCGACATCCCGGTCGACAACGTCTACGCCTCGCCGCTGCTGCTGGCCGACATCTGGCGCGCCTACGGCACCGACAACCTGATCGTGGTGTCGCCGGACGTGGGCGGCGTGGTGCGCGCCCGCGCGGTGGCCAAGCGTCTGGACGATGCCGACCTGGCGATCATCGACAAACGCCGCCCGCGCGCCAACGTGTCCACGGTGATGAACATCATCGGCGACGTCGAAGGCAAGACCTGCGTGCTGGTCGACGACATCGTCGACACCGCCGGCACCCTGTGCGCCGCTGCGGCCGCGCTGAAGGAGCGCGGCGCCCTGAAGGTCGCCGCGTACTGCACGCACGCCGTGCTGTCCGGCCCGGCGGTGAGCAACATCACCAATTCGCAGCTGGACGAACTGGTGGTCACCGACACCATCCCGCTGTCGGAGGCCGCCCGCGCTTGCGGCAAGATCCGCCAGCTCAGCGTCGCCGAACTGCTGGCCGAAACCATCCGCCGCATCGCCTTCGGCGAGTCGGTGAGCTCGTTGTACGTGGATTGATCAAGAGCCGGGATTGGGGATTCGAAATTCGGGATTCGCAACAGCGCCGCTTCGGCCAATCCCCAATCCCGAATCTCCAATCCCGGCTTTCCAACGACTCTTCTGGTCGCGGAAGAGTCCTTCAAACCGCCGCGAGGCGGTTCATTCAACCAAGGTAGTAAACGCAAATGGCAACCACGCATGAAATCAAGGTGCAGCGCCGCGAAGTCGAGGGCAAGGGTGCGAGCCGCCGCCTCCGTCGCGACGGCCTGATCCCGGCGATCGTCTACGGTGGCGATCTGAAGCCGGTCAACATCCAGCTCGACCACAACGAAGTCTGGCTGGCCAGCCAGAACGACTGGTTCTATTCGTCCATCCTCAGCCTGAGCCTGAACGGCGACGTGCAGAAGGTGCTGCTGCGCGATATGCAGCGTCACCCGTTCAAGCAGCTGATCATGCACATCGACTTCCAGCGCGTGAACGACAACGAGGCCCTGCACGCCTCGGTGCCGCTGCACTTCATCAACGAGGACGTGTCCCCGGCCGGCAAGTCGGCCGAAGTGGTCGTCACCCACGAGCTGAACGAAATCCAGGTCGTGTGCCTGCCGAAGGACCTGCCGGAGTTCGTCGAAGTCGACCTGGCCTCGCTGTCGGTCGGCGACGTGATCCACCTGTCCGACCTGAAGCTGCCGGCGGGCGTCGAGCTGCCGGAACTGAAGCTGGGCAAGGAGCACGACGTGGCGGTGGTCATCGCCAAGCACGGCCGTGTCGAGGAGGAGCCGGAAGCCACCGACGCGGCGGCCGCCGCCGAGCCGGCCAAGAAGGACGGCAAGTAATCGCCTGCGCGGCGTCCGGGCCATCGGTCCGGACGCCGCGGCGATGCATTGCGCATGACTGGTCTGCGTCTCATCGTCGGCCTGGGTAACCCCGGCGCCGAACACGCGAACACCCGGCACAACGCCGGGTTTCGTTTTGTCGACGCGTTGGCCGAGCGGGCCGGCGCGCGCTGGAGCGTGGACGCCAAGCTGTTCGGCGAGACCGCCAGGGTCGAGGTCGCGGGGCAGTCGGTGTGGCTGCTGAAGCCGGCCACCTTCATGAACCTCAGCGGCAAGTCGGTGACGGCTGCCTTGCGCTTCTGGAAGATCGAACCGGCGCAGGCGCTGCTGGCGCACGACGAACTGGATCTGGCGCCGGGCACGGCGCGGCTCAAGTTCGACGGCGGCCACGGCGGCCAGAACGGACTGCGCGATACCATCCGCCTGCTCGGGCATGCAGGCTTCCACCGCCTGCGCATCGGCATCGGCCATCCCGGCCACAAGGACAAGGTGGTGCCGTGGGTGCTGGGACGCGCCGGCAAGGACGACCAGGTCCTCATCGATCGCGCCATCGACGACGCCATCGACGTGCTGCCGCTGGCCGTGCAGGGCGACTTCAACGAGGCGATGAAGCGGTTGCATACGAGCAGGGATTCGTGATTGGGGATTGGGGATTCGTGGCCGCGCGGCTGGCGAATCCCCAATCCCGAATCCCAAATCCCGGATCACACACATGGGCATCAAATGCGGCATCGTCGGCCTGCCCAACGTCGGCAAGTCGACCCTGTTCAATGCGCTGACCAAGGCGGGCATCGCCGCGGCCAACTTTCCGTTCTGCACCATCGAGCCCAACGTGGGCGTGGTGCCGGTGCCGGATCCGCGCCTGAACGCGCTGGCGGCGATCATCAATCCGCAGAAGGTCGTGCCGACCGCGGTCGAGTTCGTCGATATCGCCGGCCTGGTCGCCGGTGCGGCCAGCGGTGAGGGCCTGGGCAACAAGTTCCTGGCGCACATCCGCGAGGTCGATGCGATCACCCACGTGGTGCGCTGCTTCGAGCATGGCGACATCATCCACGTGAACAACAAGGTCGACCCGGTCTCCGACATCGAGACCATCGACACCGAGCTGGCCCTGGCCGACCTGGACAGCGTGGAGAAGGCGCTCAATCGCGCCGAGCGTTCGGCCAAGGGCGGCGACAAGGACGCGGCGGCGCGCAAGCCGGTGCTGGCCAAGCTGCAGGCCGCGCTGGCCGAGGGCAAGGCAGGTCGCAACGCCGGGCTGGACGAGGAGGAGAAGGCGCTGGTGCGCGATCTGTTCCTGCTCACCCTCAAGCCGGTGATGTACATCGCCAACGTGCTGGAAGACGGTTTCGAGAACAATCCGCACCTGGACGCGGTGCGCGCGCATGCCGCGGCCGAGGGCGCCGAGGTGGTGCCGGTGTCGGCGGCGATCGAGGAAGAGCTGTCGCAGCTGGACGACGCCGACCGCGACGCGTTCCTGGCCGACCTGGGCCTGAGCGAGCCGGGCCTGAACCGAGTGATTCGCGCCGGCTACACCCTGCTGGGGCTGCAGACCTATTTCACCGCCGGGGTGAAGGAAGTGCGCGCCTGGACGGTCAAGGCCGGGTCGACCGCGCCGCAGGCCGCGGCGGTGATCCACACCGACTTCGAGAAGGGCTTCATCCGCGCCGAAACCATCGCCTACGACGACTTCATCAAGTACAAGGGCGAGGCCGGCGCCAAGGAAGCCGGGCGCCTGCGCCTGGAGGGCAAGGAGTACCGTGTGCAGGAAGGCGATATCTTGCATTTCCGCTTCAACGTCTGATGCGTGCGCGTGTCCTGGCCGGGCGCGCGCGAGCTACGACGATTTCCTGCGACATCGCGTCAAAATACTGTTGACAAGGCGAGGATGTCAGGGAAGAATAGCGGGCTGTTTCACCCCTCTCTGATTTCGGCTTCGCAGCCGGGTTCGAGTGGGTAAGTTGGAGGGATACCCAAGCGGCCAACGGGGGCAGACTGTAAATCTGCTGGCTTACGCCTTCGGTGGTTCGAATCCACCTCCCTCCACCAGTTATTTTGTTGTGGCAGTGCGGCATCCCGTAGCGGGAGTAGTTCAACGGTAGAACCTCAGCCTTCCAAGCTGATGGTGCGGGTTCGATTCCCGTCTCCCGCTCCATTGAACGCGCTTGTGTCACAATAGAACAACGCTCACGTAGCTCAGTCGGTAGAGCACCTCCTTGGTAAGGAGGAGGTCGAAGGTTCGATTCCTTTCGTGAGCACCATATTCAGTCGTCAAATCTTTCTACGATCACCGAGAAGAAGCAGCCATGGCCAAGGGTAAGTTCGAGCGCACCAAGCCGCACGTCAACGTCGGCACCATCGGTCACGTCGACCACGGCAAGACCACGCTGACCGCGGCGCTGACCAAGATCGGCGCAGAGCGCTTCGGCGGCGAGTTCAAGGCGTACGACGCGATCGACGCGGCGCCGGAAGAGAAGGCGCGCGGCATCACGATCTCGACCGCCCACGTGGAATACGAATCCCCGACGCGCCACTACGCGCACGTGGATTGCCCGGGTCACGCGGACTACGTCAAGAACATGATCACCGGTGCGGCGCAGATGGACGGCGCGATCCTGGTGTGCTCGGCCGCTGACGGCCCGATGCCGCAGACCCGCGAGCACATCCTGCTGTCGCGCCAGGTCGGCGTGCCGCACATCGTGGTGTTCCTGAATAAGGCTGACATGGTCGACGACGCCGAGCTGCTCGAGCTGGTCGAGATGGAAGTGCGCGAGCTGCTGAGCAAGTACGACTTCCCGGGCGACGACACCCCGATCATCCACGGTTCGGCCCGTCTGGCGCTGGAAGGCGACCAGAGCGAGATCGGCGTGCCGGCGATCCTGAAGCTGGTGGACGCGCTGGATTCGTTCATCCCGGAGCCGCAGCGCGACGTGGACAAGCCGTTCCTGATGCCGGTGGAAGACGTGTTCTCGATCTCGGGCCGCGGCACCGTGGTGACCGGCCGTATCGAGCGCGGCATCATCAAGGTGGGCGACGAAATCGAAATCGTCGGCATCCGTGCGACGCAGAAGACCACCGTGACCGGCGTGGAAATGTTCCGCAAGCTGCTGGACCAGGGCCAGGCGGGCGACAATGCGGGCCTGCTGCTGCGCGGCACCAAGCGTGACGACGTGGAGCGCGGCCAGGTGCTGTGCAAGCCGGGTTCGATCAAGCCGCACACCGAGTTCGAAGCCGAGGTGTACGTGCTGTCGAAGGACGAGGGCGGCCGTCACACCCCGTTCTTCAAGGGCTACCGTCCGCAGTTCTACTTCCGCACCACCGACATCACCGGTGCGGTGCAGCTGCCGGAAGGCGTGGAAATGGTGATGCCGGGCGACAACGTCAAGATGGTGGTGACGCTGATCAACCCGGTGGCGATGGACGAAGGTCTGCGCTTCGCGATCCGCGAAGGCGGCCGTACCGTCGGCGCCGGCGTGGTGGCCAAGATCATCAAGTAATGCCCTCTGGCGGCTGCGGCCGCCAGGCTCGACGGCAGGACGGCGGCCTCGGTCGCCGGAATCCGACGAGGTGCAGGCGGCTCCGGCCGCCGGGTTCAGCGAAGGGCGGGCCGGAACCTTCGGTCCGCCTTCGCCGTCTCAGGGAAGTGCAGTCGTTCTTACTACACGCCAGTAGCTCAATTGGCAGAGCAGCGGTCTCCAAAACCGCAGGTTGGGGGTTCGAGTCCCTCCTGGCGTGCCAATCTGCCGCTCCCTATCCAGTGACCTCGGTCGCATAGCAGCAAGAGTCGGATGAACAGCAAGATCGAGCATTCCAAAGGCCCCGCCGCATCTTCCGGCGGCGATATCGTCAAGTACGTCATCGCTGCGCTGCTGGTGGTTGCCGGCCTGTTTGTCTGGTTCTGGTTCGGCGAGCCGAGTCGCGCGACGCAGCTGGGTAGCTGGTCCGGGCCGCTGCGTGCGCTGGCGGTGGTGATCGGCCTGGTGGCCGGTGCCGCGGTGTTCCTGCTGACGGCCAAGGGTCGTGAAGGCCGCGAGTTCCTGTCCGAGTCCCGTTTCGAACTGCGCAAGGTGGTGTGGCCGACCCGTCAGGAAGCCATTCGCACCACCTGGGTGGTGATCGTGGTGGTGATCATTCTGAGTCTGCTGCTGGGCGGGTTCGATTTCCTGATCCAGAAGCTGATGCAGTGGTTCGTGAGTCGTTGAGGAGAGTGCAGCAGTGAAGCGTTGGTATGTCGTTCACGCCTATTCAGGCTTCGAGAAGTCCGTGGCGCAAGCGCTGCGCGACCGTATTGCGCGTGACGAGATGCAGGAGCGCTTCGGCGACGTGCTGGTCCCCACCGAGGAAGTGATCGAGATGCGCTCCGGCCAGAAGCGCCGTTCCGAGCGCAAGTTCTTCCCCGGCTACGTGCTGGTCCAGATCGAGACCCACGACGAAGGCGGCATTCCGCGCATCGACAACGAAAGCTGGCACCTGGTCAAGGAAACGCCGAAGGTGATGGGCTTCATCGGCGGTACCGCCGATCGTCCGCTGCCGATCCGCGACGAAGAGGCTGATGCGATCCTGCAGCGCGTTCAGGATGGCGTGGAGAAGCCGCGTCCGAAGGTGCTGTTCGAGCCGGGCCAGATGGTCCGCGTTACCGACGGTCCGTTCAACGACTTCAACGGCGTGGTCGAGGAAGTCAATTACGAGAAGAGCCGCCTGCGCGTGGCAGTGCTGATCTTCGGCCGCTCCACCCCGGTGGAGCTGGAATTCGGCCAGGTCGAGAAGGCCTGAGCCCGCGCCGGCGCGGCTGCGCCGGGCGCCAAAATCTCTGCTATACTGCGCGGCTCCCTGTCCAGGCAAGCCGCCGGGCAGAACGGAAGCCGCCGCGAGGCGGCTTTCTGCGCACTTCAAAAACGTGATGGCGGGACACGTGATTTTCCCGTCGCGATGGGGAGCCTGCGGTTTAGGCGCTAGCACCCGGAGACACTAAAATGGCAAAGAAAGTCGTCGGTTACATCAAGCTGCAGGTGAAGGCCGGTCAGGCCAACCCCTCGCCGCCGGTCGGTCCTGCGCTGGGTCAGCGCGGTCTGAACATCATGGAATTCTGCAAGGCGTTCAACGCCGCCACGCAGAAGCTGGAGCCGGGCCTGCCGACTCCGGTCATCATCACGGCCTACTCGGACCGTACCTTCACCTTCGTCACCAAGAGCACCCCGGCCAGCGTGCTGCTGAAGAAGGCCGCGGGCGTCAGCTCCGGCTCCAAGCGCCCGAACACCGAGAAGGTGGGCAAGGTGACCCGCAAGCAGCTCGAAGAGATCGCCAAGGCGAAGGAAGCCGACCTGACGGCGGCGGAGCTGGAAGCGGCGGTACGCACGATTGCGGGTTCTGCCCGCAGCATGGGCCTGACGGTGGAGGGTTAAGCAATGGCACAGACCAAGCGACAGAAAGCGATCCGTGCTGCCGTGCAGCCGGGCAAGGCGTATTCGATCGACGAAGCGCTGAAGATCGTCAAGACCACCAGCAAGGCCAAGTTCGTCGAAGCCGTCGACGTGGCCGTGCGTCTGGGCGTGGATGCCAAGAAGTCCGACCAGCAGGTGCGCGGTTCCACCGTGCTGCCGGCCGGTACCGGCAAGAGCGTGCGCGTGGCCGTGTTCGCCCCCGCTGGCGCCAAGGCTGACGAGGCGCTGGCCGCCGGTGCCGACGCCGTCGGCATGGACGACCTGGCCGAGAAGATGCAGGGCGGCGACCTGAACTACGACGTGGTCATCGCCACCCCGGACGCGATGCGCGTCGTCGGCAAGTTGGGCACCCTGCTGGGCCCGCGCGGCCTGATGCCGAACCCCAAGGTCGGCACCGTGTCCGCCAACCCGGCCGAAGCGGTGAAGAACGCCAAGTCGGGTCAGGTGCGCTACCGCACCGACAAGGCCGGCATCATCCACTGCACCATCGGCAAGGCCAGCTTCGAAGACGAAGCGCTGAAGAACAACCTGCAGGCGCTGCTGCTGGACCTGGTCAAGGCCAAGCCGGCGACCTCGAAGGGCACCTACCTGCAGAAGATCTCGGTGAGCTCGACCATGGGTCCGGGCGTCACCATCGATCAGGCCTCGCTGTCCCTGAAGTAATCGCAACACGGCGCCGCCCGTCAGGTGCGGCGCCGGTTTCACCCTTTTGAAGGCGTCGCCCGGGGCAACCCGACGCGAAGCCGTCAAAGACCGCAGGCGCGGTCTGCGCATACCGACGACGGGCACGGAAGCTCGACACGGCAAGGAGTCGCCGTCGGTACAGCGGGATCGCTTAATCAGCCCCTCGGGGCCAGCCGGCGTAGATGGTGCCGCCTTTCTGGAGTTTTTCTGGTGCAGGCCAGCCCGGTGTTCCGGGCGCGCTCACTCCAGGTCTGGAACGGCCACCAACTGGGATGCCATGCGGCATCCCCGGCATCCAGGAAGGAGGCCGCCCAGGACCGCAAGCGGCAGGAGCCGCGAGCGGAGTAAGTTTGAAGCAGGGATTCGGGATTCGGGATTGGGGATTGGCAAGAGCGGCGGTATCGCTCCCGACACATCCCAGGTCGCGCATTTCAACTCCCGGCTTTAACGGAGGAGTGCAATGGCTCTCAATCTGTCCCAGAAGCAAGAAGTCGTCGCCGAACTGGCCGACGTCGCCGCGAAGGCCCACTCCTTGGTTGCTGCCGAGTACGCCGGCATCACGGTCTCGCAAATGACCGCGATGCGCAAGAAGGCGCGCGAAACCGGTGTGTACTTGCGTGTTGTCAAGAACACCCTGGCTGCGCGTGCCGTTGCCGGTACCGAATACGAGTGCGTCCAGGACGCGCTGGTCGGTCCGCTGCTGTATGCGTTCTCGACGGAAGAACCCGGCGCTGCCGGTCGTCTGATCAAGGAATTCGCCAAGGGTAACGACAAGCTGCAGGCCAAGGTCGTGTCGCTGGGTGGTCAGCTGTATCCGGCCGCTCATCTCGAGGTGTTGGCGTCGCTGCCGACCCGCGAGCAGGCGCTGGCCATGCTGGCACGCGTGCTGGCCGAGCCCGCGAGCATGTTCGCCCGTGCGGTCAAGGCCGTGGGCGACAAGCAGGGTGGCGGCGACGCCGCGCCTGCCGACGCCGAAGCGGAAGCCCCGGCCGAAACGGCTTAAGTTCGCGACACCTGAAACGGTTCACTAGAACCTCATCCAGAAAAAATTCCAAAGGTAATCACAATGTCCCTGTCTAACGAGCAGATCGTCGACGCAATCGCCGAAAAGACCCTCATGGAAGTGATGGAGCTGGTCAAGGCCATCGAAGACAAGTTCGGCGTCTCCGCCGCCGCCCCGGTCGCCGCTGCCGGCCCGGCCGTGGCCGCTGCCCCGGTCGAAGAGCAGACCGAGTTCAACGTCATCCTGATCGACGCCGGCGCCAAGAAGGTCGACGTCATCAAGGCCGTCCGCGCCATCACCGGCCTGGGCCTGAAGGAAGCCAAGGACCTCACCGAGGCCGGCGGCGTCCTGAAGGAAGCCGTGTCGAAGGAAGACGCCGACAAGTTCAAGAAGGACCTGGAAGCCGCTGGCGCGAAGGTCGAAGTCAAGTAAGCAGTCCCTTGCATCGCCAGCCGTTCAAGGCGATGCACTGAAGGCTGGGGGCGAAAGCCCCCGGCCTTTGGCCGTTTCAGGCGGGAACCGGGAATCGGGAATGGAGAATCGGAACAGCCACGCTACGTGCGCTCCACGATTCCCCTTTCTCCAGTCCCCATTCCCCGCTTCACCACCGAGTTGGTAGTTGGAAGTAGCGGGAGAAGGCGTGCTGGTGCCGGCAATACCAGCGACTTCCAACTGACAATTTATGTTCACTCAGGGCCGCGGACGCGTGGCCCGCATCAGCCAAGGTGATACCTCATGACGTCTTATTCGTTCACCGAAAAGAAGCGTATCCGCAAGGACTTCGGCAAGCAGCGCTCGATCCTCGAAGTGCCGTTCCTGCTCGCCATCCAGGTGGATTCCTACCGCGAATTCCTGCAGGAGAACACCGACCCGAACAAGCGTTCGGACCACGGCCTGCACGCGGCCCTGAAATCGGTGTTCCCGATCTCCAGCTACAGCGGCAACGCGGCGCTGGAGTACGTCGGCTACAAGCTCGGCGAACCGGTGTTCGACGAGCGTGAATGCCGCCAGCGCGGCATGAGCTACGGCGCGCCGCTGCGCGTGACCGTGCGCTTGGTGATCTACGACCGCGAGTCCTCGACCAAGGCGATCAAGTACGTCAAGGAGCAGGAGGTCTACCTCGGCGAAATCCCGCTGATGACCGACAACGGCACCTTCATCGTCAACGGCACCGAGCGCGTCATCGTCTCGCAGCTGCACCGCTCGCCGGGCGTGTTCTTCGATCACGACCGCGGCAAGACCCACAGCTCGGGCAAGCTGCTGTACAGCGCCCGCATCATTCCGTACCGCGGCTCCTGGCTGGACTTCGAGTTCGACCCGAAGGACGCGCTGTTCACCCGTATCGACCGCCGCCGCAAGCTGCCGGTGTCGATCCTGCTGCGCGCGCTCGGCTACTCGAACGAGGAGATGTTGTCCGAGTTCTTCGAGATCAACACCTTCCACATCGACCCGAAGGAAGGCGTGCAGCTGGAGCTGGTGCCCGAGCGCCTGCGCGGCGAAACCCTGAACTTCGACCTGGCCGATGGCGACAAGGTCATCGTCGAAGCCGGCAAGCGCATCACCGCGCGCCACGTCAAGCAGCTCGAGGCCTCCGGCATCGCCGCGCTGGCCGTGCCCGACGAGTACCTGGTCGGCCGCATCCTGTCGCACGACGTGGTCGATGCCTCGACCGGCGAACTGCTGGCCAGCGCCAACGACGAGATCAGCGAAGATCAGCTGACCGCGTTCCGCAAGGCCGGCGTCGACGCCGTGGGCACGCTGTGGGTCAACGACCTGGATCGCGGTCCGTACCTGTCCAACACCCTGCGCATCGATCCGACCAAGACCCAGCTCGAGGCGCTGGTCGAGATCTACCGCATGATGCGTCCGGGCGAGCCGCCGACCAAGGACGCCGCGCAGAACCTGTTCCACAACCTGTTCTTCACCTTCGAGCGCTACGACCTGTCCACGGTCGGCCGCATGAAGTTCAACCGCCGCGTCGGCCGCAAGGAAGTCACCGGCGAGTCGGTGCTGTACGACAAGAAGTACTTCGGCGAGCGCAACGACGAGGAGTCCAAGCGCCTGGTCGCCGAGCACGGCGACAGCTCCGACATCCTGGACGTGATCAAGGTCCTGACCGAGATCCGCAACGGCCGTGGCGTGGTCGACGACATCGACCACCTGGGCAACCGTCGCGTGCGTTCGGTCGGCGAAATGGCCGAGAACGTGTTCCGCGTGGGCCTGGTCCGCGTCGAGCGCGCGGTCAAGGAGCGCCTGTCGATGGCCGAGTCCGAAGGCCTGACCCCGCAGGAACTGATCAACGCCAAGCCGGTGGCTGCCGCGATCAAGGAGTTCTTCGGCTCCTCGCAGCTGTCGCAGTTCATGGACCAGAACAACCCGCTGTCGGAAGTGACGCACAAGCGTCGCGTCTCCGCGCTGGGCCCGGGCGGTCTGACCCGCGAGCGCGCCGGCTTCGAAGTGCGCGACGTGCATCCGACCCACTACGGCCGCGTCTGCACCATCGAAACCCCGGAAGGCCCGAACATCGGCCTGATCAACTCGCTGGCGGTGTACGCCCGCACCAACCAGTACGGCTTCCTCGAGACGCCGTACCGTAAGGTCGTGGACGGCCAGATCACCGACGAGGTCGAATACCTGTCGGCGATCGAGGAGAACGAGTACGTCATCGCGCAGGCCAACGCGCTGCACGACGCCAAGAGCCGCCTGACCGAGCAGTTCGTGCCGTGCCGCTACCAGGGCGAGTCGCTGCTGAAGCCGCCGGCGGAAGTGCACTTCATGGACGTGTCGCCGATGCAGACCGTGTCGATCGCGGCCGCGCTGGTGCCGTTCCTGGAGCACGACGACGCCAACCGCGCGCTGATGGGTGCGAACATGCAGCGCCAGGCCGTGCCGACGCTGCGCGCGCAGAAGCCGCTGGTCGGCACCGGCATCGAGCGCGCGGTGGCGCGCGACTCGGGCGTGACCGTGAACGCGCGCCGTGGCGGCGTGATCGAGCAGATCGACGCCGGCCGCATCGTGGTCAAGGTCAACGAGGCCGAGATCGGCGGCGGTACCGACGCGGGCGTCGACATCTACAACCTGATCAAGTACACCCGCTCCAACCAGAACACCTGCATCAACCAGCGTCCGCTGGTGAACGTGGGCGATGTGATCGCGCGCGGCGACGTGCTGGCCGACGGTCCCTCGACCGACATCGGCGAGCTGGCCCTGGGCCAGAACATGCTGATCGCGTTCATGCCGTGGAACGGCTACAACTTCGAAGACTCCATCCTGCTCTCCGAGCGCGTGGTGGAAGAGGATCGCTACACCACGATCCACATCGAAGAGCTGACCTGCGTGGCGCGCGACACCAAGCTGGGGCCGGAGGAAATCTCCGCCGACATCCCCAACGTGTCCGAGCAGGCGCTGAACCGTCTGGACGAGAGCGGCGTGGTGTACATCGGTGCCGAAGTGCGCGCCGGCGACATCATGGTCGGCAAGGTCACGCCGAAGGGCGAGAGCCAGCTGACCCCGGAAGAGAAGCTGCTGCGCGCGATCTTCGGCGAGAAGGCCTCGGACGTGAAGGACAGCTCGCTGCGCGTGCCGCCGGGCATGGACGGCACCGTCATCGACGTGCAGGTGTTCACCCGCGACGGCATCGAGAAGGACAAGCGCGCCCGCCAGATCGAGGAAAACGAGATCAAGCGGGTCAAGAAGGACTTCGACGACCAGTTCCGCATCCTGGAAAGCGCGATCTATGCGCGTCTGCGTGGCCAGCTGATCGGCAAGGTCGCCAACGGCGGTCCGAACCTGAAGAAGGGCGACACCATCAGCGACGCCTACCTGGACGGCCTGAAGAAGTCCGACTGGTTCGCGCTGCGCATGAAGGACGAGGACGCCTCCGAGGCGATCGAGCGCGCGCAGAAGCAGATCCAGGCGCACGAGAAGGAGTTCGAGCGTCGCTTCGCCGACAAGCGCGGCAAGATCACCGCCGGCGACGATCTCGCCCCGGGCGTGCTGAAGATGGTCAAGGTGTTCCTGGCGGTGAAGCGCCGCATCCAGCCCGGCGACAAGATGGCCGGTCGCCACGGCAACAAGGGTGTCGTGTCGATGATCCAGCCGATCGAGGACATGCCGTACATGGCCAACGGCGAGACCGTGGACATCGTGCTGAACCCGCTGGGCGTGCCGTCGCGTATGAACATCGGTCAGGTGCTGGAAGTGCACCTGGGCTGGGCCGCCAAGGGCCTGGGTCGCAAGATCCAGAACATGCTCGAGGCCCAGGCCAAGGTTGCCGACCTGCGCAAGTTCCTGGCGCAGATCTACAACCACGATCAGAAGCTGGGCGAGGACCGTGTGGATCTGGACCAGTTCAGCGACGCGGAACTGCTGGCGTTGTCGAAGAACCTGACCGACGGCGTGCCGATGGCCACCCCGGTGTTCGACGGTGCGACCGAAGCCGAGATCAAGCACATGCTCGAACTCGCCGACCTGCCGATCAGCGGCCAGACCCAGCTGTACGACGGCCGCACCGGCGAGGCGTTCGATCGCCACACCACGGTGGGCTACATGCACATGCTGAAGCTGAACCACCTGGTCGACGACAAGATGCACGCGCGCTCCACCGGCCCGTACTCGCTGGTCACCCAGCAGCCGCTGGGCGGCAAGGCGCAGTTCGGCGGCCAGCGCTTCGGCGAAATGGAAGTCTGGGCGCTGGAAGCCTACGGCGCGGCCTACACCCTGCAGGAAATGCTGACGGTGAAGTCCGACGACGTGCAGGGCCGCAACCAGATGTACAAGAACATCGTCGACGGCGAGCACGAGATGGTCGCCGGCATGCCGGAGTCCTTCAACGTGCTGGTGAAGGAAATCCGCTCGCTGGCGATCAACATGGAACTGGAAGACTGAGGGCAGGGAATGAGGAGTCGGGACTAGGAAACCGCCCGGGCGTTTGCCCACAGGCCGCCGGCGTTTCCTGTCCCGCCTCTCCGCTTCCAACGATTCCCTATTCGCTATTCCCGATTCCCGGAGAAATCAAATGAAAGACCTGCTCAACCTCTTCAACCAGCAGCGCCAGACGCTGGACTTCGACGCGATCAAGATCGCGCTGGCCTCGCCGGACCTGATCCGTTCGTGGTCCTTCGGCGAAGTGAAGAAGCCGGAAACCATCAACTACCGCACCTTCAAGCCCGAGCGCGACGGCCTGTTCTGCGCCGCCATCTTCGGCCCGATCAAGGATTACGAGTGCCTGTGCGGCAAGTACAAGCGCATGAAGCACCGCGGCGTGGTCTGCGAGAAGTGCGGCACCGAAGTGACCCTGGCCAAGGTGCGCCGCGAGCGCATGGGCCACATCGATCTGGCCTCGCCGGTCGCGCACATCTGGTTCCTGAAGTCGCTGCCCTCGCGCATCGGCCTGATGCTGGACATGACCCTGCGCGACATCGAGCGCGTGCTGTACTTCGAAGCCTACGTGGTGACCGAGCCCGGCCTGACCGCCCTGGAGCGCCGCCAGCTGCTGACCGAAGAGCAGTACCTGACCGCGCGCCAGGAGCACGGCGACGACTTCGACGCCGCCATGGGCGCCGAAGCCGTGTACGAACTGCTGCGCACCATCGACCTGCAGTCGGAAATGACCCGCCTGCGCGAAGAAATCGCCAGCACCGGTTCGGAAACCAAGCTCAAGCGTCTGACCAAGCGCATCAAGCTGATCGAGGCCTTCATCGAGTCCGGCAACCGTCCGGAGTGGATGGTGATGACCGTGCTGCCGGTGCTGCCGCCGGATCTGCGTCCGCTGGTGCCGCTGGACGGCGGCCGCTTCGCGACCTCCGATCTGAACGACCTGTACCGCCGCGTCATCAACCGCAACAACCGCCTGCGCCGCCTGCTCGAGCTGAACGCGCCGGACATCATCGTGCGCAACGAAAAGCGCATGCTGCAGGAATCGGTCGATGCGCTGCTGGACAACGGCCGCCGCGGCCGTGCCATCACCGGCACCAACAAGCGCCCGCTGAAGTCGCTGGCCGACATGATCAAGGGCAAGCAGGGCAGGTTCCGCCAGAACCTGCTCGGCAAGCGCGTGGACTACTCCGGCCGTTCGGTGATCGTGGTCGGCCCGACCCTGCGCCTGCACGAGTGCGGCCTGCCGAAGAAGATGGCGCTGGAGCTGTTCAAGCCGTTCGTGTTCGCCAAGCTGCAGCGTCGCGGCCTGGCCACCACCATCAAGGCCGCCAAGAAGCTGGTCGAGCGCGAAGAAGCCGAGGTCTGGGACATCCTGGAAGAGGTGATCCGCGAGCACCCGGTGCTGCTGAACCGTGCGCCGACCCTGCACCGTCTGGGCATCCAGGCGTTCGAGCCGGTGCTGATCGAAGGCAAGGCGATCCAGCTGCACCCGCTGGTCTGCACCGCGTTCAACGCCGACTTCGACGGTGACCAGATGGCCGTGCACGTGCCGCTGTCGCTGGAAGCGCAGCTGGAAGCGCGCGCGCTGATGATGTCCACCAACAACATCCTGTCGCCGGCCAACGGCGAGCCGATCATCGTGCCGTCGCAGGACGTGGTGCTGGGTCTGTACTACATGACCCGCGCGCTGGAGAACAAGAAGGGCGAGGGCATGGTCTTCGCCAACATCGCCGAAGTGAAGCGCGCCTACGACAACCGTGCGGTCGAACTGCACGCCAAGGTCAAGGTCCGCATCACCGAGACGGTGATCGACGAGGACGGCAACCGCACCAAGAAGGCCTCGATCGTGGACACCACGATCGGGCGCGCGCTGCTGGCCGAAATCCTGCCGGAAGGCCTGCCGTTCGCGCTGGCCAACACCGAGCTGACCAAGAAGAACATCAGCCGCCTGATCAACTCCAGCTACCGTCAGCTGGGTCTGAAGGACAGCGTCGTGTTCGCCGACAAGCTGATGTACACCGGCTTCGCCTACGCCACCCGCGCCGGCGTGTCGATCGGCATCGACGACATGCTGATCCCGTCGGAGAAGAAGGGCATCCTCGGCGAAGCCGAGCAGGAAGTGCTGGAGATCCAGGAGCAGTACCAGTCCGGTCTGGTCACCGCCGGCGAGCGCTACAACAAGGTCGTGGACATCTGGTCGCGCACCAACGAGCGCATCGCCAAGGCGATGATGGACACCATCGGCACCGAGAAGGTGGTCAACGCCAAGGGCGAGACCATCGACCAGAAGTCGATGAACTCGCTGTACATCATGGCCGACTCCGGCGCGCGTGGTTCGCAGGCGCAGATCCGTCAGCTGGCCGGCATGCGCGGTCTGATGGCCCGCCCGGACGGTTCGATCATCGAGACGCCGATCAAGGCGAACTTCCGCGAAGGCCTGAACGTGCAGGAGTACTTCAACTCCACCCACGGTGCCCGTAAGGGTCTGGCCGATACCGCGCTGAAGACCGCCAACTCCGGTTACCTGACCCGCCGCTTGGTCGACGTGGCGCAGGACGTGGTGATCACCGAGCCCGATTGCGGCACCACCGACGGCCTGACCATGACCC
This sequence comes from Xanthomonas sacchari, assembly GCF_040529065.1. NCBI lineage: Bacteria > Pseudomonadati > Pseudomonadota > Gammaproteobacteria > Lysobacterales > Lysobacteraceae > Xanthomonas > Xanthomonas sacchari. The sequence continues at coordinate 4,169,351 of NZ_CP132343.1, read as the reverse complement.
CGATCGTGGAAGGCGGCGACGTGGTCGAGCCGCTGCGCGACCGCGTGCTCGGCCGCGTGGTGGCCGAGGACGTGTTCCTGCCGGGCAACGACGAGGATCCGATCGTCACCCGCAACACCCTGCTCGACGAGCAGTGGGTGGCCAAGCTGGAAGAGGCCGGCGTGCAGTCGGTCAAGGTCCGCTCGACCATCACCTGCGAATCGGCGTTCGGCGTGTGCGCGCGCTGCTACGGCCGCGACCTGGCCCGTGGCCACCTGGTCAACATCGGCGAAGCGGTCGGCGTCATCGCCGCGCAGTCGATCGGCGAGCCGGGTACCCAGCTGACCATGCGTACCTTCCACATCGGCGGCGCGGCCTCGCGTGCGGCGGCGGTGGACAACATCACGGTCAAGACCACCGGTTCGATCAAGTTCAACAACCTCAAGTCGGTCGAGCACGCCAACGGCTCGCTGGTGGCGGTGTCGCGTTCGGGTGAACTGTCGGTGCTCGACGGCCACGGCCGCGAGCGGGAGCGCTACAAGCTGCCGTACGGCGCCACCATCACCGCCAAGGACGGTGATGCGGTCAAGGCCGGCCAGTCGGTGGCGAACTGGGATCCGCACAACCACCCGATCGTGTCGGAAGTGGCCGGTTTCATCCGCTTCATCGACTTCATCGACGGCGTCACCGTCATCGAGAAGACCGACGAACTGACCGGCCTGGCCTCGCGCGAGATCACCGATCCGAAGCGTCGCGGCACCCAGGCCAAGGACCTGCGCCCGATCGTGCGCATCGTCGACGCCAAGGGCAACGACCTGACCATCCCGGGCACCGATCTGCCGGCGCAGTACCTGCTGCCGCCGCGCTCGATCGTCAACCTGCAGGACGGCGCGCCGGTCGGCGTGGGCGACGTGGTCGCCAAGATCCCGCAGGAAGCGTCCAAGACCCGCGACATCACCGGTGGTCTGCCGCGCGTGGCCGACCTGTTCGAAGCGCGCAAGCCGAAGGATCCGGCGATCCTGGCCGAGCGTTCGGGCATCATCAGCTTCGGCAAGGACACCAAGGGCAAGCAGCGCCTGATCATCAAGGACACCGACGGGTCGGAGCACGAAGAGCTGATCCCGAAGTACCGCCAGATCATCGTGTTCGAAGGCGAGCACGTGGCCAAGGGTGAAACCGTGGTGGACGGCGAGCCGAGCCCGCAGGACATCCTGCGTCTGCTGGGCGTCGAGCCGCTGGCCGCCTACCTGGTCAAGGAAATCCAGGACGTGTACCGCCTGCAGGGCGTGAAGATCAACGACAAGCACATCGAGGTCATCACCCGGCAGATGCTGCGCAAGGTCGAGATCACCGACCAGGGCAACAGCAAGTTCCTCAACGGCGAGCAGGCCGAGCGCCAGCGCGTCATCGAGGAGAACGCCCGCCTGGCGACCCGCAACGAGCTGCCGGCCAAGTACGAGCCGGTGCTGCTGGGCATCACCAAGGCCTCGCTGGCGACCGAGTCGTTCATCTCGGCCGCGTCGTTCCAGGAGACCACCCGCGTCCTCACCGAGGCGGCGGTCCGCGGCACCAGCGATACGCTGCGCGGCCTGAAGGAAAACGTGATCGTGGGTCGCCTGATCCCGGCCGGTACCGGCCTGGCGTACCACAACACGCGCCGCCGCAATGCCAGCGGCCTGACCGAGTCGGAGATGCAGACCCTGTCCGGCGGCAGCGCCGAGCCGGCGGTCGAGACCTCCGCCCCGGCGGCTGCCGGCAGCGAAGAGTAAGCAACACGCCGGACCGGTCCCGCCCGCGGGACCGGTCTACCACGCGAAAGGGGGCGCAGCGGAAGCGCCCCGTATTCCGGCCCCGGATGGGCCAGCAAGTAAAAATTCCGTTGTGTTGACGGCGCTTTGACTTGCCCGCTATACTTTCCTGTCTCGGCAGGCCGTCCTTCGGCCTGCCTTCGTTTTCACGCATCCAGGCCTGACGGCCTCAATCAGAAGAATCCACTGATGGCGACGATCAACCAGCTGGTCCGCAAGCCGCGGCAGGCGACCACCTACAAGAGCGCCTCTCCGGCGCTGGACAAGTGCCCGCAGCGCCGTGGCGTCTGCACGCGCGTGTACACCACCACCCCGAAGAAGCCGAACTCGGCCCTGCGCAAGGTCGCCAAGGTGCGCCTGACCAACCAGGAAGAGGTCATCAGCTACATCGGCGGCGAAGGCCACAACCTGCAGGAGCACTCCGTGGTCCTGATCCGCGGCGGCCGCGTCAAGGATCTGCCGGGCGTGCGCTACCACACCGTGCGCGGTTCGCTCGACGCCGCCGGCGTCGCCAAGCGTCGCCAGGGTCGTTCCAAGTACGGCGCCAAGCGCCCGAAGAGCTAAGGGAAAGTACACATGTCTCGTAAAGGTAATACGCCGCAGCGCGCCGTTCTCCCGGATCCCAAGCACGGGAGCGAAACCATCGCCCGCTTCATCAATATGGTGATGCTGAGCGGCAAGAAGTCGGTCGCCGAAAAGATCGTGTACGGCGCGATGGACGTGATCGGCGAGAAGAACCCCAACGCCATCGAGCTGGTGCAGAAGGCGCTGGACAACGTCGCTCCGGCGGTCGAAGTCAAGTCCCGCCGCGTCGGCGGTGCCACCTACCAGGTGCCGGTCGAGGTGCGTTCCTCCCGTCGCATGGCGCTGGCGATGCGCTGGCTGATCGACTCGGCGCGCAAGCGCGGCGAGAACTCGATGCCGCGCAAGCTCGCGGCCGAGCTGGTCGACGCCTCGGAAAACCGTGGCGGCGCCATCAAGAAGCGCGAAGAGACTCACCGCATGGCGGAAGCGAACAAGGCGTTCGCGCACTACCGCTGGTGACCTTCCGGGCCTTGGAAACGGGGCCCGCTGGCACCATCTGAGTGCCGCTAGCCGCGCCGTTGCGCGTGGCACAAATCCGAAGGCCGCCGCAAGGCGGCGTTCGGCCATCCGAAATCCAAGAAATTTGAGAGGCTCCCTGTGGCCCGTACCACTCCCATCGAGCGTTACCGCAACTTCGGCATCATGGCTCACATCGATGCCGGCAAGACCACCACCTCCGAACGCATCCTGTTCTACACCGGCGTCAGCCACAAGATCGGCGAGGTGCATGACGGTGCCGCGACGATGGACTGGATGGAGCAGGAGCAGGAGCGTGGCATCACGATCACCTCCGCGGCCACCACCGCGTTCTGGACCGGCATGGACAAGTCCATGCCGCAGCACCGCTTCAACATCATCGACACCCCCGGGCACGTGGACTTCACCATCGAAGTCGAGCGCTCGCTGCGCGTGCTCGACGGCGCGGTGTTCGTGCTGTGCGCGGTCGGCGGCGTGCAGCCGCAGTCCGAGACCGTGTGGCGTCAGGCCAACAAGTACGCGGTGCCGCGTCTGGCGTTCGTCAACAAGATGGACCGCACCGGCGCCAACTTCGACAAGGTCGTCGAGCAGCTGAAGGCCCGCCTGGGTGCCTACCCGGTGCCGATGCAGGTGCCGATCGGCGCCGAAGACGGTTTCGAGGGCGTGGTCGACCTGGTCAAGATGAAGGCGATCCACTGGGATACCGCCTCGCAGGGCACCGTGTTCGAATACCGTGACATCCCCGCGCACCTGGTCGACAAGGCCACCGAGGCGCGCGCGTTCATGGTCGAGGCCGCGGCCGAAGCCAACGAAGACCTGATGGACAAGTACCTCAACGAGGGCGACCTGTCCGAGGCCGAGATCCTGGGCGGTTTGCGCGAGCGCACCCTGAAGGTGGAAGTGGTGCCGGTGTACTGCGGTACCGCGTTCAAGAACAAGGGCGTGCAGGCCATGCTCGACGGCGTGATCCAGCTGCTGCCGTCGCCCAGCGACCGTCCGCCGGTCAAGGGCATCGACGAGGACGAGAAGGAAGACAGCCGTCCGGCCACCGACAACGCCCCGTTCTCGGCGCTGGCGTTCAAGATCATGACCGACCCGTTCGTCGGCTCGCTGACCTTCTTCCGCGTCTACTCGGGCACGCTGAACTCCGGCGACCAGGTGTACAACCCGGTCAAGTCGAAGAAGGAGCGCGTGGGCCGCATCCTGCAGATGCACTCCAACAACCGCGAAGAGATCAAGGAAGTGCGCGCGGGCGACATCGCCGCGGCGGTGGGCCTGAAGGACGTCACCACCGGCGACACGCTGTGCGCGCAGGACCACATCATCACCCTGGAGCGCATGGTGTTCCCGGAGCCGGTGATCTCGATGGCGGTCGAGCCGAAGACCAAGTCCGACCAGGAAAAGATGGGCATCGCGCTGAGCCGTCTGGCGCAGGAAGATCCCTCGTTCCGCGTCAACACCGACGAAGAGTCCGGCCAGACCATCATCCGCGGCATGGGCGAGCTGCACCTGGAAATCATCGTCGACCGCATGAAGCGCGAGTTCAACGTCGAAGCCAACGTCGGCAAGCCGCAGGTGGCCTACCGCGAGACCATCCGCAAGGCGGTCAAGCAGGAAGGCAAGTTCGTGCGTCAGTCCGGCGGTAAGGGCCAGTACGGCCACGTCGTGCTCGAGATCGAGCCGCAGGAACGCGGCCAGGGCTACACCTTCGAGAACGCGATCGTCGGCGGCGTGGTGCCGAAGGAATACATCCCGGCGGTGGACAAGGGCATCCAGGAAGCGGTGGCCAACGGCGTGATGGCCGGCTACCCGATCGTGGACGTCAAGGTGCGCCTGATCGACGGTTCGTACCACGACGTCGACTCGTCGGAAATGGCGTTCAAGATCGCCGGCTCGATGGGCTTCAAGGAAGGCTTCAACAAGGCCAACCCGGTGCTGCTGGAGCCGATCATGAAGGTCGAGATCGTCACCCCGGAGGATTACCTGGGCGACGTGATGGGCGACGTGAGCCGTCGTCGCGGCATCCTGCAGGGCCAGGACGACAGCCCGTCGGGCAAGGTGATCAACGCGATGGTGCCGCTGGGCGAAATGTTCGGCTACGCCACCACGCTGCGCTCGATGTCGCAGGGTCGCGCCACCTTCTCGATGGAGTTCGACCACTACGCCGAAGCGCCGGCCAACATCGCCGACTCGGTCATCAAGAAGAACTGAGATTAGAGCGACGGGATGCGTGCCGCGGACTCCGTCCGCGCCGCATCCCGCTCGCTCGTTCCCCAATACGAATCACGAGGTAGAGAAGACATGGCAAAGGGTAAGTTCGAGCGCACCAAGCCGCACGTCAACGTCGGCACCATCGGTCACGTCGACCACGGCAAGACCACGCTGACCGCGGCGCTGACCAAGATCGGCGCAGAGCGCTTCGGCGGCGAGTTCAAGGCGTACGACGCGATCGACGCGGCGCCGGAAGAGAAGGCGCGCGGCATCACGATCTCGACCGCCCACGTGGAATACGAATCCCCGACGCGCCACTACGCGCACGTGGATTGCCCGGGTCACGCGGACTACGTCAAGAACATGATCACCGGTGCGGCGCAGATGGATGGCGCGATCCTGGTGTGCTCGGCCGCTGACGGCCCGATGCCGCAGACCCGCGAGCACATCCTGCTGTCGCGCCAGGTCGGCGTGCCGCACATCGTGGTGTTCCTGAACAAGGCCGACATGGTCGACGACGCCGAGCTGCTCGAGCTGGTCGAGATGGAAGTGCGCGAGCTGCTGAGCAAGTACGACTTCCCGGGCGACGACACCCCGATCATCCACGGTTCGGCCCGTCTGGCGCTGGAAGGCGACCAGAGCGAGATCGGCGTGCCGGCGATCCTGAAGCTGGTGGACGCGCTGGACTCGTTCATCCCGGAGCCGCAGCGCGACGTGGACAAGCCGTTCCTGATGCCGGTGGAAGACGTGTTCTCGATCTCGGGCCGCGGCACCGTGGTGACCGGCCGTATCGAGCGCGGCATCATCAAGGTGGGCGACGAAATCGAAATCGTCGGCATCCGTGCCACGCAGAAGACCACCGTGACCGGCGTGGAAATGTTCCGCAAGCTGCTGGACCAGGGCCAGGCGGGCGACAACGCGGGCCTGCTGCTGCGCGGCACCAAGCGTGACGACGTGGAGCGCGGCCAGGTGCTGTGCAAGCCGGGTTCGATCAAGCCGCACACCGAGTTCGAAGCCGAGGTGTACGTGCTGTCGAAGGACGAGGGCGGCCGTCACACCCCGTTCTTCAAGGGTTACCGTCCGCAGTTCTACTTCCGCACCACCGACATCACCGGTGCGGTGCAGCTGCCGGAAGGCGTGGAAATGGTGATGCCGGGCGACAACGTCAAGATGGTGGTGACGCTGATCAACCCGGTGGCGATGGACGAAGGTCTGCGCTTCGCGATCCGCGAAGGCGGCCGCACCGTCGGCGCCGGCGTGGTGGCCAAGATCATCAAGTAATGCCCTCTGGCGGCGCAGGCCGCCGGTGACATCGCCAGCGACTGCGGTCGCCGGCATCGCGAAGGGTCGGCGCATGCCGGCCCTTCGTCGTTTCGGGCTATGCAAAATTCTTGCGATTTGCTCCGCCGCGGTGTTGCGGAGGCGTGAAGTCGTCGCTATAATGCGCAGCTCGGCGTTCCTGGGTAGGGCGCCGGTAAGACAGCGAAAAGAGAGGCAGGACGCCGCTCGTGTTCGCAGGACCGGGAAGGTCGCGTCGCATGGAGCACTCAACAGCCCCGGGTTGTTGACGCTGCTCTAGCTGCGCATTATGCTTTTCCGTCTGGGCAGGCCGGGTCGACTGGTCTGCCCCAGTTTTTGGGGCGGAGGAATGCCCCCGCCGAGCCGGATGCTCTGCGGTACGACATCAGGAAACAACCGGGGCAGGTATCCCAGAGGCCTTGCCCGTCGCTCTTTTAACGAAGGAACCCACCGTCATGGCGGACCAAAAGATCCGGATTCGGCTGAAGGCGTTCGATCATCGTTTGATCGACCGTTCGGCCAGCGAGATCGTCGAGACGGCCAAGCGGACCGGCGCGCAAGTGCGTGGCCCGATCCCGCTGCCGACCAAGATCGAACGCTACACCATTCTCGTTTCCCCGCACGTCGACAAGGACGCGCGTGACCAGTACGAGACCCGCACGCACAAGCGCGTGCTCGACATCGTCGACCCCAACGACAAGACCGTGGACGCGCTGATGAAGCTCGAACTCGCGGCTGGCGTCGATGTCCAGATCAAGTTGACCTGAGGACTACGACCATGACGAAGAAGTATTCGTTGGGCTTCGTGGGCCGCAAGGCCGGCATGAGCCGCGTCTTCACCGAAGACGGCCGCTCCATCCCGGTCACCCTGATCGAAGCGACCCCGAACCGCATCACCCAGCTCAAGACCGTCGAAGCCGACGGCTACAGCGCCGTGCAGATCACCGTGGGCGCCCGTCGCGCCGCGCTGGTCAACAAGCCGGCGTCCGGCCATTTCGCCAAGGCGAAGGTCGAAGCGGGTCGCGGCCTGTGGGAGTTCCGCGTCGAGGACGCGCAGCTGGGCGAGTTCGCCGTCGGCGGCGAAATCAAGGCGGACATCTTCGCCGTCGGCCAGAAGGTCGACGTGCAGGGCGTCACCAAGGGTAAGGGCTTCCAGGGCACCATCAAGCGGCACAACTTCCGCATGGGCGATGCCACCCACGGTAACTCGCTGTCGCATCGCGCGCCGGGTTCGCTGGGTCAGCGCCAGACCCCGGGTCGCGTTTTCCCGGGCAAGAAGATGTCCGGCCACATGGGCGCGGTGCAGCAGAGCACGCAGAATCTGGAAGTGGTCAAGGTCGACGTCGAGCGTGGCCTGATCGCCATTCGCGGCGCTGTGCCTGGCGCTGCCGGTGGCGACGTGATCGTGCGTCCGGCTAGCAAGGCATAAGGAGAGATGACGATGGAACTCGTTATCACGGGTAGCAACAACAAGGTCTCGGTCTCCGACGCCGTGTTCGGCCGCGATTTCAGCGAGGATCTGGTCCACCAGGTCGTCGTCGCCTATCGCAACGCCGGCCGCGCCGGCACCAAGGCGCAGAAGACGCGTTCGGAAGTCAACGGCACCACCAAGAAGTCGAAGAAGCAGAAGGGCGGTGGCGCTCGCCACGGCGCGCTGACCGCTCCGATCTTCGTCGGCGGTGGCGTGACCTTCGCGGCCAAGCCGCGCAGCTTCGAGCAGAAGGTCAACCGCAAGATGTACCGCGCGGCCATCTGCGCGATCCTCTCGGAACTGAACCGCCAGGGCCGCCTGATGGTCGTCGACGCGTTCGACGTCGAGGCCAGCAAGACCAAGGGCCTGGTCGAGAAGCTGAAGGGTCTGGAAGTGGGCAAGCGCCCGCTGATCGTGACCGAAGAAGCGTCCGAGCATCTGTACCTGTCCGCCCGCAATCTTCCCTACGTGGAAGTGCGCGACGTGCAGGGCCTGGATCCGGTGTCGCTGGTCGGGGCCGACACGGTCGTGATCACCGCCGATGCGGTCAAGAAGGTCGAGGAGTGGCTGGCATGAGCAGCAACGAAAAAATCTTCAGCGTGCTGCGCGCTCCGCGTGTCTCCGAAAAGACCGCGCGCCTGCAGGAACTCTCCAATCAGTACGTCTTCGAGATTTCGAACGAAGCCACCAAGGCCGATGTCAAGGCCGCGGTCGAGCAGCTGTTCGACGTCAAGGTCGAGTCGGTCAACGTGTTGAACGTCAAGGGCAAGAACAAGTCCTTCCGTTCGCGCAGCGGTCGTCGCGGCGATTGGCGCAAGGCGTACGTGCGTCTGGCCGAAGGCCAGTCCATCGACGTAACGGCCAAGGCCTGAGGTACATCCCATGCCATTGATGAAATTCAAGCCCACCTCCGCAGGCCGTCGTTCGGCCGTGCGCGTGGTCACGCCCGATCTGCACAAGGGCGCCCCGCACGCTGCACTGGTGGAAAAGCAGAGCAAGTCCGGTGGTCGTAACCACCACGGCCGCATCACCACCCGCCACGTCGGCGGTGGCCACAAGCAGCACTACCGCGTCATCGACTTCAAGCGCAACAAGGAAGGTATCCCGGCGCGCGTGGAGCGGATCGAATACGATCCCAACCGCACCGCCCATATCGCCCTGCTGTGCTACGCCGACGGCGAGCGCCGCTACATCATCGCGCCGAAGGGCCTGAAGGCCGGCGACCAGGTGATCGCAGGTTCGGATGCCCCGATCAAGACCGGCAACACCCTGCCGCTGCGCAACATCCCGGTCGGTACCACCGTCCACGGGATCGAGCTGAAGCCTGGCAAGGGCGCGCAGATCGCGCGTGCCGCCGGCGCCGCGGTGCAGCTGGTCGCGCGCGAAGGCATCTACGCCACCCTGCGTCTGCGCTCCGGCGAAATGCGCAAGGTGCCGTCCGAGTGCCGCGCCACCATCGGCGAAGTCGGCAACGACGAGCACAACCTCGAGAAGCTGGGCAAGGCGGGCGCCAAGCGCTGGCGCGGCGTGCGTCCGACCGTTCGCGGTGCGGCCATGAACCCGGTTGACCATCCGCACGGTGGTGGTGAGGCGAAGGCCGGTCAGGGTAATCCGCATCCGGTCACCCCGTGGGGTGTCCCGACCAAGGGTTACAAGACGCGCCATAACAAGCGCACCGAACAATTCATCGTCCGCGATCGTAGGGGCTAATCGACCATGGCACGTTCACTCAAGAAGGGCCCGTTCGTCGATCACCACCTCGTCAAGAAGGTGGAGGCCGCGGCCGGTAGCAAGCGTCCGATCAAGACCTGGTCGCGTCGCTCGATGATCCTGCCGGAGATGGTGGGTTTCACCATCGCCGTGCATAACGGCAAGAACCACGTTCCGGTGCTGGTCAACGAGAACATGGTCGGCCACAAGCTCGGCGAATTTGCCGTCACCCGGACCTTCAAGGGTCACGGTGGCGACAAGAAGTCGGGCCGGTAAGGAGAGATGACGATGGAAGCGAAAGCAATCCTGCGCACCGCGCGCATCTCCCCGCAGAAGGCCCGCCTGGTCGCCGACCAGGTCCGTGGTCTTTCCGCCGAGCGGGCGGTCAACCTGCTGAAGTTCTCGGACAAGAAAGCTGCCCACCTGATCAAGAAGGTGGTGGAGTCGGCGATCGCCAATGCCGAGAACAACCAAGGCGCGGATGTCGACGAGCTGAAGGTCAAGACCATCATGGTTGATGAAGGTCCGACCCTGAAGCGTTTCATGGCGCGGGCGAAAGGCCGCGGTACCCGCATCCTCAAGCGCACCAGCCACATCACTGTGGTTGTGGGCGCCGCCAAGTAAGCGGAAAGGAAAAGACGATGGGTCATAAAGTTCATCCGATCGGAATCCGCCTGGGTATCGCCAAGGACTGGAATTCCAAGTGGTACGCCAACAAGGCCGAGTTCGCCGGTTACCTGGCAGCCGACCTCAAGGTCCGCGAAATGCTGCGCAAGAAGCTGGCGCAGGCGGGCATCAGCAAGATCCTGATCGAGCGTCCGGCCAAGACCGCGCGCGTGACGATCCACACCGCCCGCCCGGGCGTGGTGATCGGCAAGCGTGGTGAGGACATCGAGAAGCTGCGCAAGGAAGTGAGCGAGATGATGGGCGTCCCCGCCCACATCAACGTCACCGAAGTGCGCAAGCCGGAGCTGGACGCGCAGCTGGTCGCCGAGTCGATCGCGCAGCAGCTGGAGCGTCGCATCATGTTCCGCCGCGCGATGAAGCGCTCGGTCGGCAACGCGATGCGCCTGGGTGCCCTGGGCATCAAGGTCAACGTCGCCGGCCGTCTGAACGGTGCGGAAATCGCCCGTTCCGAGTGGTACCGCGAGGGCCGCGTGCCGCTGCACACGCTGCGTGCCGACATCGACTACGGCTTCGCCGAAGCCAAGACGACCTACGGCATCATCGGCATCAAGGTCTGGATCTACAAGGGCGAGATCTTCGATTTCTCCCAGGTTGGCCAGGAAAAGCAGGACGATTCCCCGCGCAACGATCGTAACGATCGCGGCGACCGTGGCGACCGTCCGTCGCGTCCGGCCCGTGAAGCGAGGTAACGGCAATGTTGCAACCCAAGCGAACCAAATACCGCAAGATGCACAAGGGTCGTAACGACGGCCTGGCGTGGAGCGGAAACGCCGTCAGCTTCGGCGAGTACGGGCTGAAGGCCACGGCGCACGGTCAGCTGACCGCGCGCCAGATCGAGGCGGCGCGCCGCTCGATCAGCCGCTACGTCAAGCGCGGCGGCAAGATGTGGATCCGCGTGTTCCCGGACAAGCCGATCACCAAGAAGCCGATCGAAGTGCGAATGGGCTCCGGTAAGGGTAACGTCGAGTACTGGGTCGCGCAGATCCAGCCCGGTCGTATGATCTATGAAATCGAAGGCGTCGGCGAAGATGTCGCGCGCGAGGCGTTCCGCCTGGCCGCTGCCAAGCTTTCGGTGACCACCACCTTCGTGACCCGGACGGTACGCTGATGGACATCAAACAACTCCGCGAGAAGTCGGCCGACGATCTGAAGGCCCACCTGACCGATCTGCGCAAGGAGCAGTTCGCCCTGCGCATGCAGCAGGTCACCGGGCAGCTGCCGAAGACTCACGAAACCCGCCGGGTGCGCCGCGAGATCGCTCGCGTCAAGCACCTGCTCGGCAGCACGAAGTAAGGATGGCCGCGATGAGCGACAATAACGAAAGCAAGACGCTGCGCACGGTCGAAGGCCGTGTGGTCAGCAACAAGATGGACAAGACCGTCACCGTGCTGGTGGAGCGTCAGGTCAAGCATGCGCTGTACGGCAAGTACATCAAGCGCTCGACCAAGCTCCACGCCCACGACGCCGACAACGCCTGCAACGAAGGCGATGTCGTGCGCGTGACCGAGATTGCGCCGATGTCCAAGACCAAGAACTGGCGGGTGGTGGAAATCGTCACCCGCGCGGCCGAATAAGGGAGATCTGAATCATGATCCAGATGCAGAGCTACCTCGACGTCGCCGACAATTCCGGTGCCAAGGAAGTGATGTGCATCAAGGTGCTCGGCGGCTCCAAGCGCCGCTACGCGCACATTGGCGACATCATCAAGGTCACCGTCAAGGACGCGATCCCGCGCGGCAAGGTCAAGAAGGGCGAAGTCTACGACGCCGTCGTCGTGCGTACCCGCAAGGGCGTGCGTCGTCCGGACGGTTCGTTGATCCGCTTCGATGGCAACGCCGCGGTGTTGCTCAACAACAAGCAGGAGCCGATCGGTACGCGCATCTTCGGGCCTGTGACCCGCGAGCTGCGTTCCGAGAAGTTCATGAAGATCGTCTCGCTCGCTCCCGAAGTGCTGTGAGCGGAGGACATACACATGGCTAACCGTATCAAGAAGGGCGACCAGGTCGTCGTCACCACCGGCAAGGACAAGGGCAAGCAGGGCGAAGTCGTCCGCGTCGACGGCGACCGCGTGGTCGTCTCCAACGCGAACATCGTCAAGCGCCACACCAAGCCGAACCCGCAGGCGGGCGTCGCCGGCGGCGTGGTCGAGCGCGAAGCGTCGATCCATATTTCCAACGTTGCGATCCTCAACCCGGCCACGGGCAAGGGCGACCGCGTTGGCTTCAAGGTGCTGGAGGATGGACGCAAACTGCGTGTGTTCCGCTCCAGCGGTGAGGCGCTCGACGCCTGAGGAATGACACAATGACTTCCCGTCTCGAAAAGATCTACAAGGAAGAAGTGGTACCGGCTCTGATGAAGAAGTTCGGTTACACCAATCCGATGGAAGTGCCGAAGCTGGTCAAGGTCACGCTGAACATGGGCGTGGGCGAAGCCGCGACGAACAAGAAGATCCTGGAAAACGCCGTCGCCGACATGGCCAAGGTCTCCGGCCAGAAGCCGGTGGTGACCAAGTCGCGCATCTCGGTGGCCTCGTTCAAGATCCGCGATGGCTGGCCGATCGGCTGCAAGACCACGCTGCGTCGCGCCAAGATGTACGAGTTCCTGGACCGCCTGATCAACATCTCGCTGCCGCGCGTGCGCGACTTCCGTGGTGTCTCGGGGCGTTCGTTCGACGGCCGCGGCAACTTCAACATGGGCGTGAAGGAGCAGATCATCTTCCCGGAAATCGACTTCGACGCCGTCGACGCGATCCGCGGTATGGATATCGCCATCACCACCACCGCCAAGACCGACGCCGAAGCCAAGGCGCTGCTCGAAGCGTTCAAGTTCCCGTTCCGTAACTGATTGACAGCCGGGATTCGGGATTCGGGATTCGGGATGGAAGGGCGCTGCGCCCGTCACATCCCGGATTCTGGAAATCTCCAATCCCCACTCTCGAATCCCGAGGATTTACAGATGGCAAAGACCTCCATGGTCAACCGCGACATCAAGCGCAAGAAGCTGGCGAAGAAGTTCGCCGACAAGCGTGATGCGCTGAAGAAGATCATCGCCTCCGGCACCGCCTCGTACGACGAGAAGGCCGAGGCCGTGACCAAGCTGCAGAAGCTGCCGCGCGATTCGTCGCCGAGCCGCCAGCGCACCCGTTGCGAACTGTCCGGCCGCCCGCGTGGCGTGTACGGCAAGTTCGGCCTGGGGCGCAACATGCTGCGCAAGGCGACCATGAACGGCGACGTTCCGGGCCTGCGCAAGGCCAGCTGGTAATTCCAGCGGCACCGGTCCCGTCCGCGGGGCCGGGCAGGGCGGTCCAGCCGCCCGCGTGTCGTTCAGACAACGAGTCCGACGCAAGTCGGACTTTTTGTCGTATACTCCCGCTCCTTGCCTCGCGGCAGGGACGGGTATGGCAGCCGCCGCGGGTTCCTCCGGCGGCTGCGCGCTTCACCCCCTGCGTCATTCCACCGCTCCACCACAAGATTTTCGCGAAAGCGGATATCGGTGCACTCAAAGGTAGACACCATGAGCATGACTGATCCCATCGCCGACCTGCTGGTCCGCATCAAGAATGCGGCCGCGGTTGGCAAGCCGACGGTGAAGATGCCGTCCTCCAAGATCAAGGTTGCGATCGCGGAAGTGCTGAAGGCCGAAGGCTATATCAGCGATCTGCGCGTCAACGCGATCGAGAACAACAAGTCCGAACTGGAAATCGTGCTGAAGTATTTCGAGGGCCGTCCGGTCATCGATACGCTCAAGCGCGTTTCGCGTTCGGGTCTGCGTCAGTATCGCGGCAAGACCGAGCTGCCGAAGGTTCTCGGCGGTCTGGGCGTTGCCATCATTTCCACGTCCAAGGGCATCATGACCGATGCGCAGGCCCGTCAGGCCGGCGTCGGTGGCGAAGTCCTGTGCTTCGTGGCCTAAGGGAAGGAGCACTCACATGTCCCGCGTAGCCAAGAAGCCGATCTCCCTCCCGAAGGGCGTCGAACTCACCGTCCAGGCCGATCAGGTCAGCGTCAAGGGCCCGAAGGGCGCCCTGTCGCTGCCGAAGCCGGCCGGCGTCGAAATCAAGCAGGAAAACGGTGTCGCCACGCTGTCGGCGAACGATCCGTCGCACATCGCCATCACCGGCACCGTTCGCGCCATCCTGGCGAACATGGTGCAGGGCGTGTCCGCGGGCTTCGAGCGCAAGCTCGAGCTGGTGGGCGTCGGCTACCGCGCCACGATGCAGGGCAAGGACCTGAGCCTGGCGCTCGGTTTCTCGCACCCGATCGTGTTCAGCGCGCCGGAAGGCATCACCCTGGCCGCTCCGACCCAGACCGAGATCCTGGTGCAGGGCGCAGACAAGCAGCGCGTCGGCGAAGTCGCCGCCAAGATCCGCGGTTTCCGTCCGCCGGAGCCCTACAAGGGCAAGGGTGTGAAGTACGCCGGTGAAGCCATCATTCGCAAGGAAGCCAAGAAGGCCTAAGGCAGGTCCTTCTGCGAGGAGCCCGGCCTCCATGGCCGGACTCTTCAATGCAAAAGCCTGTTCCCCTTCAGCTTTCCTAGGACACATACCATGAGCATCAACAAGAACATCGCCCGCCTGCGTCGCGCCAAGTCGACCCGCGCCCACATCCGCGAGCTCGGCGTCGCCCGCCTGTCGGTGCTGCGCACCGGCCAGCACCTGTACGCGCAGGTCTTCACCGCCGACGGCTCCAAGGTCCTCGCCGCGGCGAACACCCTGCAGGCCGACGTCAAGGACGGCCTGAAGAACGGCAAGAACAGCGACGCCGCCGCCAAGGTCGGCAAGCTGATCGCCGAGCGCGCCAAGGCCGCGGGCGTCGAGAAGGTCGCCTTCGACCGTTCGGGCTACCGCTACCACGGCCGCATCAAGGCGCTGGCCGACGCCGCGCGCGAAGGCGGCCTGCAGTTCTGATCCTTGCGGACGCGGCGATGCCGCGCCCGTCCCGCCGATGCGGGCTGCATCGGACCTTGGCGCGCCTTCTGCGCGCGCCCGGGGAACACGGCTCCAGACCACAACCACAAGCGGCAACGAAGCCGTAAATCTTTTCCTCTATCAAGGACATCACAATGGCTGAAGAACAGCGTGCACCGCGGGGTCGTGATCGCGACCGCAACCGCGAAGAGAAAGTCGACGACGGCATGATCGAGAAGCTGGTCGCGGTCAACCGCGTCAGCAAGACGGTCAAGGGCGGTCGCCAGTTCACCTTCACCGCGCTGACCGTGGTCGGCGATGGCAACGGCAAGATCGGCTTCGGTTACGGCAAGGCGCGCGAAGTGCCGGTCGCGATCCAGAAGTCGATGGAGTATGCGCGCAAGGGCATGCTCAACATCGATCTGAACAACGGCACCCTGTGGCACCCGGTGAAGTCCGGCCACGGTGCGGCGCGCGTGTTCATGATGCCGGCCTCGGAAGGTACCGGCGTGATCGCCGGCGGCGCGATGCGCGCCGTGCTGGAAGCGGTGGGCGTGAAGAACGTGCTGGCCAAGGCCGTCGGCTCGCGCAACCCGATCAACCTGGTGCGCGCCACCCTGCGCGGCCTGGAAGACATGCAGTCGCCGGCCCGCATCGCGGCCAAGCGTGGCAAGAAGGTGGAGGATCTGACCCATGGCTAATGAATCCACCAAGACCGTCAAGGTGCGCCTGGTGCGCGGCCTGCGTGGTACCCAGTCGCGTCACCGCCTTTCGGTGCGTGCCCTGGGCCTGAACAAGCTCAACGATGTGCGCGAACTGAAGGACAGCCCGCAAGTGCGCGGCCTGATCAACAAGGTTCAGTACCTCGTCCAGGTTGAGGAGTAATCGACCATGACTTTGCATCTGAATGATCTGAAGCCCGCGCCGGGCGCGCGCACCGAGCGCACCCGCGTCGGTCGCGGCATCGGTTCCGGCCTGGGCAAGACCGCCGGCCGCGGCCACAAGGGTTCGTTCGCGCGCAAGGGCGGCGGCAAGATCAAGGCCGGCTTCGAAGGCGGCCAGACCCCCATGCAGCGCCGTCTGCCGAAGATCGGCTTCCGTTCGAAGATGGCCAAGGACACCGCCGAAGTGCTGTCCTACCAGCTCGACAACCTGCCGGCCGGCGAGATCGATTTCGCCGCGCTGCGCGCCGCGAAGCTGGTCCCGAGCACCGCGAAGAAGGCCAAGGTGGTCCTGAAGGGCGAACTGACCAAGAAGTTCGTGCTGAAGGGCGTTGCCGCGACCGCCGGTGCCAAGGCGGCAATCGAAGCTGCCGGCGGCAGCGTGCAGGAGTAACACGCAGATGGCGCAGGCTGGCATGGGGAATCTCGGCGGCGGGCTCGGCAAGTTCACTGAACTTCGCCAGCGCCTGTTGTTCGTCATCGGCGCATTGATCGTCTACCGCATCGGCTGCTATGTGCCGGTGCCGGGCGTCAATCCCGAAGCCATGCTTGCGCTGATGCAGGCGCAGGGCGGCGGCATCGTGGACATGTTCAACATGTTCTCGGGCGGCGCCCTGCACCGTTTCAGCATCTTCGCGCTGAACGTGATGCCGTACATCTCGGCATCGATCGTGATCCAGCTGGCCACGCACATCTTTCCGTCGCTGAAGGCGATGCAGAAGGAAGGCGAGTCGGGCCGGCGCAAGATCACCCAGTATTCGCGCATCGGCGCGGTGCTGCTGGCGGTGGTGCAGGGCGGCAGTATCGCCCTGGCGCTGCAGAACCAGACCGCACCGGGCGGCGCGCCGGTGGTGTACGCCCCCGGCATGGGCTTCGTGCTCACCGCGGTGATCGCGTTGACCGCCGGCACCATCTTCCTGATGTGGGTCGGCGAGCAGGTGACCGAGCGTGGCATCGGCAACGGCGTCTCGCTGATCATCTTCGCCGGCATCGTCGCCGGCCTGCCGGCGGCGGCGATCCAGACCGTCGAGGCCTTCCGCGACGGCAACATGAGCTTCATCGCGCTGCTGCTGATCGTGCTGACTATCCTCGCCTTCACCCTGTTCGTGGTGTTCGTCGAGCGCGGGCAACGGCGGATCACGGTGAATTACGCGCGCCGCCAGGGCGGCCGCAACGCGTACATGAACCAGACCTCGTTCCTGCCGCTGAAGCTCAACATGGCCGGCGTGATCCCGCCGATCTTCGCCTCGAGCATCCTCGCCTTCCCGGCGACGCTGTCGATGTGGTCGGGCCAGGCTGCCTCCAACAGCACCTTCGGCAGCGTGCTGCAGCGCATCGCCAATGCGCTCGGCCCGGGTGAACCGGTGCACATGATCGTGTTCGCTGCGCTGATCATCGGCTTCGCGTTCTTCTACACCGCGCTGGTGTTCAACTCGCAGGAAACTGCGGACAACCTGAAGAAGTCCGGCGCGCTGATTCCGGGCATCCGTCCGGGCAAGGCCACTGCCGATTACGTGGACGGCGTGCTGACCCGCCTGACCGCGGCTGGTTCGGTGTACCTGGTGATCGTGTGCCTGCTGCCGGAAGTGATGCGTGCCCAGCTCGGCACCTCGTTCCACTTCGGCGGCACCTCGCTGCTGATCGCGGTCGTGGTGGTGATGGACTTCATCGCGCAGATCCAGGCGCACCTGATGTCGCACCAGTACGAAAGCCTGTTGAAGAAGGCCAACCTCAAGGGTGGCTCGCGCGGCGGCGGTTTTGCCCGCGGTTGATTGCTATACTGTTTGAATCCTTCCGCGAAGACGCCCCGGCTCCCGGGCGCAGTCTTCCGACTTGAAGGGCGGCCCGTGCAGCGGTCTCGTGCGCGGGTGAGACGTGGTGGTCCTGCGCTGGAGTAGCGCGGGCGGCAGGGCGGAGGTTTCTCCCTGTCAACGACGTCCGGCGCCGGAGCATGGGCACACTCCCCATGCCGGGCTTGCGGAACCTCGCGGTTCCGCGGGCTTCCATGTAACCCGAGACCTTGCTAGACTTACAAGTTCACTTTTTGATCCATCCTGCCGGATGGCGCCGTGGTGCGCCGTCGGGCCATCACTCAGTTGGAGAACCGCGTCATGGCGCGTATTGCAGGCGTCAACCTGCCAGCCCAGAAGCACGTCTGGGTCGGGTTGCAAAGCATCTACGGCATCGGCCGTACCCGTTCGAAGAAGGTCTGCGAAGCCGCAGGCGTGACCTCGACCACCAAGATCCGCGACCTGTCCGAGCCGGAAATCGAGCGCCTGCGTCTCGAAGTCGGCAAGTACATCGTCGAAGGCGACCTGCGTCGCGAAATCGGCATCGCCATCAAGCGACTGATGGACCTGGGCTGCTACCGCGGCCTGCGTCACCGCCGTGGCCTGCCCCTGCGCGGTCAGCGCACCCGTACCAACGCCCGCACCCGCAAGGGTCCGCGCAAGGCGATCAAGAAGTAAGGGACCGACATGGCTAAGCCCGCAGCAGCAAAGACCAAGAAGAAGATCAAGCGCGTCGTCACCGACGGCGTCGCCCACGTCCACGCTTCGTTCAACAACACCATCGTGACCATCACCGACCGTCAGGGCAATGCGTTGTCCTGGGCGACCTCCGGTGGCGCCGGTTTCCGCGGTTCGCGCAAGTCCACGCCGTTCGCGGCGCAGGTGGCCGCCGAGAAGGCCGGGCGCGCTGCGCTCGACTACGGCGTGAAGTCGCTGGAAGTGCGCATCAAGGGCCCGGGTCCGGGTCGCGAGTCCGCCGTCCGTTCGTTGAACAACGTCGGATACAAGATCACCAACATCATCGACGTGACGCCGATCCCGCACAACGGGTGCCGTCCGCCGAAGAAGCGTCGCGTCTAAAGGAGCGATAAGAAATGGCTCGTTATATCGGTCCTACCTGTAAGCTCGCGCGCCGCGAAGGCGCCGATCTTTCCCTCAAGAGCCCGGCGCGTGCGCTGGACTCCAAGTGCAAGCTGGAGCAGAAGCCCGGCCAGCACGGCGCGACCGCCCGCAAGGGCAAGCTGTCCGACTACGCCACCCAGCTGCGCGAAAAGCAGAAGGTCAAGCGTATCTACGGCCTGCTGGAGCGTCAGTTCCGCAACTACTACAAGAAGGCCTCGACCAAGAAGGGCAACACCGGCGAGAACCTGCTGCAGCTGCTGGAAACCCGCCTGGACAACGTCGTCTACCGCATGGGCTTCGCCGTCACCCGTCCGGCCGCGCGCCAGCTGGTGTCGCACCGTGGCGTGCTGGTCAACGGCAAGTCGGTGAACCTGGCCTCGTACCAGGTCAAGGCCGGCGACGCGATCGCCCTGTCGGAAAAGGCGCAGAAGCAGCTTCGCGTGCAGGAAGCGCTGACCGTTGCCGAAACGCATGACCTGAACCCGTCGTGGGTCGAGGTCGATTCGAAGAAGTTCAGCGGCATCTTCAAGGCCGTGCCGGACCGTGCGGACCTGCCTGCCGACATCAACGAAGCGCTGATCGTCGAGTTGTATTCGAAGTAATCACATCGGAGAGCCTCCGGTCCACGGAGGCTCGTCAGGAGAACCCGCAACATGACGGTTACCGCCAACCAGGTTCTGCGCCCGCGTGGGCCGCAGATCGAACGCCTTACCGACAACCGCGCCAAGGTCGTGATCGAGCCCTTGGAGCGCGGGTATGGGCATACGCTGGGCAACGCCCTGCGTCGCGTGCTGCTGTCCTCGATTCCCGGCTTCGCGATCACCGAAGTCGAGATCGACGGCGTGCTGCACGAGTACACCACGGTCGAAGGGCTGCAGGAGGACGTGCTGGAAGTCCTGCTGAACCTCAAGGACGTGGCCATCCGCATGCATACCGGTGACAGCGCCACGCTGTCGCTGTCCAAGCAGGGTCCGGGCACGGTCACTGCCGCCGACATCAAGACCGACCACAACGTCGAGATCCTCAACAACGACCACGTGATCTGCCACCTGACCAAGGACACGGCGATCAACATGCGTCTGAAGATCGAGCGTGGCTTCGGCTACCAGCCGGCCGCCGCGCGTCGCCGTCCGGACGAAGAGACCCGCACCATCGGCCGCCTGGTCCTGGACGCCTCGTTCTCGCCGGTGCGCCGCGTCGCCTACGCGGTCGAGTCGGCCCGCGTCGAGCAGCGTACCGACCTGGACAAGCTGGTCCTGGACATCGAAACCAACGGCACGATCGATGCCGAGGAAGCCGTGCGCACCGCCGCCGACATCCTCAGCGACCAGCTGTCGGTGTTCGGCGACTTCACCCATCGCGACCGTGGCGCGGCCAAGCCGGCCAGCAACGGCGTGGATCCGGTGCTGCTGCGTCCGATCGACGATCTGGAACTGACCGTGCGTTCGGCCAACTGCCTGAAGGCCGAGAGCATCTACTACATCGGCGATCTGATCCAGAAGACCGAAGTGGAGCTGCTCAAGACCCCGAACCTGGGCAAGAAGTCGCTCACCGAGATCAAGGAAGTGCTGGCCCAGCGTGGCCTGTCGCTCGGTATGAAGCTGGAGAACTGGCCGCCGGCCGGCGTCGCCCAGCACGGCATGCTCGGCTGAGTGTTGCGCATCCGGCCGGTGCCGCAAGGCATCGGCCGCGTGTCGTTCGCTTCATCCGCATCACCACGTCGACGGGTCGCCAAGCCCGCGGCGTCGCCCGGTCAGGGACGGCCGGCACGGACCATCCGCAGTCCACATTCAACGCCAGGACGGCGACAGCGATCTCCAACAGTCCCACTCTTCCATAGGAATCCCAACCCATGCGTCACCAGAAATCCGGCCGCAAGTTCAGCCGCACCAGCGCCCACCGCGAAGCGATGTTCAAGAACATGGCGGCGTCGCTGATCAAGCACGAGCTGATCAAGACCACCCTGCCGAAGGCCAAGGAACTGCGCCGCGTCGCCGAGCCGCTTATCACCCTGGCCAAGGTCGACAACGTCGCCAACCGCCGCCTGGCCTTCGCGCGCCTGCGCGACAAGGAAGCGGTGGGCACCCTGTTCACCACGCTGGGCCCGCGCTACCAGGCGCGCCCGGGTGGCTACCTGCGCATCCTCAAGTGCGGCTTCCGCGCCGGCGACAACGCGCCGATGGCGTACGTCGAGCTGGTCGACCGCCCGGCCGTGGCCGAGGAAGTGGCCGAGTAATCGGTTCGCACCTGCAGCAGCAAGAAGCCCGGCATGTCCGGGCTTTTTTGCTTTTGGGGCGGGGATTTGGGAGTCGGGATTCGGGATTGGTAGCGCCGTTGTCGCCGGGCTGGCGAACGGTTGCAAAAGCGCCGTAGCGCATGGTGATGGAGCGCACGATCGCGGATAATGCGCGGATCGTCGATGCGAGTTCTAGTCCGATGAATCCGTTACGTTGGGGTTTCCGCGCGCAGTTCCTGCTCGGCTTTCTGGTCTGCGCCGGCTTGCTGGGCTATGCGATCTTCGTGCAGCTGCAGCTGGGCATCGAGCCGTGCCCGCTGTGTATCTTCCAGCGCATCGCCTTCGCCGCGCTGGGCGTGCTGTTCCTGCTCGGTGCCCTGCACGGGCCGCGCAGCGCCGGCGGGCGCAAGATCTACGGCGTCCTCGCGTTCCTGGCCGCGCTCGTGGGCGCCGGCATCTCCACCAAGCACGTCTCGGTGCAACTGTTCCCGGATCCGATGGCGTCCTGCGGCCCGCCGCTGAGCTTCCTGCGCGAGACCATGGGGCCGTTCGAGGTGCTGCGCCGGGTGCTGACCGGCACCGGCGACTGCGGCAACATCGACTGGCGTTTCCTTGGCCTGTCGATGCCGATGTGGTGCCTGATCTGCTTCGTGCTGCTGGCGGTGTTCGCGCTGTATGCGGGCTTCAAGAGCCGGCGGCGCACGCTGATCTGAGCGTGCCCCTGGCTGCGCGCTGATCGCTCGGCCTGGCCGCCTCTGGCGGCGCCGCTGGGCCGTCCCTTTGGCAACCCCCCGGGGCCGCCCGCGCCTGCCGCCGCGCAGCCACGTTCTGCAAACGGTCCGGCCGCCGGCTCCACCGCTGATCGCGCGATGCGGCCTGCGTCAGCGCGGCGCGCTGGCCGGTGCAGGCGCGCTTGCGGGCTGCGCCATGACCTGAGCGAGAAATGCTGCCACTGGTTCGGCCCACACCGATGGATCGGCCTGGGCGAAGGTCTTGTGGCCGTCGTCGCCGAATGGCGGTAGATCGACGAAGGTTACCGGCGGCGTCGAGCCGGCCCGGTAGGCGGCATACATGCGGTGCGCCAGTTCGCGTCGGAAGAAGTGATCGTTCTCGGCGTACAGCCACAGCTGCGGCAGCGTGTTGGCCGCGCCCAGGGTCTTCTCCGCCTCGACCAGGCGGTCCTCGCCGGCGCAGATGACCTCCTTGCCGTTGCTGCCGCGCCCGCCAGCGAAGCTGATGACGCCGCGCACGCCCGGCGGCGGCGCATCGGCCAGCGCCACCGCGCCGAGGCCGCCGGCGGACTGGCCGACCACGACGATGCGCTGCGGGTCCACGTCGGGAAGACGCGCGGCGGCGTCGACGATCGCCGCCTCGGCCGCCGCGATCCTGTGCCCGGTGACGACGAAATCGACGTCGTGGCAGTTGCCTGCGCCTTCCAGGTAGCTGCCGCTGGAGCTGCCGTAGCCGGGCCGCAGCGCCAGCACCACCATGTAGCCGCGGGCGACGAACCAGCGCGCGGCGCGGGCGAAGCCAAGGCGGGTGTCGGCGAGCTTGCGCTTGTCCGCAGGCGTGCCGTGGTGGATGACGATCAGCGGGAACGGACCGTGGCCCGTGGGGCGATACATGCGCGCGGCGAGATCGTAGTCGACGCCTTCCACGACCACCGGCATCCGGAAGTCCGTGACGCGATCGGCATGCACCGGCAACGGCGTAGCGCAGGCGAGGAGGGTGGCCGCGAAGGCGGCGAATAGGTACTTGCGCATGTGCGAAACCTGCCTGGACGGATGCGTGGCAATGCGTCGTGGCGGTTCATGTGCGATCGGCGTGCCGTGTGGCGCTGCCTCCGCTGGGCGACCCCACGGCCACGACGCGGCGCGCGGCCTCGTGTACTGCTGGACGTGTCTTGGTCGGATATTCCGGATGCATCTTACCTGGCGATTGGCGGCGGCCCCTCGACCGGCCGGGAGCCACTTCCAGGTGGTGGCTGCGCCTGCATCAGTCCGCCGCAACCACCGTCGTCCACTGTGTTGCGCCCTGCGGCACGTCGATCGACATGCCGCAGGCCGCCGTCAGGCACTTGCTCAGAAGTCCTGCTGCAGGCTCAGGTAGACGCCACGGCGCGGCGCCCACTGCGGCGCGAATACGCCGATGCCGCCGCCGTCGCGCAACTGGTAGTGGCGGTCGAGCACGTTGAGCACCGCCAGTTGCGCGTGCAGCGGGTGGCTGCTGGCCAGGGCGAAGTCGTGGCCGGCGCTGAGGTTGAGCTGGAAGTACGCCGGCAGCTCGCCGCCGTTGGGCACGCCGTCGGCGTCGGTGCGCAGGCCGCTGCCGAACAGGTAGTCGGCGCCGATGCGGCTGTCGTCGGCCAGGGCGTAGTTGATGCCGCCGGAGGAGGTCAGCTTCTGGTCGTGGTCCAGGTGGATCCAGTGGTCGTTGGCGTAGGCCAGCGCATCCGGGTCGAAGTTGTACAGGCTGGTCATCACCTGCTTGCCCATGGCCTTGCTGTAGGCCGCGTTGAAGTAGGCGTTGATCGGGCCATTGCTGTAGTCGGCGCTGAACTCGGCGCCGCGGATGCGGCCGTAGCGGTAGTTGAAGGTGGAGTAGACGTAGGCGGCGCCGAACTGGCCTTCGTCCTGCAGGCGATCGGCCTTGCGGTAGTAGGTGTCCAGGCCCAGGGTCAGGTGATCGCCGACCATCTGCGAGATGCCGAGGTCGTAGTAGTCGCTGCGCTCGCTCAGCGGCTTGGTCGAGGCGCCGTTCGGCGACTGCTGGTTGGTGGTGCCGTCGTACAGGGCGATGTCGCTGGTGGAGATCAGCTCGGTGGCCGGCGGGGTGAAGTAGCGCGCATAGCCGGCGTGCAGGGTGGTGCTGTCGCTGGCGTGCCAGACCATGCCCAGGCGCGGGCTGAGCTGGCCCTCGGTGGTGCCGAAGGCCTTGTAGCGGTCGCCGCGCACGCCGTAGTTGATGGTCCAGGCGTCGCTCGGCTGCCATTCGTCCTGCAGGTAGACCGCGTAGGTGCTGGCGTGGAAGCGGCTGCTGTCGGGAATGAACAGCGGCACGTCGCTGCTCTGGCTGCCGTCGTCGTTGGCCGGGAACACATAGGCGTTGTTGCTGGCGTTGGCGTGTTCGAAGTTGCCGTACACGCCGTAGCGCAGGGTGTGGGTGCTGCCCCACGGCGTGGAGAAGTCGGCCTGCAGGGTGCTGGCGCGGTTGGCGCGCTGCACCTGCGAGGCGATGCCGTTGAAGATCAGGTCGCCGGCGATGTCCGGGGAAAAGGCGACGCTGCTGTAGCGCTGGCCGGCCGACAGCTGGTAGCTGGTGTCGCCGAGCGCGCCCTGCAGCACCAGGGTGCCGAAGCGGGTGTTCTCACGCTGATTCTCGTCGAGCTGGGAGGAATCGAAGGTATTGGTGCCCTGGTAGGTGAACGCCGGCGTCTGCCCCGGGTTGTTGGGGATCTGGAAGCGGTTGTTGGCGTAGCCGACCAGCAGGCTGAGCCGGGTGTTCTCGTTCAGCAGGTAGCTGAGGTCGGCGAAGCCCTTGCCCTGGTGGGTCTTGTCGTGGATCGGGTTGTCGCTGTCGGTCGGGTTCTCCATGCCGATGCGGTTCTGCAGGTAGTTGCCGCTGGCGAACCAGCTGAAGCGGCCGTCGCTGCCCCACCACGAGGCGTTGGGGTTGAGCGTGCCGTAGGAGCCGGCGGTGATGCCGACGCTGCCGCCGTTGCCCAGTTCCACCCCGTTCTTGGTGGTGATGTCGACCACTGCCGCGGTGCGGTCGCCGAACTGCGCCGGCAACGCGCCATCGAGCAGGCGGATGTTCTTGATCGTGCGCGGGTCCAGGGTCTGGCCGAAGCCGGAGATCGACTCGGGGATCATCACGCCGTTGATGCGGTACTGCAGGTTGGCGTGGTCGCCGCGCACGTGCACGCCGCCGTAGGAGTCCTGTACCACGCCCGGCGCCTGCAGCAGCACCTGGTTGAGCGGTGTGGAGGCGCCCAGCGGCAGGCGCGCGATGTCCTCGGCGCTGATCGCGTACTGGCTGCTGCCGATGTCCGGCGACAGCGCGTTGCGCGCGGCTTCCAGCTTGGCGGTGACGGTGACCGGGTCGAGATCGACGGTCGGTTCGGCGGCAGCGGTGCTGTCGGTGGCGTCCGCGGCGAAGACGAGGCCGGGGGCGAGCAGCAGGACCAGGGCGATGGCGGAGGAGAGGGGGCGAGGTGTCATGGCGAGGCGGACCGAAGGGGAAGGAATTGTTACTTAATAACAGTGTGCTTTCGCAAAAACGCCGGCGTAGGCCGGAAGTCATGGTGGCATCGTGGTGTTGCTTGCCGTTCATGTCCTGGCGCTGCCAGCGTGACCGGGGTGCGGCGCTATGCGGCGCGCCCCGGCTCTGCGAACATCGCACACTGCCAAGGAGTCCTTTCATGAATCTGTCCGCCGCCGCCGTGTCCACCTCCCCCTCGCCGTCCTGGTCACCTGCCAGTTGGCGTGAGCGGCCGGCGCTGCAGATGCCGGTGTATCCGGACCCGCAGGCGCTGGAGGCCGCGCTGGCGGAACTGCGGCACTTGCCGCCGCTGGTCACGTCCTGGGAGATCTTCGCGCTGAAGAAGCAGCTGGCCGAGGCGCAGGAGGGCAAGCGCTTCCTGCTGCAGGGCGGCGATTGCGCGGAGAACTTCAACGATTGCGAATCCGGCACCATCTCCAACCGGCTCAAGGTGCTGCTGCAGATGAGCCTGGTGCTGGTGCACGGCCTGCGCCTGCCGGTGGTGCGGGTCGGCCGCTATGCCGGGCAGTACGCCAAGCCGCGCTCGGCCGATACCGAGACCCGCGACGGCGTGACCCTGCCCAGCTATCGCGGCGACGTGGTCAACGGCCCGGAGTTCACCGCGCAGGCGCGGGTGCCGGATCCGCGACGCATGATCACTGCGCACTCGCGTTCGGCGATGACCATGAACTTCGTGCGTGCGCTGATCGACGGCGGCTTCGCCGACCTGCACCACCCCGAATACTGGAACCTGAGTTGGGTCGGCTATTCGCCGCTGGCCGAGGACTACCAGAAGATGGTGGCCTCGATCGGCGATGCGGTGCGCTTCATGGAGACCCTGTCCGGCGCGCAGCTGTACAACCTCAATCGCGTCGATTTCTACACCTCGCACGAGGCCTTGCTGCTGCCCTACGAGGAAGCGCTGACCCGTGAGGTGCCGCGGCAGTGGGGCTGGTTCAACCTCAGCACGCACTATCCGTGGATCGGCATGCGCACCGCGGCGCTGGACGGCGCGCACGTGGAGTACTTCCGCGGCATCCGCAATCCGATCGCGATCAAGGTCGGGCCGTCGGCGCAGCCGGATCAGTTGCTGCGCCTGATCGACGTGCTCAATCCGGAAGACGAACCGGGCCGACTGACCTTCATCCATCGCATGGGTGCGGCGCAGATCGCCGAGAAGCTGCCGCCGCTGCTGGACGCGGTGAAGCGCGACGGCCGCCGCGTGCTGTGGGTGTGCGATGCGATGCACGGCAACACCGAGAGCACCAGCAACGGCTACAAGACCCGCCGCTACCAGAACGTCCTGGGCGAGGTGGAGCAGTCGTTCGACATCCATGCCGCGGCCGGGACCCGCCTGGGCGGCGTGCATCTGGAGCTGACCGGCGAGGACGTCACCGAGTGCACCGGCGGCGCGCGCGAACTGACCGAGCGCGACCTCGAGCGCGCCTACCGTTCCAGCGTCGATCCGCGCCTGAACTACGAGCAGTCGCTGGAGATCGCGATGGCGATCGTGCGCAAGCAGAACGGGCGTACCGTCGCCACGCCGCTGGCGTAGTCGCTTGCTGTCGCCGGCGGCGCGCGCAGCGCGCGTCGCCGCGGGCAGTGTGCAAGGACCTGTGCTGCGGCGTTGCGCAGCGGGTCGGGACGCAACTGGTTTCTGAAACGTGCACAGGCGCGGTGCCCTCCGCGATGGCGGCCGTCGCCTGGCGCCGCCGCACCCGCTCGACATCGCGCTAATCCCCGCGCTGCCAGACTGTCGCGACTCCTCCCCCCAACAAAGGAGCGCATCTTGACCCTCGATCTTCATTGGGTGCCCTGGCGCGCCTATACGCTGCCGATCGGCGCCGCACTGATTCTCGGTTTCCTGGCCTGGTGGCTGCTGCTGCGCATCGCCCAGCGCATGCGCGGCCGCGACTACCGCCGCGCGCGCATCGTGCGCGTGATCAGCGTGCCGGTGGCCTTCCTGCTGCCGATGCTGATGCTCAGCTTCGCGCTCGAATCCACGCCGCTGGACGAGAAGGCGTTGACCGACCTGCAGCACCTGCTGCACATCGGCATGATCGGTTGCGTGACGTGGTTGCTGGTGCGCGGCGTGGCGGCGCTGGAAACGGCGATCCTGCGCAGCCATCCGATCGAGGTGGCGGACAACCTCACCGCGCGCCGCGTGCAGACCCAGACCCGGGTGCTGGCACGGGTGGCGATGGGCACGATCATCCTGGTCGGCACCTCCATCGTGCTGCTGACCTTCCCGGCGGTGCGGCAGATCGGCACCACCTTGCTGGCCTCGGCCGGCATCATCGGCCTGGTCGCCGGTATCGCCGCCAAGCCGGTGTTCGGCAACCTGATCGCCGGCCTGCAGATCGCGCTGACCCAGCCGATCCGGCTCGACGACGTGGTCATCGTCGAAGGCGAGTGGGGTCGCATCGAGGAGATCGGCAGCTCCTACGTGGTGGTGCGGATCTGGGACGAGCGGCGCATGGTGGTGCCGCTGACCTGGTTCATCGAGAACCCGTTCCAGAACTGGACGCGCAACAGCGCCGACCTGCTCGGCACCGCATTCCTGTGGCTGGACTACCGCACGCCGATCGCACAGGTGCGAGCCGAACTGGAGCGCATCTGCAAGAGCGAGCCGCTCTGGGACGGCCGGGTCTGCGTGACCCAGGTGACCGACACCAGCGAACGCACGATCCAGGTGCGCCTGCTGGTCAGCGCACGCAACTCCGGCGATGCCTTCGACCTGCGCTGCATCGTGCGCGAGCGCATGCTGGATTTCCTGGTGCGCGAGCATGCCTACGCCTTGCCGCTGCTGCGCGCGGAAATCGCGCCGGAGCCAGCACGTGTGTCGCATCCGCCGGTGCGCGCCAGCGATTCGGAGGCGATGCGGTCGCCTGGCGCCGAGGATGGCGTGCCGGCTGCGCCAGTTCCTGCGCAGCGCGGTACTGGGTAAGAGGCGCCGCGACGCAGGTCCCGCGAAACGCACGTCGCCGGCACGCGATGCGGTGCCGGCGATGGTCTTGCCTGGCTGACAGGCGTGTCAGTTCGACTGCAATTCCCAGGTCTGATTGACGTTGCCCAGGCATTCCCACATCTGCACTCGTGCGCCATTGAGAGTGCCGCCGGCAGAGTCGTCCAGGCACTTGCCGTGTAGTTCGCTGCGGATCTGGCCACGGATCCGCCACGCTTGTGCGCTGCTGCCGGTGCATGTCGCCATCCGGATGGAAGTGCCGTTCTGGGGTGTACTCGCTATTTCCAGGCAGTTGCCGCCATACCCCACGATCGCGCCGTTCTTGCCGAGCTGCCAGGCCTGATTCTGGGTGCCGTTGCAATCCCAGATCTGCACCGGCGTTCCGGGGGCGGTGCTGAAATTCACGACATCCAGGCAACGTCCGGTCGAGACCCGGATTTCGCCGCTTGCGGGGTTGAACGACCAGCGTTGGTTGGCACCACCGAGGTTGTCCCAGAGCTGCAGCGGCATGCCGTTGGTCGATCCGTAAGCCACTACGTCCAGCACCTTGCCGCCGGTGGCGATGAGCGAAGCGTTGGTGAAGTACCAAGCCTGGTTCGCCGTGTTCAATGATTGATAAAGCTGCATAGGTGCACCGTTGGCGCGGCTCACGGCGCTAATGTCGAGGACCTTGTCGGTGCCCTGGCCGCGCAGGCTGCGGCTGCCGCGCTGGAAAGACCACTTCTGCTGGCGGAACCCGTTGCAGTCCCACATCTGGATCGGGGTGCCGTTGCCTGTCTCCCCATTGATGACATCGATGCATTTGCCGGACGGACCCATGATCTGTCCGGGGGAACTGGAATCGTCGAATGGCACCACGGTCTGTCGGTACTGGACCACGTTGGGCACCGTGGTGAGGAAGGCGCGGGCATTGTCGGCCTGGTCCGGCACGCCGCAGGATTGCCCGTTGCAGGTGCTGATCGCCGGCGACGAATACACCAGGATCTCGCTCTGTCCATTGACCGCGTAAGCCATCGTGGTGTGGAAGCTGCCGGTGTCGCTGCGGTGGCCGAAGTTGAAGCCCGGCTCCTGGCCGGTCTCGTGCTGGTGCCCGGAGCCGAGCAGATGGCCGAACTCGTGGGCGAGGGTACCGCGGGTGCAATAGTAGCCGCCGTCGACACCGTCGGAGATCACCGAATACCCCCAGCGCGAATCCGTGCCGCCCGATTGCCAGGCGACGCCGCAGCTTTGTTGGGAGTTGTTGAAGCGCCGCACCAGGCCGACCAAGTCGGCGCCGAATCGGTCGCGGGCGTCGTGCAGCGGCACCAGCGCTGCGGCGGTGGCCTGGCTGACGCCGGTGAGCTCGTTGAGGGTGCCGTCGTTGGGCGTGTTGTCCGGGTAGTCGACCTGCACGGTCCCGACCAGGCGATAGCGCACATTGATGTTGGCGTTGGCGAAGGATTGGTTCGCCGTTTCCACCAGATTGGTCAGCACGGTGTCGATTGCCGTTGCCCCGCCGCGATAGTCGCGGTAGCCGGGCGTATAGCCGAGCAGCACGTCGATCGTGTTGGTCGAGGTGGTGCCGGCTTGTGCGTTGACCTGCGCGAGGCTGCTGTACCCGGCGATATAGCCCTCGGCGGTGTTGCCTGCCGGCAGTTGTGTGACCGACTCTGCCAGGCGCCGCGCATCCGCGTGGCTTCCGGCCGAATGCAGGTCGGCGCTGGCGGCCGCCATGATGTAAGGCTTTCCCTCGATGGTGGTGAGCTGGTAGGTCATGCCATCGATGGTGCCCAGCGATCCGAACACCGCGTCCTTGCCGAAACTGATGACCGTCTCGTTGCCCATCGGTTGGCCATTCACCCGGCCGACCCAGGTCCAGATGCCACGCTTCGCGTCGCGTCGGCTCTGGTAGGTGATTTGCAGGTTCTTCCCGTCCGGCGTCGGCACCGTCATCGTGCCGTCGACGCTGGCCTTGATGGCGTGCGCCTCGCTGAGGGTGATGGGGTACAGGGCGAACGCGCCGTCGTGTCCGGTCGGGGTGCGGCTGGTGTAGCGGATCAGGGCGCCGCTGTCCTTCGCGTCGAACAGGGACGCGCGCTGAGTGGCTGCCATTGGCTGCGCGACGGTGGCCGCAGCGGACGCGTGCATGCCGCCCGAGGCTGCGCTGTGTTTTTGATCGATAGCGCCACCACAGGCGCTCAGGCCGGCGCAAAGTAACGCTGCCACACTCCAACCCATCGCGTTCGCGAGTCGCATCGTTGATTCCCTTGTGTTGGTCTCCGCCATCGGCCGATTGGTAATGGCGCGCGTTCCGGGGTGCCCGGACCGTGTCAAGGGTCAGAATCGACCGGATTGGACAATTCTGTAGACAATTTTGTGGCGCGATCGCGTTGCGGGGATTGTGCACATAAGTGCGGTGGAAGACATCACAAATCCAACGGCCGGGCACGCTGTCGGCTGAGGCGCCCTGTCCTCAGGATGGCAGCGTTCCGAGACGGGATGCCCGCCGAGCCCGTGGTGCGGCGAGGCGGTCGTCAGGAGGATGTCCGTTGGGGCGTCACGGCGGTGGCCGCCGTGGCAGGGATGCGGCGCGGCTCAGGCCGGAGGATGCCGCCGGCGCCGCACCAGGTCGCGGGCCAGGATGCCGACCACGGCGAGGTTGATCGCCAGTACCGCCCACGAGGCCCAGCCGGGGTGGCGCACGATCGCGTAGACGTCGAATGGCAGGTAGATGGCCGCGGAGATGCAGCCCAGCAGCGAGGCCCAGGCCTTGGCGCGCCACAGGCCCCAGGCCTCGATGATGTGCAGCACGCCGTAGGCGAGCATGCCGGCGGCGGCCAGATGCACCGCGCCGGGGTTGATCATGGTCAGTAGCGAGGGCAGGGCGCCGTGGTCCGGGTCCAGGCTGAAGCGCACGATCAACCGGTCCACCCCCGCGCGCAGCGGGGCCGGACCCATCAGTTCCAGCCCCGTGGCCGCCAACACCGCGAGCAGGCCCTTGCCGGCCTCCAGCAGTGCGATCAGGTGCAGACCCGGATGCGCATGCGGATCCGGGTTGTACGCCTTGTCGGCGGCCATGGGCGTGCGCTGCCGCTCAGCCCGCGCGGCCGGCGCGCTTGCGCTCGTTTTCGGTCAGGTGCTTCTTGCGCAAGCGGATCTCCTTCGGGGTGACTTCGACCAGTTCGTCGTCCTCGATGAAGTCCAGCGCCTGCTCCAGCGTGTACTTGATGGCCGGGGTCAGCTTGATCGCATCGTCCTTGCCCGAGGCACGCATGTTGGTCAGCGGCTTGGTCTTGATCGCGTTGACGGTCAGGTCGTTGTCCTTGGAGTGGATGCCGACCAGCTGCCCTTCATACACGTTGTCGCCTTCGGCGGCAAACAGGCGGCCGCGCTCTTCCAGCGGGCCCAGCGCGTAGGCGGGAGTGGCGCCCGGCGCGTTGGCGATCATCACGCCGTTCTGGCGCTTGGCGATGGCGCCCTGTTCCTTCGGGCCGTAGTGGTCGAACACGTGGAACAGCAGGCCCGAACCCTGGGTCAGGGTGCGGAACTCGTTCTGGAAGCCGATCAGGCCACGCGCCGGGATCATGTAGTCCAGGCGCACGCGGCCCTTGCCGTCCGGCTCCATGTTCTTGAGCTGGCCCTTGCGGATGCCCAGCTTCTCCATGACGCCGCCCTGGTGCTGCTCCTCGATGTCCACCACCAGCTGCTCGACCGGCTCCATCAGCTGCCCGTCGATCTCCTTGATGATCACTTCCGGGCGCGACACGGCCAGTTCGAAGCCCTCGCGGCGCATGTTCTCGATCAGCACCGACAGGTGCAGTTCGCCGCGGCCGGAGACCAGGAACTTGTCGGCGTCTTCCAGCTGCTGCACCTTCAGCGCCACGTTGTGCACGGTCTCGCGCTCCAGCCGGTCCTTGAGCTGGCGGCTGGTCAGGAACTTGCCGCCGGACAGGTCCTTGTTGCCGGCGAACGGCGAGTTGTTGACCTGGAAGGTCATCGAGATGGTCGGCTCGTCCACGGTCAGCGGCGGCAGCGCCTCGGGGGCTTCCAGCGCGCACACGGTGTCGGAGATGGTCAGCTCCTGGATGCCCGAGATGGCGACGATGTCGCCAGCCTGCGCGCTGTCCTGCTCGATGCGCTCCAGGCCCAGGAAGCCCAGCACCTGCAGCACCTTGCCCTGGCGCTTCTTGCCTTCGCGGTCGATCACCGCCACCGGCATGTTCTTCTTCAGCACGCCGCGCTGGATGCGGCCGATGCCGATCACGCCGACGAAGTTGTTGTAGTCCAGCTGGCTGATGCGCATCTGGAACGGGCCGTCCGGGTCCACGTCCGGCTTCGGCGCGTGCTGCATGATCGCTTCGTACAGCGGGGTCATGTCGCCGTCGCGCACGCTGTCGTCCAGCGAGGCGTAGCCGTTCAGCGCCGAGGTGTAGACGATCGGGAAGTCGAGCTGCTCGTTGGTGGCGCCGAGCTTGTCGAACAGGTCGAACACCTGGTCGATCACCCAGTCCGGACGCGCGCCCGGACGGTCGATCTTGTTGACCACCACGATCGGCTTGAAGCCCATTGCGAACGCCTTCTGGGTCACGAAGCGGGTCTGCGGCATCGGGCCGTCCATCGCGTCGACCAGGATCAGCACGGTGTCCACCATCGACAGCACGCGCTCCACCTCGCCGCCGAAGTCGGCGTGTCCGGGGGTGTCGACGATGTTGATGCGGTTGCCCTGCCAGGTGATGGCGGTGTTCTTGGCCAGGATGGTGATGCCGCGTTCCTTTTCCTGGTCGTTGCTGTCCATCACGCGCTCGGCCAGCACCGTGCGCTCGGACAGGGTGCCGGACTGCTTCAGCAGGCAGTCGACGAGGGTGGTCTTGCCATGGTCGACGTGGGCGACGATGGCGATATTGCGAAGATTTTCGATGGACATGCGAAAGGGGGCCAGCCGGCGCCAGGAGGAAGGAAAGGAAGCCACCTAGTATACCCGGATCCCGTGGCGCCTGCCGGCGCCCGGCGGCGGTGGGCCGGGCGGGCCCGTTCAGGCGCCGGCGGCGGGTGCGGGCGAAGCCTGAACAAGGCGCCGTGTATCCTATGCGCCCCTCATGACGCCCCCGTTTCCAAGGAATCCCATGTCCCTGATCGCCCATTTCGACACCGCCCGCGGCCCGATCAAGATCGAGCTGTATCCCGACAAGGCCCCGCTGACCGTGGCCAACTTCGTGAACCTGGCCAAGCGCGGCTTCTACGACGGGCTGAACTTCCACCGCGTGATCGCCGACTTCATGATCCAGGGCGGTTGCCCGGAAGGCTCCGGCCGCGGTGGCCCGGGCTACCGTTTCGAGGACGAGACCAACAACGGCGTGCGCCACGAGCGCGGCGTGCTGTCCATGGCCAATGCCGGCCCCAGCACCAACGGCAGCCAGTTCTTCATCACCCACACCGCCACCCCGTGGCTGGACGGCAAGCACACCGTGTTCGGCAAGGTGCTCGAGGGCCTGGACGTGGTCGACAGCGTCGCCCAGGGCGACGTGATCAACAAGATCACCATCGAAGGCGATGCCGACGCGGTGCTGGCGGCCAAGGCCGACCGCGTCGCCGAGTGGAACCGCACCCTCGACGCCTGATCCGGCGCTGTCCGCGCGACCGGCCCTGCGGCCGGGCGCGCGGAGCCTGCGTGCTACCATTTTCCTGATCGATTGCCGCACCCGACCGCCGATGACGATGCGCCCCCTTGTGTTGTGCCTGCTGCTGCTCGCCATCGGCAGCGGCGTGCATGCCTGGTGGCGCAGCGCGGATTCGGCGCCGTCGGCCGCACTGGCCGCGGGCGACCCGCGGCGGCTGACCGGCGACGACGGCATCGTCATGCTCGCCGCCGACTGGTGCGGCTACTGCCGCCGGCAACAGGCCGATTTCGCCCGCGCCCAGGTCCGCTACACGGTCCTGGACGTGGAACAGGAGGCCGGCCGCCAGGCCGCTGCCGCGCTGGGCCTGGAAGGCGTGCCGATCACCGTGATCGGCCAGCATGTGGTCGAAGGCTACGACACCGCCGCCCTGGACCTGCACCTGCAGCCGCTGGGCTATCGCGTCTACTGATCCACCCCACCCACTTTCTTAGCAGAGGAATCCCCCATGAAAGCACCCGTTCGTGTTGCCGTGACCGGCGCCGCCGGCCAGATCGGTTATGCCCTGCTGTTCCGCATCGCCTCCGGCGAAATGCTGGGCAAGGACCAGCCGGTGATCCTGCAGTTGCTGGAACTGCCGATGGAGAAGGCCCAGGCCGCGCTGAAGGGCGTGATGATGGAGCTGGAAGACTGCGCGTTCCCGCTGCTGGCCGGCATGGTCGGCACCGACGACGCCGAAGTGGCGTTCAAGGACGCCGACATCGCCCTGCTGGTCGGCGCGCGTCCGCGTGGCCCGGGCATGGAGCGCAAGGACCTGCTGCTGGAAAACGCCAAGATCTTCACCGCGCAGGGCGCGGCGCTGAACAAGGTGGCCAAGCGCGACGTCAAGGTGCTGGTGGTCGGCAACCCGGCCAACACCAACGCCTACATCGCCATGAAGTCGGCGCCGGACCTGAACCCGAAGAACTTCACCGCGATGCTGCGCCTGGACCACAACCGCGCGCTGAGCCAGCTCTCGCTCAAGCTCGGCAAGCCGGTCGGCGGCATCGAGAAGCTGGTGGTGTGGGGCAACCACAGCCCGACCATGTACCCGGACTACCGCTTCGCCACCGCCGACGGCGCCTCCATCGCCGACGCGATCAACGACCAGGAATGGAATGCCGGCACCTTCATCCCGACCGTGGGCAAGCGCGGTGCGGCGATCATCGAAGCGCGCGGCCTGTCCTCGGCCGCCTCGGCCGCCAACGCCGCCATCGACCACGTGCGCGACTGGGTGCTGGGCAGCAACGGCAAGTGGGTGACCATGGGCGTGCCGTCCGACGGCTCCTACGGCATCCCGGAAGGCGTGATCTTCGGGTTCCCGGTCACCACCGAGAACGGCAAGTACACCATCGTCAAGGATCTGCCGATCGACGACTTCAGCCAGAAGTACGTCGACAAGACCCTGGCCGAGCTGGAAGAAGAGCGCAGCGGCGTGGCCCACCTGCTGGGCTGATCGCCAACGCGATCGCGTCGTCACGGAACGCCGGGCCCCGCCCGGCGTTTCGCGTTGTGGGAGCCTGACATGATGAATCTGATCCACTGGCGGCTGTACGTCGCCGTCGTCGAGTGCGGCAGCATCAGCGCTGCCGCCGCGCGCTGCGGCATCACCCAGTCCGGCGCCAGCCAGGCCATCGCGCAGATGGAACACGTGCTCGGCGCGGCGCTGCTGCTGCGCGAGCGCGGGCGGGTCCGGCCGACCCCGTTCGGCATGCGGGCGCTGGCACATGCACGGGCGATGCTGGCCGAACTGGGGCAGATCCAGGCCCTGGCCAGGGTGCAACGTGCAGCGGGTGCGGCCTCGCTGCGGGTGGCCGGCTTCGCCTCGTCGCGGCCGTGGCTGGCACCGCGCCTGCGTGCGTTCGAGCGGGCGCATCCGGACGCCAGCGTGGTCTGGCTGGAAGGCAGCGACGAGGAGGTCGAGGCTTGGCTGGCGGCCGGCACGGTCGACCTGGGCGTGGTGCTGGATCCGGCGCCGGAGCGCGACGCCACCGTGTTCGGCCGCGATGAATGGCTGGCGGTGCTGCCGCCGGCGCTGGCGCGTCCGCAGGCGCGCGACATCGCCCTGGCGGAACTGCTGGCGCTGCCGTTCGTGCTGGCCACCGGCGGCTGTTGGCTGCACGCGCAACGCCTGGCCGAACGCGCCGGGCTGGCGATCGCCGACCTGCGCCTGCAGGTGCGCGACTGGTCCAGCGCCTGGGCGCTGGTGCGCGATGGCGCGGGCGCCAGCCTGCTGCCGGCGTCGGTACTGCCGGCCGAGCGCGACGGCGTGCAGGTGCTGCCCTTGCAGCCGCGGCTGCAGCGCCGCTTCGCGTTGGTCTCCGCTGCGCAACCGGCGTCGGCCGCACTGCAGTTGCGCGAGTTCCTGGAGCAGGCCATCAGCAGCGCTACTGACCCGCACTGACATTCTTGTTTCTCTGCAGGCCGCCATGCCGCGCACACTGCGTGCGCCGACTGTCCGGCGCCCCTGCGAGACCGTTCCGATGCTCCTCTATGCCGCTCCTGGCGCCTGTTCCCTGGCGCCGCACATCGTGTTGCGCGAACTGCAGCTGCCGTTCCGGCTGCTGCGCGTGGACAACCGCAGCAAGCGCACCGACGAGGGCGGGGATTACCTCGCGATCAACCCCAAGGGCTACGTGGCCGCGCTGCAGCTGGACGACGGCCAGGTGCTGACCGAAGGGCCCGCGATCCTGCTGTATCTGGCCGATCGCTGCCCACAGGCGGCGCTGGCGCCACCGGCGTACGCAGACACTTTGCCGCTCTACCGCCTGTACGAGTGGCTGGCCTTCATCAACAGCGAACTGCATGCCGGCAGCGTGCCGCTGTTCGATGCCGCGCTGGAACCGGAGCGGCGCACCGCGGTCGCCGCCCGGCTGCTGCAGCGCTACGCCCATGCCGAGGCCGCGCTGCGCACGCAGCCGTACTTGCTGGGCGAGCGCTTCGGCGTGGCCGATGCCTATCTGTTCACCGTGCTCGGCTGGCTGCCGCGGTTCGGCCTGTCGCTGGACGCGCATCCGGCGTTGGCCGCCTATGTCGCACGCATCGCGCAGCGTCCCAGCGTGGTCGCGGCGTTGGCCGCCGAGCAGGCGTTGGCGCCGGCCTGAGCGCGGCGCGCGGTCGGGCAGGGCATGACCTTCGGCGCTCGGCTGCGGCGCGGCGGCCGTGCTAGGTTGCCGGGGTCATTCGAAAGGGGATTTCGACCATGCTCATGCCGTTCCGCTGGATCGGCGCGCTGGCGCTCGCCAGTGCGTTGCCCGTCGTCGCCCACGCCGCCACCGCCGACAGCGGGTATCGGCAACCGCCCGAGCCGCTGCTCGGGGTGATGCGCGCGCCGCTCAATCCGTCGCCGCGGCTGGATCCGACCGGCCGCACCCTGTTGCTGGTGGAACGCCAGGCCTACCCGCCGATCGCGCGCGTCGCCGAGCCGTACCTGAAGCTGGCCGGGGTGCGCGTGGAACCGCGCACCCATGCCCGCCACGACATGTCCAACGGTTATGGCATCCGCGCCTGCCTGGACGGCTTCAGCCTGGTCGACGTGGCCAGTGGCAAGCAGACCGCGGTGACC
Organism: Xanthomonas sacchari; assembly: GCF_040529065.1. Taxonomy (NCBI): domain Bacteria; kingdom Pseudomonadati; phylum Pseudomonadota; class Gammaproteobacteria; order Lysobacterales; family Lysobacteraceae; genus Xanthomonas; species Xanthomonas sacchari. The sequence goes on along the minus strand of NZ_CP132343.1, from coordinate 4,131,706 downwards.
CTGCCGGCCGGCGCCTGCCCGGCGCAGCCGGTGTGGTCGCCGGACGGGCGCCGCTTCGCCTTCAACAACACCGCCGCCGACCGTGTCGAGCTGTGGCTGGGCGACGTCGCCACCGGCGCGGTGCGCCGCATCGACGGCGTGCAGCTCAATCCGGTGCTGGGCGGCGAGATCCAGTGGCTGGGCGGCAGCGACACGCTGCTGGTGCGCGCGGTGCCGCAGGATCTGGGGCCGGCGCCGGTGAAGGCGGCGGTGCCGCCGGGGCCGGAGGTCAAGGAAGCGATCCGCGGCAAGGGCGAGAGCAGCACCTACGAGGCCCGCGACACCCTGTCCAGCCCCGAGGACGAGGCGCAGTTCACCTACTACGCCACCTCGCAACTGGTCACCGTGGACGCCGCCAGCGGCAAGCTGCGCACGGTCGGCAAGCCGGCGGTGTACTCGGTGGTCGACGGTGCGCCGGACGGCCGCCACGTGCGCGTGGAGCGCCTGCAGCGCCCGTACTCCTACGTCACCACCTACGGCCGCTTCGCCCACGACGTGGCGGTGCTGGACCTGGCCGACGGCAGCGAGCGGGTGCTGGCGAACCTGCCGGTGGCCGACCGGGTGCCGGTGCATGGCGTGCCGACCGGGCCGCGCGCCTACAGCTGGCGCGCCAATCAGCCGGCGACACTGGTGTGGGCCGAGGCGCTGGACGGCGGCGACTGGAAGACCAGCGTTCCTGCCCGCGACAAGCTGCTGACCCTGGCGGCGCCGTTCACCGGCAAGCCGCGCGAACTGGCCAAGGTGACCCAGCGCTACGCCGGCCTGAGCTGGTTCGCGCAGGGGGGCCAGGTGCTGCTGGACGAGGACGACGAGAACCGCCATTGGCGCCGCACCACGCTGCTCGACGCCGACCGCCCCGGCAGTGCCGGGCGGGTGCTGTTCGACCTGTCCACCGACGATCTGTACGCCGATCCCGGCACGCCCGAGCTGCGCCGCCTGGCCAACGGCGAGTACGTGCTGCGCGAGGACAACGGTGCGCTGTTCCTGAGCGGGAAGGGCGCGACTCCGGCCGGCGACCGGCCGTTCCTGGACCGCTACGACCTGGCGAGCGGCAAGACCCAGCGCCTGTTCCGCAGCGGCACCGACGTGGACGAGGCCTTCGCCGGGTTCGCCGGCGACGACGCCGCCCGCCTGCTCACCTGGCGGCAGTCGCCGAGCGACCCGCCGAACGTGTACCTGCGCACGCTGGGCCTGCCGCAACCGGCCGCGGCAGCCGGCGAGGCGGTGGTCGCCTCCACCCTGGCGCCGGTGACCCGCTTCCCCGACCCGACCCCGGTGGTACGGCAGATCAAGAAGCGCCTGGTGACCTACAAGCGCAAGGACGGCGTGGAGTTGTCCTTCACCCTGTACACGCCGCCCGGCTACAAGGAAGGCACGCGGGTGCCGGCGATCCTCTACGCCTATCCGCTGGACTACGCCGATGCGTCCAAGGCCGGCCAGGTCAGCGGCGCCAACGACCGCGACTTCACCCGCCTGCATTCCTACCAGCTGCTGTTGCTCGCGGGTTACGCGATCATCGACGATGCCGCGTTCCCGATCGTCGGCGATCCCAAGACCGCCTACGACACCTATCTGCAGCAACTGGTCGACAACGCCCAGGCGGCGGTGGACAAGGCGGTGGAGTTGGGCGTGGTCGACCGCGACCGCATCGGCGTCACCGGGCACAGCCACGGCGCGCTGATGGCGGCCAACCTGCTGGCGCACACAGACCTGTTCCGCGCCGGCGTGGCGACCAGCGGTAGCTACAACAAGACCCTGACCCCGTTCGGCTTCCAGAACGAGCGGCGCTCGTTCTGGGCCGCGCCGGAGGTGTACGCGCAGGCCTCGGCGTTCTTCCACGCCGACAAGATCAACGAGCCGCTGCTGCTGGTGCACGGCATGGACGACGCCAACCCCGGCACCGAGACCACCCAGGCCCCGCGCATGTTCCAGGCCATCCGCGGCCTCGGCGGCACCGCGAGGCTGGTGCTGCTGCCGTTCGAACCGCACTGGTACACCGCGCGCGAGTCCAACGAGGACGTGGTGGCGGAAATGCTGGAGTGGTTCGATCGTTATGTGAAGCAGGCGCCGCCGCGTGCGACGTCGCCGACCGCGGCGGCACAGAAGCAGTAACGCGACGATCTGGGAGCGCACAATGAAATTGCGTTTTCTTTGTGCGCCAGTGCTGCTGACGCTCACCGCATGCGGTGCCGTCGACACGGTGAAGAATGCGTATGCGTATGCGTATGCGCATTCGCAGGAGGTAGCTGCCGACCTGGAGAAATCCGTCGGCAGCAAGCCCGCGGTCGGCTTCAACTGGGCGAACGGCTCGCTGGTCCAGGTCACGGTCAATTTCCAGGGCGTGCCGCACAAGCCACTGGCGCAGATCGTGCAACTCAGCAAGGATTCGGTGGCCACGCGCTTCGAGCAGGCGCCGGGGAATGTGGTGGTGACGTTTACGGTGCCGGGGAAATAGGTCCGTCTCCGGCGATTCGTCCAGCCGACGCCGCATTGCGGCGCAAGGTTGCTACACGCAGTGCTACTACACGCATGTTTTGCGAGACTAAGCTATGTCAGAGCAAAGTTGGCTTGCTTACGCCGGAGCAATTGCAGGCATCGTCGGCGGAGTGACTGGCGCTATAGGAGCAGTGGTCGCAATTCTGGCGTTCCGCCGAACCGGCGAAATCAAAGCTCTTGATCTCCGTGTGGAACTTAGACGCATGGAGAGCACACTGCGATCGGACATCCAAGGTTTAATTCCGCTTCTTGAACGCGCAAAAAAATCCCACACAAGACTAGCCGCTGCCCAAGGTTGTTACCGATCAGGCGCTATGGTCCATTGGCTATCCGAGTGGGATATAGACTTCGCTGAATCTAATCAATTGGTCGCCGGCGCTTCTGGACTGGATCTAGACTGTTCTAAGTTTTCTCAAAGAGACCTTGAGGCAAGAATAGTCACTGTTCACAAGCTGCAGCGCCAAGTCGCTGAACTTTCTGACAAGTACCGAACATGCCTTGCATCTGATGATGCGGATCGGCAGCAGCTTCGAGCAGACCAGAGGCTAATCACTCAGGCGCGCATCGACGGAAAGCTATAGATCGGCCCCTTCGACCAAGGTCGGAACGACGCCCTCCCCGCCGAAGGACTATGCTCGGAGCCGGTGCACCGGCCTTGGGAGGGGCGGCATGGACTACGCGACGCTGTACCGACGTTCGATCGAGCGGCCCGAAGAGTTCTGGGCCGAGCAGGCCAAGGCGATCCACTGGAAGCGCCCGCCGCAGACGATCCTGGAGTACGACACGCCGCCGTTCCGGCGCTGGTTCGCCGGCGGCCTGACCAATCTTTGCCACAATGCGGTCGACCGGCACTTGCCGGCGCGCGCCGCGCAGTTGGCGCTGGTGGCGGTGTCCAGCGAAACCGGGCAGACCCAGGAAATCACCTATGCGCAGCTGCACCGCGAGGTCAACGCCTTCGCCGCAGTGCTGCAGCGGCTGGACGTGCAGCGTGGCGACCGCGTAGTCATCTACATGCCGAACATGGCCGAGGCGGTGTACGCGATGCTGGCCTGCGCGCGCATCGGCGCGGTGCACTCTGTGGTGTTCGGCGGCTTCGCCGCGCACAACCTGGCGCTGCGCATCGACGATGCGCGGCCCAAGCTGCTGATCGCCGCCGACGCCGGCAGCCGCGGCGGCAAGCGCATTCCCTACAAGCCGCTGGTCGATGCGGCGTGCGCCGAAGCCAGCGCGCCGCCGCCCAAGGTGCTGATCGTCGCGCGCGGGCTGGATCCGGCGCAGCCGCGCGTGCCCGGGCGCGACGTCGACTATGCCGAGTTGCGTGCCGACGTCGGCGATGCGCAGGTGCCGGTGGTGTGGCTGGAATCCAACGAACCCAGCTACCTGCTGTACACCTCCGGTACCACCGGCAAGCCGAAGGGCGTGCAGCGCGATGTCGGCGGCCATGCGGTGGCGCTGGCGCTGTCGATGCGCACGGTGTTCGACTGCGGCCCCGGGCAGACCATGTTCTCCACCTCCGACGTGGGCTGGGCGGTGGGGCATTCGTACAACGTGTACGGTCCGCTGATCGTCGGTGCGACCTCGCTGTTGTACGAAGGCCTGCCGGTGCAGCCGGATCCGGGTGTGTGGTGGGCGCTGTGCGAGAAGTACCGGGTGCGCACCATGTTTTCCTCGCCCACGGCGATCCGCGTGCTGAAGAAACATCCGGCGCGTTACCTGCGCGAGCGCGACCTGAGCGCGCTGCGCTATCTGTTCCTGGCCGGCGAGCCGCTGGACGAGCCCACCGCGCTGTGGATCGGCGAGGCGCTGGGCAAGCCGGTGATCGACAACTACTGGCAGACCGAAACCGGCTGGCCGGTGCTGACCCTGTTGCCGGGCGTCGAACTGCGGCCGGTCAAGCCGGGGTCGCCGGGCTTTCCCAATCTCGGCTATCGCACGCGCATCGTCGACGAGCACGGTGTCGAGGTGCCGGCAGGACGCAAGGGTGTGCTGGTGATCGAGCCGCCGTTGCCGCCTGGCTGCATGACTACGGTGTGGAACGACGACGCGCGCTTCCTGCGCAGCTACTTCAGCCACTTCGACACGCTGCTGTACAGCTCGCTGGACTGGGCGATCCGCGACGAGGACGGCTACACCTTCATCCTCGGCCGCACCGACGACGTGATCAACGTCGCCGGGCATCGCCTGGGCACGCGCGAGATCGAGGAAGCCATCGCTGGCCACGCCGATGTGGCCGAAGTGGCGGTGATCGGCATGCACGACGAGTTGAAGGGGCAGGTGCCGGTGGTGTTCGCGACGCTGAAGCAGGCTGCGCCGGATGCCGCGGCGGTGGTCGAGGAACTGCGCCAGTGCGTGGTGGAGCGTCTTGGCGCGGTGGCGCGGCCGGCGCAGGTGTATCTGGTGCAGGCACTGCCGAAGACGCGCTCGGGCAAGCTGTTGCGGCGTTCGCTGCAGGCGCTGGCCGAGCAGCGCGATCCGGGCGATCTGTCCACGCTCGACGATCCCGGCGCGCTGGAGGAAATCCGTCGCGCCTTGCGCGGTTGACGTGCGACGCCGGCGCAGACGCGCCGGCGTTCGCTGCGCCGATCAGCTCAGCCCTTCGGCCTGCAGCGCCGCCTGCACCTGCGGATCGGCGCACATGCGTTCGAAATGCAGCTGCAGATTGGGGCCGAGCGCGATCTGCTGCGCGCGCGCCCAGCGCAGGGTGACGAACAGGTACGCATCGGCGATGGAACGGCGCGCGCCGCCCAGCCAGGTCTGCTGTTCCAGCGCGGCTTCCACGCGCGCGTACAGCGTGCGCACGCGCTCGCGCGCATGCTCCTGGGTGCGGGCGATCACCGCGGCATCGTCGAGATAGCGGGTGCTGCCGAACAGCGGATGGAAGGCTGGATGCAGATCGGCGTTGAGGAAGGCCAGCCAGCGCTGCACCTCGGCACGACTGCGCGGGCTGCCGTCGCCGGCCAGCTGTGCGTCGGGCGCGAGATCGGCGATGTAGTTGAGGATCGCCGAGTTCTGGGTGAGCACCCAGTCGTCCATCTGCAGCGCGGGCACCGCGCCGGCCGGATTGATCGCCAGATATGCGGGCGCCTTCATCGCGGCGGCGTCGAGCAGCTTCAGCTCGAACGGCAATCCGGCCCAGCGCAGCGCGATGTGATCGGCCAGCGAACAGGCGCCGGGCTTGGAATAGAGTTTCATGGCAGGCGGCTCCGCATCGGTCAGAACGCCAGAGCGTACCCGCTGCGCGGGGCGCTTGGCGATCATGGCGCGCCATGCGTGGCGCGCGGGAGCCTGCGTCAGGACGTGCCTGCGCGGCGAACGCTTACGACGCGTTGCGCGGACGCAGCTTCTGCACGCGATAGAAGGTGTGGTCGCCGATGGTCGCGACCTGGTAGGCATTGCGCCAGCTCGGGCTGGCGATCGCGTGCGCGGCGAAGTGGCTGGCGCCGGGCACGATCTCTTTGCGCTGGCCCTGCGGCAATGCCCAGTTGCGCTCGGCGTCGAAGGAGACCTTGACCGCATCGGCCCAGGCGTCGTCGTTCTTCAGTTCGGTGCCCGGCTTCACCAGGCCCGGCGCGAACTGCTTGCGTGCGGTGACCACCTCGCACATGGAATCGCCCCAAAGGCCGCTGTCCAGGCGACGCAGCGCGACTTCGGCGACAGCTTGCTGTCCGCGCAGCGTCTGGTCGCGCGCTTCCAGGTACACGGTGGTGCTGAGGCAAAGCGAATCGGCAGCGGGTTGCGGCAACAATTGCGACAGCCAGAGGATCCAGGCCAGTTTCATCGTACTCCTTGCTCCGTATGGGCCGTGGTCGTGGCGCTGCGCCGGGATGGCGCGGCAAGCGATGCGGCTTGGCGTCATGGGGAGGCGGCCTGTCACGGGCCGCCCGGGTGCCGGCAATCTGAAGTCCGGCGGGACCCGCCAAGATGGGCGGATCGGAAGAGGGGCGCACAATAGGCGCCGCTTCCCGAATCGCAACTGAACCCCGTGCCTTGACAGGGTTCACATCTCGCTCTGCGGCAATGCCGTCGCGTCTGGCTGCGCGACGGCATGGTGCAGTGCCGCAATGGTGACATCACACTCAGGGAAATTGTTTGCGCTGCATCAGCATCGCGTACACCTTCACCACCGGATCGGCGTGTCCGCTTAGTTGCGCCAGACGTTGGTCGCGATCCGGCCAACGCTGCGCCTGTTCGGCGAGCACGTGCAGATCGCCGAACCAGGTGTCGTGATCGCGTGCGTAGTAGGGGCCGCTCAGCAACGTGGCAAGCAGGCGCATGCCGCGGTCGCGCGCCGCGCCGGCCGGTGCATACTCGAGATAGCGCAGCAGCTCGCGCAGGCGCGCGCGCTGCACGCGGCCGCTGTCGTCGCTGGCTGCGGCCTGCTGCAGCACGCCGTGGTCGAGCTGGTCGAGAAATTCCATCGATGCCTTTTCCGTGGCGGGATCGCCCGCACTGGCGGTGGGATCCAGCAATTGCGCGCGGATGTTGTAGCCGGCCTGTCGGATCAGCGAGATCGCATCGGCATCGACCGTCATCGCGGGCACCGGCGGCGCCGGCATGATGCGTTCGGCCGGCACGTCGGCGACGAAGCGCTGCTCCAGCAGCCAATGGTCGCCGAGCATGCTGGACGCACAGCGGGTCTGCGCCAGATGCGCGGCGACATAACCGCGGTAGGCGCCATGCAGGCGCTCGCGCAGCGCAGGGTCGGACACTTGTTGCAGCAGCAGTGGCATGTCGCCGGCCACGCTCAGTTCGGTGGCAGTGAATCCGGCATCGTCGCCGCGGATGCGCTCGAACATGCGCACCAGGCTGTCGGCGAGCTGTGCCTGCCCCGCGCTGTCCAACGGCGCCGCAGCGAGCGCCATCTTCAGCGCCGGGGCGGTGTCGGTTTCGTGTTGCGCCGCGTCCACGCGTGCGGCGATTGCGCTGGCGCGCGCTGCCGGTTGTGCCGGCTGCAGTGCGCTGGCCAACGCATAGGTCGGGCTGGGATCGTCGAGATAGTCCGCATCGCAACTGCCAGCGTGCGGCGTCGGCAGTGCGGCGAACACCGTCTGCGCCTGCGCCGGGGCGGCACGCTGGGCGGCGCGCGTCTGCAGCGTCAGTTGATCCAGGCCGGCGGTGCGCAGCGTCCGCAATTCGTTGTCGCGCTCTTCGTCGATGCTGCCGACGCGGGCCAGACCAGGCATGCGCCGTTGTGCGCGCTCGGCCAATGCCACGGCCTGTTGCGTCAGCCGTTGCGCAGCAGCGGCGCGATCGCCGTCGGCTGGCAGATCGGCGGATGCAGCCAGACGCAGCAGCACATCGGCCTGGAAGTCGGCCGGCAGCGCCTGCGCCGCGGCCAGCACCGCACTCGCAGGTGGCCCGGGCACGGCGCTACCGTTCATCGAAGCGGCGCCAGTGGATGGCGGCGTCTGCGCACCGGTCGGACCGGCATGCGGGTGCGTTGCGAGGGAGGCCGGCGCTGCGGTTTGCGCGCCGTGGGCGGTGGCCGCGCGTTGCAGCAGCGGCACGCAGGCGCCGGCGACCAGCAGCGCGAGAAGCAGATGGCGGGGACGTGGGGCGGAACGCATGGGAGCTCCTGATGGCGGGCGACGGGCTGCACGGCGCATGGGCGCCGTGCAGGGCCGGGGAGCGCGCTCCCCGGCGCGACCAGCCAGTGGTCAGTTGTAGCGCGCGGTGTTGCGCGGCACGTTGGCGCGGATCACGCCGAGCGGATCGTCGGTGATGATGCTGGTGAAGCCAGCGGTGACCTGCGCGCGGAAGTCCGGACGGTCGTCGGCGGTCTCGTTGCCGAAGTACTTGGTACGCGTCAGGTAGTCGTCCAGCGACGCACAGCAGGTGCCATTGCTGCGCACGTAGTGCTGGCCGTCATGGCTGCTGAGGCGGTACTCGGGCACCGGCGAGAACGCACCGATCGCCTGCTTCTGGGCCTGGTTCTCGGCCAGCAGCTCGGCAGTCGGGTCGCCGCGGCGCGGCTGCTTGTTGCCGATTTCCAGCCAGGCGAACCCGCTCTGCTTGCGTACTTCGGTGATCCAGGCGCTGACCCGGCACTGCGGCGTGTTGGGCGCGGTGAAGCCGCACAGGCCGACGTAGTTGTCGGCGATCCTGTCCATGTCGCCCGCATAGACGGTCGGGGCGAACGGCACGCCCTTGGTGAAGCGGGTGATGTCGCTGGGCGTCTTCGGCAGCAGCGAGGCGCTGAACTTCAGCACCACCTGGTTCTGCATCTTGAACGCATTGACCTGGTCGGCCGCGCGCGACACCGCATCCAGCGACTTCAGGTCCAGCACCACCACCATGTGGTTGGCATAGTGGCTCACCGCGTCCAGTGCGATGCCCAGCGAGGCCGGATGGTCGTTGGTCTTGGCGAAGTTCTTGTCGCGCAGGTACATGTTGATCAGATCATGGCTGCTCAGGGTGCTGATATCCGGATTCCAACCCGACGGATTGGCGGCGGGCTGGAAGATGTTGAAACCGGGGGTGTGATCGATGACGCGGCCGGCGTTCTGGTCGTGGAACAGCCAGAGGATGCCGTCGGACGCCTGCTTGACGTCCAGTTCGATCGCTTCGATGTTCTCGTTGTAGGTATCGAGGATCGAGCAGGTGGAGTTCTCGGCGCAGCCGTTGCCGACCAGCCCGCGATGCGAGATCACCACGACGTCGGCGTGATTCCCCTGGTAGGGATTCTTCATCACGTTGAGGATGTGTTCCGGGTTCCAGTTGCTGGCGGCCGACGCCATGCCGGACAGCGCCGTCAGCGACGCGCAGGCCAGCGCCAGGGCGAGAACCTTGGCGGGTTTCTTGGGCAGTTTCATGTGCTCTCTTCCGTTCGGGGTTGATGGAATGAAGTGAAGCAGGCGCAGCGCACTGCAAGCGACGGACGCATGGGCGTGGTCGTCTGCAGCGCAATGCTCGAAGCGACGGGCATCGTCCTGGGTTGCATGCCACCCGTCTGAAACTGAGCTCCTGGCGACACCCCGCGTGGGCCACCGGGTGGCGTCGCCGGGATTTGGACCGAAGCCGGCTACCGCGGCGTGTCCGTGCCGTGCAGGTAGCGTTGCAATGCCAACGGTTCGTCGGTTTGGATCATGCTGACGCCGTGCTTGCGCAGCCCACCCCAGACCGCGGCCGGATCGCGCAGCGCGCGCTGGTCGGTGTAGTTGGCCGACAGCCGCATCGGCCTGCCGCTGGCGATGTCGTTGGTCATGGTGTTGACGAACAGGCGCGTGTGCGGCGTCAGTTCGCGCTGCGCGATGTCCAGCACCGCCGGGTCGTCGAACATCAACTGCACCACCGCCGGCTGCAAGCTGGCGGCGCGGCGCAGGGCCTGCTCGGGCGGCAGCGTCGATTCGCGCTGCAGGTACAGTGCCTGCACCGCGATGTCGGCCTTGCGCGCGCGCTGCAGCACCGCTGCGGGAACGTCCAGCGGCACGTTGAGCAGCACGTCGCGTTGCGCGCCGGCGGCCTCCACCGCGTCGATCACCTGGTCCAGTGCCGCGGCCTTGATGTCCAGGTTCACCAGCACCTTGCCGCGCGCCTCGGCCAGTGCCTGCGCCAGCGTCGGCGGGTGCCGCGCGGTGAGCGTGCTGTCGCGTCCGCCGCCCCGGCTGCGCACGCGCAAGGCGGCGATCTGCGCCGCCGTCAGGTCGGCCACCGCGCCGTGCCCGTCGGTGGTGCGGTCCACGGTGTCGTCGTGCATCAGCACCAGCGCGCCGTCGCGGCTGGTGCGCACGTCGATCTCGACCATGTCTACGCCGTGCGCGATGCATGCGGCGATGCCGTCCAGGGTGTTCTCGGACGCGAACGTCCAGCAGGCGCGGTGCGACACCACCAGCGCCGGTCCGTGCGGGTCGCGCAGGCGCTCGGGCAGGCTCGGTGTCGCCGCCAGGGCCAGCATCGGCGCCGACAGCGCTGCGCTCATCAGCAGTCTCCGGCAGCGCATGCTCACCACCTCCAGGTCAGCGACGCGTTGTAGTTGCGGCCGAAGATCGGCCGGGCGTAGATCGCGTCGGCGGTGCCTTGCCCGGACAGCGTGTCCACGCGCGCATTGCCTTCGGTCAGGCCGAGCGCGTTGCTGACGTTGGCCGCGTGCAGCTGCAGTTCCAGGTGGTCGGTCAGCCGCGCGAACAGGCCCAGGTCGTAGGCGGTGTAGGCGGGCAGGGCGGTGGCGTTGGTGTAGTCCACATAGCGCTGGCCCATGCGATAGGCGGTGGCCGACAGTTCGACCGGTCGGCCATCGATGTCGACGTACAGGGTCGGGCTGAGCGAGGCCATGAACTTGGGAATGCGCGAGATCTGCTTGCCGTCCAGGTCGCCGTAGCTGAGGCCGCTGGTCGCGTTGCTCAGGCCACGCGTCTGCGGATCCTGCAGCGTGGCCGAACCGGTGATGCCGAACATGGGCAGCGGCCGCCAGGTGAACTCCGATTCCAGGCCCAGGGTGCGGGTCTTGCCGACCAGCGCCAGGCTCTGCACCGCCCCGCTGCCGTCGAGCACGATGGCGCTGATCGACAGATCGTTGAAGCGGCTCCAGAAGCCGACCGTGGAGAACGAGAAGGTGTCGCCGAAGCTGCCGCGCAGGCCGGCCTCGGCCTGGTCGATGTCGGTGACGTCCGCGTTCTGGGTCTGGTAGACGTTCTGCAGCCGCGGTAGGCGCTGCGACTGGGTGTAGCGGGCGAAGGTCTGCAACTGCGGGGTGAGCGCGAACTCGGCGCCGAGCGTCCACTGCGTGGCGTGGCGATGATCGGTGCGCGGACTGAACGCGCCGCTGAGGCCGCCGACGTTGTCGTCGGCCAGGGTGGTCGGGTCGCCGAGATTGCGCGTGGTGGTGGCGTCGACGCCGCCGTTGGCGTTGTAGCGGGTGTAGCGCACGCCGGCATCCAGGCCGAGGCGGCCGAAGCGCACCGAATTCCATAGGTACGGCGACAGGTAGGTGCCGTTGGCGAAACCGCTGGTGACGCCGTTGCCGTAGCGCACGAAGCCGTTCTGGGTGACCGAGCCCACCACGTTGCCGGTGGCGTCGTAGGCCAGCACGTCCAGCCGCTGCGCGTTGTTCTGCAGCGTGGTCAGCACGGTGTTCTGCAGCCGGTCCTGGCGGTACTCGAAGTGCTGCACGTCGAGGCCGGCGGTGAGCGTGTGCTGGCCCAGCGCCGTGTCGTCGAACGCCTTGCTCAGGCGCAGGTCGTCGGACAGCGTGCGCAGATGGGTGCGCGCATTCCACAGGCCGCTCTCCAATACCAGGCCGTCGGCCGCGGCGGGATCGTAGGCGGCACCGTTGCGGGTGGTGACGTAGCCGACCCGCGCCACCCGCGCGCCGAAGCCACTGCGTGCACGGCCGAGTTGCGTGTTGAGGTAGGCGCCGGCGTCGTAGGGTGCCGCGCCGGAGAACAGCGCGGTGTAGTCCACCTCCGCATCGACGAAGCGCATGCGGTTGTTGAGGGTCAGGCCGTCGCCCAGGTCCCATTCCAGGTGCGTGCCGAGTTGCTTGACCTTGTTGTGGATGCCGTCGGCCAGGTCCAGGTTGCGCGCCAGCGGTGTAGTGCCGTCGAAGGTCAGCGCCGTGGTGTGGCGCAGGTCGTTGGACAGCAGCGTGCCGTCCAGCGGGTCGAGCAGCGCCGACAGCGATTGCGACGGATTGCGCGGGTCGGCCAGCGGGATCGGGTTGTAGAAGGCGGTGCGGTCGTTGAGGTACTTGGCGTCGACGTCGAGTACCGCGTCGCCCATCAGGAAGGTCAGGTTGCCGCGCAGCTGGCCGCCCTGGTCGGCGGTGTAGCCGGTGCGGCGCAGGCCGTCGTCGCTGCGGTGGTAGCCGCCGATGCTGTACAGCACGTTCTCGCTGAGCGGGCCGGCACTGTAGGCGTCCTCGCGGCGCAGGCCGTCGCTACCGACGGTCATGCGCACCGCGCCTTCGGGCGTGGCGGTGCCGTGGCGGGTGATGGCGTTGACCGTACCGCCCGGCGCGTTGGTCGCGAACAGCGGCGAGGTGCCGCCGCGGACCACTTCCAGACGCTCGGTCATCATGTCCAGCGCGAACAGGGTGTCGACGTTGAAGAAGCTTTCCTGCGGCTCGTCGAACAGGGTCAGGCCGTCTTCCTGGTATTGCACGTAGTACCAGCCGCCCGCCGGCAGGCCGCGCACGTAGAGGTTCTGGCCGCCACCCTGGCCGCCGGAGGGTTCGGCGGAGAAGCCGGGGACCGCCCGCAGCATGTCCACGCTGCTGCTCGGGGTGCTGCGCTCCAGGCGTTCCTTGGACACCACGCTGATCGCGAAGGGGGCGTCCTTCTGCGATTGGCCCTGCGGCGTGCCGGTGACCACGATCTGGTCCAGCGTGGTGGTGGCATCGGCCGGCGGCGCCGGCGCGTCCTCGGCGTGGACGGCGGCGGCGCTGCCGAGGATGGATGCGAGCGCCAGTGCCAACAGGCTCGGGTGCGGGTGAACGGTACGCATGAAGACCCCCAGTAAAAGAATGTGGGGTTAATAGTATTTACCATGTATGAAACTTCCATGTCCACGTGCTAGGTTGTCGCGGTCGTGCATCCATCACGCTTTGCGCCTGCCTATGCCGCATCCCGATTTCCCGCCGCGCGTCAGCGCCGGCGGCCGCCAATTGCTCGACCGTGTGTTCAAGACCGGGGTGCAGACCCAGGCGGCGCTGAGCCGCGACCTGGACCTGTCGCAGCCCACCGTGGCGCGCCTGCTGCAGGGGTTCGTGCAGGACCGCATGGTCCAGCTCAGCGCCCGTGCCGCCGAGGGCCGCGGCAATCCCAGCGTCGACGTGCGGCTGGCGCCGGACTACGCCTATGCCTTCGGCATCGGCCTGATGGGCGACGTGGTGGCGCTGGCGCTGGTGGATTTCGCCGGCAACGTGCGTGGCCAGCGCCGCATCGGCCTGGCCGACATGCGCCGCGCGCCGGTGCTGGCACAGTTGCAGCGGTTCCGTGCCGAGTTGCTGGCCGAGAGCGGGGTGGACCCGGCGCGGGTGGTCGGCACCGGCATGGCGATCTCGGCGTTCTTCACCGGGCAGGGCCGGCAGATGGCCGGGCCGCCAGCGCTGGAGGACTGGACCCAGGTGGACCTGGTGCCGATCATGGAAGAGGCCCTGGGCGGCGCGGTCACGCTGGAGAACGACGGCGCGGCGGCGGCGGTGGCCGAAAGCCTGTACGGGGTCGGCCGCGACTGCCGCGACTTCGTCTACCTGCACCTGACCAACGGTTTCGGCGGCGGCATCATTGCCGATGGCCGGCTGTTCCGCGGCTACCGCGGCAATGCCGGCGAGTTCGGCGGCATCTGGACCGTCGGCGGCATGGCCTATCCGAACCTGGACGCGCTGCTGTCGCTGGTGCGCGCCGCCGGCCAGGACTACGCCGGGGTCGAGCAGATGCTCGGCGCGATCGACGCGCACACGCCGGGCGTGGACGCCTGGCTGGACATGGCCGAGGCACCGTTCTCGCAGCTGTGCGCCTACCTGGCCTACGCGCTGGATCCGCAGGCGATCGTGATCGGCGGGCGTCTGCCGGCCGCGATCGCGCAGCGCCTGGTCGAGCGTATCCGCATCCCGCGCGCGCCCAACCGCCACGGCCTGGCGCCGCCGCTGCCGCAGTTGTGCATTGCGCGCACCGTCGGCGACGCGGTGACCCTGGGCGCTGCGTTGATGCCGCTGCAGCAGGCGTTTTTTGCCTGAGGCGTGCAGCGGCGGGCGCAGTGTGCGCGCCGCGCTGCGGATGCTGCTGGCCAGGCGCTCGCTCGCGGTGCATCGCGGCGGTATCGACCGTGCGCCTCGGTCTCAGCCGCTGCTCGCGTGCGCCGCCAGGCCGGCACCGAGCGGAGGCGATCGGCCACGCCCGGTGAGCCATGCCAGCAGCAGGCACAACGCCCCGCACAGCAGCGGGCCGGCCGCCATCGCCCAGCACAGCAGCAGGCAGTGCCCGTCGCGGTAGTCCAGCGCATCCAGCAGCACGCCGATCAGCACCACCCCGGCGGCCAGCGCGACCTGCGCGGCCGCGGTCAGCGCGGCGAAGCACAGTGCGTGCTCGGCGACCGCCCGGGTCGCGGTGCACTGCGCATGCCAGGCCCACACCAGTTGCCCGCCGCTGCCGCCGATGGCGCCGATGCAGGCGGCCGCGGCCAGGCTCAGCAGTGGCTGCGCCGGCAACGCCAGCGCGAACAACGGGGCGCACAGCAGCAGGGCGCCGCCGAGCCAAGCTAGCCGTTGCGTCGGCGTGCGCTGCCGGCCCCAGCGCGCGGCCAGCGGTTGCACCAGCACCGTGCCGAGCGCGTAGGCGATCAGGACCGCACTGCCCCAACCGGGCGAGAGCAGGCCGTAGGCGGCCACGTACGGGGCGAGCTTGGTGAACGCGGGCAGGGTCAGCGAGACCGCCGCGATCAGCGCCAGCGGCTGCCAGGGAATCGCGCGCCAGGAGGGCGCTTGGTCGGTTGCGGCCACGGCCTGGGTGTCGGCGGGTGCGGCGTGGACGGCGGCGTGGCGCAGCACGCGCTGCAACTGCCAGGCGCACAGCATCGCCACGGCCGCCAGCACCGCGCTGGCCTGCAGCGCCAGGCTGCCGCCATCGGCGCCGCGCGCCAGCACGGCGCCGACCACGCTGCTGATCAGCAAGGCCGCGGCGCCGCTGCCGGCCAGGCGCAGCGCGCTGGCGCCGTCGTGGCCGCGCCAGGGCCACTGCGCCAGGCTCAGCAAGGTGTTCTGGGCCACGTCACAGGCGGCGTAGGCCAGCCGGAACAGCAGGCTCACCGCCAGCACGTAGCCCAGCCGCCACGGCGGCGGCAGCAGTGGCGCGGCGAACACCAGCAGCAGCGCCAGCGCCGCTGCGGCCAGGCCATGCCATTGCAGGCGCCCGGCGCTGCGCACGTCGCGCAGGCGCCGGCGCAGGCCCCAGCCGGCGCCGAGGCCGATCGCGGCGCTGAGCAGCAGGCCCAACGCCAGCACCAGCCCGGCCGCGATCGCGCGCAGGCCGGCGTGTTCGGTCAGCGAATAAATCAGCAGCAGCTCGCCGGCGTACCACAGCAGGCTCTTGCCGAAATGCGCGCCGGCATACGCCGCCAGGGCCGCCTGCGGCAGGTGGGGCAGAACGGGCAGGGGCGAGGGACGCGGCATGCCCAGGCTTATATCCGCGCGATGCGACAGCACCAAGTCCGCTGCCCTGGCCGGCGGCCTCCCGGCTACCGGCGGACCATCCCTACAGTTGCGCCGCCAGCCGGCTGCCCTGGGCGATGGCGCGCTTGGCGTCCAGTTCGGCGGCGACGTCGGCGCCGCCGATCAGATGCGCGCTGCGGCCGGCGGCCTGCAGCGCCGCCTGCAGGTCGCGCCGCGGTTCCTGGCCGGCGCAGATCACCACGGTCCCGACCGGCAATAATTGCTCGGCACCGTCCACGCGGATGCGCAGGCCGCTGTCGTCCACGCCCAGGTATTCGACGCCGCCGAGCATGGTCACGCCCTTGGCCTTGAGCGTGGCGCGATGGATCCAGCCGGTGGTCTTGCCCAGCCGCGCGCCGGGCCGGCCCGGGCTGCGCTGCAGCAGCCACACGCTGCGCGCCGGCGGCTCCGGGCGCGGCTTGCACAGCGCGCCGCGGCCTTCGAACTGCGGGTCCACGCCCCACTCTGCCATCCAGCGCGCCGGGTCCAGCGCGGTCGACGCACCGGCGTGCACCAGGAACTCGCCGACATCGAAGCCGATGCCGCCGGCGCCGATGATCGCGACCTTGTCCGCCGCCTGCACCCGGCCCTGCAGCACGTCCAGATAGCTGACCACGCTGGGATGATCGGCGCCGGGGAAGTCCACCGCGCGCGGCACGATGCCGGTGGCCAGCACCACCTCGTCGAAGTCGGCCAGCAGCGCCGCATCGGCGGTGGTGTGCAGGCGCAACTCCACGCCGGTGACGTCGATCTGGTGGCGGAAGTAGCGCAGCGTCTCGTGGAATTCCTCCTTGCCGGGAATCCGCTTGGCCACGTTGAACTGGCCGCCGATCTCGCTGGCGCTGTCGAACAGGGTGACGCGGTGGCCGCGCTGTGCGGCCACGGTCGCGCAGGCCAGGCCGGCCGGGCCTGCGCCGACCACGGCGATGCGCTTGGGCGCGCGGGTCGGCAGGTAGTTCAGTTCGGTCTCGGCGGCCGCGCGCGGATTGACCAGGCAACTGGCGGTCTTGTTCTCGAATACGTGGTCCAGGCAGGCCTGGTTGCAGGCGATGCAGGTGTTGATCGCCTGCGCCTGGCCGCGCTGCGCCTTGTTCGCCCATTCCGGGTCGGCCAGCAGCGGCCGCGCCAGCGACACCATGTCGGCGCCGCCGCCGGCCAGGATGCGCTCGGCCACGTCGGGCATGTTGATCCGGTTGGTGGCGATCAGCGGCAGCCGCACGTGCGGCTTGAGCTTGGCGGTGACCGCGGCGAAGGCGGCGCGCGGCACCGAGGTGGCGATGGTCGGCACGCGCGCTTCGTGCCAGCCGATGCCGGAGTTGATGAGGGTCGCGCCGGCGGCCTCGATCGCCTGCGCCTGCAGCACGATCTCCTGCCAGTCGCTGCCGTCCTCGACCAGGTCCACCAGCGACAGCCGATAAACGATGATGAAGTCCGGCCCGCAGGCGGCGCGGATGCGGCGCACGATCTCCACCGCGAAGCGCATGCGCTTGGCGGCGTCGCCGCCCCAGGCGTCGTTGCGGCGGTTGCTGCGCGGGGCGATGAACTCGTTGATCAGATAGCCTTCCGAGCCCATCACTTCGACGCCGTCGTAGCCGGCCTCGCGCGCCAGCTTGGCGGCATGGGCGTAGGCATCGATCTGGCGTTCGACGCCGCGCGCCGACAGCGCACGCGGGGTGAACGGGTTGATCGGCGCCTTCAGTTTCGACGGCGCCACCGACAAGGGGTGATAGGCGTAGCGCCCGGCGTGCAGCAGCTGCAGGCAGATCTTGGCGCCATGCGCGTGCACCGCGGCGGTCACCTGCCGGTGCGGGCGCACCTCCCACGGCCACGACAGCTTGCCGCCGAACGGTTTCAGCCAGCCGACCACGTTCGGCGCGAAGCCGCCGGTGACGATCAGGCCTACGCCGCCGGCGGCGCGCTCGGCGAAGTACGCGGCCAGTTTGGGGAAGTCGCGGGCGCGGTCTTCCAGGCCGGTGTGCATGGAGCCCATCAGGATGCGGTTGCGCAGCTGGGTGAAGCCCAGGTCCAGCGGGGCGAACAGGTGCGGGTAGGCGGTGGGGGTGGGGTCGGGCTGGCCGGGGGCGGGCGACATGGCGTGGATACGCAGGCGTACGGAAGGGCGCAGGGTGCCGTGAAACCTGGCTGGCGGCAAGAGGGGTGTTGGCCTTACGTGCCCTGCCATGCCTTACGGTGACGTTGAGGGGGCACTCGTTCTGGCGCTTCGATTTGAAGCATGAAGCTTTGAATCAAGAGCAAAAGCTTCCGCTGGCGCGGGTCACTTTTCTTTGCTTGTGCAAAGAAAAGTAACCAAAAGAAAGCACACCCCGCAGCGCGCCTTCCGCGCTAACGCGCTCCAGGTTCGCAGCCACGTCGGGCATTTTCCGACGGCACATCCATGTGCCGGCGGAAAACGACGCGCATCCTGCGCGTCGCCCTTCGGGTATTCGCCCGCCGTGGCTGCCGCGCCGAGGGGACCCGGTAGATCAAAAGCAAAGCGAAAGCACAGCAACAGCACAGCAACAGCACCAGCACCAGCACCAGCACCAGCGGGAGCGGTTACGGTCGGCGGCGCGATCGCGCCAATGTTCTGGTCGCTGCGCCGCCCGCTCAGCCCCAGCCGACCAGGGCCAGTTTGCCGATGGTGCTGCCCGACTCCAGGCGCCGGTGCGCCTCGCGCAGGGTGGTGGCGTTGATCGGGCTCAGTGTCTCGGTCAGGGTGGTGCGCAGTTCGCCCGCGTCCACCAGGCTGGCGGTGCGCGCCAGGATGCGGTGCTGTTCGATCATGTCGTCGGTGCGGAACCGGGCGCGTGCGAACATCATTTCCCAGTGGATGCCGATGCACTTGGCCTTGTACGGGTCGCCGATGTGCAGCGGACCGCTCGGTTCGACGATCAGGCCGACGTGGCCCTGCGGCGCCAGCAGCTCGCCCAGCGGTTGCCAGTAGCGGTCGGTGTCGGCCAGGTTCAGCGCCGCCTGCACCTGGTCGATGCCCAACGCCTGCAATTGCGGCGCCAGCGGCCGGCGATGGTCGATCACGTGGTGCGCGCCGAGTTGCAGGCACCAGTCGCGGGTTTGCGGCCGCGAGGCCGTGGCGATCACCTCGAAGCCGGCATGCCGCGCCAACTGGATCGCGATCGAGCCGACCCCGCCGGCGCCGCCGATCACCAGCAGGCGGCGGCCGCGGTTGCGTGCGTCGTCGAAGTCGAACGGCATGCGCTGGAACAACAACTCCCAGGCGGTCAGCGTGGTCAGCGGCAGCGCCGCGGCCTGGGCGAAGTCCAGCGTGGCCGGCTTGCGCGCGACGATGCGCGCATCCACCAGTTGGTACTGCGCGTTGCTGCCGGCGCGGGTGATGTCGCCGGCGTAGTAGACCTCGTCGCCCGGCTCGAAGCCGTCGACCTCGGGCCCGACCGCCTCGACCACGCCGGCGGCGTCGTAGCCCAGCACCTTGGGCTGGCCGTCGCTCGCGCCCTTGGCGCGGACCTTGGTGTCCACTGGATTGACCGACACCGCCTCCACCCGCACCAGCAGGTCGTGGCCGCCGGGCGCGGGCGGCGCCGGCAGGTCGAGGTCGTGCAGCGACTGCGGATCGTCGATCGGCAGGGGGTGGAGGGTGGCGACCGCTTTCATGGAGGCTCCTGGACGTGAGGGAAAGGAGGGCACGGCCGCGGCTCAGACCGGCCGCGGG
The DNA here is from genome assembly GCF_040529065.1 of Xanthomonas sacchari. Taxonomy (NCBI): domain Bacteria; kingdom Pseudomonadati; phylum Pseudomonadota; class Gammaproteobacteria; order Lysobacterales; family Lysobacteraceae; genus Xanthomonas; species Xanthomonas sacchari. The sequence continues at coordinate 4,112,339 of NZ_CP132343.1, read as the reverse complement.
TTGCGCTCGGCGAAGCCGCGCTGGTGCCAGTACGGATACGCCGGCACTGCGGCGCTGGCTGCATCCAGTTGTTGCAGGTGCGCGGCATCGAGGGTCCAGCCGACCGCCCCCAGATTCTGCCGCAACTGCTCCTCGGTCCGTGCGCCGATGATCACGCTGCTGACCGTCGGCCGCTGCAGCAGCCAGTTCAGCGCGATCTGCGGCACGCTTTTGCCGGTCTCCGCGGCGATCGCCTCCAGCGCGTCGATCACGCGGTACAGGCGCTCGTCCTCCACCGGCGGGCCGGCCTCGGTCACCGCCTTGTCGTGCAGGCGGCTGCTGGCCGGCAGCGGCTGGCCGCGACGCAGCTTGCCGGTCAACCGGCCCCAGCCCAGCGGACTCCACACCAGCGCACCCACGCCCTGGTCCAGGCCCAGCGGCATCAGTTCCTCCTCGTAGTCGCGGCCGATCAGCGAGTAATAGGCCTGGTGCGCGATATAGCGCGACCAGCCGTGGCGGTCGGCCACCGCCAGCGACTTCATCAGGTGCCAGCCGGAGAAGTTGGACACGCCCAGGTAGCGGATCTTGCCGGCACGCACCAGGTCGTCGAGCGTGGACAGGGTCTCCTCCACCGGCGTGTGCGCGTCGAAGCCGTGCAACTGGAACAGGTCGAGATAGTCGGTGCCCAGGCGGGTCAGCGCCGCCTCCACTGCACGGATCAAATGGAAGCGCGAGGAACCGACGCTGTTGGGCGACGCGCGGTCGAAGCGGAAACCGGCCTTGGTCGAGAGCAGCACCTGGTCGCGGCGGCCCTTGATCGCCGCGCCCAGCACCGATTCGGCGGCGCCGCCGGAATAGACGTCGGCGCTGTCGAACAGGGTGACGCCGGCTTCCAGGCAGATGTCGATCAGGCGCCGCGCCTGGTCCACGTCCGAATTGCCCCAGGTGGCGAAGAACGGATCGGTGCCGGCGAAGGTGCCGGTGCCGAAGCTGAGCACGGGAACCTTGAAGCCGGATGCGCCGAGATGACGGTATTCCATGGAGAACTCCTGATAGCGAAGGGGGAGTGAGGGTGGAGAAGGCGTCAGCGCGCCGCCGCGTCGGTGTCGACGGCGGCGGTCGCAGCGGAGGTGGAAGCGGGCGTGGTGGCGCCGAGCAACTGCGCAGCGGCCTCGGCCATGGCCGCGTAGCCGGCATCGCCGGGATGCAGGTGATCGCCCGAGTCGAAATCCGCACGCATCCGCGTGGGGTGCGCGGGATCGCGCAGTAGCGCATCGAGATCCAGGATCGCGTCGAAGCCATTGCCGGCGCGCAGCCAGGCATTGACCTGCTGGCGCACGGCCTCCTTCTGCGCGGTGTAGTAGCCGGGGATCGGCGAGTCCGGCAGCGCGCCCTCGAACGGGGTGAGGGTGGCGCCGATCACCCGCAGGCCGCGTGCCTGCGCGCGCTGCAGCAATTGCCGGTAGCCGGCGATCAGGTCCTCGGCCGGCACCGGCGCATCGTCCGGCGCGAACGGCGTGCCGTACCAACTGATGTCGTTGATGCCCATCAGCAGGATCACGGTGTGCACGCCGGGCTGCGCCAGCACGTCGCGGTCCAGCCGCGCCAGCGCGTTCTGGCCCATGCGGTCGCGCAGCACGCGCCCGCCGGAGATGCCAGCGTTGAGCACCGCCACCCGCTGCGCGGCCAGCCGCGTGGCCAGTTGGTCCGGCCAGCGCCTGTCCTGTCCCGGCGTCGAGGCGGCCCCGTCGGTGATCGAATCGCCCAGCGCCACCACCGCGCCGATGGCATCGGCCCGGCGCACCTGGATGCCGCTGACGAACAGCCGCACCGGCAGCGCCGTCGCGTCGGCCAGGCTGGCGTCGGCGGTGCGCTCGCCCTCGGCCAGCCAGGCGCTCTGCAGGCCTTCCCAGTGGAAGGTGGACGGTGCGGTCGGCTGCGGCAGGTACAGACTGATGCTGAGCCGGGCCAGGTCCGGCACGCTCAGCGCCACCGGGTCGCTGAGCACCGGCGCGCCCGGCGGCACGGTCACCTCGGTCCTGCCGCCGAAGCGCAGAGGCCGCTGCGAGCCGGGCAGGATTGCCGCGCCGTCGCCGGCCAGCGCCAGCGACGCGGCGCCGATGTGCAGCGGCGCATCGCCATAGGCGTTGCTCAGTTCCACCCGCACCTCGCTGCCGCCGAGGCTCACCCGCGCCACCTGGCGCACGGTCTGCCGCCACAGGTGGAACGGCGTCTGCGTCGGGAACGGGAAGTCCGCGCTCCACAGCGGCTGCGGGCTGGCCTGCCAGGTCGCGATCCAGTCGCGCGGGGCCGCATCCGCCATGATCGCCGTGCCCAGCAGCGCCGCCGCCAGCCCGGCCGTCGCCATCGGCCGGCTCATGCCGCACCGCCGGCGGCGCAACCCGCGCCGTGATTGGCGGCGGGTGTGGCGGCAGCCGGCGACAGCCGCAGCGCGCCCAGCGCCACCGCCAGTCCGGCCAGGGTCAGCAGTGCCGCCACCCAGGGCAGTTGCGACAGGTTGCCGCCATGGCCGAGCACCAGGCCGCCGAGCCAGGCGCCCAGTGCATTGCCCAGGTTGAACGCACCGATGTTCAGGCTCGAGGCCAGATGCCGGCCGGCCTCGCCGGCCTTGCCCAGCACCCACACCTGCAGTGGCGCCACCGTGGCGAACGCGGCCACGCCCAGCAGACCGATGCCCAACGCCATCGCCGGCGCCGAGGGCAGGGCGAGGGTCAGCGCCGCCAGCACCACCGCCAGCACGCCCAGGCTCAGCGGCAGCGCCTGCCGCGGGCGGCGGTCGGCCAGGCGTCCGCCGAGCACGTTGCCGACGATCATGCCCACGCCGAACACCAGCAGCAGCGGCGACACCGCACTCTCGGAAACCCCGGTGATCTGGGTCAGCAGCGGCTGCACATAGGTGTACACGGCGAACACGCCGGCATAGCCCAGCACTGTCGTCGCCAGGCCGAGCAGCACCGGCGCGCGGCCGACCGCGCGCAGTTCCTCGCGCAGCGGCACGGTCGCCGGTGCGGCGCGGTCGGCCGGCACCAGCGCGGCGATCACCACGGTGGCCAGCGCGCCGATCCCCGCCACCGCCCAGAACGTGGCACGCCAGCCGTCATGCAGGCCCAGCCAGGCCCCGGCCGGCACCCCGAGCAGGGTGGCGACGGTGAGGCCGGTGAACATGGTCGAGATCGCCGAGGCCTTGCGCTGCGGCGGCACCAGGGTGGTGGCGACCACCGCGCCGACGCCGAAGAAGGTGCCGTGCGCCAGCGAGGTCACCACCCGCGCCGCCATCAGCGCCGCGTAGTTCGGCGCCAGCGCGCAGGCCAGGTTGCCGGCGGTGAACACCAGCATCAGCGCCAGCAGCACGCGCTTGCGCGGCCAGCGCCGGCTGGCCACGGTCAGCAGCGGCGCGCCGAGGAACACGCCCAGCGCATAGCCGGAGATCAGCAGCCCGGCGGCCGGAACGCTGACCCGCAGGTCGGCGGCGACCTGCAGCAGCAGGCCCATGATCACGAACTCGGTGGTGCCGATGCCGAAGGCGCCGGCGGTCAGCGCGTACAGCGCGAGCGGCGTGCGCCCTGCAGCGGGTTGTTGGGGAGGTGGAGCGAGCGAGGCGGCCATGCGGCGGCTCCGGAAGTGGCGGGAGGACGGCAGCCTAGGCCTGCATGTCTTCAGTAAAAACAGTAAAAATGTTGAACGACTTTCAATGGAATCCACACAATGGACCGGATCGGCGACATCGCCCTGTTCCTGCGCGTGCTCGACCTCGGCTCGATCAGTGCCGCCGCGCGCAGCCTGGACCTGTCGGTGGCGGTCGCCAGCCAGCGGCTGCAGCGGCTGGAACGCGCGCTCGGCGTGCGTCTGCTGCACCGGACCACGCGGCGCCTGCACCCGACCCCGGAAGGCCTGCAACTGGCCGAGCAGGGGCGGCCGCTGGTCGAGGACCTGGAATCGCTGGCCGGCGGCCTGCGCCAGGCCGGCGCCAGCGCCGCCGGCACCCTGCGTGTGACGATGTCAGCCGCGTTCGGGCGCCTGTATGTCTCGCCCGTGCTGCCACGCTTCATGGCCCTGCATCCGCAGGTGCGGCTGAGCGTGCACCTGAGCGACAACGTCGTGGACCTGGTCAGCGAAGGTTTCGATTTGGCGATCCGCATCGGCACCCTGCGCGACTCCAGCCTGGTCGCGCGGCGCCTGGCCGGCAATCGACGCATGCTCTGCGCCTCGCCCGACTACCTGCGCCGCCACGGCACCCCGGCCATGCCGGCCGATCTGGCCGCGCACGCCTGCCTGCTGTTGACCGGCAGCGACGGCCGGCAGGACACCTGGCGGCTGCAGGGACCCGACGGCGAGATCGCGGTGCGCGTGGCTGGGCCGCTGGAGACCAACTTCGGCGAGGTGCTGCGCGATGCCGCGGTCAACGGCCAGGGCATCGCCCTGCATTCGGAATGGCACGTGGCCGAGGACCTGCGGCAGGGACGGCTGTGCCAGGTGCTGGCCGACTACCCGCTGACCGAGACCGGCATCTACGCGGTGATGCCGCAGCGGCGGCTGGTGCCGCCACGGGTGCGGGCCTTCGTCGAGTTCATGCAGGTCGAGTTGGCCGACCCGCCGCCGTGGGCACGGCCGGGGTGAGACCTCGGTCGCCCTGCGGGTCCTTGTCTACGACCGCAAACGGTCACGCGCCTGCCGCATTGCGGGATTTCATCAAGCTGTATAGGGTGTATCCACGGCCTGGCAGCGGCTGGCGTTGACTTTCACATGTTACGTGCTCGTTAACGCCATCTTCACTATGCCGCGCATAATGTGCGCGGCGATGGCGTGCGGAAACGGCCGTCTGGATGTGACGAGACATCTGTACAGAACCATGCCTCTACCGGTTTCTATCTCCCCGAAACAAGGAGTTGTATTAATGAACAAGAAAATTCTCACCGCCGCGTTGCTGGGCGGTCTGGCCGTCGCCCAGGCAGCGTCCGCGCAGGAATTCGACGACCGCTGGTACCTGACCGGTTCGGCTGGTTTCAACTTCCAGGACAAGGACCGCACCACCAACGATGCGCCCTTCGTCACCCTGGGCCTGGGCAAGTTCATCAACCCGAACTGGTCGCTGGACGGTGAGCTGAACTATCAGAACCCGAACTTCGACAAGAACCAGGACCTGAACTGGAGCCAGTACGGCATCTCGTTCGACCTGCGTCGCCACTTCATCCAGGAAGGCCGCGGCTGGAACCCGTACCTGCTGTTCGGCCTGGGCTACCAGCGCTCGGAAGAAGAGTTCGACACCGGCGGTCCGGTCTCCCCGGGCCAGCGTAAGGACGGCAACTTTGCCGCCAAGGCCGGCGTCGGTCTGCAGACCACCTTCGACAAGCGCGTTGCCGTGCGTGCCGAAGTGGCCTACCGCGCTGACTTCGACGACCAGAGCGTTGCCGCTCCGTCGCAGAACTGGTTCGGCGACGTGCTGGCCTCGGTCGGCGTCGTGATCCCGCTGGGCCCGCCGCCGGCCGCCCCGGTCGCCCCGCCGCCGCCGCCGGCCGCTGCGCCGAGCTGCGCCGATCTGGACGACGACGGTGACGGCGTCAACAACTGCGACGATAAGTGCCCGAACTCCCAGCCTGGCCAGACCATCGGTCCGGACGGCTGCCCGGTGCCGGTGTCGATCGACCTGAAGGGCGTCAACTTCGACTTCAACAAGGCGAACCTGCGTCCGGACGCCGTGGCGATCCTGGGCGAGGCCACCGAGATCCTGAAGCGTTACCCCGACCTGCGCGTCGAGGTTGCCGGTCACACCGACTCGAAGGGTACCGAAGCCTACAACCAGAAGCTGTCCGAGCGCCGCGCCCGCGTCGTGTACGACTACCTGGTGAAGAACGGCGTGGACGCTTCGCGTCTGGTCGGTCCGATCGGCTACGGCGAGAGCCGTCCGATTGCGCCGAACACCAACCCGGATGGTTCGGACAATCCGGAAGGCCGCGCCAAGAACCGTCGTACCGAGCTGAACGTCCAGAACTAATCGGACGCTTCCAGTCTCAAGCAAAGCCCGGCCTCGCGCCGGGCTTTGTTTTTGTGGGGTGGGGATGTATGTCGGTGTCGTTGTAGGAGCGGCTTCAGCCGCGACAGACGTCCCGGAAATGCCTGTCGCGGCTGAAGCCGCTCCCGCAGGATGCACAAAGCGTTCAAGCTGAACTTTTTCAGCAATCCCAATTATTTAGCGCATGTAGTGCCGGTAACAGTTGAAAGCACGCCGGGGCCTGCCTACACTCGCTCGTCGACTCGCCTGAATGGAAAAAAACCGATGCTGCGTATCGTGACGGCCAGCCTGCTCGCGCTTGCCCTGATTCCTGCGGCCCACGCCGCACCGGATTGCTCCGGCGATCTGCTGCCCAAGCCGCTGGCGTTGCCGGCCACGGTCGCCGCGCCGGTCGCTTCGGAACTGTTCAGCCGCAACGTGCAGCTGGGCATGCCCAGCGGCGTGCTGACCCAGTCCTACAGCAGCGACCAGTCGCTGGACCGCGTGCTGCTGCGGTTGCGCGCCGAAGGTTGCCAGAGCCTGGCCAACGCCACTCCTGGCGCGGTGAAGCCGAACGATCCGGCCGCCTACAAGCCGGCCACCGCGTTCGACAACACCCCTTGGCGGTTCGACATGAGCCAGAACGGCAAGCGCATGACCGCCGAGGAGTTCGACGCCTGGATGAAGGCGCGTGGCGTGCGCGTGGTCAAGGCGCGTCCGGCGCCGGCACCGGCTGCCGCCGAAGCGCCGGCACCGGCTCCGGCCGAGGCCAACAAGCAGTAAGTCCGGTGCGCGGCCGCCCGCGGCCGCGCCCGTCGACGCCGTGCGAGGGGTGAAGCCGCCGCGTTCCCGCCGTCCGGCGTCGCCCCAGGCGGCGCCCGCGCGTCCGCGCCCGCCGGCGCGCGACGCCACGCCGGCCGCGCCGCGGCACGGCCTGGCCCGCACCCTGTCCAAGCTGGGCCTGTGCTCGCGCACCGAGGCCGCGCGCTGGATCGCCGCCGGCCGCGTCGCCGTCGACGGACGCATCGTCACCGATCCCGAATTCCCGATCCTGCAGGGCCGCCACCGGCTGGCCCTGGATGGCGCGCCACTGGCCGATACCAAGCGCCTGTACCTGATGCTCAACAAGCCGCGCGGGCTGGTCACCAGCGCGCAGGACGAACGCGGCCGCGACACCGTCTACCGCTGTTTCGATGGCGCCGGCCTGCCGTGGCTGGCCCCGGTCGGGCGCCTGGACAAGGCCAGCGAGGGCCTGCTGCTGTTCAGCAACGACCCGCAGTGGGCGGCGCGGGTGACCGATCCGGTCAGCGGTCCGGACAAGACCTATCACGTGCAGGTGGATGCGATCCCCGACGCGGCGCTGCTGGCGCGGATGTGCGCCGGCGTGGTTGCCGAGGGCGAAGCCCTGCGGGCCAAGCAGGTGCGCCCGTTGCGCCAGGGCGAGCGCCATGCCTGGCTGGAAGTGGTGCTGGACGAAGGCCGCAACCGGCAGATTCGGCGGCTGCTCGCCGCGCTGGGCCTGGACGTGCTGCGGCTGGTGCGGGTGGCGATCGGCGAGCTGGCGCTGGGCGAGCTGGGCAAGGGCGCGTGGCGCGAACTCAGCGCCGCCGAAGTCACGGCGTTGGCGCCGGCGGCGGACGCCAGCGCGCCAGCCGCGCGCTGAGCAGGGCGGCGACTACCTCACGGGCGCGCGCGTCCTGCGGCCCGCGCGCATCGTGGTGGCGGCCCTTGGCATGATTGCAGCCGGCACAGGCCAGCGCCAGGTTGCGGGCATCGTTGGGATCGTCGCCGACCTGGGCGCACAGTGCCGTGGCGACGCGGCGCCCGAACCAGGCCTGCGGCACTACGTGTTCCAGCGTGCTGTGCCCGAGCGGTTCGCCATCAGCGCGCAGGCGCAGGCGCCGGCGGCAATGCAGGCAGCGGGTCTCCCAGCCGTCCTCCAGCGTTTGCGCCTGCGCGTCGGTCTGCGCCGCCAGCAACAGCCGTTGGCGCAGCGCGGCGCGCATCTCAGGCGGTGATGACGCCCAGTTCGCGGCCGATGCGGGTGAACGCGTCGATCGCCCGGTCCAGGTGCTCGCGGGTGTGCGCGGCGCTGATCTGGGTGCGGATCCGCGCCTGGCCCTTGGGCACCACCGGGAAGAAGAAGCCGATGGCGTAGATGCCTTCCTCCAGCAGCCGTTCGGCGAAGCGCTGCGCCAGCGGCGCGTCGTACAGCATCACCGGGCAGATCGGATGGGTGCCGGGCTTGATGTCGAAACCGGCGGCGGCCATGCGCTCGCGGAAGTAGGCGGTGTTCTCGACCAGCCGCGCGCGCAGGTCGTCGGCGGCGTCGAGCATCGCGAAGGCCTTGCTCCCGGCGGCGACCACGTGCGGCGGCAGCGAGTTGGAGAACAGGTAGGGCCGCGAGCGTTGGCGCAGCAGTTCGATCACTTCGCGGCGGCCGGTGGTGAAACCGCCCAGCGCCCCGCCCATGGCCTTGCCCAGGGTGCCGGTGAAGATGTCGATCCGGTCCAGCACGCCCTTGACCTCGGCCGAGCCGCGGCCGCTGGCGCCGAGGAAGCCGGTGGCATGGCATTCGTCGATGTGCACCAGCGCGTTGTACTTCTTCGCCAGCGCGGTGATCTCGTCCAGCGGAGCGATGAAGCCGTCCATCGAGAACACGCCGTCGCTGGTGATCAGCTTGGTCTTGCAGCCGGCGGCGTCGGCCGCCTGCAGCTGCGCTTCCAGGTCGGCCATGTCGCAGTTGGCGTAGCGGAAGCGCTTGGCCTTGCACAGGCGCACCCCGTCGATGATCGAGGCGTGGTTGAGCGCGTCGGAGATGATCGCGTCGTGCTCGCCGAGCAGCGGTTCGAACAGGCCGCCGTTGGCGTCGAAGCAGGCGGCGTAGAGGATGGTGTCCTCGGTGCCGAAGAACGCGGCGATCTGCGCCTCCAGTTGCTTGTGCAGGTCCTGGGTGCCGCAGATGAAGCGCACCGAGGCCATGCCGAAGCCGTGCGTGTCCAGCGCGTCCTTGGCGGCCTGGATCAGTTCGGGATGATCGGCCAGGCCCAGGTAGTTGTTGGCGCAGAAGTTGAGCACGCGGCGGCCGTCGGCAAGGACGATTTCCGCCGCCTGCGGGCCGACGATGATACGCTCGGACTTGAACAGGCCCTGGGCGCGGATCGCGTCCAGTTCCTCGGCGTAGTGCTGGGTGAGGCGGGAGTCGGTCATGACGGGCACGCGCGGCGAAAGAAGTGGCGATTTTACCGCGGTGCCCGCAGGCGTCGGTGTCGTCATGCGCAAATGGCATGAGCCGCTGCCCGGAAGTCATTTCACCCGTCGCCTGCCGCTGCGCAGCATGCGTCATGGTCCGCGGCGGGCATTGGCCGCGGCGTTTGCCTGTGGGTTTCCCGGAGAACCATCCATGTCCAGCCTTCCGTCGCGCCGCTGGCGCCTGCTCCTCGCGCTCGCCTTGTGCACGCTCGCCGGGGCCGCGGCCGCCGCCGAGACGCAACTGCTCAACGTGTCCTACGATCCCACCCGCGAGCTGTACCGGGACTACAACGCCGCCTTCGCCAAGCACTGGGCGCAACTGCATCCCGGCGAGCAGGTGGCGGTGGAGACCTCGCACGGCGGCTCCGGCAAGCAGGCGCGCGCGGTGATCGACGGGGTCGAGGCCGACGTGGTGACGCTGGCGCTGGCCTACGACGTCGACGCGATCGCCGCCAAGAGCAAGCTGATCGATGCGAACTGGGCCACGCGCCTGCCCGACAACAGCGCGCCCTACACCTCGACCATCGTGTTCCTGGTGCGCAAGGGCAATCCCAAGGGCATCAAGGACTGGCCGGATCTGCTGCGCAGCGGCGTGTCGGTGATCACCCCCAATCCGAAGACCTCCGGCGGCGCGCGCTGGAACTACCTGGCCGCGTGGGCCTACGCCGACCACATCTTCAAGGGCGACCGCGAACGCATCCTCAACTACATGCGCGCGCTGTTCCGCAACGTGCCGGTGCTGGACACCGGCGCGCGCGGCGCCACCACCACCTTCGTCCAGCGCGGCATCGGCGATGTGCTGCTGGCCTGGGAGAACGAGGCGTTCCTGGCGCAGCAGGAACTGGGCCAGGACAAGTTCGAGATCGTCGTGCCGAAGCTGTCGATCCTGGCCGAGCCGTCGGTGGCGCTGGTCGACAAGAACGTGGACAAGCACGGTACCCGCGCGGTGGCCGAGGAATACCTCAAGTACCTGTACTCGCCGGAAGGACAGAAGATCGCGGCCAGGCACTACTACCGGCCGCGCCATCCCGAGTATGCCGACCGCGCCGACCTGGCGCGCTTGCCGAAGGTGCGCCTGGTGACCATCGATCAGGCATTCGGATCCTGGGCCAAGGCACAGGCCACGCACTTCGACGATGGCGGCCTGTTCGATCAGATCCAGGCGAGCAAGTGACGCGATGGCCGTGACCGCCGATGCCGTTCCCCGCGCACCGCGCCAGCGCCGGGTGATGCCCGGCCTGGGGTTGAGCCTGGGCATCACCCTGACCTGGCTGGGGCTGGTGGTGCTGATCCCCTTGCTCGCGTTGCTGCTCAAGACCAGCGGGCTGGGCTGGGAGGGCGTGTGGCGGGTGTGGAGCGAGCCGCGGGTGCTGGCGGCGTTGCGCCTGAGCTTCGGCACCGCGCTGGCCGCGGCCGCGTTCAATGCGGTGATGGGCACCTGGGTGGCCTGGGTGTTCGTGCGTTATCGCTTTCCCGGCAAGCGCCTGTTCGACGCGATGATCGACCTGCCGTTCGCGCTGCCGACGGCGGTGGCCGGCATCGCCCTGACCGCGCTGTACGGCAGCAACGGCTGGATCGGCCGTTGGCTGGAGCAGCCGGCGCAGGCACTGGCGGCCAGCCTGCCGGTGCTGGCCTGGTGGTGGCCGCGGCTGGCACTGTTGCTGGTGTTGTCGGCCATCGGTTACGCGCTGCTGCGGCGCAGCCAGCCGCTGCTGCCGGCACCGCTGCGCGCACTGCAGCGCCTGTTCGGCACGGTCGCGGTGCTCAGCCTCGCCGCGCTCGGCGTGGGTGGCCTGCTGATCGGCTATGCCGGGCTGATGCACAGCAGCGGCGCAGGCGGGATCAAGGTCGCCTACACGCCGCTGGGCATCGTCGTGGCGCTCGTGTTCGTGGGGCTGCCGTTCGTGGTGCGGATCGTGCAGCCGGTGCTGGCCGAGGCCGAGCGCGAGCTGGAAGAGGCGGCGGCCACGCTCGGTGCCGGGCGCTGGCAGACCGTACGCCGGGTGCTGCTGCCGACGCTGTGGCCGGCGGTGCTGACCGGGTTCGCGCTGGCGTTCGCGCGCGGCGTCGGCGAGTACGGCTCGGTGATCTTCATCGCCGGTAACCTGCCCAACGCCACCGAGATCGCGCCGTTGCTGATCACCATTCGTCTGGAAGAATTCGACTACGGCGGCGCCAGCGCGATCGCCGCGGCGATGCTGCTGTTGTCGCTGCTGTCGTTGTTGCTGGTCAACGCGGCGCAGGCCTGGTTCGCGCGGCGCGGCCGGGCGGTGGCGTGATGGCGTCGGTGGTGGCCGCGCTGGCGGCACGCGGCCCCGGGCAGGCCGGTGCGGGCGCCGTCCAGGCGCACGTGCAGGCCTCGGTGGTCGACGAGCCCCGCTGGGTGCGGCGGCTGCTGATCGGCGGCGCGCTCGGCTTCCTGCTGGCGTTCCTGCTGCTGCCCTTGCTGCTGGTGTTCGTCGAGGCGTTGCGCGGCGGCGCCGGCGTGTTCTGGCGTGCGATCTCCGATCCCGATGCGCTGGCGGCGATTGGCCTGACCCTGGTGGTGGCGGCGATCGTGGTGCCGTTGAACCTGGTGTTCGGCGTGGCTGCGGCGTGGGCGGTCAGCAAGCACCGCTTCCCCGGCAAGCGCCTGCTGGTGAGCCTGATCGATCTGCCGTTCTCGGTGTCGCCGGTGGTCGCCGGCTTGCTGTTCATCCTGCTCTTCGGCCGCAACGGCTGGGCCTGGCCGCTGATCGACGAGGGCGTGCGCCTGCACCTGCCGCTGTTCGGCGAGGTCCTGCTGCACCTGCCGCGGATCGTGTTCGCGCTGCCGGGCATCGTGCTGGCGACCACTTTCGTCACCTTCCCGTTCATCGCCCGCGAGCTGATGCCGCTGATGGAACAGCAGGGCGACGACGAGGAACTGGCAGCGCTGAGCCTGGGCGCCAGCGGCTGGCAGACGTTCCTGCGGGTGACCTTCCCGAACATCCGCTGGGGCCTGCTGTACGGCGTGCTGCTGTGCAGTGCGCGGGCGATGGGCGAGTTCGGCGCGGTGTCGGTGGTATCCGGGCATATCCGCGGGCGCACCAACACGCTGCCGCTGCATGTGGAGATCCTCTACAACGAATACGCCTACAGCGCTGCCTTCGCCTGCGCGAGCCTGCTGGCGCTGACCGCGCTGCTGACGCTCGCCGTGAAGTCCTGGCTGCACTGGCGCCACGGCGCGGCGCTGGCCGCCACTCACCGACATTGAGGTTGCAATGAGCATCCGCGTACAGCACCTGAGCAAGCGCTTCGGCGACTTCGCCGCGCTCGACGACATCAGCCTGGACATCCGCCAGGGCGAACTGCTGGCGTTGCTGGGGCCGTCCGGCTCCGGCAAGACCACGCTGTTGCGGGTGATTGCCGGACTCGAACACGCCGATCGCGGACGCGTGCTGATCCACGGCGAGGACGCCACCGCGCTGTCGGTGCAGGCGCGCCGGGTCGGCTTCGTGTTCCAGCACTACGCCTTGTTCAAGCACATGAGCGTGTACGAGAACGTCGCCTTCGGCCTGCGTGTGCGCCGCGAGGCGCGCTGGACCGAGGCGCGTATCCGCGCGCGGGTGCAGGAGCTGCTGGCGTTGGTGCAGTTGCACGACTTGGAGCGGCGCTACCCGGCGCAACTGTCCGGTGGTCAGCGCCAGCGCGTGGCGCTGGCGCGCGCGCTGGCGATCGAGCCGCGCGTGCTGCTGCTCGACGAACCGTTCGGGGCGCTCGACGCACAGGTCCGCCGCGACCTGCGGCGCTGGCTGCGCGAACTGCACGAACGCACCGGCCTGACCACGGTGTTCGTCACCCACGACCAGGAAGAGGCGCTGGAGCTGGCCGACCGCGTGGCGATCCTCCACCGCGGACGGATCGAGCAGGTCGGCAGCCCGGCGCAGGTCTATGAGCAGCCGGCCTCGCCCTTCGTGTACGGCTTCGTCGGTGCGGTGAACCGGCTGCCGGCGCGCCTGCACGACGGGGCGGTGCAGGTCGGCGGGTTGGCCTTGCCGGCGCCGTCGACCCTGCTGTCCACCGGCCCGGTCGAACTGTACGTGCGACCGGAAGACCTGGCGCCCGGCAGCGAGGGCTGGGCGGCGACGGTGCTGTCGATCCAGCGCAGCGGCCCGCGCCTGCGCCTGCGTGCGCAACTGGCGCATGGCCACGACGAGGTGGAGGTGGAACTGCCGGCGGGCGAGGGCGCATCCGACTATGCGCCGGGCCAGCCGCTGCACCTGCGCGCGCGCCGCTACGGTGTCTTCGCCCGGCCGGATTGAGGCGCCATCGCGGCATTTTCAGCGGCCGCTGACACGCTTGCGTGCCGGTGCCCCTGGCGGCTGTCCGCTCGGTCGCGGCCTGACCACCACGGCGCCGGCCGCCCCTCCTGTCTGGCGGGCCCGTGACCGCGATCGACGGACCGGGGATGTCCGCGCCTGACCCGGACTGGCGGCTGTGTGTCCGGTCATGTCGCGCGGCAGACGAAAAGTTGTTGCGCTGCAAGATCAAAGCGGTTAAAAAACCGTGAAGGCGCTTCTGCGCCAGCGCTGCAACCCCCTCCCTCGTCAACCACAGGAGAATGACCGGTGAACAAGACCACTCTCGCCCTGGCCGTCGCACTGGCCGCTTCGCCGCTCACCGTCCTGGCCCAGGACGCGCCCACCTCGCCGATCACCGGCTCCTACGGCGTGGTCAGTGACTACGTGTTCCGCGGCGTCTCCCAGACCGACAAGGGTCCGGCGTTCCAGGCTGGTCTCACCTACACCTCGCCGTTCGGCCTGTACGTGGGCGCCTGGGGGTCCAACGTCGATTTCGGCGCGGGCGATCCGGATTGGGAAACGGACGGCTTCGTCGGCTACAACGTCGATTTCTCGCCGGACTGGAACTTCGACGTGATGGTCAACCGCTACGGCTACCCGGGCGCCGGCCGGTTGAACTACAACGAACTGATCACCAAGACCAAGTTCCTCAAGACCTACACGCTGACCGTGGCGTACACCGACAACGTGTACAACCTGGACAAGGACAGCTTCTACTACGCGCTGGACGGAAACTGGTCGCTGCCGCAGGGCTTCAGCGTCGGCGCGCACGTCGGCCGCACCACCTACGAAAGCGCGCTGACCGCGTACCAGGACTACACCGACTACAACGTCAGCGTGGGCAAGATGGTCGGCCCGCTGGCGCTGAGCGTGGGCTACTACGACACCGACAACAAGGGCCCGGAGAACTTCACCGAGCGCCTGGCCGGTCACCGCGTGGTGGTTTCGGGCACGATCGCGTTCTGATCGCGTCGCTGCCGCGATGAACGACGAAGGGCGCCGCAAGGCGCCCTTCGTCTTTTCCAGCACCGCCGCGTTGCCGCGGCGCGCGCATTACCAGCTCAGCACGACCTTGCCGGCCTTGCCTTCTTCCATCAGGTCGAAGCCCTTCTGGAATTCGTCGATGGTCAGCTGGTGGGTGAGGACCTTGCCCAGCGGGAAGCCGGACAGCACCAGTTGGGTCATCTTGTACCAAGTCTCGTACATCTTGCGGCCGTAGATGCCCTGCACGGTCAGGCCCTTGAAGATGATCTTGTCCCAGTCGCAGCCGGCGCCGCGCGGCATGATGCCGAGCATGGCGATCTTGCCGCCGTGGTACATGCAGTCGAGCATGTCGTTGAACGCGCGCGGGTTGCCGCTCATCTCCAGGCCCACGTCGAAGCCTTCCATGTGCAGGTCGGCCATCACGTCCTTGAGCGAGGTGTTGGCGACGTTGACCACGCGGGTCGCGCCCATGTCCGCGGCCAGCTTCAGGCGGAAGTCGTTGACGTCGGTGACCACCACGTTGCGCGCGCCGATGTGCTTGCAGATGCCCGCGGCGATGATGCCGATCGGGCCGGCGCCGGTGATCAGCACGTCCTCGCCGATCACGTCGAACTCCAGCGCGCAGTGCGCGGCGTTGCCGTAGGGGTCGAAGAACGCGGCCAGCTCGGACGGGATCTGGTCGGGGATCGGCCACAGGTTGGAGGCCGGCATCACCATGTACTCGGCGAAGGCGCCGTTGACGTTGACGCCGATGCCGACCGTGTTCGGGCACAGATGCGGACGCCCGCCGCGGCAGTTGCGGCAGTGGCCGCAGACGATGTGGCCTTCGGCCGAGACGCGCTGGCCGACCTCGTAGCCGGTGACCGCCGAGCCGAGCTGGGCGATGCGGCCGACGAATTCGTGGCCGATGGTCAGGCCGGGCTTGATGGTGCGCTGGCTCCACTCGTCCCACAGATAGATGTGCAGGTCGGTGCCGCAGATCGCGGTCTTTTCCAGCTTGATCAGCACTTCGTTGGGGCCGGGGACCGGCACCGGCACCTGTTCCAGCCAGATGCCCTTGGCGGCGTCGCGCTTGACCAGCGCCTTCATTGTTTGCGCCATGTCGGTGCAGATTCGATAGGAAGAGGGCGCGCAGTATAAGCGCCCGGCCGATGCGCCCATGTTGCGGCGCGGTCAGGGTGCCATTGGTCACGGTCCGGGCAATTGGTTGCAGCCGTTACACTCTAACGTCTGTCATCAAGGAAACCGCTCGATGCGTTCGAATTCGTTGGCTGTCGCCATCGCCGCCGTGGCCGCCCTGTCCGGCGCCCCCGCCGCCCATGCCGGCGAGGGCATGTGGGTCCCGCAGCAGTTGCCGGACATCGCCGGGCCGCTGCAGCAGGCCGGCCTGAAGCTGTCGCCGCAGCAACTCTCCGATCTCACCGGCGACCCGATGGGCGCGGTGGTCTCGCTCGGTGGCTGCACCGCCAGCTTCGTCTCCCCGCAGGGCCTGGTGGTGACCAACCACCACTGCGCCTACGGCGCGATCCAACTCAACTCGACCCCGCAGAAGAACCTGATCCGCGACGGCTTCAGCGCCGCCAGCCAGGGCGCCGAGCTGAGCGCCGGCCCGAACGCGCGTATCTATGTGCTGGACCGCATCACCGACGTCACCGCGCAGGCCAAGGCGGCCATGGCCGCCGCCGGCACCGACGCGCTCAAGCGCACGCAGGCGCTGGAGGATTTCGACAAGACCCAGGTCGCCGCGTGCGAAGCCGACGCCGGCTACCGCTGCGAGCTGTACAGCTTCTCCGGCGGCAACACCTACCGCCTGGTCCGCACCCTGGAAATCCGCGACGTGCGCCTGGCCTACGCGCCGCCGTCGGGCATCGGCAAGTTCGGCGGCGACGTCGACAACTGGATGTGGCCGCGCCACACCGGCGATTTCTCGTTCTATCGCGCCTACGTCGGCAAGGACGGCAAGCCGGCCGCCTACGCCAAGGACAACGTGCCGTACCAGCCCAAGCACTTCCTGAAGTTCGCCGACCAGCCGCTGGGCGCCGGCGATTTCGTCATGGTCGCCGGCTACCCGGGCCGTACCAATCGCTATGCGCTGGCCTCCGAGTTCGATGCCACCGCGAGCTGGGGCTATCCCACCGCCGCGCGCCAGTACCGCGACCTGATCGCGCTGGTGGAGCAGGCCGGCAAGCAGAACCCGGACATCCAGGTGAAGTACGCCGCGACCATGGCCAGTTGGAACAACGTCGCCAAGAACTACGAGGGCCAGCTGGAAGGCTTCAAGCGCATCGACGCGGCGGCCAAGAAGCACGCCGAGGAAGACGCGGTGCTGGCCTGGCTCAAGCGCCAGGGCGGCGAGGGCAAGGCCGCGTTGCAGGCGCATGCGCAGCTGCTGGCGCTGGGCGAGCAGGCCAAGGCCACCCGCGACCGCGACCTGGTGCTGCGGCAGATGCAGCGGACCGGAACGCTCGGCAGCGCGATCATGCTGTACCGCCTGTCGATCGAACGCGCCAAGCCGGATGCCGAGCGCGAGCCGGGCTACCAGGAGCGCGACCTGCCCGAGCTCGAGGGCGCGATGAAGCAGATGGAGCGCCGCTATGTCGCCGCCATGGACAGCCAGCTGCAGCGCTACTGGTTCGAGCAGTACCTGAAGCTGCCGAAGGCGCAACGCCTGCCGGCGCTGGACCAGTGGCTGGCCGGTGCCGACGCGCAGGCCGCCGCCACGCGCCTGGCCGGCACCCAGCTGGGCAACACCGATGCGCGCCTGAAGTGGCTGCATGCCGACCGCGCCGCGTTCGAGGCCAGCGACGACCCGGCGCTGCGCTATGCGGTGGCGTTGATGCCGACCCTGCTGCAACTCGAGCAGGACCAGAAGCGCCGCGAGGGCGAGGAACTGTTGGCGCGGCCGCGCTACCTGCAGGCCGTGGCCGACTACAAGAAGAGCCAGGGCGAGTTCGTGTATCCGGACGCCAACTCCTCGCTGCGCATCACCTTCGGCAACGTCAAGGGCTATGCGCCCAAGGATGGCGTGGAATACACCCCGTTCACCACGCTGGAGGGCGTGGTCGCCAAGGACACCGGCACGGAGCCGTTCGATTCGCCCAAGGCGCTGCTGGATGCGGCCAAGGCCAAGCGCTACGGCGGCCTGGAGGACAAGCGGCTGGGCACGGTACCGGTGAATTTCCTCTCCGACTTGGACATCACCGGCGGCAACTCCGGCTCGCCGGTGATGGACGCGCACGGCAAGCTGGTCGGCCTGGCCTTCGACGGCAACTGGGAGTCGGTGAGTTCGAACTGGGTGTTCGACCCGGCGATGACCCGGATGATCGCGGTCGATGCGCGCTACCTGCACTGGATCATGCAGGAAGTCATGCCGGCACCGCGGCTGTTGAAGGAGTTGAACCTGGCCAAGTGAGCCAGATCCCGGCGGGCGGCGGCCACGGCCGCCGTCTGTGTGTCCGCCCCGGTGCGCCGGGGGGGAGGCACGGGGATGCAGCGCAGGGTTTCCGGCGACGGAGCGGGTATCATGCCGCTCCGTTTTCGTTTGCGAGACGGGCCCTTCCTCCCCCCAAGGATTCCAGCGCATGCGCATTCTGCTCGCCCGCCATGGCGAAACCCCGTGGAACGCCGAAGGCCGCTACCAGGGCCAGATCGACATCCCGCTGTCGCCGGTCGGCGACGCGCAAGCGCAGGCGCTGGGCGCACGCCTGCGCGAGGTGCCGCTGACTCGCGCCGTGGCCTCGCCGCTGGCCCGCGCGCAGCGCACCGCGCGCTTCGCGCTGGGCCCTGAGCGCGAGGCGTTGCTGCAGACCGATCCGGACCTGCAGGAGATCGCCCACGGCGAGTGGGAAGGCCTGTTGGCCAGCGAGATCCACGAGAAGGACCCGGCGCGCCTGCGCGCCTGGCGCGAGGAGCCGGATACGGTGCTGATGCCGGGCGGCGAGTCGCTGCGGCAGGTGCTGGAGCGCTCCTGGCGCGGCCTGGCCCGCGCCGCCGAGGGCCTGGGCGAGCACGACACGCTGTTGGTGGTGGCGCACGATGCGGTGAACCGGGTGATCCTGTGCCGTGTGCTGGGTCTGCCGATCGCGCGGCTGTGGAGTTTCCGCCAGGCGCCGACCACGCTGAACCTGCTGGAAGGGCCGGACGTGGAGCATCTGGAAGTGGTGCGCTTGAACGATTGCGCGCACCACACGCCGTTCTTTGGCGAGGCGAAGCATCGGGCGCTGTAGGGCGGATCATGATGCGCGTATAGCGTGCGTCGTCTCGTCGACGAGTTAATCCGTCCCGCTTCCGATGCGGTTTGTTTGGCCGTTGCCGTTGCCGTTGCCGTTGCTGTGCTTTTGCTGTCGCTTTTGCTTTGCTTTCCGGGATCCCGTGAGCCGCGGCACTTGGCATGGGCGAAAACCCCGAAGGGGCGGCGCGCAGGAAGCGCGCCGTTTTTCGCCGGCACATGGATGTGCCGTCGAAAAATGCCCAGGCCAAGTGCGAACCCGGAGCGCGCAGCGCGTAGGGCGCGGCGCCCGGGTGTGCTTGACCAGCCATTCGGCTGTGTTGAAGCGTTTCTTTTGGTTACTTTTCTTTGCACAAGCAAAGAAAAGTGACTCGCGCGTCAGCGCGAAAGCTGTTGCTCCTGAGTGGTGAGCGAGCAAGCGCGCACCTCTCGTCGAAAGGTTGAAAATACCCACATGAACACCCTTCCCGAATGGCTCGCCTATATCGAGCGCCAACACCCCCAGGACATCGCCATGGGCCTGGAACGGGTGCGCGCCGTGGCAGCGCGCATGGGCCTGACCAAGCCGGCCAAGCACGTCATCACCGTCGGCGGCACCAACGGCAAGGGCTCGACTGTCGCCTTCGTCGAGGCGATCGCGCGTGCCGCCGGCTGGCGCGTGGGCAGCTACACCTCGCCGCACCTGCTGCGCTACAACGAACGCGTACGCATCGACGGCGAAGAGGCCAGCGATGCCGACCTGGTGAGTGCCTTCGCGGCAGTGGAGGCCGCGCGCGGCGACACCGCGCTGACCTACTTCGAGTACGGCACGCTGGCGGCGCTGTGGCTGTTCCAGCAGGCCAAGTTGGACCTGGCCGTGCTGGAAGTCGGCCTCGGCGGCCGGCTGGATGCGGTGAACTTGGTCGATGCCGATGTGGCGGTCATCACCACCGTGGACATCGACCACACCGACTGGCTCGGCACCGACCGCGAAGCGATCGGTGCGGAAAAGGCCGGCATCGCGCGGCCGTGGAAACCGCTGGTGCTCGGCGAGATCGATCCGCCCTCCAGCGTGCTGCGCCGCGCTTATGCGATCGGCGCCAATGCGCTGCGCGCCGGCAGCGACTTCTTCCACGAGCCGATCGACGCCGAACGCTGGCGCTGGCGCGATGTCGGCACCGAACTGCAGTTGCCGCTGCCGCAGTTGCGCGCGCCGGTGCAGCGCGCCAACGCCGCCACCGCCATCGCCGCCCTGCGCGCGCTGCGCCGGTCGTTGCCGCGCAACGCCTACGCCGAGGGCATCGCCGCCGCGCGCCTGCGCGGGCGCCTGCAGCCCTGCGTGCGCGACGGGGTGGAGGTGCTGGTCGACGTCGGCCACAACCCGCAGGCCGCGCGCGAGCTGGCCGCCGCGCTGCAGGCGCAGCCGGTCGCCGGCCGCACCTGCGCGGTGTTCGCGGCGCTGGCCGACAAGGACGCCGCCGGGGTGGTGGACGCCCTGGCCGCGCAGGTCGATGCCTGGCACCTGGCCGGCCTGGGCGGCAACCGCGGCCAGAGCGCTGCGCAGTTGCGCACGCGGCTGGCGGACACGGCCGCCGCCGGGGCCGGCATCGCCGAGAGCGTGGCGCAGGCGCTGCAGTCGGCGCTGGCGCAGGCGCAGCCGGGCGACCGGGTGCTGGTGTTCGGCTCGTTCCATACCGCCGCCGAGGCGCTGCACTGGCTGCATTCAGCCGCCTGATCCCGCCTCCGCGCGGGCCGACCTTATAATCGGCACGGCACTCCGCCACGCCGCCCCCTCAGCCTTTCCGTGGATACCGTCCTGAAACAGCGATTGATTGGCGCCCTTGTCCTGGTAGCGCTCGCCGTGATCTTCCTGCCGATGCTGGTGAAGGGGCCTGCGCCCGACAGCGGCGTGGCCAACGTTCCGCTGAAGGCGCCCGAGGCGCCGGCCGACGGCCAGTTCGAGACCCGCGAGCTGCCGCTGGTGACCCCGGGCGACGCGCCCAGCGGCGGGGCAGTGGGCATGGCCAAGGCGCCCGGTGCCGCCGCGGCGCCAGCCGCCGCGCCGGCGCCGGTCCAGAACAATCCCGATGCCGCCGACCTGGCGGATCCGGCCGCCGGCAGCGCCGCGCAGCCGTTGCCGCCGAGCACGGCCGCCGGCAACTACGCGGTGAACTTCGGTGCCTACGCCACCGCTGCCGACGCCGATGCGGTGATCGCACGGCTCAAGCAGGCACAACTGCCGGGCTTCCGCGAGCAGGCCACGATCGGCGGGCGCCAGGCCTGGCGGGTGCGGATCGGGCCGTATGCCGATCGCGCCCAGGCCGAATCGGTGCGCCTGCAGGCGGTCAAGGTCCGCAACGACGTCAATGCCCAGGTGGTGACCCTGGACGCGGCGCCGAGCAACGCCACCCCGGCCAGCGTCGCGCCGGCCGCCGCCAGCAACGTCGCCGCCGCTGCGCCCGCCGCCCCGGCCAAGACCGAGGCGCTGCCGCCGGAGCCGGCCAAGCTCGTCGCCACCGCCAAGCCGGCGACGCCGCCGGCGCCCAAGCCGGAACCGGCCAAGCCGGCCGTGACCAAGCCCGAACCCACCAAGCCGGCGGCCACCCCGGCCACCACGGCGGCGGCCAAGCCGGCGCCGAGCGTGCCGGCCGCGCCGGCGGCCTCCGGCACCGGCTTCGCCGTGCAGTTGGGCGCCTTCGGCAAGGCCGAGGACGCCAATGCCCTGCGCGACAAGGTGCGCGCGGCCGGCTTCAGCGCCTTCGTCGAACAGGTGCGCACCGACAAGGGCGCGCTGAACCGGGTGCGGGTCGGCCCGGTCGCCAATCGCGCCGATGCCGAGCAGTTGCGCGCCCAGGTCGCGGCCAAGGTCGGCATCAGCGGTATGGTACGTCCACATCCTTGATCGGGCCTCGGCCCATGGAGTAGCACGATGGTCCAGGGAAGGCAGGCGCGACGCGCGATCGGCGCGATGCAGCGGCTCGGCCGCGGGAGGCGCGCATGATCGACATGGTGCTGTTGACGGTGATCCTGGTCTCGGCGCTGCTCGGCGCCCTGCGCGGGTTCGTCGGCATCGTGGTCGGCACGCTGTCCTGGTTCCTGGCCGGCTGGGCCACGTTCCAGTTCGGCGGCAATGCCGGGCAGTGGCTGGCCAACGGGTCCCGGCCGAGCATGAGCTACTACCTGGGCGGCTACGCGTTGACCTTCGTGACGGTGATGGCGGTGGTCGCCATCGTCGGCATGGTGATCCGCACGGCGGTGCGCTCGACCGCGCTGTCGGGCACCGACCGCGCGCTTGGCTTCGGCCTGGGTGCGGCGCGCGGCGGCTTCTTCGCCGCGGTGCTGGCATTCCTGATGAGCTTCACCCCGCTGACCCGCGAGCCGGACTGGCAGCGCTCGATGGTGCTGCCGGTGCTCAGCCCGGGCGTGGGCTGGATGCGGGCGCAGCTGCCGGACTGGCGCATGCCGCAGATGCCGCAGCTGAACCTGTCGCAGATGCCGCAACTGAACGTGTCGCAGATGAATTTGGGCAACATGCCCGCGGCAGGCGATAATGCCGCGTTGGGCAACGCCCTGCAGGCCAGTGGGCTGCAGGAGATGATGTCCAAGGCCCTGGGGCGTCCCGGGGTGCGGTCCGCGCAGCCCGGGGGCGATCCGTCGCAACTGATGCCCGCGAACATCGATCCGGCGCAGGCGCGTCCGGCGCAATCCGACCCGGCACGGGTCGAACCCAACGGCCAGGCACGGCCACCTTCCCAATAGCGGCGTCCCCGCCGCGGAGAGCGTTGACATGTGTGGCATCGTCGGAATCGTCGGCAACCAGAACGTGGCCGGGCAACTCTATGACGGCTTGGCCGTGCTGCAGCATCGTGGCCAGGACGCGGCGGGCATCGCCACCGCCGACGGCACCCGCCTGCGCGTGCAGAAGGCCAACGGCCTGGTCCGCGACGTCTTCGACGAGAAGCGCATGGCGGTGCTGGAAGGCCGTGTCGGCATCGCCCATTGCCGCTATCCGACCGCCGGCTCGGAGGGCATGGACGAGGCGCAGCCGTTCTACGTGAACTCGCCGTACGGCATCGCGCTGGCCCACAACGGCAACCTGGTCAATACCGAGGCCCTGCGCCAGCAGGTGTTCGAAGCCGATCGCCGCAACATCAACACCGACTCGGACAGCGAAGTGCTGCTGAACGTGTTCGCCTACGAACTGGACGCGCAGCGCATGCTGACCCCGGAAGCGGCGATCCGTGCGGTGGCCGGCGTGCACCGCCGCTGCAAGGGCGGCTACGCCGTGGTCAGCGTGGTGCTGGGGCTGGGCCTGGTCGCGTTCCGCGATCCGCACGGCATCCGCCCGCTGGTGCTGGGCAAGCGCGAGGGCGTGGAGGGCGACGAATACATCGTCGCCTCCGAATCGTCGGCGCTGGACATCCTCGGCTTCACCCGCGTGCGCGACGTGCGCCCCGGCGAGGCGCTGGTCATCACCGGCCGCGGCGAGCTGTTCTCGGAAGTGTGCGCCTCGCCGACCGACCACACCCCGTGCATCTTCGAGTACGTGTACTTCGCGCGCCCGGACTCGATGATCGACAACGTCTCGGTGCACAAGGCGCGCATGCGCATGGGCATGAAGCTGGGCGAGAAGATCCTGCGCCTGCGCCCGGACCACGACATCGACACCATCATCCCGATCCCGGACACCTCGCGCGACGCCGCGCTGGAGATCTCCAACGTGCTCGGGGTGAAGTACCGCGAGGGCTTCGTCAAGAACCGATACATCGGCCGCACCTTCATCATGCCGGGGCAGGGCGAGCGGGTGAAATCGGTGCGCCGCAAGCTCAACCCGATCCACCTGGAATTCCGCAACCGCGTGGTGCTGCTGGTCGACGACTCGATCGTGCGCGGCACCACCAGCCGGCAGATCGTGCAGATGGCGCGCGACGCCGGCGCGCGCAAGGTGTACCTGGCCAGCGCCGCGCCGCCGGTGCGCTACCCCAACATCTACGGCATCGATATGCCCGCCGCCGACGAACTGGTGGCGCATGGCCGCAGCGAGCAGGAGATCCAGGAGTTCCTCGGTTGCGACTGGCTGATCTACCAGGACCTGGAAGACCTGGAGACCGCGGTGCGCGAGGGCAATCCGGAGCTGAAGACGTTCGATTCCTCGTGCTTCAACGGCCAGTACACCACCGGCATCGAATCCGGCTATTTCGAGCGGATCATGCAACTGCGTTCGGACGAGGCCAAGCGCAAGCGCCGTGCCTGAGTTCCGCGGCGCGCGCGCCCGCGCGTGGCCCCTGTTCGCGCTGGCGGGCCTGGCCGCGCTGTGTGGCGGCTGCGTCGGCGATGACGCCACGCGACCGGTGCGCACGCTGGACGATCCGCGCCTGCGCGACGGCAGCGTGCCGAGCGCGCAACTGACCGCCCTGCAGCTGTACATGACCCCGGACCAGTTGGCGCTGCTGCAGCCGGACTACCGCGCGCCGCTGGCGATCGTCGGCGCGCAGCGCATCGGTGACGACCTGCTGCTCCTGCGCCTGCGCGCGCAGCGCTCCTCCGATGATGTGCGCGCCGATGCGCCGCAGTGGGGATATGCGGTCGACTGCCGCGACGGCGCCTCGCGCCTGCTCGCCGCCGGCATCGGCGTCGATGCCGGCTGGCCGTCGGGCGCACCGCTGGCGCAGATTCCGGAACCGGCAGCGGCCGACCGCCGCAGCGCCTTCGCCCTGGCCTGCGCGCACCGTGTGGACTGCGTGTTCAAGGTACCCGGCAACCGTTGCGAGCAGGCCCAGCGCACCTGGCTGGAACGGCGCGAGGCGGCCGCGCATCCGCCGGCGGCAGCGCCGTGAGTGGCGACCTGTACCAGGCGGCGCGCGCCTGCCTGGACGCGGCCGACCCCGACGAGAAGGTCGCGCTGACCCAGCGCCATGCCGCGGCCTGGCGTAATGGCGACTTGGCAGTGCCGGCCACGGCGCCGGCACCCGAGCCGATCCGCATGCCGGGGCGGCCGCCGCGGCCGCTGCTGGTGCATCCGCGCGAACTGCCGCGGCGCGGCCTCGGCAGTGCCGAGGGCCGCGCCGCCTTCATCCACGCCATCGCCCATATCGAACTCAACGCCATCGACCTGGCCTGGGACGCGGTCTACCGCTTCCGCGGGCTGCCGCCGGCGTTCTACGCGGACTGGGTGGCGGTGGCGGACGACGAGTCGCGCCATTTCGTGCTGCTGCGCGACCGCCTGCGTGCGCTGGGCCATGCCTATGGCGACTTCGCCGCGCACAACGGCCTGTGGGAGATGTGCGAGAAGACCGCGCACGATGGCCTGGCGCGGATGGCGCTGGTACCGCGCGTGCTGGAAGCGCGCGGCCTGGACGTGACCCCGGGCATGATCGCCAAGCTGCGCGCGCTCGGCGACGACGCCACCGCCGACATCCTGGAGATCATCCTGCGCGAGGAAGTGGCGCACGTGGCCGCCGGTTCGCGCTGGTACCGCTGGTACTGCGCACAGGCCGGGATCGAACCGCGCGCCCGCTTCGCCGCCCTGCTGCGCGAATACGCCGGCGGCTACCTGCACGGCCCGTTCAACCTGCAGGCACGCCTGCTGGCCGGCTTCGACGAGGACGAATTGCTGGCCCTGCAGCAGCAGGCCGGCTGAGGCGGCGGGATTCTTCGACACGGCATGAGCGCCAGGTGGCGCTTTCTGTGACATCTATCTCCGAGTTGCGACCCGGCTGCATTTGTTGCTTGCGCTGAACGGTGGCTGAGCGGCTAATCGAACTCCCCCGCGCGGCCTCCCCCGATCTGGCCGCGCGCGGGGCGACGTTCGTCCCTACTCACCACCCAGGAGTCCGACATGAAGTCGATGTGCAGCCTGACCGCGATGCTTGCCCTGTGTGTCGCCGGTTCCGCCTCCGCAGCCGGAACGCCCCTGTTCCAGAGCAGCCAGTACGTGTCCAAGTCCATCGCCGGCGAGCCGGCGCTGAGCCGCCTGCTGGCCAATCCCGCCACCGGTGCGGTGCAACGGGTCGGCGTGAATGCCGCCGCGGTCACCGCCGGGCAGAAGCAACTCGAGCTGGACCTGCTGGGCCAGCGCATCACCGCCACGCAACTGAAGACCGAGCAACTGGAAGGCGGCAACAGCATCTGGTACGGCAATCTCGGCAATGCCGCGGTGGCCCGCACCCGTGCGCTGTCCGGCCTGGATCCGCTGAACTCGGCGATCCTGGTACGCAGCGGCGACACCATCACCGGCAGCATCCGCAGCAACGGCACGCTGTTCCACCTGCGTCCGATCGCCGGCGGCGGCCACGTGCTGGTGGAGGTCGACGAACGGCGCATGCCGGCCGAGCATCCGGCCGATTACGCGCTGCTGCCGACCGTGCAGATGCCGCAGTCGGTGATCGATGAACGCGTGACCGCCGCCGGCGCCTCGTCCGGCTCGCCCGCGACCATCCGCGTGCTGGTGGTGGCGACCAACAAGGCGGTGACCAGCTATGGCGGCAACATGCAGTCGCTGGTGCAGCTGGCGGTGGCCGAGTCCAACCAGGGCTACACCAACAGCAACGTCGGCATCACCATGCAGCTGGCCGGCTACGAGACCACCAACTACACCGAGTCCGGCGACTTCAACACCGACCTGACCCGTTTCCGCGGCACCAGCGACGGCTACATGGACAGCATCCATACCTCGCGCAACAACACCGCGGCCGACGTCGGCGTGCTGATCATCGACAACTCCGCCTATTGCGGCCTGGCCTCGGGCATCGGCTCCACCGCCGCCACCGCGTTCGCGGCGGTGTACTGGGATTGCGCCACCGGCTACTACAGCTTCGCCCACGAGATCGGCCACCTGCAGAGCGCGCGCCACGACGTGGCTACAGACTCCAGCACCTCGCCGTACGCCTACGGCCACGGCTATCGCTACGGCAACAGCTGGCGCACGATCATGGCCTACAACTGCACCAGCAGCTGCCCGCGGCTGAACTACTGGTCCAATCCGAACGTGTCCTACAACGGCGTACCGATGGGCAACGCCAGCACCGCCGACAACCAGCGCGTGCTGGTCAACACCAAGGCGACGGTGGCCGGGTTCCGCTGAGCCGGCCCGCACGTGGCGCGGGCCGCTGCCTGCGCCACGTGCGGCGAAGACGGCCGGAGCGGGCGCGGCGGCGCCCGCTTCGGCTATGCTGGGAAGCGGTGCCGGCACGGCCGGTGGCGACCGACTTCCTGGGAACGACGATGTTCAAGCGCATGCGACTGCCGGCCGCGCTGTTGCTGGCGATGCTGAGCGCGGGCTGCGGCCCCGCCCCCGATCGGCAGACCGACACGCCGTCGCCGACCGCCAAGACCGAGGCGCCACGGGCCACCCCGCCGGCCACGCCCGCCGATACCTTCGACGACCAGCGCGCGATCGACCTGTTGCAGGCGCGCCTGTCCGCCGATCACGCCTATCCCGACCTGCAGTGCCTGGGCTACGCCGTCGAGGACGACGCGAGCGCGGACGACGCGGCGGCTGCTGCGGGCGCGGCCGCCTCCGCGGCTTCTGCGCCGGCGGCGATCGAGATCGCGGTGCGCGAGAAGCACGGCGACGGCTGTCCGGGCGACCCGCAGACCGAGCCGGTCCGCGACCGTTTCCGCGTCGAGCGCTCCGGTGCGATCGGCTGGTACGACGTGGTCGACGGCGACTTCGTCGATTACGCGCAATGGCGGCAGCAGCGTGCAGGCGGTGGTCTGCCCTGATCGCTGGTGTTGGCACCGTGCTATGGGCGTGGTTGCGGCGTTGCGCGGCGAGGAAGTGCGGATGGACGAGTACTGGCTCGAAGTTTGCCGGTGTCGACGCCGCACGCGATACAGGCCCGATCGCGGCGTTGTATGAGCCAGACAGAGATGGTCAGGCGCGTTCAGACACTGTCGTCAGCGGCCCTGCGAAATCCAGGGCCTAAGCGCAGTTCGGTGCCGTCCTGCAGCCGCGCCGCGGTCGCAAGGCGCGGCGTTGCCCCTGAGTGCTGAGCAAGCGTCGCCTAGCCGCGCGCGCCGCGCCAGACCTTGGCGCTAGAGCTGTTGCAGCTTGCAGCCCTGCGCATCGACGCGCAGCACCGAACCCTGTTCGTACCAGTCGCCGAGCACGATGCGGGTGCAGGCGCGGCCGTCCACGTCCAGCGCATGCACCGCCGGCCGATGGGTGTGGCCATGGATCATCTTCGCCACGCCGTAGCGGGCGAAGGTGGCGGCGACTTCGGCCGGGGCCACGTCGGTGACGGTTTCGAACTGCGCGCTGTCGTCCTGTTTCAACTCGGCCTGGCGCGCCTGGCTGGCGGCGCGCGCCTGCTGCGCGTAGGCGATGCGCGCGGCCAGCGGCTGCGCCAGGAACTGCTGCTGGAAGGCGGGGTCGCGGGTCTGCGCACGGAATGCCTGGTAGGCGGTGTCGTCGGTGCACAGCAGGTCGCCGTGCAGCAGCAGGGTCGGCTCGCCGTACAGGTCGATCACGCAGGGATCGGGCAGCAGGCGCAGGCCGGCGCGCTGCGCGTAGTCGGCGCCGAGCAGGAAGTCGCGGTTGCCGTGCATGAAGAACACCGGCACCCCGGCCTGGTGCAGCGCGTGCAGCTCCAGCGCCACCGCATCGGCCGCTTCGGACGGCGTGTCATCGCCGATCCAGGCCTCGAACAGATCGCCGAGGATGTACAGGGCCTCGGCCTGGCGCGCTTCCCCGCGCAGAAAGTCGAGGAACAGCGCGGTGATCGCCGGCCGTGCCGGGTCCAGATGCAGGTCGGAGATGAACAGCGTGGTCATTTGGCCATTGTAGTACGGCCGGGATTGGGGATTCGGGATTTGGGATTGGATGAAGCCGCGAGTGCAGGCGTAGCCGCTCCTACGCTGACCGCTGGGATGGTCGGACGCCATCCCGAATCCCCAATCCCGAATCCCGGCTCCTCATCAAATCAACCACAACGACACGCCCGCCAGCAGCGCGCCGATGCCGGTGGCGGCGAGCACGTCGCTGGGGTAGTGCAGGCCCAGGACCACCCGCGACAGCGCCACGCAGACGATGAAGGGCACCAGCAGCGGCGCCAGCCAGGGGTAGTAGGCCAGGGCGACGATGCCGAAGGACACCGCGTGCAGGGTGTGGCCGGAGGGGAAGCTGAACTCGTCCAGCGGCGCCACCCAGGCGCGGATGCGCAGGTCGGCGGCGTAGGGGCGCGGGCGCCGGGTCCAGCGCTTCAGGCCCTTGTACAGGCTCAGCGCGACCACGCCGGTGGCGGCCATGTGCGCGGAGGCGAACACGCCGTCCATGCCGTCGCACAGCACCAGCAGGGTCATCAGCGCGTACCAGAACACGCCGTCGCCGAGCCGGCTGATCGCCGAGAAGAAGCGCCGCACCGAACGCCGCCGGCACCAGTGGTTGGCGCGCCGGCACCAGCGGGTCTCGTGCCCGCGCAGGATCTCAAGCCGCGTCGACATGCGTCCTCCGGGTGTTCGCCAGTTCGGTGAGCAGTGCATCGAAATCGGCCACCACGCGCTCCGGGCGCAGTTGCTGCATCGACGCGCAGGCGGCCTCGCCCAGCCGGCGACGCAAGGCGTCGTCGCTGCCCAGACGCAGGGCGGCGGCGATGAACGCCGCGTCGTCGGCCACCGCCGCGCCGTTGAGGCCGTCGCGCAGGTATTCGCGCGCCGCGCCGTAGTCGAAGGCGACCGTGGCCACGCCGCTGGCCATCGCTTCCAGGGTCACGTTGCCGAAGGTCTCGCTGCGGCTGGGGAACAGGAACAGGTCGCCGCTGGCGAAATGTCGCGCCAGCGCGTCGCCGCGCTGCACGCCGCAGAAGATGAAGTCGGGATTCTCCTGCGCCAGGCGCTCGCGCAGCGGGCCGTCGCCGACCCAGACGAAGCGCGCACGCGGGCGCAGCTGTTGCAACTGGCGGAACGCGCGCACCGCCAGCGGCAGGTTCTTCTCCGAGGCGATGCGGCCCACGTACAGCACCGCACAATCCTCGTCCTGCAGGCCCCATTGCTGGCGCAACTGCTGATCGCGGCGCTGCGGCTCGAATTGCTTGCTGTCCACTGCGCGCGCCAGCAGGCGCACCCGCTCGAAGCCCTGGGTGGCGAGGAAGTCGCGCAGCTCGCGGGTCGGCACCAGGGTCGCTTGGGCCTGGTTGTGGAAGCGCCGCATCCAGCGCAGCGCGGTCGACTGCAGCCAGGCCGCGCCGTACTGCGGCAGGTATTCGTCGAAGCGGGTATGGAAGCCGGTGGCGATCGGAATACTCAGGCGCCGCGCGCTGCGCAGCGCCGACCAGCCCAGCGGACCCTCGGTGGCGATGTACACCGCATCCGGTGGCGCCGCCTGCCACAGCCGGGTCAGGCGCCGCGGCGCGGGTAGGCCGAACTTCAGTCCGGGATAGCGCGGCAGCGCCGCACCGCGCACCAGCCGCAGATCCGCCGGGTCGGCATCGCCGACCTGGCGCGGACGCACCACGTCGACGGTATGGCCGCGCGCGCGCAGCCCCAGTTCCAGCCCCTGCACGGTCAGCGCAACGCCGTTGACCTCAGGGGGATACGTCTCGGTGACGATCGCGTAGCGCATGCGGGGGCTCCGGTTTGACTAAGCCTCGCGCACCGCAGTGAAGCGAACATGTCCAGCGCATGTAGGAACGATGACGCCAAACGCCGGGATTCGGGATTCGGGATTTTCGCAAGTTCGTCGCCGTGCCGCTTTTCTGTGGGAGGGGCTTCAGCCCCGACGCGGTATCGGTAAGGCGTCGGGGCTGAAGCCCCTCCCACAAAAAAGCCGCGGTGTCGCGGCTTCAGGGAGGGCGGCTTTTCTTTCAAAAACCCGCACCTTTTCATCAAATCGCTTGACCGCGATTTGACCGCGGACAGCATGCTGCCATCCCGAATCCCGAATCCCGAATCCCGAATCCCGAATCCCGAATCCCGAATCCCGGCCTTCAAGCCACAAACGGCCGGAAATTGATCCCCAACCCCGCCATGCCCTCGACCTCGCCGATCAGGTCGGCGCGCTGCAGCGGCCGCGACTCGATCCACGGCTGCGACAGGATCAGGTGCAGGTTGGCGCCGTCGGCCTTCAGTTCCAGCGCCGGGATCGGGTCGGCCTCGTGCGCGCGGTGCAGCAGCACCGCCAGGCGCAGCAGCGCGGCCTTGCGCTTGGCGCTGAGCAGCAGGCGGTCGGGCAGCGCGTCGAACGCGGTCTTGGAGACGTTGCGGCGGTGCGTGCGCACCAGCGTGGCCAGCACCTGCTGCTCCTGCCGCGAGAAGCCGGCGATGTCCGAGTGCTCCAGCACGTAGGCACCGTGCACGTGGTACTGGCTGTGCGCAATGGCCTGGCCGAGTTCGTGCAGGCGCGCGGCCCAGCCGAGCATGCGCGCGTCGTCGGCATCCAGCGCCCAGTCGCCGGCGACCTGCTCGAACAGCGCCATCGCGGTGTGCTCCACGCGCGCGGCCTGCGCTTCGTCGATGCCGTAGCGCTGGGTGAGCGCGGCGATCGCGGTTTCGCGCGGATCGTTCTCGCCGCCGCGGCCGAGCATGTCGTAGAGGATGCCTTCGCGCATGGCCGCCTTGCTCACCATCAGCCGTTGCAGGCCCAGCGCCTGGAACGCCGCCTCCAGCACCAGCACGCCGCCGGCGATGATCGGCCGGCGGTCGGCGGACAGGCCGGGCAGGTCGATGTCCTCGATGCGCTTGGCCAGCAGCAGGCGGTCGCGCAGTTGCGGCAGCGCCTCTGCGGTGATCGCGCCCTTGGTCAGCTTCATCGCTGCGCAGATCTCGCCGATCGCCTTGTGCGTGCCGGACGAGCCGAGCGCCTCGTGCCAGCCCAGCGCACGGTACTGCCCGGCGAACTGCTGGAACTCGGCGCCGATCTCGGTCAGCGCGTCCTTCCACTTCTTCTTGGACAGCTTGCCGCCCGGGAAGAAGCGCCGCGTGCTGGCGATGCAGCCGGCCTGCAGGCTCTCGCGTTCCAGGGTCTGGAAGCCGCTGCCGATGATGAACTCGGTGGAGCCGCCGCCGATGTCGATCACCAGGCGGCGTTCGTTCGGCTTGGGCGGCTGCGCATGGGCCACGCCCAGGTAGATCAGGCGCGCCTCCTCGCGGCCGCTGACCACTTCGATCGGATGGCCGAGCGCGGTTTCGCCGGGAATCAGGAAGGTCTGCGGCGAGCGCAGCTGGCGCACGGTGTTGGTCGCCAATGCGCGCACGCGCAGCGAGGGCAGGTCGCGGATGCGCTGGCCGAAGCGCGCCAGGCATTCCAGCGCGCGCTGCCGCGCCTCGGCGGACAGCCCGCCCTTGTTGTCCAGGCCGTCGGCCATGCGCACGGTCTCGCGCAGGCGGTCCACCACCCGCAGCTGCCCGAGCTGATAGCGGGCGATGACCATGTGGAAACTGTTGGAACCCAGGTCGATGGCGGCCAGTAGGTCGCCGTCGCGCAGCGGCGGATGAGTGGGGGAAGTGGCAGGCATGGCGGAATGGTAGCCGATGCGCGGCGCACGCCGTGGAGACGGCCGCGCTGCGCTCAGAGCCCGTCGAGCAGGGCCAGCTGCGCCGAATGCGGCGGCTGGTCCTGGCCCGGCGCCAGCTTGCGATAATTGCCGTCGGCGTCCAGTTCCCAGGCGTTGAGATTGTCGGCGAGGTAGTTCTGCAGCACCTCGCGGTGGATGCGCTTGACCAGGTCCGGATCGAGGATCGGGAAGCCGGTCTCCACGCGTCGCAGCAGATTGCGTTCCAGCCAGTCGGCGCTGGCGCAGAACAGTTCCGGCGCGCCGTCGTTGCCGAACCAGTAGACCCGGCTGTGCTCGAGGAAACGACCCACGATCGAGCGCACCCGGATGTTGTCGGACACGCCCGGCACGCCGGGGCGCAGGGTGCAGGCGCCGCGCACGATCAGGTCGATCTTCACGCCTGCCTGCGAGGCCGCATACAGCGCGCGGATCACCTGCGGCTCGTTGAGTGCGTTCATCTTGGCGATGATGCGGCCCGGGCGGCCGGCGGTGGCCAGCTTGGTCTCGCGCTCGATCCGGTGCAGCACGCCCGGGTGCAGGGTGAAGGGCGATTGCAGCAGGCGCTTGAGGCGGATCTTCGGCGCCAGGCCGGACAACTGCTGGAACAGCAGGTGCACGTCGTTGCCGATGTCCACGTCGGCGGTGATCAGGCTCAAGTCGGTATAGGCGCGCGCGGTGCCGCTGTGGTAGTTGCCGGTGCCCAGGTGCACGTAGCGGCGCAGCTTGCGGCCTTCGCGGCGCACGATCAGCAGCATCTTGGCGTGGGTCTTGTAGCCGACCACGCCGTACACCACCTGCACGCCGGCTTCCTGCAGGCGGTCGGCCAGGCCCAGGTTGGCCTCTTCGTCGAAGCGCGCACGCAGTTCCACCACCACGGTGACGTCCTTGCCGTTGCGCGCGGCCAGGACCAGCGCATCGACGATCGCCGAGTCCTTGCCGGTGCGGTACAGGGTCTGCTTGATCGCCAGCACGTTGGGGTCGACCGCGGCCTGCTTGATCAGGTCCAGCACCGCGGTGAAGGCGTCGAACGGGTGGTGCAGCAGCACGTCGCCGGCGGCGGCGATCTCGAAGATGCCTTCGCTGTCGCGCAGCGTGCGCGGGTTCATCGGCGGATACTTCAGGTCCGGGCGCTGCACCAGGTCGTAGACCTGGTTGACCCGGCTCAGGTTGACCGGGCCATTGATGCGGTAGACCGCGTTTTCCGGAAGCTCGAAGTTCTGCAGCAGGGTGCGCACGATCGACTTCGGGCAGTCCTCGGCGATCTCCAGCCGCACCGCCGGCCGGTAGCCGCGGTTGACCAGTTCGTCGCGCAGCGCCAGCGCCAGGTTCTCCACTTCCTCCTCGTCCACCACCAGTTCCGAGTTGCGGGTGACGCGGAACTGGTAGGAGCCCATCACCTCCATGCCCGGGAACAGCTCGTCGACGAAGGTGGACAACACCGAGGACAGGAACACGAAGCTCTGGCCGCCCTCGGCCAGGCTTTCCGGCAACTGGATGATGCGCGGCAGCGAGCGCGGCGCGCGCACGATCGCCAGGTGGCCGACACGGCCGAACGCGTCGGTGCCCTTGAGCACCACCACGATGTTCAGCGACTTGTTGAGGATCTTCGGGAACGGATGCGCCGGGTCCAGGCCCAGCGGCGACAGCACCGGCATGATCTCGTTGCGGAAGTAGGCGCGCAGCCAGCGCTTCTGCCGCGCGTTCCAGGAGTGTCGGCCGAGCACGCCGATGCCGGCGTCCTTCAGCGCCGGACGCAGCACCTCGTTCCAGCAGCGGTACTGCTGGTCGACCAGTTGCGCGGCGCGGTCGTGGATCGCGTTGAGGATGGCGTTGGGGCTCATGCCGTCCGGCGCCGGCGGCAGCCCGAACTCCTGGGCATGGCGCACGGTGGCGGCGCGGATCTCGAAGAATTCGTCCAGGTTGGTGCAGGAGATGCACAGGAAGCGCAGCCGCTCCAGCAACGGCACCTGCGGGTCCTGCGCCTGTGCCAGCACCCGGAAATTGAAATCCAGTTGCGACAGTTCGCGGTTGAGGTACAGCGCCGGATCGCGCAGCGGATCGCTGGGAACGTCCGGTGGCGGCGTGGGCGGCAGGGCGGCGGCGCGGGGCATGGCGATACTCGTTAGGCGGAAGTCAGGGTGGCATGGTCGTGCCGCGGATGCACGCGCCCGGCGCCGAAGTGACAGGAGAAGGTGCTGCCCTTGCCGACTTCGCTCTCGATCTCCAGCCGCGCCTGGTGCAGGCCGAGCACGTGCTTGACGATCGACAGGCCCAGGCCGGTGCCGCCGCTCTCGCGCGAACGGCTGCTGGAGACGCGGTAGAAACGCTCGGTGATCCGCGGCAGGTGATGTGCGGGAATGCCGTAGCCGCTGTCGCGCACCGACAGCACCGCACCGTCACCCTCGCGGGCGAAGGTGATGCGGATGGTGCCGCCGGCCGCGGTGTAGCGCACCGCATTGGTGACCAGGTTGGAGAAGGCGCTGTGCAGTTCCTTGTTGGAGCCGACCAGGTCGCAATCGGCCTCGTCGTGGACCTCGATGCGGTGCCGGCCCTGGCTGTGCGCCTCGGCCTCGCGGCGCAGCGTGGCCAGCATCGGCGCCATCGCGATCGACTCCTCGTTGGCGTGTTCCTGCGATTCCAGCCGCGACAGGGTGAGCAGGTCCTCGACCAGTTGGGTCATGCGCTGCGACTGCTTGCGCATCTCGGCGATCATCGGCCCCGAATCCGGGAAGTCCTCCGGATCGAGCATGTCCAGATAGCCATGGACCACGGTCAGCGGCGTGCGCAGTTCGTGCGAGACGTTGGCGACGAAATCGCGGCGCACCTGCTCCAGTTGCAGCAGCTTGCTGACGTCGCGGGCGACCAGCAGCCAGTGGTCCTCGGAATAGGGAATCAGGCGCAGGTTCAGGCGCAGGCGCTCGTCGACCGGCGAGGGCATGTCCAGCATCGGCTCGGCGTTGCGGCCGGCGCTGAGCCAGTGCGCCAGCGGCATCGGCTGCAGCCGTTCGACCACCGGTGCGCCGAGGTCGCCGGGATGGCGCAGGCCGAGCAGGGTGCCGGCGGCCTCGTTGAACCACTGGATGCGCTGGCTGTTGCGGTCCACCACCACCACCGCGTCGGGCAGCGCCGCGGCGGCGGCGCGGTAGGCGCGCAGCATGTCCAGCAGGCGCCGCTTGCGCACGCGCATTTCCGCCTGGCTGCGGTACAGCAGCCGGTCCAGCTCGTTCCACACGCCGGTGCCGGCCGGCGGCTCCCAGCGCTGGCGCGCGGTCAGCCGCCGCAGCACGCGCCGCAGTCGCCAGTAGTGCCAGCCCATCACCCCCAGCGACATCAGGGTCAGCGCCATCCACACGTGGCCGCCGATCCAGCCGGCCAGCAACGCCAGCAGCAGCATGCCGGCGAGCGTGCCGAGGGTCTTCAACCAGGCGGAGCGGATGTGGCGGGGCATCGGGAACGCACTCTGTCGCAAAGGATCGTGATCCGTCCGCCGTTATAGCAGGCCAAGCTGGCGGTCAGATGGACGCAGAGAAGCGATAGCCGGACCCGCGTACGGTCTGCACCATGTTTTCCACCGCGAACGGCTCCAGCGTCTTGCGCAGGCGACGGATGTGCACGTCGATGGTGCGCTCTTCCACGTAGACGCTGCCGCCCCAGACGTGGTCGAGCAACTGCGCGCGGCTGTACACGCGCTCGGGATGGGTCATGAAGAAGTGCAGCAGGCGGTACTCGGTCGGGCCGATCGGCACCGGGGCGTCCCCGGCGAACACCCGGTGCGCGGCGCCGTCGATGCGCAGGCTGCCGACCGAGACGCTGCCGTCCTCGTCGTCCTCGCGGGTGCGACGCATCACCGCGCGGATCCGCGCCAGCAGCTCGCGCGCGGAGAACGGCTTGACCACGTAGTCGTCGACGCCGGCCTCCAGGCCGCCGACCCGGTCGTTCTCCTCGCCGCGGGCGGTGAGCATGATGATCGGCACTTCGCGGGTCATCGCATCCTTGCGCCAGCGCCGGGCCAGTTCCAGGCCGCTGGTGCCGGGCAGCATCCAGTCCAGCAGGATCAGGTCCGGGACCCGGTCGGCGATCGAGGTCTGCGCCTCGCGGGCATCGCCGGCATGCACCGGCTCGAAGTCGCCCTTGCGCAGGGCGAACGCGACCATGTCGCGGATGGCCGGCTCGTCGTCGACGATCAGGATGCGTTTCTGCACAACGGCACCGTGGAACTGGGGAGGAAGGTCGCCAGTAGACTACGGTTTTATTACGTTTAAATGACGTCTGCCATGGGCGCGTTTCAGCGCCGTTGCATGTCCGGGTCCTGCACGCCCTGGCGGCGCAGTTCCAGCACCGTCGGAGTGATCGCGGCGATGCGCGCATCGATACGCGCGCGGGCCACATAGTCCAGGTCGCTGCGCTTCTTGAGGTTGTTGAGCTGGATCAGCGCCTGCTCCGGGTGCCCGTTCAGGTAGGCGGCCTCGGCATAGGCCTCGCCGGCGCGGGTCTCGTCGCCGGCCAGTTCGCAGGCGCGGGCGAAGGTGCGCTGGAACACCGGATCCTCCGCAGCCGCCCCCAGCAGCGGCCGCAGCACCGCCTGCGCGCGCTGGCCGGCCTGGCGGCCGCCCTGTTCGTTGAGGGCGGTGGCATAGCTCAGCGCTACCGCGCGGTTGCTGGGCATGCGCTTGACCAGCGCCTCGAAGCGCTGGTCGGCGGCCTGGGGCCTGCCGGCCTTGGCCTCGGCCTCGGCCACCGCCACGGTCAGCCACCAGTTGTCCGGGTGCGCCTGCAGCAGGCTCTCCAGCGTCTGCGCCACCTCCTGCGCGCCGCCGCCGGCACGTAGCCGGGCCAGCGCCAGGCCGTAGCGCTGGGCATCGCTCAGACCCTGCTTGCTGCCCTGGCGCAGGCCCTCGTACTCGCGGATCGCATCGGCCGGGGTGTTGGCGCTGAACACCCGCAGCCGCTCGCGGGCCCACTCGAACTGGCCGCTGGGGCCGCGCGCGTAGTTGGCGAACGGCAACTGCAGGCCGCCCGGCAGCAGCGGATTGCTGGGCGCGCCCAGCGGCTGGCTCAGCGACACGTCGTTCGGATCGACCCGCTCCTGCAGGGTGCCGCCGGGCACGCTGGTGGTCACGGTCAGGGTGTTCTTCTTCATCTGCTCGGCGCGCTCGCGCGCCTCGCTGATGCGGGTGGTGGTGACCGGGTGGGTCATCAGGAAATCGGGGGTGCTGTAGCCGCCCTGGTTGCCGCGCATCGCCAGCGACATGCGCTCGAAGAAGCCGGCCATCGCATCGACGTCGTAGCCGCTGCGCGCCAGGGTGCGGATGCCCAGGCGGTCGGCCTCCGATTCGTTGGAGCGGGTGTAGTCGATCTGGCGCTGCTGCATCAGCCCCAGGCCGCTGGCGATCGCCGCCTGGGTGGCGTCGCCGCTGGAGCGCCCGCCGGCCTGCTGCGCGGCGACCACCGCGGCGAGCATGCCGAGCAGGATCGGAATCTGGTCGCGCTGCGCCCGCTCCACCCCGCGCAGTACGTGCTGCTGGGTGACGTGAGCGATCTCGTGCGACAGCACCGCGGCCACCTCGTCCTCGCGCTCGGCGGTCAGCACCAGGCCGGCGTTGACCGCCACGTAGCCGCCGAGGGTGGCGAAGGCGTTGATCTGGCGGTCGCGCAGCATGAAGAAGGTGAATTTCTGCTGCGGCTGGTCGCTGTTGGCGCCGAGCCGGGTGCCCATGGTCTGCAGCCAGTCGTCGATCAGCGGGTCCTCGAGCACGTAGCCGTAGCTGCGCAGCTCGGCCAGCATCATCTTGCCGTACTCGGCCTGGCGCGCCGGGGTCAGCAGCTCGCCGGCCGAGGAGCCGATGTCCGGCAGCTTGTTCTCCTGGGCCGGCGCGACGGCGCAGGCGGTGGCCAGGGTGATCGCGAAGGCGAGCGGCAGCAGGCGCAAGACGGGCTCCAAGAGGGCAGGCGGACGCCGGGTGGCGGCCGGGACGACGGTGAATCCGGGATGATTCGCAGTGTTGCGGCAGCGGCCTCGAAAATCCACCCGGCCGCTACCATAGTGGCTTGGACCCTCTACACCGCCCGGAGTTTCCCGTG
Source organism: Xanthomonas sacchari (assembly GCF_040529065.1). Taxonomy (NCBI): domain Bacteria; kingdom Pseudomonadati; phylum Pseudomonadota; class Gammaproteobacteria; order Lysobacterales; family Lysobacteraceae; genus Xanthomonas; species Xanthomonas sacchari. The sequence continues at coordinate 4,074,014 of NZ_CP132343.1, read as the reverse complement.
GACAACCCAACTGCCGACACCGGCCACGCCGGCGGCCCGCCGATCACCCTCTATTCCACCGCCATCTGCCCGTACTGCGTGGCGGCCAAGAACTTCCTCAAGAGCAAGGGCCGCACCTGGAACGAGGTGCGGATCGATCTGGACCCGGCCGAGCGCGAGAAGATGGTCGCCCTGGCGCGGCGCACCAGCGTGCCGCAGATCTTCGTCGGCGACGTCCACGTCGGCGGCTACGACGACATGATGGCGCTGCACCGCGCCGGCAAGCTGGAGCCGCTGCTCGACGGCAAGGCCCCCGAGGCGCAGGCATGAGCGGCGCTGCGACGGGCGAGGGCGGCGCGTCCGGGCAGGACCGCGTCCGCGAGTTCACCGAGTTCCGCCAGCGCATGAACCAGCGCATCCTGGCCGAGCCGAACCAGGTGGTGCGGCGCTTCTTCGCGCTGGACACTCAGACCTACCAGGCCGGCGCCCTGGACGTGAAGACCAAGGAACTGCTCGGCCTGGTCGCCTCGCTGGTGCTGCGCTGCGACGACTGCATCAGCTACCACGTCGCCCAGTGCAAGGAGGCCGGGGTCAGCCGCGAGGAGTTCTTCGAGACGTTCTCTGTGGGCCTGGTGGTCGGCGGATCGATCGTGATCCCGCACCTGCGCCGCGCGGTGGACTTCCTCGACACGCTGGAGGCCGGCGAGGCCGCCGCCCCGGCGCAGCACGCGCACGACTGAGCTCGCCGCGGCTTACCGACGGCCGCCGGCGCCGCGCCGGCGGCCGTCCGGTTTTGGGCGCCTTCACCGGCTTCGGGCATAATTACCGCTGAAACCTCCTTGCGCCTGCAGCCCCGGTTCCCGGGCGGCGCTCCCCCCTCTTGTACGGAAACCGCAACCCTATGACGCAGACAATCACGGTCATCCGTGGCGATGGCATCGGCCCGGAGATCATGGACGCCACGCTGTTCGTGCTCGACGCGCTAAACGCCGGCCTCACCTACGAATACGCCGACGCGGGCCTGGTGGCGCTGGAGAAGCACGGCGACCTGCTGCCGGCCGCCACGCTGGAGTCGATCCGCAAGAACAAGGTGGCGCTGAAGAGCCCGCTGACCACGCCGGTGGGCGAGGGCTTCAGTTCGATCAACGTGGCCATGCGTCGCCAGTTCGATCTGTACGCCAACGTGCGTCCGGCCAAGTCGTTCCCGAACACCAAGTCGCGTTTCGGTGCCGGCGTGGACCTGATCACCGTGCGCGAGAACACCGAAGGCGCCTACCTGAGCGAAGGCCAGGAAGTGTCGGCCGACGGCGAGACCGCGCTGTCGATGGCCAAGGTGACCCGCAAGGGCTCCGAGCGCATCGTCCGCTATGCCTTCGACCTGGCCCGCGCGACCGGCCGCAAGAAGGTCACCGCGGTGCACAAGGCCAACATCATCAAGTCCACCTCGGGCCTGTTCCTGAAGGTGGCGCGCGAAGTGGCGGCGAACTACCCGGAGATCGAATTCCAGGAAATGATCGTCGACAACGCCTGCATGCAGTTGGTGATGCGCCCTGAGCAGTTCGACGTCATCGTCACCACCAACCTGTTCGGCGACATCCTGTCGGACCTGTGCGCCGGCTTGGTCGGCGGCCTGGGCCTGGCCCCGGGCGCCAACATCGGCGTGGACGCGGCGATCTTCGAAGCCGTGCACGGCTCGGCCCCTGACATCGCCGGGCAGGGCAAGGCCAACCCGTGCGCGCTGCTGCTGGGCGCGGCGCAGCTGCTGGACCATATCGGCCAGCCGCAGAACGCCGAGCGCCTGCGCAACGCCATCGTCGCCACCCTGGAAGCCAAGGACGGGCTGACCCCGGACCTGGGCGGCAGCGGCAACACCATGGGCTTCGCCCAGGCCATCGCCAGCCGCCTCTGAGCGCGCCGGAAGATCGCACGAAAAGAAAGGGCGCCTCTTGGCGCCCTTTCTTTTGCTCGGAAGCCTGCCCGAGGCCGCTTCCGGTCATCGATCACGGGGAGCCGCTGTTGCGATTCCCCAATCCCGATTCCCGACTCCCGGCTTCAATTCCGCGACTGCAGCTTCGACAGCAGGCGCAGGAACTCCAGGTACAGCCACACCAGCGTCACCATCAGGCCGAACGCGCCGTACCACTCCATGTACTTGGGCGCGCCCTGTTCGACGCCGCTCTCGATGAAGTCGAAGTCCAGCACCAGGTTCAGCGCCGCCACCACCACCACGAACAGGCTGAACAGGATGCCGACCGTGCCGGAGGCGTGGATGTAGGGGATCTGGATGTTGAAGAAGTCCAGCACCATGGTCGCCAAATACACCAGCGCGATGCCGCCGGTGGCCGCGACCACGCCCAGCTTGAAGTTCTCGGTGGCCTTGATCATGCCGCTGCGGTAGGCGAACAGCATCGCGAACAGCGTGCCGAAGGTCAGCATCACCGCCTGCAGCACGATGCCGTTGAAGCGCACTTCGTACATTGCCGAGATAGATCCCAGGAAGAAGCCTTCCACTAGCGCATACAGCGGGGCGGTGATCGGCGACCATTCCTTCTTGAAGATCGTGATCAGGGCCAGGATGAAGCCGCCGACCAGGCCGCCCAGCGCGTAGCCGGCCACGCCCGGGGCGATCATCGCGTTGCCCGCGGCATCGATCGAGACCGACTGGCTCCAGGCGAATACGGCGGTGATCGCCGTCAACATCAGCAGGATGCCGGTCTTGTTGGCGGTACCGTTCAGTGTCATCGCGTCGCTATCGCGCGCGGCGACCGCGCTGCTCCCGGGCGAGACCACGGTGCCGCTGCGCAGATCGAGGAAGGTGGATTCCTTTAGGGCGGGATTGCCGCTGCGAAGCATGCTGTTTTCTCCTTACAAAAAGGCGCTCGGCTGATGCCGATGGCAAGACTTGAGGATAGTTCAGGCGATGTTGTGTGCATGCGACGTTGACAGCGGGCCGCAAGCTTCCCACAATAGCCGACCTTTCCGGCCTTGGTCGCGAGGGATGTTCCGCCGGGGTATAGCGCAGTCTGGTAGCGCGCCTGCTTTGGGAGCAGGATGTCGGGGGTTCGAATCCCTCTACCCCGACCAATCCGATGTCCAACGGCGGAAAGGAATGCGACAATCCAGCCAGGGCGCCCGTAGCTCAACTGGATAGAGCACCGGCCTTCTAAGCCGGCGGTTACAGGTTCGATTCCTGTCGGGCGCGCCAACACCGGCGCCGGGCGGGAGATGCAAGGTTTCAATGGTGGCTGTAGCTCAGTTGGTTAGAGTACTGGATTGTGATTCCAGATGTCGGGGGTTCGAGTCCCCTCAGCCACCCCATCGATCGTGTGACCCGATGCTTCGCGGGGTGTTGCAACGAAGCAAAAAAGCACATAGAATGTGCGACTCAGTTTCAGGGCCGTTAGCTCAGTTGGTAGAGCAGTTGACTCTTAATCAATAGGTCCAAGGTTCGAATCCTTGACGGCCCACCAAAACGAAAGGCACCTGCTCCGGCAGGTGCCTTTTTCTTTGCCGGCCGGCCTGCAACAATGTGCCGGCAGGCGCCATCCGGCGCCGCAGCGCGAAAGTGGCGGAATTGGTAGACGCCCTGGTTTTAGGTACCAGTGCCGCAAGGCGTAGGGGTTCGAGTCCCCTCTTTCGCACCATCCAGCCCCCTGCGGCCCCTCGCGGCGATGGCGGGTTCGGCGTCGCCACGGCGGCCTCCAGGCCCTGCGCTGGCAGGCGTCGCGGGAATAGGCGAAACTATCCGGCTGCGGCGGCTGTCCCGTGCCCGCGCCAACCCGTACTTTTCTACATCGTGCCGAGAGCCGTGGGCTCCCGGTGGCAGGAGTCCACATGCAAGCTTCGATCGAAACCACCGGTACCCTGGAACGGCGTCTGACCTTCACCCTGCCGGAGGACCGCCTGGAAACCCACGTCGGCGGCCGCCTGCGCGAAGTCGCGCGCACCGCGCGGATCAAGGGCTTCCGTCCGGGCAAGATTCCGGCCAAGGTGATCGAGCAGCGCTTCGGGCCGCAGATCCGCGCCGAGGCGCTGGACGGCCTGCTGCGCGAGACCTTCGACTCGGCCGTGCGCGAGCACGAACTGCGCCTGGCCGGCAACCCGCGCATCGACCGCGCCGGCGACAACGAGCTGCAGTTCGTGGCCACCTTCGAAGTGGTGCCGGACTTCGGCGACATCGACGTGTCCACGCTGCAGGTGATCCGCCACACCGCCGAGGTCACCGACGCCGACATCGAACAGATGATCGAGAACCTGCGCCTGCAGCGTCGCACCTGGCAGCCCGCCGCGCGTCCGGCGCAGGACGGCGACCTGGTGACCCTGGAGACCTGGTCGCAGGTGGGCGACGAGCGTCTGCCGGCCGAGGGCGTGGAGAAGGGCAGCAGCGTGATCGGCTCGGGCGTCATGTTCCCGGCGATCGAACAGGGCCTGGTCGGACTGTCCAAGGACGAAGAGAAGACGCTGACCGTCGACTTCCCGGCCGACTGGCGCGTGCCGCAGTTCGCCGGCAAGCAGGTCCAGGTGCACGTGAAGGCGGTCGACGTCGCCGCGCCGGTGCTGCCGGAGGTGGACAAGGAGTTCATCAAGAGCTTCGGCGTGAAGAGCGGCGATGCCGAGCAGTTCCGCAAGGACATCCGCATCAACCTGGAGCGCGAGCTCAAGGGCGCGCTGATGAACCGCCTGCGTCGCGAAGTGGGCGAGCAGCTGATCGCCGCCTACGCCTCGGTGGAAATGCCGCCGCGCCTGGTCGAGAACGAGGCGCGCGCCATGCTGGCGCAGCAGGTCGAGCAACTGCGCCGTTCCGGTCGCGACCCGGGTCAGGTGCCGGACGATGCCCACCAGGGCTTCATGGACGCCGCGCGCAAGCGCGTGCTGGTCGGCCTGCTGGTCGGCGAGGTCGCCCGCCGCAACGAACTGCGCCTGGACCCGAAGCGGGTCTCGGAGACGCTGCGCCTGATCGCCTCGACCTACGAAGAGCCGGAGCAGGTCATTGAGATGTACCGCAACGATCCCCAATTGATGGGGGGACTGCAGAGCCGCGTGATGGAAGAGCAGGTGATCGACTGGATCGCCGAGCGCGCCCAGCACACCGAGCAGGCGATGTCGTTCCAGGACGCGATCCGTCAATAAGACGACGCGTCGCCGCGTTGCGCAGCCGACCTGCGCGACGCGGATCCCATTTCACCTCCCCGCGGCGGCGGGGCGCAACACGATGCGAAGCCCTGCACACCCCCGTGCAGGGACGGACCCCGAGCAGCAGGAGATCACCGCGTGGACAATGTGACCAAGGCCTTGAATCTGGTTCCGATGGTGGTCGAACAGACCAGCCGCGGCGAGCGCGCCTACGACATCTATTCGCGCCTGCTGAAGGAGCGCCTGATCTTCCTGGTCGGCCCGATCGACGACCACATGGCCAACGTGATCGTGGCCCAGCTGCTGTTCCTGGAAGCGGACAATCCGGAGAAGGACATCAGCATCTACATCAACTCGCCGGGCGGCGTGGTCACCGCCGGCATGGCGATCTACGACACCATGCAGTACATCAAGCCGGACGTGAGCACCATCTGCGTCGGCCAGGCCGCCTCGATGGGCGCGCTGCTGCTGGCGTCGGGCGCGGCCGGCAAGCGCTACGCGCTGCCGAACTCGCGGGTGATGATCCACCAGCCGCTGGGCGGCTTCCAGGGCCAGGCCACCGACATCGACATCCACGCCCGCGAGATCCTGACCCTGCGCGCGCGGCTGAACGAAATCCTGGCCAAGCACACCGGCCAGTCGCTGGAGACCATCGCCCGCGACACCGAGCGCGACAACTTCAAGAGCGCCATCGACGCACAGGCCTACGGCCTCGTCGACCAGGTCCTGGAGCGTCGTCCGGATGAGTCCATCCAGCCGGCATAAGGCTTGCATGTACTGCAAAACGCAGCGTATTCCGCAGGGCCGGGGTCGGGCTAGCGTCCTCCCGGCCCTGTGCTATTCTCGAAATCGAACCCCCGTTCATCGGGTGGGGTAACTGGGTAAGCGAAGCAATGAGCGAAGACCGGCAAGGCCGTTCCGGCGACAGCAACAAGATCCTGTACTGCTCGTTCTGCGGCAAGAGTCAACACGAGGTCCGTAAGCTGATCGCCGGGCCCAGCGTGTTCATCTGCGACGAATGCGTCGAGTTGTGCAACGACATCATCCGCGAGGAGCTTGAGGAGAAGGCGCAGTCGGCACGCAGCAGCCTGCCCAAGCCGCGCGAGATTCTCGAAGTGCTCGACCAGTACGTGATCGGCCAGCAGCGCGCCAAGCGCACGCTCGCCGTGGCCGTGTACAACCACTACAAGCGCATCGAGAGCCGGCAGAAGAACGACGAGGTCGAACTGGCCAAGTCCAACATCCTGCTGGTCGGTCCGACCGGTTCGGGCAAGACGCTGCTGGCCGAAACGCTGGCGCGCCTGCTCAACGTGCCGTTCACCATCGCCGATGCGACCACGCTGACCGAAGCCGGCTACGTCGGCGAGGACGTGGAGAACATCATCCAGAAGCTGCTGCAGAAATGCGACTACGACGTCGACAAGGCGCAGCAGGGCATCGTCTACATCGACGAGATCGACAAGATCTCGCGCAAGAGCGAGAACCCGTCGATCACCCGCGACGTGTCCGGCGAAGGCGTGCAGCAGGCGCTGCTGAAGCTGATCGAGGGCACGGTGGCCTCGGTGCCGCCGCAGGGCGGACGCAAGCATCCGCAGCAGGAATTCCTGCAGGTGGACACCAAGAACATCCTGTTCATCTGCGGCGGCGCGTTCGCCGGCCTGGACAAGGTGATCCAGCAGCGCTCCAACGACGCCGGCGGCATCGGCTTCGGCGCCAAGGTCAAGAGCGTCGAGCGCAAGCGCGAGGTGGGCAAGATCCTGGCCGACGTCGAGCCGGAAGACCTGATCAAGTTCGGCCTGATTCCCGAGTTCGTCGGCCGCCTGCCGGTGGTCGCCACGCTCGAGGAACTTGACGAGCCGGCGCTGATCAAGATCCTGACCGAGCCGAAGAACGCCATCACCAAGCAGTTCAAGAAGCTGTTCGAGATGGAAGGCGTGGAGCTGGAGTTCCGCCAGGACGCGCTGCTGGCCATCGCCAAGAAGGCGCTCAAGCGCAAGACCGGCGCGCGCGGCCTGCGCACCATCGTCGAGTCGGTGCTGCTGGACACGATGTACGAGTTGCCGTCGCAGGAGAACGTCAGCAAGGTGGTGGTGGACGAGTCGGTGATCGAGCACAAGTCCGAGCCGTACCTGATCTACCAGACCCCGCCGGCGGCGCCCAAGGTCGCCTCCGCGGAGTGACCCCGGGCCGGAGGCGCGCGGCGGCCCTGCCGCGTGCCCCCGGCTTGCTGGTAAGTCGTTGAAATATAAAGGGGTTCTGCGCTCCCCTTGCATCGTCCAGCCGATGGCCCCATAACGGGGCCATCGGCGTTTTTATGGCCGCCCGCATCGCGTTCCCGCCTCCCAAATCGGAATCCTCATGGCCCAGTCCCAATCCGAAGTCCTCGACCTGCCGGTCCTGCCATTGCGCGACGTCGTGGTCTTCCCGCACATGGTCATCCCGCTGTTCGTCGGTCGCGACAAATCTATGCGCGCGCTCGAGCACGCGATGGAGGCCGACAAGCGCATCCTGCTGGTCGCGCAGAAGTCCGCCGAGACCGACGATCCGGCGGCGGCCGACCTGTACAACGTCGGCACGCTGGCGCAGGTGCTGCAACTGCTGAAGCTGCCCGACGGCACCATCAAGGTGCTGGTCGAAGGCCTGTCGCGGGTCAGCGTCGACAAGGTCGCCGAGCGCGACGGCGCGCTGCAGGGCGAAGGCCGCGAGATCGATGCCGCCGAATCGCGCGAGGAGCGCGAGGTCGAGGCGATCGCGCGTTCGCTGATGTCGCTGTTCGAGCAGTACGTCAAGACCAACCGCAAGCTGCCGCCGGAGCTGCTGCAGACCCTGTCCGGCATCGACGAGCCCGGCCGCCTGGCCGACACCATCGCCGCGCACATCGGCGTGCGTCTGGCCGACAAGCAGCGCCTGCTGGAAACCCTGGAAGTGGGCGAGCGCCTGGAGATGCTGGTCGGCCTGGTCGACGGCGAGATCGACGTGCAGCAGCTGGAAAAGCGCATCCGCGGCCGGGTCAAGTCGCAGATGGAGAAGAGCCAGCGCGAGTACTACCTCAACGAGCAGATGAAGGCGATCCAGAAGGAACTGGGCGACCTCGACGATGCGCCGGGCGAGCTGGAGGAACTGGCGCGCAAGATCGCCGAGGCCGGCATGCCCAAGCCGGTGGAGACCAAGGCCAAGGCCGAACTCAACAAGCTCAAGCAGATGTCGCCGATGTCGGCCGAAGCCGCGGTGGTGCGCAACTACCTCGACTGGCTGCTGGGCGTGCCGTGGAAGAAGCGCAGCAAGGTGCGCAAGGACCTGAAGGTCGCGCAGGAAACCCTCGACGCCGATCACTACGGCCTGGAGAAGGTCAAGGACCGCATCCTCGAGTACCTCGCGGTGCAGTCGCGGGTGAAGCAGATGAAGGGGCCGATCCTGTGCCTGGTCGGACCGCCGGGCGTGGGCAAGACCTCGCTGGGCCAGTCCATCGCCAAGGCAACCAACCGCAAGTTCGTGCGCATGTCGCTGGGCGGCGTGCGCGACGAGGCGGAGATCCGCGGCCATCGCCGGACCTACGTCGGTTCGATGCCGGGTCGCATCGTGCAGAACCTCAACAAGGTCGGCAGCAAGAACCCGCTGTTCGTGCTCGACGAGATCGACAAGATGTCGATGGACTTCCGTGGCGATCCGTCCTCGGCGCTGCTGGAAGTGCTCGACCCCGAGCAGAACAACGCCTTCAACGACCACTACCTGGAAGTGGACCTGGACCTGTCCGAAGTGATGTTCGTGGCGACCTCCAATTCGCTGAACATCCCCGGCCCGTTGCTGGACCGTATGGAGGTGATCCGCATCCCCGGCTACACCGAGGACGAGAAGCTCAACATCGCCACGCGCTACCTGGTGCCCAAGCAGCTCAAGGCCAATGGCCTGAAGCAGGACGAGTTGGAGATCGGCGCCGACGCGATCCGCGACATCGTGCGCTACTACACGCGCGAATCCGGTGTGCGTAACCTCGAGCGCGAAGTCGCCAAGATCTGCCGCAAGGTGGTCAAGGAGATCGCCCTGGCCGGTCCGCAGCCGGCCGCCCCGGCGAAGAAGGCCGCAGCGAAGAAGGGTGCCGTGCGCAAGGACAAGGCGCGCGTGAGCGTCGGCTCGAAGAACCTGGACAAGTACCTGGGCGTGCGCCGTTACGACTTCGGCCGTGCCGAGGAGCAGAACGAGATCGGCCTGGTGACCGGCCTGGCCTGGACCGAGGTCGGCGGCGATCTGCTGCAGATCGAATCGACCCTGGTCCCGGGCAAGGGCGCGGTGATCCTGACCGGCCAGCTCGGCGACGTGATGAAGGAATCGGCGTCGGCCGCGTTGTCGGTGGTGCGCTCGCGCGCCGAGCGGCTCGGCATCGAGGCGGACTTCCTGCAGAAGCACGACGTCCACCTGCACGTGCCGGACGGCGCCACGCCGAAGGACGGCCCCAGCGCCGGCATCGCGATGGTGACCTCGCTGGTGTCGATGCTGACCAAGGTGCCGGTCAAGTCGGAGGTGGCGATGACCGGCGAGATCACCCTGCGCGGCCGCGTCTCGGCGATCGGCGGACTCAAGGAGAAGCTGCTGGCCGCACTGCGCGGCGGCATCCGCACCGTGCTGATCCCCGAGGAGAACCGCAAGGACCTGGCCGACATCCCGGAGAACGTCACCCGCGATCTGAAGATCGTGCCGGTGAAGTGGATCGACGAAGTGCTGGATCTGGCACTGGAGCGTCCGCTAGCGCCCAAGCCCGCCGCCGATGCCGAACAGGCACCGTCGCGGCGCAAGCAGAAAGCATCCTCGAACCCGCGCGTCAAGCACTGACGCGCGCTGAACCGCACCCGCGCAAACGGCTCAAACCCGCGCCGTTGTTGGCTTTTCGGCTTGCGCGGGTATGGGCCCGCTGGTATAAATGCAGCGCTTGCGAGCACCGCGAACGGGCGTGCTTGGTAGTGCAAAACATATCCATCGGGGTCTCGCCCAGGCGAGGCAGGCCACGCCGACACCCGATCCTCAATCCGCGGTCTTCTGCCGCACATGGAGTCATCAAGAAATGAATAAAGCCGAACTGAACGACGCGATCGCCGCTGCCGCCGACATCTCCAAGGCCGAAGCCGGTCGTGCCATCGACGCCTTCGTGTCGGAAGTGACCAAGGCCCTGAAGAAGGGCGACAGCGTCACGCTCGTGGGCTTCGGCACCTTCCAGGTGCGCGACCGTGCCGAGCGCACCGGCCGCAACCCGAAGACCGGCGACTCCATCAAGATCGCGGCGTCGAAGAATCCGACGTTCAAGGCTGGTAAAGCGCTGAAGGATGCCGTAAACTAATCGACTCGCTAGGGTGCTTAGCTCAGCGGTAGAGCGTCTCCTTTACACGGAGAGGGTCGGGGGTTCGAAACCCTCAGCACCCACCAGAGCACCAAGCGACAGGTTTCAAAAGCGGAGTGGTAGTTCAGTCGGTTAGAATGCTGGCCTGTCACGCCGGAGGTCGCGGGTTCGAGTCCCGTCCACTCCGCCAGTTGTACCGAAGCCCCCGAGCGATCGGGGGTTTCGTTTCTCGCAGTCGCCGCCACGCGCCAGCGTCGGCCCGGCAGCTCCGGGAAAGCGGGCCTCGCGCCTGCCTCCGTTCAAACGCGGAGTGGTAGTTCAGTCGGTTAGAATGCTGGCCTGTCACGCCGGAGGTCGCGGGTTCGAGTCCCGTCCACTCCGCCATTTGTACGCGAAACCCCCGAGCGATCGGGGGTTTCTTTTTTTCCGCAACGCACTGGAACGCACTGGCGTTCGCCCCCGATTGCCGCCGCGGCGCATGAGCGGCGCGGGTTGCCGGGCCGCCGGTTCTGCCGCAAGGCGTGAAGCGGGTTAAACTGCGCGGCTCGCCAATAGGCCGTCGGTTCCCAATGCTGCAGAAACTTCGCGAAAAGACCTCGGGCTGGATCGCCACCGCGATCATCGGTCTGTTGATGATTCCGTTCCTGTTCGTCATCGACAACAGCTACCTCGGTGGCGTCGGTGCCAACAATGTCGCCAAGGTGCAGGCGCCGCCGTCGTGGTGGTCGTCGGCGCCGTCGTGGTGGCCGGTGTCGCTGCTGTGGCAGCACCACGAAGTGAGCACGGAGCAGTTCCGTACCCGCTTCGAGCAGGCGCGCATCCAGGCGCGCGAGCAGCAGGGCGAGAACTTCGATCCGCGTGCGTTCGAAAGCATCGACAACAAGCGCAAGCTGCTCGATCAGCTGATCGACGAGCAGGTGGCGAAGTTGTCGGCCGAGCGCGCCGGCGTGGTCATCGGCGATGCCGCGGTGCGCGATTACATCAGCTCCATGCCTGCGTTCCAGAACGACGGCAAGTTCGATCCGGAGCGCTACCGCCTAGCGCTGGCCTCGGGCACGCCGCCGCGCACGCCGACCATGTTCCAGCAGTTGGTGCGCGATGCGCTGCAGCAGTCGGTGATTCCGTCGGGCATCGCCGAATCGGCGTTCGCCACCAAGCAGGAAACCGATCGCCTGCTGAAGATGCTGGGCGAAACCCGCGACGTGGAAATGGCGCTGTTGCCGGAGATGCCGGCCGACACCGCGCCGGTCAGCGACGCGCAGGTGCAGCAGTGGTACGACTCGCACAAGTCCGACTTCAAGCAGCCGGAAACCGTGACGATCGAGTACGTCGACCTCAACGCGGCCAGCCTGCCGCCGGTCAAGCCGGCCGACGAGGCGACGCTGCGCAAGCGCTACGACGACGAGAAGGCGCGCTTCGTCGAGCCCGACCAGCGGCTGGCCTCGCACATCCTGATCAGCGCCGGCAAGGACGCGGCCTCGCAGAAGGCGGCCGAGGCCAAGGCCGCCAAGCTGGCGGCCGAAGCCAAGCAGCCCGGCGCCGATTTCGCCGCGCTGGCCCGCGCCAACTCCGACGATCCCGGTTCCAAGAACGCCGGCGGCGACCTGGGCTGGGTGGAGAAGGGCGTGATGGTCAAGCCGTTCGAGGATGCGCTGTTCGCGATGAAGCCCGGCGAGATCGTCGGTCCGGTGAAGAGCGAATTCGGCTATCACGTGATCCAGCTGCGCCAGGTCAAGGGCGGCCAGGGCAAGTCGTTCGAGCAGGTGCGCGACCAGCTCGCCAGCGAGCAACTGAAGGCCGACAGCGAGAAGGCCTTCAGCGACCTGAGCGGCAAGCTGGTGGACCTGGTCTACAAGAACCCGACCGCGCTGGCCTCGGCGGCGAAGGAAGTGGGCCTGCCGGTGCAGACGCTGGGGCCGTTCTCGCGCGCCAACGCCAGCGGCATCGCTGCGCAGCCGGCGGTGCTGCGCGCCGCGTTCTCCGACACCCTGGTGCAGGACGGCACGGTCAGCGACCCGATCAACCTGGGGCCGAACCACAGCGTGCTGATCCGCGTGACCCAGCACCAGCCGGAGCAGATCCAGCCGCTGGCCAAGGTGCACGAGCAGGTCGTCGCCGCGGTGCATGCCGATCGCACCGCCAAGGCGGCCGCCGCCAAGGCTGACGCGCTGCTGGCGCGCCTGCGCAAGGGCGAAACGCTGCAGGCCCTGGCCGGTCCGGAGAAGCTGCAGATCAACCCGATGCCGGGGCTGCCGCGCAACGTGCCGATGCCGAGCGCACAGGCCAGCCAGGCGATCTTCAGCGCGCCGCAGCCGGCCGAGGGCAAGCCCTCGGTGGGCAAGGTCGAGCTGCCTGCCGCGCCGGGCACGGTGGGCAAGCGCTATGCGCTGTTTGCCGTCACCAAGGTCACGCCGGGCGACCTGAGCAAGGTGCCGGCCGAGCAGCAGACGATGTTCCAGCAGCAGCTGGCGCGCATCGAAGGCGAGGCCGATGCCAAGGCCTACGTCGATGCGATGCGCAAGCACTTCAAGATCAGCGTGCAGGAGTCGCAGCTGTAACGGTTGCGCCGTCGTACGTGCTTTCACGCAACAGGCCCGGCATTGCCGGGCCTGTTGCGTTTCAGGGTGGCATCAAGGTGTGCGTCTTGCCGCGCACAGCGGTGCGGCAACGCGCGCGCAAGCACAGGGCGTGCGCCGGCTGGCAGGTTGGGTGGGCACGAAGAGCGGCAGCGGCCGCCATCGCTTGGCCCGAGGCGCTGTGCAAGCTGGCTGTGATCAAGGCAAAGCGTCCTGCCCGTCGGGCAATGCGCCCGTTGCCGCAGGTGCTGTGCGCGGTGAGGCGCCAGGCTCGCAGAGGTTCGCGTCGTGTCAGGCGCCGCTCGGGTCGTGGTCATTCCCGCGACGCGGCTGCATGTCCTCGGGCGTTGCAGCGTGTTCCGGACGTCGTCCCGCCGAAGCGGGAGCGCTCAGTCCTCGTAGCTCAGCACCATGCCAGGACGCAGCACGCTGCGCGCGGACAGGCCGTTCTTCATCAGCAGCGCCTGCACGGTGATGCCATAGCGCTTGGCGATATTCCAGGCGGTGTCGCCGTCGCGCACGGTGTGGGTATGGCGGGAGCGTGTGCCAGCGCGGGTGGCGCGGCTCGGCGCGGGGCTGTCGTCGGCGCTGGCCACGGTGGCGACAACCGGAGCGTCGTCCTGCGTGGGCGGTGCGGTGTCCTGCTGGGCCAGCACGGGGCCGCCCACGCTGCGTGGCGCTAGCACCGGCAGTGCGCGCCTGGCGCCGCGGCCGTTGCCCAAGGCCGGATTCAGCCGGGCGAGCTGGTTGCCCTGCAGCGCCTGGCGCCGTGCCCACTCGTCCAGCGCCATGCCGGCGGGCAGGGTCTGCGCCTGCAGGATCGGCACGTCGCGGTCCAGCGAGGCCATCCATTCGTCGCGGGTCTGCGCCTGTTCCAGCACGCAGGCCAGCGCGTGTAGCTTCTCGACGTAGGCATAGGTGACCGAGGACAGCCCGGGCAGCTTGTCCGGCTGCGCGTTCTGCGCGTTCATGCCGGCGCGGCGCATCGACTGCAGCACGCGGTATTCGCCGGCGTTGTAGGCCATGATCGCCAGGCGCCAGTCGCCGCCGAACATGCCGTGCAGGGTCTTCAGGTAGCGCACCGCGGCGCGGGTGGAGTCGACCGCGGACAGGCGGCCGTCGTAGCCGTTTTCCAGCGGAACGTCGTGGTTGCGCGCGGTGCCGGGGATGAACTGCCACAGGCCGGCGGGGCCGCCGCTGTTGCGCGCGGCCGGGCGGTAGCCGCTTTCCACGAACGGGATCAGCGCGAACTCGGTCGGCAGGTTGGCCGCGCGCAGCTCGTCGACCACGTAGCCGAACAGCGGCAGCACGTCCTCGTCCTCGTCGGCCAGGCGCGAGGGAGCGCGCGAGAACTGCTGCTGCCAGCGCGCATCGGTGGCACCGGCGTCGCAGCGCGCGTCGGCCAGGCCGTCGCGGAAGCGGGCCAGGATGTCGTGCCCGTTACGGGTGGTGGGCGGCGGCAGTGCCGCCGCATCCGTCGGCAGGCCGTTCAGGCCGGCTACGGTCTGCTCGAGTGCCGCCGCAAGCGGGGTCGCGGCCGCCGCGGGGGGCGCCGCCGACGCCATCGCCAGCGTCAGCGCCGCCGTCAACGCCAACGCCCTCATGCGCGGAAATCGTCTTTCCAGCGCCTCAATTCGGCGAAGACTTCCACTTCGTCGGACACCCCCCGGCCGAGCCGGGCGCCGATCGCCTGCTGGATCGCCGCCGAGGCGGTACGCAGGAACGGATTGGTCGCCAGTTCGCTGGCGAGAGTGACGGGGACGGTGGGACGGGCAGCGTGACGCATGGCCTGGGCTTCCTGATGGCGCTGCCGCAGGGCAGCGTTGGTGGGATCGACCGTGACGGCGAATGCCGCATTGGCCAAGGTGTATTCGTGTCCGCAGCAGACCAGCGTCTGCCCCGGGAGGGCGGACAGGCGCTGCAGCGAACCCAACATCTGGGAGGGCGTACCTTCGAACATGCGCCCACAGCCCAGGCTGAACAGCGTATCGCCGCTGAACAGGTGACCGTGGCCGACATAGGCCAGGTGCGAGCGGGTGTGGCCGGGGACGGACAGGGTATCGAACTGCCAGTCCAGCACCTTCACGACATCGCCGTCGCCCACCCGCTCGCACGCAAATCCGGCGATCCGCGGGTCGTCCGGCGCGTACACCGGGATGTCCGGCCAGCGTTCGCGCAGCGCCGCCACGCCGCCGATATGGTCGTCGTGGTGGTGAGTGAGCAGGATGGCGGTCGGCTGCAGGCCTTGTGCCGCGGCCTCCAGGACCGGTTCGGCCTGGCCTGGATCGACCAGCAACGCACGCCCGTCGTCCGTGGCGATCGCCCAGATGTAGTTATCCTGGAATGCGGGCAGGGCGATCAGTCGCATAGAATTGGCACCATGCCTGCCGTGTCGCTCCCTCGTCAAGCCAACGTCTCATCCTGGTTTGATACGGCCGGGGCGCAGGCGTTGCTCCAGGCCGAGCAGCCGCTGATCCTCGACGCCCTGCTCAAGCGCCCCGCGCAGCCCTGGCTGTGGCTGGCGCCGGTACCGCTGCCGCCTCCCGGGCGCGAGCTGCCGGGGCGGGGCATCCGCCTGCACCGTAGCCCGCGCGGCTATGCCGGCGACCTGGTGTGCACGCTGCCGCTGCCGCTGCCGTCGGAGAGCGTCAACGCCATCGTCCTGCAGCACGTGCTCGCCGCCGACGCGGCGGAGCTGCTGGAGGAATGCGAGCGCATCCTGATGCCGGGCGGCCGCGTGTGGCTGTTCGCGCTCAACGCGATGAGCCCGTACCGGCTGCGCTGGCGCCGCCAGGGCCTGGTGGCGCGCCCGCCGGGCAGTTGGCGCGGCCTGCTGGAACAGGTCGGCCTGCCGTGCGTGGAGCAGTTGCGCTATCTCGGGCCGGTGTGGCCGACCCGCGGCGGCGTCGGCCCGGCCACCTCCACCGCGCCGCTGCGCGCGGTCTGCATGCTGCAGGCGGAAAAACGCACCGCCGCCGGCATCGGTCCCATTCCGCTGCGCGCGCCGGTCCGCTGGCGCGGCTCGGTCGCTTCGATCTGAACACGGAGTTTCATGAAGACTGTCGACATCCATACCGATGGCGCCTGCCTCGGCAATCCCGGCCCCGGCGGCTGGGCCGCGCTGCTGCGCTACAAGGGGCTGGAGCGCGAGGTGGCCGGCGCCGAGGCGCACACCACCAACAACCGCATGGAACTGATGGCCGCGATCATGGCCCTGGAGACGCTCAACGAGCCCTGCCAGATCGTGCTGCACACCGACTCGCAGTACGTGCGCCAGGGCATCACCGAATGGATGCCGGGCTGGGTGCGGCGGCAGTGGAAGACCGCTGGCGGCGATCCGGTCAAGAACCGTGATCTGTGGGAGCGGCTGCACGCCGCGGCGCAGCGGCATACGATCGACTGGCGCTGGGTCAAGGGCCACAACGGCGATCCGGACAACGAGCGGGTCGACCAGCTGGCGCGCAACCAGGCCCTGCACGTGCGCGCCGGTGGCGCCGTGGTCGCGCCTTGATCCCGTCTTCCTTTTCCGCTGCGAGTCCCATGCGTCAGATCATCCTCGATACCGAAACCACCGGCCTGGAATGGAAGAAGGGCAACCGCGTCGTCGAAATCGGCGCGGTGGAACTGCTCGAACGCCGCCCCAGCGGGCGCAACTTCCATCGCTACCTGCGTCCGGACTGCGATTTCGAACCCGGCGCGCAGGAAGTCACCGGCCTGACCCTGGATTTTCTTGCCGACAAGCCGGAATTCCACGAAGTGGTCGACGAATTCCTGGAGTTCATCGACGGCGCCGAGCTGATCATCCACAACGCCTCGTTCGACCTGGGCTTTCTGGATTACGAACTGTCGCGGCTGGGCGAGTCCTACGGCCGCATCCTCGACCGCGCCACGGTGATCGACACCTTGCTGCTGGCGCGGGAGCGCTTCCCCGGCCAGCGCAATTCGCTGGACGCGCTGTGCAAGCGGCTGGGCGTGGACAACTCGCACCGGCAACTGCACGGCGCGCTGCTCGATGCGCAGATCCTCAGTGACGTGTACATCGCGCTGACCTCCGGCCAGGAGGAGATCGGCTTCGCCCTGGCCGAGGACGGTGCCGCGCATGCGGCGGCGCAGGGTCCGGCATTCGACATGACCATGCTGTTGCCGCGGCCGCGGGTGGTGCCGACGGCCTCGGAACTGGAAGCGCACCAGGCGCGACTGGAGAAGCTGCGCAAGAAGGCCGGCCGCGCGCTGTGGGACGACGCCGAGCCGGTCGTGGCGGACGCGCTGGCCGGCTGAAGGGTGCCTCCAATAACCACGGGACGTATCTTGTAGGAGCGGCTTCAGCCGCGATGAGGCGTCCCCGGTAAGGCCCTGTCGCGGCTGAAGCCGCTCCTACAGGGCAGCCTGGCCGGCTTGGGCGTGAAGAATGCAGGTGCCCAGCGGTGCCCTGACGTCGTTTGCGTGGCCGGAGCCGCCGCGCCGCACCGAATTCAGTGACAGCGCACCAGGATCGCGGTGATGTTGTCCGAGCCGCCTTCGTCGAGTGCGGCGGCGACCAGCATGTCCACGCACTCCTGCGCGCTGCAGTCGTCGTGGCCCAGCGCGTTGGCCAGGCCGGCATCGTCCACTTCCTCGGTGAGCCCGTCGCTGCACAGCAGCAGGCGCATGCCTGGGCGCAGTTCGCCGGTCATCGTGGCCACGTTGAGGTGCTGCGGATCGGTCACGCCCAGCGCTTGGGTGACGACGTTGCGGTGCGGATGGGCGCGGGCCTGCTCGGCGGTGAGCGCGCCCTGCGCGATCAGTTCCTGCACGTAGCTGTGGTCCTGGCTGAGCTGGGCCAGCTTGCCGTCGCGCCACAGATAGGCGCGGCTGTCGCCCACCCAGGCGACCTCGAAGCGGTTGCCCTGCACCCGCGCGGCCACCACGGTGGTGCCCATCGGCAGGGTGTCGTTGCGGCGCTGCGAGGCGCGGATGATCTCCGCGTCGGCGATGCGGATGGCTTGCGCCAGCGCGGTGCCGCCGCGCACTTCACGGACGATGGCCTCGCGCGCCAGGGCGCTGGCGACCTCGCCGCAGGCATGGCCGCCCATGCCGTCGGCCACCAGCCACAGCCCCAGTTCGTGGTCGCCGTAGTAGGTGTCCTCGTTGAGGTCGCGGCGCAGGCCGACGTGGGTGAGGTGTCCGAATTCGATCATTGCGCGCCTGCGGCCGGCCGGTGTTTTCTGGGGTCGACGGGCATCATCGCGGTCGCGCGCGGATCAGGCAATCGCCGCGCGCGGCGCCAAGCAGGCGGGGTTCATCGCCCCGCGCCACCAGACGCTTGCGGGGCCTCCGCGCCAGGCCGCTTGTCCGCGCGCGGCGGGAACCGTATGATGCACGCCCCCGGTCCGCCGGGGACCACCCGGGAAGGTGGCAGAGTGGTTGAATGTACCTGACTCGAAATCAGGCAGGCGTTTATAGCGCCTCGGGGGTTCGAATCCCCCCCTTCCCGCCAGTTCTCGCGTCTCGCGCTTCCGCGAGGCCGCGTCTCCAGGGCATGTCCCTGCTCCGCGCCGGGCCGGCAAACGACGCTGGCGATGCCATCCGCGCTTGTCGGTAGCCCCGGATCAATCCCGTGTCCCCGCGCCGCGATGATGCCTCAGCGGTCCGTGCGCGGCGGCAAGCCAGCATGCTGGCTTGCCGCCCTGTCGCAGGCCAATCACCACAGCCCCTGCGCGTGGTGTGCCCCCGTTGCGTTCGCCGCTTGAACCGATCCTGCTCGCTACGAGTGATGCGGTCGACTGGCTCGCCGCTGCGGTGCGTCGTCGGGCCTGGACCCGTCGCGTCGCAGGCGCTCCCACCCTGAGTCGGACAAGCCCGTTCTCCCGGTTCATCCGTCGTCCAGCGGTCGTGTTCGCATGCTGTCGCCCCCTGGTTTCGGCATCGGCGCAATGGACAGTCGGGTTGGCTTCGAGCGTGCGGATCGACATGCCGACGCGTGTTCCGGCGTCACCAGGGCGTTGCAGCGCGCGCAGGCGATGAAAACGGTGAGCGCAGCTGGGCGCCCAGGATCGCGCCGGTGTTCCTCCTTCATCACGATGTGCATCCTGCTGTTTGCCGCGGTTGGTGCCACGGCCCAGCGCGGCGCTGCGGCGCCGATATCGGACGCCCCGGCGTCCGCGCGCGCGGCAGGGTTCGGGCTCAGCGAACGCCCGGATGCCTATGTCGTCGACACCGGTGCGGGGTTGACCTTCGCCGTGCGGCGCATCGCCGGCCGTAGTGGATTGCAGAGCGCGGGCGGCCTGTGTTCGCTGCGCTGGCAGGGCGTGGAGTACCAGGATCCGGCCAAGGACAGCCACGTCAACTCGGGTTTCGCCGGCCTCTACGCGGATGCCGGGCCGGTCGCCGTCGAGGCGCGACAGCTCGATGCCGACACGATCCGGGTGACGGTGCGCTCGGGCGATCTGGTCCATTACTACCTGGCCCGGCGCGGCGAGCCGCGCATCTACATGGCCGACCGCTTCGGCAGCGAACCGAAGCCCGGGTTGCTGCGCTTCGTCGTGCGCGTGCCCTGGGCGCTGCTCCCGCATGGCCCCGAACCCGCGAACCTGCACGGGACTGACCGGACGATCGAGGCGCACGATGTGTTCGCCCGCCCGGACGGGCAGACCCGCTCGAAGCACTACTCCAACATGCGGCTACTCGACTGGCGCTACTTCGGCGCGACCGGTGCGCATGTCGGGATGTGGATGGTGCGCGACGACAACGAGGGCGGCTCCGGCGGCCCGTTCTACCGCAGTCTGCTGGACCAGGGCACCGTCGACCAGGAACTGACCTATATCGTCAATTACGGCGAAGGCCAGACCGAGCCGTTCCGCACCGGCGTCCTCGATGCCTATACGCTGGTCTTCACCGATGGTGCGCTGCCGGGGCCGGTCGATACCGGCTGGTTCGCCGGTGCGGACCTGGACGGCTACGTGCCGCCGGCGGCGCGCGGCGCGGTGGCCGGTACGGCACGCGGCCGCGATCGCGCCTTTGCCTACACGGTGGGTTTCGCCTCGGCGCAGGCGCAGTACTGGACCGGCGTCGGCGCGGACGGGCGTTTCGAACGCAGCGGCATGCTGCCGGGCGTCTACCGGGTGACGCTCTACAAGAACGAACTGGCCGTCGCGCAGGGCGAGGCCACGGTGGCGGCAGGCCATGCCGTGGCCACCGGGACGCTGCGCGCCGACGATCCGGACGCCGTGCCCGCGTTGTGGCGGATCGGGCGCTGGGACGGCTCGCCGCGCGAGTTCTTGAATGGCGACAAGGTGACGACCATGCACCCGTCGGACGTGCGCATGGCGAACTGGCGGACCGCGCCGTTCACGGTCGGCGCGTCGTCAGCGGCGCAGGACTTTCCTGCGTATCAATGGCAGAACGTGAACAACGCACTGCACGTGCGCTTCGTGCTCGAGCGCCTGCCGGCGGTGCCGCCGACGTTGCGCATCGGCATCACCACCGCCGCTTTTCATGGGCGCCCGGTGCCCGCGATCGGCGGGTGGCAGGCGGCGGTTCCCACGGCGTCGCAGCAACCGACCTCGCGCACGCTGACGGTGGGCACCTATCGCGGCAACAACACCGTCTATCGCTTCGTCATCCCGTTGTCCGCGTTGAAGGTCGGGAGCAACGACCTGACGTTGAGCGTCGCCAGCGGTCAGCACGGGCAGGGTTTCCTCAGTCCGGGCGTTTCGTACGATGCGATCGATCTGATCCAGGACGTGCCGGCGGGCGTCGCTGCGGCGCGCTGACGTCCGTACTCCGCTCCAGGCTGGCGCGCCGCCGCGACGCAGCGCCGACGCCGTCTTAAGGCAGAGCCGTTACACTGGCGCGACTTCTGTTTTTGGTGTCTGCCATGTCCGAAATCCTGGTGCCCGTGTCCTTCGGCGAACTGCTCGACAAGATCGCCATCCTGCAGATCAAGTCCGAGCGCATCGAGGATCCGGGCAAGCTGGCCAATGTGCGCGCGGAACTGTCGGCGCTGGAAAAGACCTGGATGGCGCATCCGGCGGCCGGTGGCGACGTGGCGCGCCTGCGCGCGGAGCTGAAGGCGGTCAACGAGCGCCTGTGGGTGATCGAGGACGAGATCCGGATCAAGGAGAAGGCGCAGGCCTTCGACGAGGAGTTCATCCAGCTGGCGCGCAGCGTGTACTACGAAAACGACGAACGCGCGCGGCTCAAGAAGGAGATCAACCTGGCGCTGGGCTCCAGCTACGTGGAAGAGAAGTCCTACCAGGACTACCGCAACGCGTCGGCGTGAGGGCGTTGACCGGGAGGCGTTGCCGCCTCCCGGAACGCCGCGCTTCTCAGTCGCGCGCCACCAGCAGGCCGGTCAGGCGCCGCACCAGCGGCAGGACCAACAGCAGGGTGGGGAAGGCGACCAGCCAGGACAGCGCCCAGGTGCCGAGCCAGAGCGTGCCGACACCGGGCGCGAGCCCGACGCTGCGCAGGGTGCTGATCATCGAGACGATGCAGGTCATCAGCACCGACAGCAGCAGCGGTGTCACCCACGCGGCATGGCGCGGGGACAGCTTGCGGGAAAACAGCGGGGAACGTGACATTGCGGACTCTCCGTAAGCCGGTCGATCGAAGGCGCCACCCGCCAGCGGCCTGCCAGGCCCGGGCGGGAAACAGCCCCGGACGGATCCGGCGCAGTTGGCGCGTTGATTGACGTAAACGCTTACGGCGGCTCCTGCAGGCCGGGTCGGCGGCAGGACGCGCGGCGGATGGTAGAGCGATGCCAGCGCCGCCGCAACTGGCCTCAGTGGCCGTGGTCGGCGCGGTAGCGCTCGAACGCGGCGATCGCATCTTCCACGCCGATCAGTTCCATCACGCCATCGAATTCGATCTTGCTGCCCCACTTCAACTGCGCGGCCGGCTTGCCCAGGTATTTGCGCGCAGCCGCGTCGTACTTGTCCACGCAGTAGCGGATATCCGAATACGGGCCGCTGCGGCGCGGGTTGCTGGCCGCGTGCAGGCCCAGCACCTTGGTTCCCATGGCGTTGGCGATGTGCATGGGGCCGGAGTCGGGTGTCATCACCAGTGCGGCGCGCTGCAGCAGCGCCGGCAGTTGCTTGAGCGTGTCACGGCCGACCAGGTCGAGCACCGGCGTGCGCGCCGCCGCGACGATGGCGTCGGCGGTGCCGCGCTCCAAGTCGCTGCGGCCGCCGCACAGCACCACCCGCCAGCCCTGCGCGGCGGCATGGTCGGCCACCGCGGCGTAGCGCTCGGCATACCAGTTGCGACGCTGGTGGCTGGAGCAGGGCGAGATCAGCAGCGCCGGCCGGCCGTCCTCGGGCCATTGCGCGCGCGCCCAGGCATGGGCGTCCTCAGGCACCGGCAGGTCCCAGCGCACCTCGGTCTGGCGCAGGCCCAGCGGCTCGCAGAAGCTGCCGATCGCCTCCAGCACGTGGATGCCGGGGCGGTCGGGGATGCGCTCGTTGACGAACAGGCCGTGCAGATCCTTGGAGCGGCTGCGGTCGTAGCCGATGCGGCGGCGCGCCGGCACGAACGCCGACAGCACGTTGGCGCGCAGCGCCACCTGCATCTGCAGCAGCGCATCGAAGCCGTGTGCCGGCAGTTCGCGGCGCAAGGCGCGCATGCCGGCCAGGCCGCTGCGCTTGTCGTAGGTGTGGAACACCACGCCCGGCAGGCCGTCCAGCAGCTTGTGCCCGGCCTTGTCGATGATCCAGTGCAATGCCGGCGCCTGCGGCCAGGCGCGCTGCAGGGTCCGCACCAGCGGCACCACGTGGGTCACGTCCCCCAGCGCCGACAGGCGCAACAGGCACAACGAAGGGAGCGTTGCCGGCATGGTGTTGTTAGACTCGCTGGATGGTTGCATTCGACGCCACCGAAGCGCTGACGCCGTACCGCGAGGGCCGCGGCTACGGGGCCATTCTGTTCGACCGCGAACGACTGCGGCAAGCCGAACCGACGCTGTTCTCCGCCGCCGCCTGGGGCGAACGTGCGCGCCCGGTGGATGCCGGCGGCCGCGGCGGTGCCTGGTTCGTCGATGCGCCGTTCGGCAGTTGCGTGTTGCGCCAGTACCGTCGCGGCGGGCTGGTCGCCAAGCTGGTCCGCGACCGCTACCTGTGGACCGGCGCCGACCGCACCCGCAGCTTCGCCGAGTTCCGGCTGATGCGCGCGCTGATCGCGCGCAAGCTGCCGGTGCCGCGGCCGCTGGCGGCCTGCTATCTGCGCCAGGGGCTGCGTTACCGCGCGGCGATCCTGATGGAGCGGCTGGAGGGTGTGCGCTCGCTGGCCGATCGTGCGCATCTGGCCGGTCGCGGCGCGCCGTGGGAGGAGGCGGGGCGGCTGATCGCGCGCTTCCATCGCGCCGGCCTCGACCACGCCGACCTCAATGCGCAGAACATCCTGTTCGACGGCAACGGCCGCGGCTGGCTGATCGATTTCGACCGCGGCGTGCTGCGCATTCCCGCCACCCGCTGGCGCGAGCGCAACCTCAAGCGGCTGCGTCGTTCGCTGCTGAAGCTGCGCGGCGAGCGCAGCGTCGATGCGGTGGAGAAGGACTACGCGCGCCTGCGCCGCGCCTACGACCTGGCCTGGGAGCGCGGCTGCTGATGACGGACTGGGCGCTGCGCTTCCAGGGGGTGGGCAATGCCTCGGCGGTGGCGCTGGGCTCGCCGATGGCCACCATCGAGCGCGATGGCCGGCCATGGCTGACCATCGACTGCGGCGGCGAGGGCCTGACCGCCTACCAGGCGCACTATGGCGCGATGCCGCAGGCGCTGTTCGTTACCCACGTGCACCTGGACCACGTCGCCGGCTTCGAGCGGCTGTTCGTGGACAGCTATTTTTCCGCGCGCCGCGGCAAGGTGCGGCTGTATGTGCCGGCCACGGTGGTGCCGCTGTTGCACCGGCGGGTGGCCGATTATCCGAACGTGCTGGCCGAGGGCGGCGCCAACTTCTGGGATGCGTTTCAGCTGATCGTGGTGGGCGATGCGTTCTGGCACGAGGGCGTGCGCCTGGAGGTGTTCCCGGTGCGTCACCACTGGCCGGAGACTGCTTACGGCCTGCGCCTGCAGGGCGCGCTGGTGTGGAGCGGGGATACCCGGCCAATCCCGGAAATGCTGAACCGGTATGCCGACGACGGCGAACTGGTGGCCCACGACTGCGGTCTTCACGGCAACCCGTCGCATACTGGGGTCGACGACCTGGAGCGGGAATACCCCGCCGAGCTGCTGCAACGGACCATGCTCTACCACTACGCCAGCGACGAGGATGCCGAGGCGCTGCGCGCGCGCGGCCACCGCGTGGCGCGGCCGGGCGAGCGCGTGGTGCTGTCCGCACCGCGCGCGCCGCAGGTACCGGCGGGATGAACGCGCTGCCGCGTCCGCCGCTCGCGTCGGCGACGCCGGCGGACCGGCGCGGGCGGCCGTTGCGCGACCTGCGCCTGTCGGTGATCGAGGCCTGCAACTTCCGCTGCGGCTACTGCATGCCGGCCGACAAGGTGCCGGACGACTACGGCTTCGACGCCGCATCGCGGCTGTCGTTCGCGCAACTTGAGACGGTAGCCCGCGCCTTCGTCCGCAACGGCGTCAACAAGCTGCGCCTGACCGGCGGCGAGCCGCTGCTGCGCCGCGATCTGCCCGAGCTGGTGCGGCGGCTGGCGCGCATCCCCGGGGTGGACGATCTGGCCATGACCACCAACGGCACGCTGCTGGCGCGGCATGCGCAGGCCTTGCGCGAGGCCGGCCTGCGCCGGGTCACGGTCAGCCTGGATGCGATCGAGCCGGCGGTGTTCCGGCAGCTGTCCGGCGGCCGTGGCGAGATCGCGCAGGTGCTGGAGGGCATCGACGCGGCGGTGGCGGCCGGGCTGGGGCCGGTCAAGCTCAACTGCGTGGTCCAGCGCGGCATCAACGACGACCAGGTGCTGCCGTTGCTGGCGCATTTCCGCGGCAGCGGCCACGTGCTGCGCTTCATCGAATACATGGACGTGGGCACCTGCAACGCCTGGCGTCGCGAGCGGGTGGTGCCGGCCGCCGAGTTGCGCGACCGCATCGCCGCGCGCTGGCCGCTGCAGGCGCTGGCGCCGCACTATTCCGGCGAGGTCGCCGCGCGCTATGCCTTCGCCGATGGCGGCGGCGAGATCGGCTTCGTGACTTCGGTCAGCGCGCCGTTCTGCGGCGACTGCCACCGCGCCCGGGTTTCCGCCGACGGCCATCTCTACACCTGCCTGTTCGCGGGCGAGGGCACCGACCTGCGGCCGGCGCTGGCCGGCGGCGAGGAGGCGCTGGCCGAGCGCGTGCGCGCGCTGTGGGAGCGCCGCGACGATCGCTACAGCGAACTGCGCGGTGCGGCGTCGGCCACGCGCGGCAAGCATGTCGAAATGTTCCTGATCGGCGGTTGAGTCATGGACGCCGCGGTGCAAGACGCGCTGGTCGCGCTGGAGCTGGAATTGCTGGAGCCGGCGGTGCGCGCCTCGGCCGAGCGCGTGGCCGAACTGCTCGACGACGCCTTCGTCGAGTTCGGCGCCTCCGGCCGCCGCTTCGACAAGTCGGCAGTGCTGCAGGCGTTGGCGGCGGAGTCGGGCGCATTTCGCTACCGTGCCTTCGACATCGATGTGCAACTGCTGGAGCTGGAGTTGGCGCATCTGCGCTATCGCAGCGAGCGCAGCGGCGGCGGCGAGCCGCCGCGGCAGGCGCTGCGTAGTTCGCTTTGGCAGTATCGCGACGGCCGATGGCGCATGCTGTTCCACCAGGGCACGCCGATCCCCGGCGGCGCCTGAAGATCGCGCCGTGGGAGCGGCAGCGCAATCCATGACCAAGAAGACCTCCGCCACGCCCGCGCGCGCAGCCGCGCCGGCGCTGACCCACCTGGACCCGCAGGGGCTGCCGACCATGGTCGACGTCTCCGCCAAGGCCGCCACCGCGCGCGTTGCGGTGGCCGAGGCGCAGGTGCGCTTTCCCGCGGCCGTGGCCGCGCAATTGCGCGCCGATGCGTTGCGCAGCGCCAAGGGCGGCATCGTCGACACCGCGGTGATCGCCGGCACCATGGCGGTCAAGCGCACCCACGAACTGATTCCGTTCTGCCATCCGCTGCCGATCGACGGCTGCCGCTTCGCCATCGACTGGCGCTCGCCGCAGGTGCTGGGCATCGAATGCACGGTGCGCACCGTGCACCGCACCGGCGTGGAGATGGAGGCGCTGACCGGTGCCAGCGTCGCTGCGCTGACCGTCTACGACATGTGCAAGGCGCTGACCCATGCGATGACCATCGGCCCGGTGCGGCTGGTCGGCAAGCGTGGCGGCAAGCGCGACGTCGGGAGCATGGCATGAGCGCAGAGGTGAGCGTGCTGTACTTCGCCAGCCTGCGCGAGGCCGCGGGCCTGGAGCGCGAACAGGTGCGCACCGATGCGCCGGACCTGCGCGCGCTGTATGCCGAACTCGATGCCCGCCATGGCCTGCGCTGGCCGCTGGATCGGTTGCGGGTGGCAGTGGACGGCGCCTTCGTCGGCTGGGACGAGGCGGTGCGCGACGGCAGCGAAGTGGTGTTCATCCCGCCGGTCTCGGGAGGCTGAGCCATGTCCACCGAACCGCGTTTCCGGCTGGACGACCACCCGCTCGACATCGCCACGCTGCGCGCCCCGCTGGCGCACGCCCAGGCCGGCGCCTACGCCAGCTTCGAAGGCTGGGTGCGCGATCACAACGACGGCCGCGCGGTCGACGGCCTGCACTACGAGGCCTATGCCGCGCTGGCCGAGGCCGAGGGCCAACGCATCGTCGACGAGGCCGTGGCCCGCTTCGCCATCCTCGACCTGCGTTGCGTGCACCGCGTCGGCGAACTGGCGATCGGCGACCTGGCGGTGTGGGTGGGCGTGGTCGCTGCGCATCGCGGCGCGGCGTTCGACGCCTGCCGTTACGTCATCGACGAGGTCAAGGCGCGCGTGCCGATCTGGAAGCGCGAACGCTACCGCGAGGGCGATGCGGGGTGGTTGCATCCGGAGGCGCAGGCGACGTCGCGCGGATAGCGGCGTGCGCGATCGAGATCGAGGCTGATCATTCGTCGTCTTAGAAGGGTGGTAACCCCGCCGGCTGACCGCGCCGCGCCAAGCATATCCTGCCGCCGCAAAGATCTCTGTGCCGTCGCCACGGCCGGAACGAATGACAGGCCGGGATGGCTGTTGCTTTCTGCAGACGCAGTCTGCTGCTTGCGATCGAGGGCTGATCGTTCGTCGTAGAAGGGTAACCCCGCCGGCTGACCTCGGCGCCCGCGTCGATCGATATGCGCCGAAGTAGCGCCGCCGGTGCAGGGATGCCTGCGCCGTCGCCACGGCCGGTGCCAACGACTAGCCAGGGGCACGAAGCTAGCCGGGCGCGGTGTGTGCCGCAAGGACGCTCATGCTCGGTAGGGCACATCGCACAGGCGAGAATGTGTCCATGCGGCAGGCAGCGTTGCGGTAGGAGGGTGGTAACCCCGCCGGCTGACCTCGGCGCCCGCGTCGATCGATACCGTTGCTGCCTTCCGGCCCTGGCGGGGTTTTCGACCTAGCGTCGCGAGGGGCCGACGGGGCCACCATAGAGACGAAACCGCGCCAGTGGCGCGGTCTTTCCCTTTGAGTTCTTACGCCATGGGCGAAGCAACTCTGCGAGGGAAGCGCATTCGAATCTGGCGGAGAGAGGGGGATTCACTCGGCATCTTCGATGCCTCGCCCTTCGGGCGGCTTCGCCGTGCAGGTGGCTACGCCACCTGTCGAACCCGGGGGTTCTCACCCCCTCCCAGGCGCCGGCGAAACTCACGCGACTGGGCCATCTCAACACTTTCAATCTGGCGGAGAGAGGGGGATTCGAACCCCCGAAGCGCGGTTTAGACGCTTACACACTTTCCAGGCGTGCTCCTTCAACCACTCGGACACCTCTCCGGGTCTTGCGCGGGCCATGCGGTCCGGGCAAGGGCGGGAATTCTAGCCGTCATGGCCGCCGTTCACAAGGCGAGCCGCCGCGGCCGCGCTGACCGGCGTCAACTTTGCCCTGTTCATCGTCACAGGTGGCCCTGCGCCGGAGGCGGCGCGCGTCGGGACGGCGGCTGAGCGGGCGACTGAACGATCGCGGTGGCCCGGCGTGGCACAATGGTGGTTCAGATGAAGACGGTCGCCTGATGTCCTATCTCGTTCTCGCCCGCAAGTGGCGCCCCAAGCGTTTCGCCGAGTTGGTGGGGCAGGAGCATGTGGTCCGCGCGCTCACCAACGCGCTGGACAGCGGCCGGGTGCACCACGCGTTCCTGTTCACCGGCACCCGCGGTGTCGGCAAGACCACCATCGCGCGCATCTTCGCCAAGTCGCTGAACTGCGAGCAGGGCACCAGCGCCGACCCGTGCGGCCAGTGCGCGGCCTGCCTGGACATCGACGCCGGCCGCTACATCGACCTGCTGGAGATCGACGCCGCGTCCAACACCGGTGTGGACGACGTGCGCGAGGTGATCGAGAACGCGCAGTACATGCCCTCGCGCGGCAAGTTCAAGGTCTACCTGATCGACGAAGTGCACATGCTCTCCAAGGCGGCGTTCAACGCGCTGCTGAAGACCCTGGAAGAGCCGCCGGAGCACGTGAAGTTCCTGCTCGCCACCACCGACCCGCAGAAGCTGCCGGTGACGGTGCTGTCGCGCTGCCTGCAGTTCAACCTCAAGCGTCTGGACGAGGAGCAGATCCAGGGGCAGATGACCAAGATCCTGGCCGCCGAGCAGATCGAGGTGGATGCCTCGGCGATCGTGCAGCTGGCCAAGGCCGCCGACGGCAGCCTGCGCGATGGCCTGTCGCTGCTCGACCAGGCCATCGCCTACGCCGGCGGCGCGCTGCGCGACGACGTGGTGCGGACGATGCTGGGCACGGTCGACCGCACCCAGGTCGGGGCGATGCTGGACGCGCTGGCCGATGCCGACGGGCAGCGGCTGCTGCAGGTGGTGGCCGGGCTGGCCGAGTTCTCGCCCGACTGGGGCGGGGTACTGGAGGCGCTGGCCGAGGCCCTGCACCGCATCCAGGTGCGGCAGCTGGTGCCGGGCGCGGCCACGCCCGCGCTGGACGGACTGGACCCGGCGCCGCTGGCCGAGCGCCTGCGGCCGGAGATCGTGCAGCTGTGGTACCAGATGGCGCTGAACGGGCGCCGCGACCTGTACCTGGCGCCGAGCCCGCGCGCCGGGTTCGAGATGGCGCTGCTGCGCATGCTGGCGTTCCGGCCGATGGGCGCCGCGGCGCTGCCGGCCGGCACCGCGACCGGTGCGGCGGCGCAAGGACACGGCACTGCGCCGGCCGCTGCGGCCAGTGCGCCTGCTGCGCCGGCCGCGGTGGCTGCCGCTGCCCCGGCGGCGCCTGCCGTTGCCGCGCCGGTTCCCGCTGCGCCCGTGGCGGCTGCGCCCACCGCCGCAGCGGCCCCGCTGGATCCGCCCTGGGATCCGCCGGCAGCACGCCCGGCGCCGTCCGCGCCCGTCGCGACGCCGGCGCCAGTGGTGGTCCCGGCCGCCGCCGCCGAACCGGAAATGGCGATGGTGCCGCCGCTGGCGCCGCCGCCGCGCACCCATGCACCCGTGTCCGATACGCCGCGCGCGCTGCACAGCGCCGAGGACTGGCTGGAGCTGGTCGCCGATTGCGGCCTGAACGGCCCGTCGCGGCAGCTCGCCGCCAATGCCGCCTTCGTCAGTCATGCCGAGGGCGTGCTGCGCCTGTCGCTGTCGCCGGGCTTCGAATACCTGCAGTCCGAGCGCTCGCTCGGCGAACTGGCCGCGGCCCTGGCCGACGCGCTGGGCCAGCGCCCGAAGATCGTCATCGAAAGCGGCATCGCGGTCGATGCCGAAACCCTGCATGAGCGCTCGCACCGGCAACGCGGCGAGCGCCAGAACGCGGCCGAGGCCGCGTTCATGAACGACCCGGCGGTGCAGGCGCTGATCCAGCAGCAAGGCGCGCGGGTCGTTCCCGATTCCATCCGTCCCTACGATGAGTGAACCACGATGCGCGGCAATATCGCCCAACTGATGCAACAGGCGCAGAAGATGCAGGAAAACCTGCAGCGCGCCCAGGAAGAACTGGCCAAGCTGGAAGTCATCGGCAGCGCCGGCGGCGGCATGGTCAACGTGACCCTGACCGGCGCCAAGGAGTGCCGCAAGGTGCGGATCGATCCGAGCATCCTGGCCGACCAGGAAATGGCCGAGGACCTGATCGCCGCCGCCTTCAACGATGCGTCCAACAAGATCGATGCCGAGTCCAAGGCGCGCATGGGCGCGGCCACCGCCGGCATGCCGATCCCGCCGGGCATGAAGCTGCCGTTCTGAGAGGCCGGGATTGGGGATTCGGGATTGGGGATTTGCGGTTTTTCGCGAGTGCGCTGCCCTTCCTGCTTCGGTGAATTCCTCTTGTAGGAGCGGCTTCAGCCGCGATGGGCATTACCGGTAAAACTCCTCGCCGCTGAAGCCGCCCCTACGAAAACATCGCGTGACAGCGATGCTTCTTTTACGAATCCCCAATCCCCACTCCCGAATCCCCACCCACAATGAGCTCGCCGCTGCTCGAACAACTGATCGATGCGTTCCGCGTGTTGCCTGGCGTCGGCCAGAAGACCGCGCAGCGCATGGCCTACCACGTGCTCGAGCGCGAGCGCGAAGGCGGGCAGCGGCTGGCCGAGCGGTTGCACGAGGCGATCGAGCGCATCGGCCATTGCGCGCAGTGCCGCGATTTCAGCGAAACCGAGATCTGTGCGATCTGCGCCAGTCCCGCCCGCGATCGCCAGCAGCTGTGCGCGGTGGAATCGCCGGCCGACCGGTTGGCGATCGAGCACGCCACCGGCTACCGCGGCCTGTACTTCATCCTGCAGGGCCGGCTGTCGCCGCTGGACGGGATCGGCCCGCGCGAACTGGGCTTGGACCGGCTGGGCGCGCGGCTCGCGCAGGGCGAGGTGGCCGAGCTGATCATCGCCACCAACTCCACGGTCGAGGGCGAGGCCACCGCGCATTACCTGGCGCAACTGGCGCGCCAGCACGGTGTGCGGCCGAGCCGGCTGGCGCAGGGCCTGCCGCTCGGCGGGGAGCTGGAGTACGTGGATCGCGGCACGCTGTCGCACGCATTCGGCAGCCGCAGCGAAGTGCCGCGCGCCGGCGCCGGCGAGTAAGCGCCGCACGCGGCTGCGGCGCGACGCCGAATTGGGCTATAACGGCGGCCCCTTCTTTCGTTCCGGGCGCGCTCCATGGACACCATCTTCGGCAAGATCATCCGTCGCGAAATTCCGGCCAGCATCGTCTACGAGGACGACGCCGTGCTCGGTTTCAAGGACATCGCGCCGCAGGCGCCGGTGCATGTGCTCTTCATCCCCAAGCAGGTGGAGATTCCGACCCTGGACGACCTGGCGCCGGAGCAGGCGACCCTGGTCGGCCGGCTGGTGCTGGCCGCGGCCAGCTACGCGCGCGAGCAGGGCCTGGCCCAGGACGGCTACCGGGTGGTGATCAATTGCCGCGAGCACGCCGGGCAAACCGTGTTCCATCTGCACCTGCATCTGCTCGCCGGCGCGCCGCTGGGACGCTTCGGCACGCCCTGAGTCGCGCGGCCGGCGCCAACCGGCAGGTATGTATAAAAAAACGCCGCTGGGATCAGCGGCGTTCTTCGTTGCGGCAGAAACGCAGGGCTTACCACCAGCCCCAGCGCGGGCCCCACGGACCCCACGGGCCGCCCCAGGGGCCGTACGGGTAGGCGGGCACCACTTCGACCTGGCGCACCACCGGCCACAGGTAGACCACGTCCGCGTCCATCTTCGGCAGGCGGTAGTCGTAGTCGCCGATGCGGGTGTTGTCGTAGCCGGACACGTGGCCGATGAAGGTCACCTCGCGGCCGGGCTCGAACACCGCCGGATCGTAGAAGCCGGCGCGGCAGGCGATGAAGCGACCATCGCTGGCGTCGGCCGAATCGCTGTCCGGGCGGCCGCTGGCATTGAGCGGACGCGACAGCATCTGGAAGCAGGTCTGGCCCTGGCCAGGCGTGGT
The DNA here is from genome assembly GCF_040529065.1 of Xanthomonas sacchari. Lineage (NCBI taxonomy): Bacteria > Pseudomonadati > Pseudomonadota > Gammaproteobacteria > Lysobacterales > Lysobacteraceae > Xanthomonas > Xanthomonas sacchari. The sequence continues at coordinate 4,042,019 of NZ_CP132343.1, read as the reverse complement.
CTTGATGATCTTGCCGCCCCAGCGCACCGGCGCGCCGGCCTGCTGGCCGGCGACCGAGTCGCGCGGGCTGACGGGCGCGAACTGGCCCTGCAGCGGCTTGGGGGCGGTGGCGCAGGCGCCGAGCGCCAACGCAGCGATCACGGGGAACAGCAGGCGAATCTTCATCGGGATGCTCCAGTGGGCGGACGGTGCCTGCGCAGGTCGCGCAACAATGAAGCGCTGTCCGAATCAGCGCCAGCGTAGCGCGCATCGGCGAAACGCCGGCTGAGCGGAATCAGGCTCGCATCGCCGGTTTCCCGCTGCACGCGCGCGGCCCAGGTCAGTGCCGGTTCGTGCGGGTCGCGGCCCAGCCCGCGCCGGGCGTAGCGTCGGCCCAGCGCCCGCCAGGCGCGCAGCAGCGGATCGCGTTCGCGCTCGCCGCGGGCCAGCCACCAGGCCATCGCGCCCAGCAGCACAGCGGCGAATCCGGCGAACAGCGCCACCAGTTGCCCGGGTTCCAACCGGGCGATGCCGAACTGGCTGAGCAGGCGCTGCTGGCGGCTGGCGTCGAAGGACAGTACCAGGTCGTTCCAGCCGCGCCGCGCCCAGTCGGCGAGGTCGCGCCAGCGCCAGTCGCCGGCGCCGCCCTGCGCGCCGGTGCCGCCATCGAGCCGGTCCTCCAGGGTGTCGTAGATGCGTTCCGGCGCCACCGCCGCGGTCGGGTCCACCCGCACCCAGCCGCGTTGCGGCAGCCACACCTCGGCCCAGGCGTGCGCGTCCATCCGCCGCACCACCCAGTAGTCGCCGAAGGTATTGCGGGTGCCGCCGGCATAGCCGGTGACCACACGCGCGGGAATGCCGGCGCCGCGCATCAGCACCACGAATGCCGAACTGAAGTGCTGGCAGAACCCGGCCTTCTGCTGGAACAGGAACTCATCCACGCCGTCGCGGCCGGGTGGCGGCGTCTCCAGGGTGTAGGCGAAGTCGCGGCGGATCCATTGCAGGGCGCGGGCGACGATCGCCGCATCGTCGGCACCGGCCTGCTGCCGCCACTGCCGGGCCAGCGCCAGGGTGCGCGGGTTGTAGCCCGGCGGCAGCGCCAGCGCGCGCTGCCGTTGCGCCGACGCGAGATCGGGCTCGACCCGCTGCGGCAGTGCCGAACGCAGCCGCCAGCGGGTCAGGGCGCTGAGCGGGCGCTCGGTCTGCAGCACGGCGTCGGCCGTCAGCCGGGTGCCGGACGGCGCCTGCCGCGGCAGGTCCAGGGCGACCAATTGCCGGCGGTCGGTCGGTTCCACCTCGAGCTGGTAGTCCCAGCCGCCGGGTGCGAGCTGGATCGGCGGTGCCGGCGCGAAGGCGTTGTCGCGCGGCGCACGCCAGGTCTGGCCATCGAAGTCCCACAGCACCGGCCCGCGCCAGTAGCGCTGCGCCGGCGCCGGCACCGGGCCGAAGAACTGCACGCGCAACGCCGGGGTGTCGTCGGCCAACAGGTCCAGCCACTGCCCCGGACTCATCGTGTCCGACAGGCCGGGTCGGCCCAGCGCACGTTCCGGAACGCCCCACAGCGGCGAGCCCAGGCGCGGGAACAGCCAGAACGCGGCCAGCGCCAGCGGCAGGCCCAGCGCCAGCAGGCGGCCGACGCCGCGCAGTTGCCCGCGCAGCGGCCGCCGCGCGCTGTGGCCTTCCTGGTCGGCCAGGCGCTGCATGCACAGCAACGCCGCGATCACCGCGGCCAGCCCCAGCGCCATCGTCACCGGCCCCTGGTCGAGCAGGAAGGCGGCGAACGGCGCGAACAGGGCGAAGCCGAGCAGGCTGCGCGCATCGCGCAGGCTCTTCAGTTCCGAGGGCTTGATCGCCAGCATCGCCGCCAGCAGTGCGCAGCCGGTGTCGCGGCCGAAGCGCAGGCCGACCTGCCAGTACAGCGCCGCGAGCATGACGGCGACCAGGACCAGGCGCAGCAGCGCCGGCAGCGGCCGCCACGCCGAACTGGCGCCGATCAGCAGCGCCGACAACGCGATCAGCCAGGCCAGGGTGCCGGGCAACTGCAGCAGCAGCGGCAGCAAGGCCAGCAGCGCCGCGCCCAGGGCCCAGGCGCGGCTGACGGCATGCAGCGTCGGCGAGCGCGGCTCAGCCATGCGGCAGCAGCGCCAGCGCGCGCAGGCACAGATGCCGGTGCTGCGGCCCGCGGCCCGGCCCCAGCGCCGGCTGCCCCGGTAGCAGCAGGCGATAGCGACGGCCGTCGCGCTCGGCTTCTTCGACCCAGCGCGCCAGCCGTGCGATGCGGCGTTCGTGCGGCAACGCCGGCAGCGTGCGCCAGTCCAGCACCACGTCCACCCCGATCGGGCGTTCGTACTCGCGCACCAGCAGGGTGTCGCGGCGTGCCGAGTGCTTCCAGGCGATCGCCCGCGGCGCGTCGCCGGCGCGATACGGGCGCAGCTGGTGCAGCTCTTCGCCGAGCGCGTGCAGGCGGGTCTGGGTCGGGGTGCCGGCGCCTGCAGGCAGCGGCGGGCCGTCGGCTTCCGGTTGCGGATAGACCAGCAGCGGGGTGTCCGGCCAGAACCAGGCCCAGGCGCGCAGCAGGCCCAGCGGCTGGGTGGTGGAGACCTGGATGCGTTGCAGGTCGAGCCAGCCGCGACGCTCGGTGGGCACCTCCAGGTCGGCCTCGTTTCGATCGTCGCGGTGCAGGTCGAGGTAGGTGTGCGCGGCGCCGTGGCGCACGCGCAGGCCGCGCCGGCGGCGGCCGTCGGCGGTGGCCAATGCCAGCCGCAGGCGCAGCGGTTGCCCGGCCGCGACCGGCTCGGCCGACAGTGCCTCCAGGCGCAGTCCGGACAACTGCAGATGGGCGACGATGGCGCTGGCCATTGCCGCCGCGCCGAGCAGCATCGCCAGCAGCAGCGCCGGGTTGTTGTTGTAGTTCAGCGCGCCGAGCAGCATCGCCGCCAGCAGCAGTGCCAGGAAGCCGCCGAACGGCGTCGGCAGGATGTAGATGCGGCGCCGGTCCAGATGCACCGGCAGCGCTTCCGGCGCGCGCGGCGCGGCCAACTGCGCCAGTCGCTGCCGCCAGTCGCGCCGCCCGCCCGGCATCGGTGTCAGTCCACCGCGACGCTGTGCAGGATCGCCTTGGCCAGGGCCTGGCCGGAGGCCGATTCCTGTTCGGCCACCAGGCGATGCTCGGCCACGGCCACGAACAGCGCCTGCACGTCCTCGGGCAGCACATGGCCGCGGCCGAGCAGCAGCGCATGCGCCTTGGCCGCGCGCAGCAGGGCGATGCCGGCGCGCGGCGACAGGCCCACGCGTACGCCCGGATGCTGGCGGCTGCGCGCCAGCAGCGCCTGCACGTAGCCGACCAGCGCCTCGCTGGCATGGATCTGCTCCACGCCCTGGCGCAGGGTCGCCATGTCGGCCTCGCCGAGCAGCGGCTGCGCCTGCGCGATCAGGTCGCGGCGGTCGCTGCCGCTGAGCAGCGCGCGTTCGGCCTCGGCGTTGGGATAGCCCAGCGCCAGCCGCAGCAGGAAGCGGTCCAGTTGCGAGTCGGGCAGGGGGAAGGTGCCCGACAGGTCCACCGGGTTCTGCGTGGCGATCACGAAGAACGGCGACGGCAGCGGATGGGTGGTGCCGTCGAGGGTGACCTGCTGTTCGGCCATCGCTTCCAGCAGCGCGCTCTGCGTGCGCGGCGGCGCGCGGTTGATCTCGTCAGCGAGCAGCACGTGGGTGAACACTGGGCCGGGATGGAACTGGAACTGGCGCGACTGCGCGTCGTACACCGACACGCCGAGCACGTCGGCCGGCAGCAGGTCGGAGGTGAACTGCACGCGCTGGAAGCCCAGCCCCAGGCTCGCCGCCAGCGCATGCGCCAGCGTGGTCTTGCCCAGGCCGGGCAGGTCCTCGATCAGCAGATGTCCGCCGGACAGCAGGGCGACAAACGCCATGCGCACCTGTTGCGGCTTGCCCAGGACCAGCGCGTTGACCTGCTGCTGGGCGCGCGTGAGCGCCTCGCGCAACGTATCGGTTAGCATTTCCGGCAAGCGGGGCGGACTAGGCATCGCATTCTCGCAACGGTTTCAGGGAGTTTACGGGCAATGCAAGGGGAACAACGTGCACGCAGCGTCTTCATCGTGCTGTGGACGCTCGTCACTGCCGCCAAACTGCTGGTCGCCGCGCGCCTGCCGTTGTTCGTGGACGAGGCATTCTATTGGCAGGAAGGCCAGCACCTGGCGCTGGCCTACTCGGACCTGCCCGGGCTGACCGCGTGGCTGGCGCGGCTGGGCGTGGCGCTCGGCGGCGATCACCTGCTGGCGCTGCGCGCGCCGTTCCTGCTGCTGGGCGCGGCCGTGCCGTGGCTGATCGCGCGCATCGCCACGCGCTGGTTCGGCGCAGTGGCCGGCTGGCGCGCCGGCAGCCTGGCCTTGCTGATGCCGCTGTCCGGCACCCTGGGCATCCTGGCGCTGCCGGACGTGCCGATGGCGCTGGCGACGATCCTGTGCATCGACGCCACCGCGCGGCTGCTGCGCCAGACCGAGGCGCTGAGCGCGGTGGAGCTGGCGCTGGGCCTGGTCATCGGCGCGCTGAGCCATTACCGCTTCGTCGGCGTGATCGGCGTCGGCGCGATCGCGCTGCTGCTGATCCCGCAGGGCCGGCGCATGCTGCGCGATCCGCAGGTCTGGGTCGCGCTGGCGCTGGGCATGGTCGCCTGGCTGCCGCTGCTGGCCTGGAACGCGGACAACGGCGAGGCCGGTCTCAAGTTCCAGTTGGTCGACCGCCATCCCTGGAGTTTCCAGCCCGCCGGCATCGCCTTCCTGCTAATCCAGTTGCTGCTGGTCACGCCGTTGCTGGCGGTGGCGATGACCAAGGTGGCGCTGATGGCCACGCGCGGCGGCAGCAGCGGCACGCGCGTGCAGTGGCGGTATTTCGGGCTGCTCGGTGGCGTGTCCACGCTGGGCATCTTCCTGCTCGGGTTCTTCACCGACGCCGAGCGGGTCAGTTTCCACTGGCCGCTGCCGGGCTATCTGGCGCTGCTGATCGCCACGCCGGTGATCCTCAACGGCTGGAGCAAGCCGCTGCGCCGCGCGACCTGGCTGCTGGCCGGGCTGGGCCTGGTCGGTGCGTTCGGCTACTACCTGGCGGTGTCGGTGCCGGCGGTGCGCGAGCACACTGCCGGCGACAAGTACTATCCGCGCAACTTCGCCGGCTGGCGGCCGCTGGCCGGCGCGGTGCGTCGCGAACTGGCGAGCATGCCGCCCGGCACCAAGGTGCTGGCGGACAACTTCAAGGTCGGTGCCGAACTCGGCTTCGAACTGCGCGATCCGAACATCCAGGTGCTGCCGCATCCGTTGAACGACAAGCACGGGCGCAGCGCGCAACTGCAGCAGTGGGGCCTGCTCAACGACGGCCACCGCGACGGTCCGCGGCTGCTGGTGCTCTCGCCCAGCGACATGAAGTACCGGCTGCTGCTGCAGCGCTACCACGCGGTGTGCGACCTGGTCGGTCCGCTGCCGCCGCCGCGGGTGGTGTCCAGCGACCACGGCAGCCAGCGTTTCCTGCTGTTCGCGCTGCCGGCGCAGCGTGCGAGCGGGCCTTGCACCACGCCGGCGATGGCCTGGTTCAACACCCCGGACGTGGACGCCAGCGTCGGCCGCCGCTTCGACGTGTCCGGCTGGGCGTTCAAGGACGGCGTGGGGATCGACCGGATCGAGGTGCTGCTCGACGGCAAGGTCGCGGCGCAGGCGCACTACGGCGACGTCTACGACGTGACCAGATTCTGGAAGATCTCCACCGATCCCAACCATCCGAACATCGGTTTCCGCGCCGCCGTCGATGCCAGTGGCCTGGCACCGGGCACGCACTGGTTGGGCCTGCGCCTGCATGGCCGCGACGGCAGCGTCGAGGACTGGTGGGAACAACCGATCGTGCTGCGCCCGCACTGAGCTAGGATGGCGCGCCTTTCCGCCGCCGCGCAGGACCGCACGCCGCCCATGTCCAGTTTCCCCTCCGATCGCCCCGCGGCCGCGCCGCGGATCGCGGTGCTGGTGCCGTGCCACAACGAAGCGGCCACCATCGGCCAGGTGGTGGCCGATTTCGCCACGCATCTGCCCGGCGCGCAGGTCCACGTGTTCGACAACAACTCCAGCGACGCCACCATCGCCCGGGCGCGGGCGGCCGGCGCGGTGGTGCGCGAGGTCGCGCTGCAGGGCAAGGGCAACGTGGTGCGGCGCCTGTTCGCCGACATCGAGGCCGACGTCTACGTGCTGGTCGACGGCGATGCGACCTACGATGCGGCGATGGCGCCGGCGCTGGTCGAGCGGCTGCTGCGCGACGGGCTGGACATGGTGGTGGGCGCGCGCCGCAGCGACGCGGCGGCCGCCTACCGCGCCGGCCATCGCACCGGCAACGTGCTGCTGACCCGCTGCGTCGGCTTTCTGTTCGGGCGCAGCTTCGACGACATGCTGTCCGGCTACCGGGTGTTCTCGCGGCGCTACGTGAAGTCGTTTCCCGCGCATGCCGCCGGCTTCGAGACCGAGACCGAACTGGCGGTACACGCGCTGCAACTGCGCATGCCGGTGGCGGAGGTGGACACCGCCTACGGCGCGCGTCCGGAAGGATCGCAGAGCAAGCTGCGCACCTGGCACGACGGCACCCGCATCCTGTTGACCATCCTGCGCCTGTTCAAGGCCGAGCGACCGTTGCTGTTCTTCTCGCTGGGCTTCGGTGCCTGCGTGCTGCTGGCGCTGGCGCTGGCGGTGCCGTTGTTGCAGACCTACCTGGAGACCGGCCTGGTGCCACGTTTTCCCACCGCGATCCTGTGCTCGGCGCTGGTGTTGCTCGGCGTGCTGCTGCTGGCCTGCGGGCTGATCCTGGATACGGTCACGCGCGGCCGCATCGAGGCCAAGCGCCTGGCCTACCTGGCGATCCCGGCCTGGCCGGTGGACGCGCAGGGCACGCAACGGAGCGACGCCGCATGAGCACGACCGTTGCTGCGGCGGCACTGCCGCGCCCGACCCGCCGCCAGCGCCTGCTGGCTGCACTGGATCGCCGCTTCGCCTTCCACAGCCGCGGCAACGTGATCGCGGCAGGCGTGGCGGTCGCGCTGCTGGGCGGACTGCTGTCGCTATGGCTGGGCCAGGACGCCAACTGGGACCTGCGCAACTACCACCTGTACAACGGCTACGCCGTCCTGCACGGCCGTCTCGGCATCGACCTGGCGCCGGCGCAGATGCAGAGCTACTTCAATCCGCTGCTGGACGTGCTGCATTACGCGCTGTTCGTCGGCTTGCCTGCCCCGCTGGCCGGGTTCGCGATGGGGGTGCTGCACGCACTGGCGTTCCTGCTGCTGGCCGGCATCGTCTGGCAGGTGCTGGATCCGCGGCTGGACCGCGCGCGGCTGGTGCCGTGGCTGGCGCTGGCCGGGCTGTGCAGCGCCGCGTTCCTGTCCGAGTTCGCCGGCACCATGGGCGACAACACCAGCGCGCTGCCGGTGCTGGGCGCGCTGCTCGCCGCGCTGCATGCGCAACGCCGCCAGCAGGCCGCGGGGCAGGGCGTGGCGCTGGGCTGGTGGACGCTGGCCGGCGCCCTGCTCGGGCTGGCGATGGCCTGCAAGCTGACCAATGCGCTGTTCGCGCTGGCCCTGGGCGTGGCCGCGCTGGTCGCCGGCGGGCGCCCGCGGCAGCGGATCGGCGGCGCCGCGGTGCTGACTGCGGTGACGCTGCTCAGTTTCGCGCTGCTCGCCGGGCCGTGGCTGCTGCGGGTGTGGCAGACCTTCGGCAATCCGCTGTTTCCGCAGTTCAACAGCCACTTCCTGGCGCCGCTGGCGCAGCCGGTGGCGGTCAGCGACACGCGCTGGTTGCCGAAGACGCTGTGGGAGTGGCTGACCTGGCCGTTGCAGTTCTCGCTGGCGCCGAACCGGGTCAGCGAGGTGCGCCTGCGGCAACTGGTATGGCCGCTGCTGTATCTGCTGGGCCTGGTCGCGCTGCTGCGCTGGGCGCTGCGGCGTCCGCGCGCCTCCGCGCCGGCGGAGGTGGTCGCGCCGGCCTGGTGCGCGGTGCTGGTGTTCGTGGTGGTGGCCTTCCTGGCCTGGCAGGCGGCCTTCAGCATCCAGCGCTATCTGGTGGTGCCGGAGCTGCTGGCGCCGCTGCTGCTGTGGGTGGGGCTGCGGCGGCTGTTGCCGGCGCGCATCGCCGCGCCGGCGGCGCGTTGGACCCTGATCGCCTGTGCGGCCTTTGCGCTGTACGGCTGGGGCGAGTGGGGGCACGAGCGCTGGGCGCGCGAGGCGTTCCGGGTGCAGGCGCCGCCGATGCCGCAGCCCGAGCGCAGTCTGGTGCTGCTGGTCGGCGATGCGCCGGAGTCCTGGCGCATTCCGTTCCTGCCCGGGCAGGCGGCCTACGCGTCGGTCGCCTCCAATTTCCCGGAAACGCCGGCCTACGCTGCGCGGGTCCGCGAGATGCTGGCGGCGCGCGGGCAGGGCTACGCGATGCTGCCGGCGGAAGTGGATCGCAATGTCGAGCGCCTGCAGCGGCTCAATGCGGTGGCCGCGCGCCTGGGCCTGGATCGCGGCCCCGACTGCGCGCTGATGCGGCGGCTGGCGTATCGCCCGGTGCGCGCGGGCGTGAACGTCGATGCCGGCCGCTGCCGCTGGGTGCTGCTGCCGGAACGGGCCGTGAATGTCGCCGCCGCGGACCGCCAGACCCAGGCACTGGCGGCGCAGCAACTGGCGCGCTACGGCCTTGCGCTGCAGCCGGGGTCCTGTCAGCTCTACGCGTCCTGGGTCGGGCAAGCGCGCTTCCCGTACCAGTGGTGCCGTCTGCAGTGAACTAGGGCAGGGTGTAGCCGGCCTCGCGCAGCAGTTCGGACAGCGCGATCAACGGCAGGCCGATCAGCGCAGTCGGATCCTGGGTCTGGATCGCGCGGAACAGGCTGATGCCCAGGCCTTCGCACTTGAAGCTGCCGGCGCAGTCCAGCGGCTGTTCGGCGGCGACGTAGCGGGCGATGGCATCGGCCTGCAGGTCGCGGAACCGGACCTCGGTGAGATCGCAGGCATGCAGGGTGCGCGCGCCGCGCTGCAGGCACACCGCCGTGTGGAAGCGCACGCTGCGCCCGGACATGGCCGCCAGTTGCGCGTGCGCCGCGGCCACCTCGCCGGGCTTGCCCAGCGGCTGGCCGTCCAGTTCGGCGACCTGGTCCGAGCCGATCACCCAGGCCTCCCCGGCAGTGGCCGCGACCGCCGCCGCCTTGGCCGCCGCCAGCCGCTGCGCCAGCGCCAGCGGCGCTTCGCCGGGCAGCGGGGTCTCGTCGACCTGCGGGCGGGCGCAGTCGAAGGGCAGGCGCAGCCGCTGCAGCAGTTCGCGGCGGTAGGCGGAAGTGGAAGCCAGGATCAGTGGCGGCATTGGCGGTGGGCAGGGCGGCGGTGGCCGGGGCCGGCAGTCTGCGGCGGCCGGCGCGGGCCGGCAAGGCAACCCGGGGCCGGGCGGGGGCGGTTTGACAGCGGCCCCGGCAGTCCTTAACATTCTGCGGCTTATGTCCGCGAACGTGCCCGAACTGTTGGATGCCTGGCGGATGGTCGCAGCGCGCAGGGTCTTCGAAGATCGCCTGCCGCTCTCGGCGATGACCCGTCTGCAAGGCAGCCTGGCCGACACCGAAGGCGAATGCCGCTACACGCTGGAATTCGGCCGCGACGCTGTACTGCAAGTGTCCTATGTCGAATTGAAGATCGAAACCGAGCTGCCGCTGATCTGCCAGCGCAGCCTGCAGCGCTTCCTGCTGCCGGTGTCGAGCGTGCAGCGGCTGGGGCTGATCCGCAGCGAGGAAGAAGAAGCCGCGCTGCCGCCGGATCACGAGGCTCTGCTGGTGCCGGAAGACGGCATGCTGCGGCCGGCCGATCTGGTCGAGGACGAGCTGGTGCTGGCGGTGCCGCTGGTGCCGGTGGCGCCCGGAAGCGAGGCGGTCGATCGCGACTGGCCGGCGACCGAGGAAGAAACGAGCAAGGTCAACCCGTTCGCGGCGTTGGCGGCGCTGAAGAAACAGTAGCGGTCGGTCCGCCTGCCGCTGCCTGAGGTTGTTGCCGGACGCGCGCGTCCTGCGCGACGTAATGACGACAGATGTAAACGAACCGAGTTTGGAGCAATCCCATGGCTGTGCAGAAATCCCGTGTCACCCCGTCCCGCCGCGGCCAGCGCCGTTCGCATGACGCCCTCAGCGCCAAGCAGCTGTCGACCGATCCGACCAGCGGCGAGATCCACCTGCGCCACCACGTCACCGCCGACGGTTACTACCGTGGCAAGAAGGTGATCGCCACCAAGACCGCGCAGGTCGAAGAAGATTGATCCGTGCCCGTCCACCGCGCTGCGGCGGACGGAGTCACCCATCTTCACAGGCCGCGCCGCACCGGGGCGGCCTGCGTAACAGGCAACAGGAACCAGCATGAGCAAGCGGATCTATTCCAGGATCGCGGGCACCGGCAGCTATTTGCCTGAAAAAGTGTTGACCAACGACGATCTGTCGCACATGGTCGACACCAGCGACGAATGGATCCGCAGCCGTACCGGCATCCGCGAGCGGCACATCGCCGCCCCCGGCCAGACCGCTGGCGATCTGGGCTACGAGGCCGCGCTGAAGGCGATCGAAGCCGCCGGCATCGATGCCGCCGAACTCGACATGATCGTGGTCGGCACCACCACGCCGGACCTGATCTTCCCGTCCACCGCCTGCCTGATCCAGGCCCGCCTCGGCGTGGTCGGCTGCCCCGCGCTGGACGTCAACGCCGCCTGTTCCGGCTTCGTCTACGCGCTCAGCGTGGCCGACAAGTTCATCCGCAGCGGCGACGCCAAGACCGTGCTGGTGATCGGCACCGAAACCCTCAGCCGCATCGTCGACTGGACCGAGCGCACCACCTGCGTGCTGTTCGGCGACGGCGCCGGCGCGGTGGTCCTGCGCGCCGACGAAGACACGGGCATCCTCAGCACCCATCTGCATGCCGACGGCAGCAAGAAGGAACTGCTGTGGAATCCGGTCGGCATCGCCACCGGGCTGGGCGACGGCACCGGCGATCCGGCCGCCGGCGGCATCCAGATGAAGGGCAGCGAGGTGTTCAAGTACGCGGTCAAGGCGCTGGACGCCGTGGTCGACGAGACCCTCGAGGCCAACGGCCTGGACAAGCACGACCTGGACTGGCTGATCCCGCACCAGGCCAACCTGCGCATCATCGAAGCCACCGCCAAGCGCCTGGAGCTGCCGATGGAGCAGGTGGTGGTGACGGTGGACATCCACGGCAACACCTCCTCCGCCTCGGTGCCGATGGCGCTGGACGTGGCGGTGCGTTCGGGCCGCGTGCAGCGCGGCCAGTTGCTGCTGCTGGAAGCCTTCGGCGGCGGCTTCACCTGGGGCTCGGCGCTGCTGCGCTACTGAGCCTGTTTCCGCGCCCGGCGCCGTTGGCGGCGTCGTGGTGCGCGATCTCGATCCGATGCCGGGCGCCGTGCGTCGTCTCCACGACGCGCGGTGATGCGCTGGCTCTCATGACGTCAGTACGTCTGCCGCGTGCACCACGATGCGCGGGTGCGGTGCGCCTGCCCGCGCGACCTGCACTTGGATGCGTCGCGTCCTTGCGGTCTCGCATCGCCGACCATGCCCGCTCACTTGCGGAAAGCGCGATCGCCCAGCGTGCCGGTCGGTGCATGCGCGCCCCTCGCGCTGTCGCCTGGATGCCCAATGCTGCTCATGGGGGCGCTGCCTGCGCCGAGATGCGCTCCATCGCCTTGCCTGACCCGCGCGAGCGCAACGCCTTGCGCCCTTGCGCGTCCTGCTCGCCACCTGCGCCGTTCCTACGCGCCGCGTGCGCTTCCGGCCTGATACCGCGCACCACCAAGCCAGGGGTTGCCGCTGCGATGCGGCACGCCAGCCGCCATTTCACATACGCCCGGGTACAGACGCCCGGCCGGTTTCGCCCGTATCATCGCCGCTCGATTTTCGCAGGGCCAACCGCGTGACCGATTCCACACTCGCCTTCGTCTTCCCCGGCCAGGGTTCGCAATCGCTGGGCATGCTGGCCGAACTGGCCGAATTGCATCCGCAGTTGCGCGACAGTTTCGCCGAAGCCTCCGAGGGCGCCGGCGTGGACCTGTGGGCGCTGAGCCAGGGCGGCCCGGAAGAAATGCTCAACCGCACCGAGTACACCCAGCCGGCGCTGCTGGCCGCGAGCGTGGCGCTGTGGCGGCTGTGGCTGGCCGAAGGCGGGGCGCGTCCGGCGCAACTGGCCGGGCACAGCCTGGGCGAATACAGCGCGCTGGTCGCCGCCGGCGCCCTGTCGCTGCACGACGGCGCGCACCTGGTGCGGCTGCGCGGGCAACTGATGCAGGACGCCGCGCCGGCCGGCGTGGGCGCAATGGCCGCCGTGCTCGGCGCCGAGGACGCGCTGGTCGAAGAGGTCTGCGCGCAGGCCGCCGGCAGCCAGGTGGTGGTGCCGGCCAACTACAACTCGCCGGGGCAGGTGGTGATCGGCGGCGATGCCGCGGCGGTCGACCGCGCGCTGGCGCTGCTGGCCGAGCGCGGCGTGCGCAAGGCGGTGAAGCTGGCGGTCAGCGTGCCCTCGCACACCCCGCTGATGCGTGAGGCGGCCAACCGCCTGGCCGATGCGATGCGTGGACTGGCCTGGCAGGCGCCGCAGCTGCCGGTGGTGCAGAACGCCGATGCGCAGGTGCACGAGGGCGTCGAGGCGATCCGCCAGGCGCTCGTCGAGCAGTTGTACCTGCCGGTGCGCTGGACCGGTTGCGTGCAGGCGTTGGCCGCCGGCGGCGCCACCCGCCTGGCCGAGTGCGGCCCGGGCAAGGTGCTGACCGGGTTGGTCAAGCGCATCGACAAGTCGCTCGACGGCCGTGCCCTGGGCACGCCCGCCGAGTTCGCCGGCGCGCGCGAGGCCTGGGCCTCCTGATCGCCGGCCGCCGCGCGGTGCGTGTCGCGCCCGCGCCGGCCTCCTTCTCCTTCCCCGGCGCCATGCGCCGTCCGTCTCCAAGGAAACCCAGATGAGCAAGCCATTGCAGGGCGAGATCGCGCTGGTCACCGGCGCCAGCCGCGGGATCGGCGCGGCCATCGCCGACGAACTGGCCGCACAGGGCGCCACCGTCATCGGCACCGCCACCTCCGACGCCGGCGCGCAGGCGATCGGCGCGCGCCTGGCCGCCCACGGCGGGCACGGCCGCGCGCTGGACGTCACCGACGGCGCCGCGGTCGATGCGCTGATCGAGGCGATCGCCAAGGAATTCGGCCCGGTCTCGATCCTGGTCAACAACGCCGGCATCACCCGCGACAACCTGCTGATGCGGATGAAGGACGACGACTGGCAGGCGATCATCGACACCAACCTGACCAGCGTGTTCCGCACCTCCAAGGCGGTGCTGCGCGGCATGATGAAGGCGCGCAAGGGCCGCATCGTCAACATCGCTTCGGTGGTCGGCGTGACCGGCAATCCTGGCCAGGCCAACTACGCCGCGGCCAAGGCCGGCATCATCGCCTTCTCCAAGTCGATGGCCAAGGAAATCGGCTCGCGCGGCATCACCGTCAACGTGGTCGCGCCGGGCTTCATCGATACCGACATGACCAAGGCGCTGCCGGAAGCGCAACGCACCGCGCTGCTGGAGCAGATCGCGCTCGGCCAGCTCGGCCAGCCGTCCGACATCGCCAACGCGGTGGCGTTCCTGGCCGGGCCCGGCGCCGGCTACATCACCGGCGAAACCCTGCACGTGAACGGCGGGATGTACATGCCGTGAGCCTGCGGCGCAACGGACGCGCCTAAGTGGCTGATCGGCCGGCATTTGTGCAGCGCTGCAAGGGCCAGTCGGTTTCCACTACACTATCCAACGCGGCCATCGCAGCCCGATGGCGTTTTGTGAGTCCCTCACAGGAGCACCGCACATCCGTGTGCGGGGATCCTAAAACTCGAACCACCACTACTCCATCTGGAGCGATATCCCAATGAGCACCATCGAAGAACGCGTCAAGAAAATCGTCGTCGAACAGCTCGGCGTCAAGGAAGAAGAAGTCACCAACAACGCATCGTTCGTCGATGACCTGGGTGCCGACTCGCTGGACACCGTCGAGCTGGTGATGGCCCTGGAAGAAGAGTTCGAGTGCGAGATCCCGGACGAAGAAGCCGAAAAGATCACCTCGGTGCAGCAGGCCATCGACTACGTCAAGGCGCACGTCAAGAGCTGAGGCTGCGTTCGCGATCGCCATCGGCGCCTGCGTGGGCCCGATGCGCGTGACAATCCCATGGGGCCGCGCATGCGGCCCTGTGTTTTTACAGCGTCAAGGCCGCGCGTATCGCGGTGAGGAGATTTCGCAATGAGCCGTCGTGTCGTCGTAACCGGCATGGGCCTGGTGTCGCCGTTGGGCAATGACCTGGCCAGCAGTTGGGAAGGGATCGTCAACGGACGCTCCGGCATCGGCCCGATCACCCAGATCGATGCGTCTCAGTTCACCACCAAGATCGCCGGCGAGATCAAGGATTTCGATCCGACCAAGTTCATCTCGTCCAAGGACGCGCGCAAGATGGACTCGTTCATCCATTACGGCGTCGGCGCCTCGTTCATGGCGCTGGACGATTCCGGCCTGGAGATCACCGAGGCCAATGCCGAGCGCATCGGCGCGATCCTCGGCTCCGGCATCGGTGGCCTGCTCGGCATCGAGGAACAGACCGTCAAATTCCACGAGGGCGGCGCGCGCAAGATCTCGCCGTTCTACGTGCCCAGCACCATCATCAATATGCTGCCGGGCCAGGTGAGCCTGATCAAAGGGCTGAAGGGGCCGACCTTCTCCGCGGTCTCGGCCTGCGCCACCTCCAACCATTCCATCGGCACCGCGATGCGCATGATCCAGCACGGCGACGCCGACGTGATGCTGGCCGGCGGTGCCGAGCGCGGCTCCTCGCCGACCTCGGTGGGCGGCTTCTGCTCGATGAAGGCGATGTCCACCCGCAACGACGATCCCGCCGCCGCCTCGCGCCCGTGGGACAAGGAGCGCGACGGCTTCGTGCTCGGCGACGGCGCCGGCGTGCTGGTGCTGGAAGAGTACGAACACGCCAAGGCGCGCGGCGCGCGCATCTACGCCGAGCTGGTCGGTTTCGGCGCCAGTTCCGACGCCTTCCACATGACCGCCCCGAGCGAGGACGGCGAAGGCGCCGCGCGCAGCATGGTGGCGGCGATGAAGGACGCCAAGCTCAATCCGGACCAGATCGACTACCTCAACGCGCACGGCACTTCCACGCCGCTGGGCGACCTGGCCGAGACCCTGGCGATGAAGCGTGCGCTGGGCGATCACGCCTACAAGACCATGGTCAGCTCCACCAAGTCGATGACCGGCCACCTGCTCGGCGCCGCCGGCGGTGCCGAGGCGATCTTCTCGGTGATGGCGATCCACGCCGGCATCATCCCGCCGACCATCAACCTGCACGAGCCGGGCGAAGGCTGCGACCTGGACTACGTGCCGAACGTGGCGCGCGAGAAGCAGATCGACGTGGCGATGTCCAATGGGTTCGGCTTCGGTGGGACCAACGGGACGTTGGTGTTCAAGAGGGTCTGAGGGGGCGTAGCCCCCTCGGGATTCGGGAGTGGGGATTCGGGATTGGGAGAAGCCGGCGCCTGATTGATGTCGCGCTTTCCTCCCTGACACGGGTGCGCGGCATGTCCGCGCTGCCATTCCCCGGCGCCGCATCGCCCGGTGGCGCCCGCGCCGCCTCACGTTTTCATTCTTCCAGCGGATCTTCGATGCTGCGTACCGTTCCCTTGCCGGCCGAGGTCGATCTGCTGGCGCTGCATCGCCTGGCGCCTGATCGGTATCCGGTGTTGCTGGAATCGGCGGCGTCGGGCACGGCGCAGGGGCGCTGGGATCTGTTGCTGGTCGCCGACGGGCAGGGCCTGCGGCTGGATCGCGACGGGGTCACTCGCGCGTTGGATGGCACGGCGGTCGCCGGCGATTTCCTCGATGCGCTGGACGCGCACTGGCAGGCCGAGCGCTGCGAACGCGACGAGCCGCGCTGGCCGTTTCGTGGCGGCTGGGCGTTGCTGCTGGATTACGAACTGGCCGCGCAGGTGGAGCCGGTGCTGCAGTTGCCGCCCTCCGCCGCGGCTACGCCCGCGGCGCTGGCCTTGCGCTGTCCCGCCGCGTTGCTGCGCGATCACGTCACCGGCGATTGCGTGGCGCTGGCCGAGCCCGCGCATGCGGCGCTGCTGGACGCCGTACTCGCTGATCTGCAGGCGCTGACCGCGGCCGCACCGGCGCCGGCCTGGCAGGCGCCGCTGGCGATCGAGGAAGACCCGCCGCAGCGCTTCGTTGACGGCGTGCGCCGCATCCTCGACTACCTGCGCGCCGGCGACGTGTTCCAGGTCAATCTGTCGCGACGCTGGTCGGCGCGCTTCGCCGCGCCGCTGGCGCCGGCCGCGCTGTACGCGCAGCTGCGTCGCGCCAACCCGGCACCGTTCGCTGGCCTGTTCGTCGGCCACGGCCGCGCCGTGGTCAGTTCTTCGCCGGAACGGCTGGTGTCGGTGCGCGGCGACGTGGTCGAGACCCGGCCGATCGCCGGCACCCGCGCACGCGCGCCGGGCGACGACGAGGCCGCGCGCATCCGCGAACTGGTCGGCCACCCCAAGGAGCGCGCCGAGCACGTGATGCTGATCGACCTGGAGCGCAACGACCTGGGGCGGATCTGCGCGCCGGGCAGCGTCGAGGTCGACGAACTGATGACCGTGGAGAGCTACGCCCACGTGCACCACATCGTCAGCAACGTGCGTGGCCGGCTGCGTGCGGGCACCACGCCGGGCGAGACGATCCGCGCCACCTTCCCGGGCGGCACCATCACCGGCTGCCCCAAGGTGCGCTGCATGCAGATCATCGCCGAGCTGGAGCAGACCCCGCGCGGCGCCTATACCGGCGCGTTCGGCTGGCTCAATCGCGACGGCGACATGGACCTGAACATCCTCATCCGCACCGCCGAGGTGGACAGCGCGCAGGTGCAGTTCCGCACCGGCGCCGGCATCGTGTTCGATTCCGACCCGGAGCGCGAACTCGACGAGACCCGGGCCAAGGCGCGCGGCCTGCTGCGCGCGCTGGAGCCATGAGCGGGGCCGCGCGATACCGGGCCATGCCGGCCGCGCGGTATCCTGCACGCCATTGAATTCGCTCCGAGGTGGTCGTGGCTTGGGCTAAACGCGGGTGTCTGACCCTGCTGGGAACATTGCTGGTGCTGGCGCTGCTGGTGGCCGCGGCCGGCGCCTGGTGGTGGCACAGCTATCGCGCCTTCGCCGAGCAACCGCTGCAGGCGAGCCAGCCCAGCGTGGACGTGGCGCGCGGCGCCTCGCTCAACGGCGTGCTGCGCAAGCTGCGCGCTGCCGGCGTGACCCAGGGCAGCGACCTGCAGTGGCAGGTGCTGGCGCGCGAACTGGGCGTGGCCGGCAAGCTCAAGTTCGGCGAATACGCGTTGCAGCCGGCACTGAGCCCGCGCGAGCTGCTGCTGCGCATGCGCAAGGGCCAGGTGATCCAGTACCGCTTCACCATCGTCGAAGGCTGGAACGTGCGCCAGTTGCGCAGCGCCTTGAACGCGGCCACGCCGCTGGTACACACCACCGCCGACCTCAGCGACAGCGAACTGATGGCCAAGCTCGGCCAGCCCGGCCAGCACCCGGAAGGCCGCTTCCTGCCCGAGACCTACCTCTACCAGCGCGGCGACACCGATCTGCAGGTGCTGCGCCGCGCGCATGCGGCGATGGACAAGGCCCTGGCCGAGGCCTGGGACGCGCGCGCCAAGGACCTGCCGCTGCAGTCGCCGGAGCAGGCACTGATCCTGGCTTCGATCGTGGAGAAGGAAACCGGCCTGGCCGCCGAGCGCCCGCAGATCGCCGGCGTGTTCGTGCGCCGCCTGCAACTGGGCATGAAACTGCAGACCGACCCGAGCGTGATCTACGGCATCGGCAGCGCCTACGACGGCAACATCCGCAAGCGCGACCTGGAGACCGATACACCGTACAACACCTACACCCGCACCGGCCTGACCCCGACCCCGATCGCCATGCCCGGCCGCGACGCGCTGCGTGCCGCCACCAACCCGGCGCCGGGCGACAGCCTGTACTTCGTGGCCATCGGCGACGGCAGCGGCGCGCATGCGTTCTCCGCCAACTACGCCGAGCACAACGCGGCGGTGGCGCGCTACCTGCAGCGCCTGCGCCAGGCGCGCAGCGACGCGGCGGTGTCGCCATGAGCGAGGCCGTGCTGCGCCACCATCGTTTCGTCACCCTGGAAGGCGGCGAGGGCGCCGGCAAGACCACCGCGATCAACGCGATCCGCGATGCGTTGCAGGCGCAGGGCCACGAAGTGGTGCTGACCCGCGAACCGGGCGGCACGCCGCTGGCCGAGCGCATCCGCGCGCTGCTGCTGGACAAGACGCCCGGCGAGGTCGCCGAGCCGCTGGCCGCCGAGACCGAGTTGCTGCTGGTGTTCGCCGCCCGCGCGCAGCACGTGCGCGAGGTGATCCGCCCGGCGCTGCAGCGCGGCGCTTACGTGGTCAGCGACCGCTTCACCGATTCCAGCTACGCCTACCAGGGCGAAGGCCGCGGCCTGGACCGCGCCTGGATCGCCGACCTGGAACGGCGCGCAGTCGGCCTGCAGCCGGGCCTGACCCTGCTGCTGGACCTGGACGTGCAGATCGGCCGTGCCCGCACCAGCGGCCGCGATCTGTGGCCGGACCGCATCGAGAGCGAGCAGGACGATTTCTTCCAGCGTGTGCGTGCCGGCTTCCGCCAGCGCGCCGCGCAGGATCCGCAGCGCTTCCGCGTCATCGACGCCAGCCAGCCGCCGCAGGCGGTCGCCCAGGCGGTCGCCGCCGCGCTGGCCGCGTGGGTGCAGCAGCAACAGGAGCCGACGCCATGAGCGACGTGCCGTTCGCGCCGTGGCAGCAGCGCGCCTACGACCAGACCGTGGCCGCGCTCGATGCCGGCCGCCTCGGCCATGGCCTGCTGATCTGCGGGCCGGAAGGCCTGGGCAAGCGCGCGGTGGCGCTGAAGCTGGCCGCGCACGTGCTCGGCCAGGGCGAGCCGGCCGCGGCCCTGCGCAGCGCGCAACTGATCGCCGCCGGCACCCATCCCGACCTGCAACTGATCTCGTTCATCCCCAACCGCACCGGCGACAAGCTGCGCACCGAGATCGTCATCGAGCAGGTGCGCGAGATCTCGCAGAAGCTGGCGCTGACCCCGCAGTACGGCGTGGCCCAGGTGGTGGTGGTGGACCCGGCCGACGCGATCAACCGCGCCGCCTGCAACGCCTTGCTGAAGACGCTGGAAGAGCCGCAGCCCGGCCGCTATCTGTGGCTGATCAGCGCGCAGCCGGCGCGCCTGCCGGCGACCATCCGCAGCCGCTGCCAGCGGCTGGAGTTCAAGCTGCCGCCGGCCGACGAAGCGATCGCCTGGCTGCTTGCGCAGGATTTCCCAGAGAAGACCGCGCGCGAAGCGCTGGACGCCGCGCGCGGCCATCCCGGCCTGGCGGCACAATGGCTGCGCGAAGACGGTTTGAAGCTGCGCCGGCAGGTGGCCGCCGACCTGGAGCAGGTCGCTGCCGGCAAGCTCGGCGCGCTGGACGCCGCGCAGCGTTGGAGCGGGGACGCACTCGCCGAGCAGTGCCTGGGCCATGCCGCCGACCTGGCGCTTGCCCAGGCGTCGCAGGCCGGCTTGACCGACCCGGCGCGATTGCACAAGCTGGCCGCGTGGTTCGACGCCGCCAATCGCACCCGCGATCTGCTGCGGACCACCGTGCGCGCCGACCTGGCGATCGCGGAACTGTTGCTGGCCTGGCGCGATGGCGATCGCCCGGCCCGGAGAGGGGCACAACGATGAGCGCGATGAGCGGACGCCAGGGCATTTTGTCGCTGGCGGTGAAGGACAAGGCGGCGCTGTACAACGCCTACATGCCGTTCGTGAAGAACGGCGGCATCTTCGTGCCCACCCCCAAGCGCTACTTCCTCGGCGACGAAGTGTTCCTGCTGCTGACCCTGCCCGATTCCAGCGAGCGCCTGCCGGTGGCCGGCAAGGTGATCTGGGTGACCCCGGTCGGCGCCCAGGGCAACCGCGCCGCCGGCATCGGCGTGCAACTGCCGGACAACAGCGAAGGCGAGACCATCCGCACCAAGATCGAGACCCAGTTGGCCGGCATCCTCAACGCCGACAAGCCCACCCAGACCATGTAGCGGCCGCGCGGCGATGCCGCGCAACGGACCTCGCAAGGACCCATTGACGCCGCGCGCCACAGCCCTATAATGTGCGGCTCGCGACACGGGCGGTTAGCTCAGCGGTAGAGCATTGCCTTCACACGGCAAGGGTCGCAGGTTCGAACCCTGCACCGCCCACCACGAATTCAACTGCATAGGCCACTTCCGAGTGGCCTATGTTGTTTTAGTCCTTCGCCCATCCTGCAAAGCGTCATCCAACTGTCGGCAGGCAACGGCGCGCTTCGTAGCACGCCGGTTCGATACACACCGTGCCCTAATCCCGGCCGGAATGACCACGCCGGCACCGCGCGATCCCCCATAGTTCATCCAGATGCGCGCGGCAATGCATCCCTACGCGGCTGGCCGACCCTTACACTCGGAGCATACCAATGGGATAGGGTCTCAATCGATGACGACGGATATTGCCGTTCTACTTGATAGGTCGGACACCTTCCACAATGCGTTGCGTATCACGTTGCAGGGTGAAACAGGGCGCGTCATTCCGTCAGGTGCACGAAATAATGCTGCGTTTTCCTATGGATGCATCGCGTTAGAGCACGGCTCCGCTTTTCAGCATCTTCTCTCCGTTGACAACCCTACGTCAGCTCTGGCGCTTGTTCGCTTGCAATATGAGGCAGTGCTGCGGGGGGCATGGGTTTTCTATGCTGCGCCCGATCAATGGATTGATTCGTTTGGGTCACAACCGGGCAGCAATTCTCGGGAAGAGCCGGTCGGGTTCCCGTATGTTTACAAGATGCTTGGCGAATTGGCCGCGTCACCTGCGGAGCCGGTGCTTGCTCAGTCACTTTCATCATTGAAGGAAAGGGCGTGGGATGCCTTGAACTCATACACGCATGGGGGTTTGAGGCTTATGGTCAGATCGCTTGACGGTTTTGAGCCTGAATTATTGGCGTGGATGCTTAGAACAACTAATTCGCTTTGCTACATTGCTGCGCAGCTGATTGCGCACGTTGCAAACGACCCCGCTAGGAGTAACCAGCTTTTGACGACGCGCAATGCAATGTCAGATTGCATGCACGAAGGCTAAATGTGAGTTATGAACGGCAATGCATGCGCAAAGGTTCGGCTTTCCGATGCCCTGGAGGGGATTGCAATGAATGACCTTGATCAGATTTTTGATGCGTTCTAGCATCTTTTTGTTGCCCTGTTGCCCTGTTGCCCTGTTGCCCTGTTGCCAGCAGAGGTAGTCCCACTCAGGTGTTGTCCAAGAACTGCAGCGTCACTCGCTGAGTTCCCGCGCATTGCTGCGGCCGGATTCGAGTTGAGCGATGGATTCCAGCAGGCGCAGCGCGTTCTTCGGGCTGCGCAGCAGATAAGCGGTTTCCTCCATTGCTTTGTAGTCCTCCAGCGATAGTATGACCACTGTTTGCCTGCGTCCACGCGTGATGATCGCTGGTTCGTGGTTTTTGATCACGCGGTCCATGATGTCCGCTAAAGAAGAACGTGCGGTGCTGTAGGTGATGTTGTCCATGCTGTGCTCGAAGTTGTACAAGAATTTGTACGCTCGTTAGGAGGCTTATCAATGGACATTATCAAACTAGCACTGTTGGTGACTGGCGATCTTCGGTCGAACGGATAGTGCTGTAGTTGGGCGCGTTAGGCTCACAGCCTGCTCACGGCATCGCTCGATACTGCAGGCATGCCCGAAGGTCCCTCGATCGTCATCCTCAAGGAAGAAGCCGCCGCGTTTGCCGGGCGCAAGGTGTTGCGGGTGTCCGGCAACAGCAAGCTGGATCTGGAGCGGATGCGCGGTCGCAAGATCCTGTCGCTGCGCAGCTGGGGCAAGCATTTCCTGATCGAGTTCGATGCCTTCAGTGTGCGCATTCATTTCCTGCTGTTCGGCAGCTATCGGATCAATTCACGCAAGGACGCGTCGGCGCGCTTGAGCCTGGGTTTCGCCAAGGGCGAGGAGCTGAATTTCTACGCGTGTTCGATCAAGTTCATCGACGGTCCGCTGGATGCGGCCTACGACTGGACCGCGGACGTGATGAGTCCGGACTGGGATGCGGCGCAGGCGCGGCGCAAGTTGCGGCTGCGGCCGCATACACTCGCCGCCGATGCCTTGCTGGATCAGGATGTGTTCGCCGGGGTCGGCAACATCATCAAGAACGAGGTGCTGCATCGGATTCGCGTGCATCCGGAGAGCGAGATCGGTGCGTTGCCACCGCGCAAGCTGGGCGAACTGGTGACGCAAGCGCGCGAGTACAGCTTCGATTTCTATCGCTGGAAAAAAGCCTACGAACTGAAGAAGCACTACCAGGTGCACACCAAGACGGTCTGTCCGCGCGATGGCCATCTGCTCACCTATCGCAAGCAACTCGGCAAGGCGCAGCGGCGCGCGTTCTTTTGCGAGCATTGTCAGCGGCGGTATGCGTTGGATGATGGGCTCCAGACCGAGATGTTCAAGTAGTCCTGCTATCGCCAGCGAAGTGCGGATCGTGTTGGCAGCTAAAGAGGGATGTACCTTGGCTGCAGTGTCCGCATTGGATGAGGTGGAGGGGACCGCGTAGTCGGTGCCGGCGATCGGCGGCCGGCGTGCATGCGTCAGGCAGGGCAATGGGGCGTCGCCGTCCGCCATACGCGCGCTGATCGTTCTTCGTCAGGAGCGCAGCGCCACGGCCTCGTCTTCGCACCGTCGGATGCCCAGTTCGGCGAGCAGGCCGGCCCAGCCGAGATCGGTGACCACTAGTGCGCGCGAGCCGTCGACGCGACGCAGCCAGTGTCTGGCGCAGAACTGATCGAGCAGGGCGGCGCCCAGGGCGCCGGCGAGGTGGTGGCGGCGTTCGGTCCAGTCCAGGCAGCGCCGGGCCAGAGTGCGGCGGTCTTGGGCAAGCTGTGGCAGATCCACGCCCATGTGTGCGAACCATGCCGCGCCTTCGGGAGAGACGGCGTAGCGGGTGGTGTCATCGTCGCCGGTCAGCCAGGCGCGTTGTTCCAGTGCTTCGGTGATCGCCACGCCGAGACGCCCGGCGAGGTGGTCGTAGCAGCAGCGTGCCAGGCGCAGCGATTGGGCGTCGCGGTGCGGGCGGCGGCGTGATGTCTGTGGTGGCGCGAGGGTGGTCAGCGTCTCGAGCACGGTGGCGACGTGCGCGTTGGCCAGGCGGTAGTAGCGGTAGCGGCCCTGGATATCGACCGCCAGCAGGCCGCCGTCCAGCAGCTTTGCCAGGTGCGCGCTCGCGGTCTGCGGGGTGACGCCGCCGGCGAAGGCCAGTTCGCCGGCCGGCAGTGCGCGTCCATCGACCAACGCCACATCAGCATGGCGGCGCGTGCCGGATCGGCGATCAGGAACGCGGTCGCCGCCAGCTTGGGGTGTGCCAGATGCATTGCCGCGCTCCCGATGGACGTGGCCATGATAGGGCCGGTTGTGCCGCGACGTTTCGATGTCCACCGAAACGATGTGTCTGGCGGATTCCTAGACTGCGCGGATTTCCACCGGAGCCTGCCGATGCAGACGAACGAAACGTCGCCGAACCCCACCGAGCGCGCTGCGCATGATGTGTTCGAACACTGGCATCGGCATGTGGTGGCGCGAGATCTGCCGGCGTTGATGGCGTTGTATGCGCCGGATGCGCAGTTGGAATCGCCGTTGGCCTATGTGGCGTCGGCGGCGCGGCAGGACGGGCGGCTGCAGGGCCGCGATGCCATTGCGGCGTTCTTTGCCGCGTCCTTCGCCCAGCCCGAGAACGGCCTGGGGCGCTGGTACCGCAGCGGCCACTGTCATGTCGCGGGGCGGCAATTGGTCTGGGAGTATCCACGCGAAACCCCGCAGGGCGATCAGGTCGATCTGGTGGAAGTGATGGACCTGGACGCCGCCGGATTGATCGCCTGCCATCGCGTGTACTGGGGCTGGAAAGGCGTGCAGACGTTGCTGGCTGCGCTGGGTAGGCAGTCCTGAACTTGTGGATGTCACAGTAGCGAGCGCAGCTGCACGTGCGCAGGCATCGCGTCCATCCGCGCGCCGCCGCGGCGCCGCCTCAATGAAAATCCCGGCTGCGGATGTCCAGGCCGAGCAGCATGGGCGTCAGGTCTTCGAGATGGCCGGCGATCAGGTGGCGGACCTTGCCTTCGGTTTCGACGCGGCCGCGTACCAGTAGCAGCCGGGATTCGAGCAGGGCCTGGCGCTGGCATTCGGCCAGACGCCGCCACACAACCACGTTGACCAGGCCGTGCTCGTCCTCGAGGGTGACGAAGGTGACGCCGCTGGCGGTCTGCGGGCGCTGGCGCATGGTCACCAGGCCGGCGATGGCGACGGTGCTGGCATGCGGCAGCGCGCGGAGTTCGCCGGAATGGCGGTAGCGGCGCGCGCGCAGCTGCGCGCGCAGCAGGGTCAGCGGGTGCTTGCCCAGGGTGGTGCCGAGCGTCGCGTAGTCGGCGCGGATGTCTTCGCCCTGGCTGGGCAGCGGCAGCGCGACCTGCTGCTCGGGCGTGGCCGACAGCGCTTCGAACAGTGGGCGCTGCGCCTCGACGCCGGCCACGGCCCAGCGTGCGCGATGGCGATGGCCGGCCAGGGCTTTCAACGCGCCGGCGTCGGCGAGCGCGGCGCGGGCCTTGTCGTCGAGTGCAGCGCGGTGACACAGGTCGGCGAGGTCGTGGAACGGCGCCTGCGCGCGCGCCTGCTGCAGGCGCAGCGCGGCGTCCTCGGCCAGGCCGCGGACCAGGCGCAGGCCCAGGCGGATCGCCGGCTGCACCTGCGGGGCGGGACTATGCGCTTCCAGGCTGCAGTCCCAGTCGCTGTAGCGCACGTCCACCGGCCGCACCTGCAGGCCGTGGCGGCGCGCGTCCTGCAGCAACTGGTCGGGACTGTAGAAGCCCATCGGCCAACTGTTGATCAGCGCGCAGGTGAATGCCGCCGGCTCGTGGCACTTGAGCCAGCAACTGGCGTAGGTGAGCAGGGCGAAACTGGCGGCGTGGCTTTCGGGAAAGCCATAGCTGCCGAAGCCCTTGATCTGCTCGAAGATGCGTGCGGCGAATTCGGCGCTGTAGCCGCGCTCCAGCATGCCCTGCAGCAACTTGTCGCGATGCGGTTCCAGTCCGCCGTGGCGTTTCCAGGCCGCCATCGAACGGCGCAACTGATCGGCCTGGCCCGGCGTGTAGCCGGCGGCGACCACCGCGAGTTGCATCACCTGTTCCTGGAACAGCGGTACGCCGAGCGTGCGTTTGAAGACCTCGCGCAACTCGTCTGGCAGATCGTCGGTGGCTTCCTCGCCGCTGCGCCGGCGCAGGTACGGATGCACCATGCCGCCCTGGATCGGGCCGGGGCGCACGATCGCCACTTGGATGACCAGGTCGTAGAACTCTTTCGGCTGCAGTCGCGGCAGCATCGCCATCTGCGCGCGCGATTCGATCTGGAACACGCCGATGGTGTCGGCGCGCTGGATCATCGCGTAGGTCTGCGGATCTTCGGCAGGAATGCTGGCGAGCGTGTAGTCGCGGCCGCGGTGCGCGCGCAGCAGGTCCAGGGTGCGCCGCAGCGCGCTGAGCATGCCCAGCGCGAGCACGTCCACCTTCATCAGTCCGACCAGTTCCAGGTCGTCCTTGTCCCACTGGATCACCGTGCGCTCGGCCATGGTCGCGTTCTCCACCGGCACCAGGGTGTGCAGCGCATGCTCGGAGATGACGAAGCCGCCGGGATGCTGCGACAGGTGCCGCGGGAAGCCGATCAATTGGCTGGCGAGCACCAGCAGCCGGCGCATCACCGGCGTGTCCGGGTCGAAGCCGCGTTCGCGCAGCAGCTCCTGCGCCGACTCCACCGGGTCGCGCTGGCCCAGTGCGGACGACAGCGCGTCGACGGTGTCGCTGGGCAGGCCCAGTGCGCGCGCCACGTCGCGCACCGCGCTGCGCGTGTGGTAGCTGATCGCCACTGCGGCCAGTGCGGCGCGCTCGCGGCCGTAGTGGCTGAAGATGTACTGGATCACTTCCTCGCGGCGGTCGTGCTCGAAATCGATGTCGATGTCCGGCCGCTCCTTGCGCTCTTCGGAAATGAAGCGTTCGAACAGCATGCCGATGCGGTCCGGATCGATCGCGGTGATGCCCAGCGCGTAGCACACCGCCGAGTTCGCCGCCGAGCCGCGGCCCTGGCACAGGATGTCCTTTGAGCGCGCGAAGCGCACCAGGTCGTAGACGGTGAGGAAGTAGGATTCGTACTGCAGCCGCTCGATCACGCCGAGTTCGTGTTCGATCAGGCGCCGCGCCTTGTCCGGCACGCCGTGCGGCCAGCGCTTGGCCACGCCGCGTTCGGTGAGGATGCGCAGCCATTGCGTGGGCGTGTGCCCGGGCGGCACCAGTTCGTGCGGGTATTCGTATTGCAGTTGGCCAAGGTGGAATTCACAGCGTTGCGCGATGCGCACCGTTTCGGCCAGCAGCGCCGGCGGATACAGCGTCGCCAGTGTCGCGCGCGCGCGCAGGTGGCGTTCGCCGTTGGGGTACAGGTAGGCGCCGGCTTCGTGCAGCGGCAGGCGATGACGGATCGCGGTCAAGGTGTCCTGCAGGGCGCGACGGCCGCGTGCGTGCATGTGCACGTCGCCGCTGGCCACGGCCGGTAGCTGCAGCGCATGCGCCAACTGCAGGCGCGCCTGCAGCAGCGCGGCATCGTCGGGGCCGCGCAGCAGTTCCACTGCCAGCCAGAGCCGCTGCGGAAAACGTGCTTGCAGCCAGGCGCCGTCCGCGGCGTCGTTGCCGTCGCCGCGCGGCAGCCACAGGCACAGCAGGCCCGAGCCGTCGTCCGCGCTGGCCAGATCCTCGCGCAGCGCGCGGTAGCTGCCCTTGTCGGCGCGGCGCCGCGCCAGCGTGATCAGCCGGCACAGCCGCTGGTAGCCGTGCAGGGTCTCGGCCAGCAGCACCAGCTTGGGGCCGTGCTCGAACTGGATCTCGCTGCCGACGATGAGGTGCAGGCCCATGTCCCGCGCCGCCTGCCAGGCGCGCACGATGCCGGCCAGGCTGCATTCGTCGGTGATTGCCAGGGCGCGGTAGCCGTGGCGCAGCGCGCGTTCGCACAGTTCCCAGGGGTGCGAGGCGCCGCGCTGGAAGCTGAAGTTGGACAGGCAATGCAGCTCGGCGTAGTCCGGTAGCGTGGGGTCCGTTGGCGTGCGCGGCGCGTTGGCGGCGGGCGCGCTGGTTTGCGCAGGCGCCGGCGTCGGCAGCAGCCGCAGGCGCGGCGGCATGCGTGGATGCGGCGGTGTGTGGCTCATGCGAACCAGCCGTGCAGCATCAGTGCGTCCGGCGCGTCGGCCGGGGCGAAGGCCCAGGCGCGCTGGCCCTGGCGGGTGCGCACGACGTAGTAGTCGCGACGCACGTCGCCATCATCCCACCAGCCGCTCTCGATGCGTTCCGGCCCGGCCAGGCGTTCGGGCGCGCGTTCGCGCAGCGGCACTGGCCGCGCCAGCAGCCAGCCGGGCCGTGGTGGCGCGTTGGCGGCGGGCGTGGCCGTGCTGCGCGCCGGCGTGGACTCGGCGCGCCAGGCCAGTTCCGGGCGGTGGTCGGCGTGCGCGCGCAGGCCATGCACGGCGTCGTCGCCCAGGCGCGCACGCAGGCGTTCGCGCAGTTGCTCCCACGGCAGCGCCTGCTGCGCGCGCTCGTCGAACAGTTCGCGCGCGGCCGGCACGAACGGCGGCAGTTCGTCGGCGCACAGGCGCAGCGCCTGCACCGGCGCCGGCACACTGGCCTGCTGCAGGCGCCCGCGCGCCAGTTCGAACAGCATCGCCGCATCGCGCTCGGCGGCGAGCAGGCCCACCGGCACCACGCTGGGCTCCAGGTCCTCGTGTTCCAGCAGCAGGCGGAAGCGCTGCACGCCACCGTCGCGCCCGGCCAGGAACGCGGCCAGGTCCTGGGTCAGCCGGCGCAGCGGGAACAGCAGCGCCTGGTTGGATTCGGTGGCATAGCCCAGTTCCACGCGCGCATCGAAGCGATCCGGCGGCAGGTAGTACTGCAGCGGCAGCGGCGCCTGCCCGCGCAACGCGTCCAGGTGCTGCAGCAGGGCCGGTGGATAGCGCCGCGCCAGCCCGGTGCGCGGCAGCGCGAACACCTGCTGCAGGCGGCGCAGGCCCATCCGCGCGAAGCCCTCGGCCAGGGCCGGCGACAGCCCGGCGCGGGCGATCGGCAACTGCCCCAGCGCGCGCTGCAGCGCGGCGTTGTCGAGCAGGGCGATGCCGTCGTGCGCGTTGACCAGCGCGCGCGCGGCCAGCGGATGCGGCGCGACCACGATGCGGTGGCGGAAGCCCAGCGCGGTCAGTTCCTCGCGCAGTCGCGCCTCGAAACGCGGCCACGGCCCGAACAGGCCGAGGCTGGCTTCGATCTCCAGCAGCAGCGCGCCGGGGTAGTCGGTGCTGACCAGCGAACTGAAGCGGTACGCCCACGCCGCGAGGAACTGCTGGCTGCGGCGGCTTTCTTCGGCATCGTGCAGGGCGGTGGCGAAGCGGTCGCACAGCGCCTGTGCGGTAACCAGCGATTGCCCGGGGCGCAGGCCGCGGGCGCGCGCGGCGGCGTTGACCGCCTTCAGCGTGCGCCGCTGCGGCGGGCCGTCGAGCAACGCCAGCGGTTCGTCCGGCGTCGGCCAGCGGCGCAGGACGGTGTCCAGCGCCAGTTGCGGCAACAGGATGCAGGCCCAGCGCACGGCAGCGGCCTCACCCGGTCGCCAGGGCGGACAGCGCGATCGGCTGCGTCGGCGGCAGCCCGCCGCGGCACTTGAGCACGCGCAGCTGCGCCGGCGCGGCGTCGAGGGCGATGCGCAGCGCGGCCGGCGACGGATTGGCGGCGGCCTTCAGCGGCCGGTAGGCGAAGCCCAAGGTGCGCCCGGTCTCGGCGGCCACCTGCAGCCGGCGCAGGGTCTTGTCGGCGGCCAGCCCCGGCCAGCACAGCACCGCCGCGCAACTGCCGGCGCGCAGGCACTGCTCGGCGGCCCAGGCCGCATCCGCACCGGCACGGACGATCTGCACCTGCGCCAGCGCCACCCCGGCCTGGGCCCAGGCGGCGGGGTAGGGCAGGTACGGCGGATCGACCAGCACGATGCGGCCGCCGCCCTGCGACAGCCGCGCCAGCGTCGGCCACAGCAACTGCAGCTCGCCGATGCCGTCTGCAGCGTGCAGCAGTTCGGTCAGCGCCATCTCCGGCCAGCCGCGCGCGGGCAACACCGCGTCCAGCGCGGCGTGCCCGGTGGGCTGGGCGCTGGGCGGCAGCGCCGTCGGCTGGCCGCGCCAGACCCGGCGCTCGGCCAGCAGGCGGTCGAGGGCGACGACGGCGGCCATCAGCCCGGCCGGATCAGGCCGCAGTAATGCCCTTCGATGGCGAAATCCTGCCCGGGAGCGACCACGATGGGCGCATAGGCGGGATTGCGCGGCAGCAGCGCGATGCCGTCGCCCTCGGCGCGGTAGCGCTTGATGGTGAGTTCGCCGTCCAGCCGCGCCACCACGATCTGGCCGTTGCGCGCATCGGCGGCGCGGCGCACCCCGACCAGGTCGCCGTCGAGGATGCCGTCGTCGATCATCGAATCGCCCTGCACCCGCAGCAGGTAGTCCGGGCGCAGCGCGAACACCGCGCGGTCCAGGCGCAACTGCTGGTCCAGGCCGATGTCGGCGCCGATCGGCGCGCCGGCGGCGACCCGGCCCAGCACCGGCAACTGCAGCAGTTCGCTACGCGTGCCGGCCTGCGCCGGGCGCAGGCTGCGCGCCTGCTGCGGCACCTGCGCCAGCAGCCCGGCCTCGACCAGCGCCTGCACGTGCTTGCGCGCGGCATTGCGCGAGGCGAAGCCGAAGCGTTCGGCGATCTCGGCCAGGCTCGGCGGCCGCCCGTCCTGCTCGGCGCAGGCGTGGACGTAGGCGAGGATGGCGGCGCGCTGCGGGGACAGGGTGGTCATGGTGTACATTTGTACACCGAGGACGCGACCTTGGCGAGATGGGGGCGCTGAACGGGTTTGGACGCCACTCCCGCTCTGAGTCGTCGGCGCAGTCCCCGGTCAGCCCGGCGCGTCCAAGCGAGGCGTCGGAAGAGTGACGACTGCGCTGACGACTGCGCTCAGGTGCCGATGCCGGCCGAAGTCTTGGCCTTCGCCGTTGGCGGTTTGCCGACTGACCTGCCCGATTGCGCGGCGACCAGGTCGATCTGGATCCGGCAGCCCAGCGCCGTGGCGGCGCGGCTCAGCGTATCCAGGGTGAGGCTGGTGTCGGTGGCGTCCAGCACGCGGTCCAGTTGCGAGCGGCTGGTGTTCATGCGCCGGGCCAGTGCACTCTTGGTGAGCTTGGCGGACTTCATCGCTTCGGCGACCTGCCAGGCGATCACGCGCTTGGCGGCGAGCGCGGCGGTGTCTTCGAGGATGCCTTCCTCGTCCAGGAAACTGTCGAAGCTGGACCCGATATGGGGATTGCGGCTCATCGCATCACCTTGTCTCTGCGGCGTTTGGCGGTGGCGAGATCGGCGCTCGGGGTCTTGCCCGACTTCTTGACGATGCCGTGCAGCAGCACCATGTCCGATCCAACGGTGGTGAAAAAAATCCGCGCAATGCCTTCGGGAATCGCACTGCGCACTTCCCACAGGCGCTGGTCCAGCTTGCGCACCAAGGGCATGCCCAGCGGCCATCCCAACTGCACCGTCTTGATGTCGCCGCCGATGGCGCGCCTGGCATCGGCGGAGACGTCTTCCCTAAGCCAGACCCGCACCGGCTCGACGCCCGATGCGGCACGGTAGAAGCGCACGTCCAGTGTGGTCTCCATGGTGGCATGGTGTACCAATTTTGGTGCATGCGCAAGGTGCGTTCGCCGCCCTTTCAGCCGCGCGCAGCGCCATCCTCCGGCATCGCCCCGGTGTAGCGGGCGCGTGGCCGGATCAGCTTGCCCAGCGCCTGTTGCTCCAGGGCGTGGGCCAGCCAGCCGGCCTGGCGGGCGGCGGCGAACAGCACCAGGGCGTGCGCTGCCGGCAGGTCGTGGACGAAGCAGAGTGCGGCCAGCAGGCAGTCGATGTTCGGGCGCTGGCCGCTGCAGTCCTGGGCGGCGGCGATCACCGCGTCCACGTGCTGCATGCGCGCGCTGCCGGCGCTGCGTTCGCGCAGCAGGCGCAGCACTTCGGCCGCGCGCGGGTCGCCGTCGGGATACAGGGCGTGGTGGAAGCCGGGCAGGTCGTCGCCGCGCTGCCAGCGTTCGGCGATCAGGGCGGCGGCGCTGGGCGCGTCCTGGGCGTCGCGCAGCAGGGCGTGGGCGCGGGCGGTGGCGCCGCCGTGGCGCGGGCCGGACAGTGCGGCCAGGCCGGCGCTGACCGTGGCGTGCAGCGGCGCGCCAGTGGAGGCGACCACGCGGGCGGCGAAGGCGGAGACGTTGAGCTCGTGGTCGGCGCACAGCAGCAGCGCGGCGCGCACCAGTTCGGCGAAGTCGGCATCGCCGGGACGCCAGTGGTCGGCGATCAGGCGATGCAGTGGGCGTGCGTCCGGCGCGGTGCCGACCAGTAGCGCGGCGTTCTGCCGCAGCAGGGTGGCGGCGATCTCGCGGCGCACGCCGGGGGCGGCGTTGAGCGATTGGCGCAGCTCCAGGGCCAGCAGCGGGATGCAGGCCATGGCGCGTTCCAGCGGCGGCAGCGCGGCATGCCCGGCCAGCGGCGCCAGCACCGCCGGCCACGGCGCAACCGGCGCGCTGGCGAACGGGTCTTCGCCGTCCGGGCAGTCCCACAGCAGCCGCGCGACGTCCTCCAGGCTGGCGCCGGCGCGGACCATGGCCACCGCCGAACGCCCGCGGTAGTAGGGGCCGTCGGGGCGGATCAGCGAGATCCGCGTCTCCAGCACCGGCAGGCCGCGGTCCAGGCTCTGCGCGGCACCGCGCGCGGCGCCGCGGCCGGCGCGCTTGCGCTGCGCCAGCCGCTCCACTTCGGTGCGCAGGTAGGCACGGCTGCGGTGGTCGGCGCCGGCGCGCGAGCTGAGCAGGCCGCGGCTGACGTAGGCATACAGGGTGGCGCTGCTGATGCCGAGCAAGGCGCAGGCCTGCGCGGCAGAGATCAGGTTGCGGTCAGGGCTGTCGGACATGAAGAGACGATAGGTTGATTCATTGAATCAAGATTGATCCGTGCCGGCGAGAGTGCCAGATTGGCGCCCATCGCGGAACGCCCGGCGGGGCGCCGCCGCCTCTTCGTCAGGAGCCGCCCATGTCCCTCGTTTCCCCCGGCGCCGGTTTCCGCGCCGCCCTGGCCGCCGAAGCGCCGTTGCAGGTGATCGGTGCGATCAACGCCAATCATGCGCTGCTGGCGCAGCGTGCCGGCTACAAGGCCATCTACCTGTCCGGCGGTGGCGTCGCCGCCGGCTCGCTGGGCCTGCCCGACCTGGGCATCAACACCCTGGAGGACGTGCTGATCGATGTGCGTCGCATCACCGACGTGTGCCCGCTGCCGCTGCTGGTGGACATCGACACCGGCTTCGGGCCGAGTGCGTTCAACATCGAACGCACCATCAAGGCGCTGATCAAGGCCGGCGCGGCCGCCTGCCACATCGAGGACCAGGTCGGCGCCAAGCGCTGCGGTCACCGCCCGGGCAAGGAGATCGTCAGCCAGGGCGAGATGGTGGACCGGGTCAAGGCCGCGGCCGATGCCAAGACCGATCCGGATTTCTTCCTGATCGCGCGCACCGACGCGATCCAGACCGAGGGCGTGGACGCGGCGATCGAGCGCGCCATCGCCTGCGTGGAGGCCGGCGCCGACGGCATCTTCGCCGAGGCCGCGTACGACCTGGACACCTACCGCCGTTTCGTCGACGCGGTGAAGGTGCCGGTGCTGGCCAACATCACCGAGTTCGGCAAGACCCCGCTGTTCACCCGCGACGAACTG
Organism: Xanthomonas sacchari; assembly: GCF_040529065.1. Classification (NCBI taxonomy): domain Bacteria; kingdom Pseudomonadati; phylum Pseudomonadota; class Gammaproteobacteria; order Lysobacterales; family Lysobacteraceae; genus Xanthomonas; species Xanthomonas sacchari. Next base: position 4,009,006 of record NZ_CP132343.1, on the reverse strand, counting down.
GCATCGGCCGGCGTGGCGATCCAGTTGTTCCCGCTGTCGGCGTTCCGCGCCGCCAACAAGGCCGCCGAGGACGTGTACACCGCGATCCGCCGCGACGGTCACCAGCAGGGAGTGCTGGAACGCATGCAGACCCGCGAGGAACTGTACGAGCGCATCGGCTACCACGCCTTCGAGCAGCGCCTGGATGCGCTGTTCGCCGGCAAGGGCGCATGATCGGCGGCGATTTTCCTGCCCGAGCCTGCCCATGAATACCCACGCCAGCGCTGCCTCGTTCCTGCGCAGCCGCATCGATCGCCGCCAGACCGCGCGGCACCTGCTGCAGACCGAACTGGACAAGCTGTCCGAGGCTGAGCGCGAGGTGGTGGAGCGCTTCATCGCCAAGCGCCACGTGGCCCGCGACATCGTCACGCAGGCCGACCGCGACCGCTCGCTGGGCGAGCGCGTGGCCGACCGCGTCGCCGCGATCGGCGGCAGCTGGACGTTCATCATCGGCTTCTGCGTGGTGCTGCTGGGCTGGATCGTGCTCAACAGCCTGGTGCTGGCGCACGCCTTCGATCCGTATCCCTACATCCTGCTCAACCTGTGCCTGTCGTGCCTGGCGGCGATCCAGGCGCCGGTGATCATGATGAGCCAGAACCGCCAGGCGGCGGTGGACCGCCTGCATGCGCAGAACGACTACGAAGTGAACATCAAGGCCGAGCTGGAGATCCTGCAGGTGCACGAGAAGCTCAACCAACTGCGCGAGCAGGACTGGGCGACGCTGGTGGAATTGCAGAACCGCCAGATCCTCATGCTGCAGCAACTGCTCGAGCGCGCTGGCGTCACGCCGCCGCCGCCACCGCAGGCCCCCTGATCCACCGCACTCATCCGACCGCAACACCGGGAGATTCGCCATGAACGACACCGCTCCGCAGACCGCCCCCGCCTTCAAGCCGAAGAAATCGGTGGCCCTGTCCGGCACCGCCGCCGGCAACACCGCGCTGTGCACGGTGGGTCGCAGCGGCAACGACCTGCACTACCGCGGCTACGACATCCTGGACCTGGCCCGCACCAGCCAGTTCGAGGAGATCGCCTACCTGCTGGTGCACGGCAAGCTGCCCAGCAACAGCGAGCTGCGCGGCTACAAGGCCAAGCTGCGCTCGCTGCGCGGCATCCCGGCCGCGGTCAAGGCCGCGCTGGAGCAGTTGCCGCCGTCGGCACATCCGATGGACGTGATGCGCACCGGCGTGTCGGTGCTGGGCTGCGTGCAGCCGGAGAAGGACGACCACAACCATCCCGGCGCGCGCGACATCGCCGACAAGCTGATGGCCAGCCTCGGCTCGATGCTGCTGTACTGGTACCACTACAGCCACAACGGCCGGCGCATCGAGGTGGAGACCGACGACGACTCGATCGGCGGGCATTTCCTGCGCCTGCTGCACGGCTTCAAGCCGCACGAGGAATGGGTGCAGGCGATGCACACCAGCCTGATCCTGTACGCCGAGCACGAATTCAACGCTTCCACCTTCGCCTGCCGGGTCATCGCCGGCACCGGCAGTGACATGTACAGCGCCATCGCCGGCGGCATCGGCGCGCTGCGCGGGCCCAAGCACGGCGGCGCCAACGAGGTCGCCTTCGAGGTGCAGAAGCGCTACGACACCCCGGACGAGGCCGAGGCCGACATCCGCGCGCGGGTCGAGCGCAAGGAAGTGATCATCGGCTTTGGCCACCCGGTGTACACGGTGTCCGATCCGCGCAACCAGGTCATCAAGGACGTGGCGCGCGAGCTGTCCGAAGCGCAGGGCAGCCGCAAGATGTACGACATCGCCGAGCGGCTGGAGACGGTGATGTGGGACATCAAGAAGATGTTCCCGAACCTGGACTGGTTCAGCGCGGTCAGCTACCACATGATGGGCGTGCCGACGGCGATGTTCACCCCGCTGTTCGTGATCGCCCGCACCGCCGGCTGGAGCGCGCACATCATCGAGCAGCGTATCGACGGCAAGATCATCCGCCCCAGCGCGCACTACGTGGGGCCGGAGGATCAGGCGTTCGTACCGATCGATCAGCGCCGCTGATCCTCCCCTCTCCCGTCGGGAGAGGGGTCGGGGGGTGAGGGTACGGGCGCAGCCTCGTGGTGTTGGGTTGCATTGAGCTTCGCTCGTAACCTCATCCGCCCTCATGAGGAATCGGGTTGCACCAGGCTTCGCCCGTACCCTCATCCGCCCTCATGAGGAGACTGAGTGCACCAGGCTTCGCTCGTACCCTCATCCGCCCCTCATGAGGAATCGGGTTGCACCAGGCTTCGCCCGTACCCTCATCCGCCCCTTCGGGGCACCTTCTCCCGAAGGGAGAAGGGGTCCTGTCTTCGCTTTTTTTCTACTGTAGCCAGCCATGAACAGCCACTACCGTAAATCCCTGCCCGGCACCGCGCTGGACTACTTCGACGCGCGTGCCGCAGTCGATGCGATCAGCCCGGGCGCCTATGCCGGCCTGCCCTATGTGTCGCGCGTGTTCGCCGAGAACCTGGTGCGCCGCTGCGATCCGGACCTGCTGCACGAGGCCTTGCTGCAGTTGATCGAGCGCCGCCGCGACCTGGATTTCCCGTGGTTTCCGGCGCGGGTGGTGTGCCACGACATCCTCGGCCAGACCGCGCTGGTCGACCTGGCGGGACTGCGCGACGCCATCGCCGAGCAGGGCGGCGACCCGGCCAAGGTCAATCCGGTGGTGCCGGTGCAGTTGATCGTCGATCACTCGCTGGCGGTGGAGTGCGGCGGCGACGATCCGCAGGCCTTCGCCAAGAACCGCGCGATCGAGGATCGCCGCAACGAGGATCGCTTCCACTTCATCGATTGGAGCAAGCGCGCGTTCCGCAACGTGGACGTGATCCCGCCGGGCAACGGCATCATGCACCAGATCAATCTGGAGAAGATGTCGCCTGTGATCTACGTGCACGACGGCGTCGCGTTCCCCGATACCTGCGTGGGCACCGACAGCCACACGCCGCACGTGGACGCGCTGGGCGTGATCGCGATCGGCGTCGGCGGGCTGGAAGCGGAGAGCGTGATGCTCGGCCGCGCCTCGTGGATGCGCCTGCCGGACATCGTCGGCGTCGAACTGAGCGGCCGGCCGCAGCCCGGCATCACCGCCACCGACGTGGTGCTGGCGCTGACCGAGTTCCTGCGCCAGGAGCGCGTGGTCGGCGCGTACCTGGAGTTCTTCGGCGAAGGCGCCGCCGCGCTGACCATCGGCGACCGCGCCACCATCTCCAACATGTGCCCGGAATACGGCGCCACCGCGGCGATGTTCTACATCGACCAGCAGACCCTGGACTACCTGCGCCTGACCGGGCGCGAGGAAACGCAGGTGGCGCTGGTGGAGCAGTACGCGCGCACCACCGGGCTGTGGGCCGATGCGCTGGCCACCGCGCAGTACGAGCGCGTGCTGCGCTTCGACCTGTCGCAGGTCGTGCGCAACATGGCCGGCCCCAGCAATCCGCACAAGCGCGTGGCGACCACCGAGCTGGCCGCGCGCGGCATCGCCGACGCCAGCAAGCTGGCCGCCGGCCAGGCCGAGCAGGCGCAGGGGCGCATGCCCGACGGCGCGGTGATCATCGCCGCCATCACCAGTTGCACCAACACCTCCAACCCGCGCAACGTCATCGCCGCCGGCCTGCTGGCGCGCAATGCGCGCGCGCGCGGCCTGGTCCGCAAGCCGTGGGTGAAGACCTCGTTGGCGCCGGGCTCCAAGGCGGTGCAGCTGTACCTGGAAGAGGCCGGCCTGCTGCCGGACCTGGAGGCTTTGGGCTTCGGCATCGTCGCCTTCGCCTGCACCACCTGCAACGGCATGAGCGGCGCGCTGGATCCGCGCATCCAGCAGGAGATCGTGGAGCGCGACCTGTACGCCACCGCGGTGCTGTCGGGCAACCGCAACTTCGACGGGCGCATCCATCCCTACGCCAAGCAGGCGTTCCTGGCCTCGCCGCCGCTGGTGATCGCCTACGCCATCGCCGGCACGGTGCGCTTCGACATCGAGAAGGACGTGCTGGGCACCGACGCCGACGGCCGCGAGGTGCGGCTGAAGGACATCTGGCCCAGCGACGCCGAGATCGATGCGGCGGTGCGTGCCGCGGTGAAGCCGGAGCAGTTCCGCCGCGTCTATGCGCCGATGTTCAACGTGCGCGTGGAGCAGGGCGCGCCGGTGGCGCCGCTGTACGCCTGGCGCCCGCGCAGCACCTACATCCGTCGCCCGCCGTACTGGGAAGGCGCGCTGGCCGGCGAACGCACGCTGCGCGGCATGCGCGCGCTGGCGGTGCTCGGCGACAACATCACCACCGACCACCTGTCGCCGTCCAACGCGATCCTGGCCGACAGCGCCGCCGGCGAATACCTGGCGCACATGGGCGTGCCGGAGGAGGACTTCAACTCCTACGCCACCCATCGCGGCGACCACCTCACCGCGCAGCGCGCCACTTTCGCCAACCCGAAGCTGATCAACGAAATGGCGGTGGTCGACGGCAAGGTGAAGCAGGGCTCGCTGACCCGGCTGGAGCCGGACGGGCAGGTGCTGCGCATGTGGGAGGCGATCGAAACCTACATGGCGCGCAAGCAGCCGCTGATCGTGATCGCCGGCGCCGACTACGGCCAGGGCTCCTCGCGCGACTGGGCGGCCAAGGGCGTGCGCCTGGCCGGGGTCGAGGCGATCGTGGCCGAGGGCTTCGAGCGCATCCACCGCACCAACCTGATCGGCATGGGCGTGCTGCCGCTGCAGTTCCTGCCGGGCACCACGCGCACGACCCTGGGCATCGACGGCAGCGAGACCTTCGACGTGGTCGGCGCGCGCACCCCGGGCGCCACGCTGACCCTGCGTATCGTGCGCAGGGACGGCGCCGCGGTGGAGGTGCCGGTGCTGTGCCGGCTGGACAGCAACGAGGAAGTGTCCATCTACGAGGCCGGCGGCGTGCTGCAGCGCTTCGCCCAGGATTTCCTCGAGGACGCCCGCAGCGCCTGAGCCGGCTGCCGCTGTCATCGGGCGCGTGCCATGCTGGGCGCGCCCGCCACCGCCGAGGAGACCGCCATGACCACGTCCGCCGCCACCACCGGGACAGTCCACCTGCATCGCGTGCTGCGCGCGCCGGCCGAGCGCGTCTACCGCGCCTTCCTGGAGCCGGCGGCGTTGGCCAAATGGCTGCCGCCGCATGGCTTCGTCGCCACCGTGCACGCGCTGGACGCGCGGGTGGGCGGCAGCTTCCGGATGAGTTTCACCAACCTCGGCACCGGCACCAGCAGTTCCTTCGGCGGCACCTACCTGGAACTGGTGCCCGGCCAGCTGATCCGCCACACCGACCGCTTCGACAACCCGGACCTGCCCGGCGAGATGATCGTGACCGTGCGGCTGCGACCGGTGGCCTGCGGTACCGCGTTGGAGATCGTGCAGGAAGGCATCCCGCCGCAGATCCCGGTGGAGTTCTGCCACCTCGGCTGGCAGGAGTCGCTGACCCTGCTGACGCAACTGGTCGAACCCGAGATTCCCGATTCGCCCTGATCCGCCGTCTCTTCTTTCGTACGCACCCGGAACCGCCATGGCCCACGCTCCGCAACTCCGCATCCCCGCCACCTACATGCGCGGCGGCACCTCCAAGGGCGTGTTCTTTCGCCTGCAGGATCTGCCCGCGGCGGCGCAGACGTCGGGCCCGGCGCGCGATGCGCTGCTGCAGCGGGTGATCGGCAGCCCCGATCCCTACGCCAAGCAGATCGACGGCATGGGCGGGGCCACCTCCAGCACCAGCAAGACCGTGATCGTGGCGCCGAGCACGCGCCCGGACCACGACGTGGACTATCTGTTCGGCCAGGTGGCGATCGAGCGCGCCTTCGTGGACTGGAGCGGCAACTGCGGCAACCTGTCGGCGGCGGTGGGGCCGTTCGCGATCGCCGCCGGGTTGGTCGATCCGGCGCGGATTCCGCGCGATGGCGTGGCCACGGTACGGATCTGGCAGGCCAACATCGGCAAGACCATCGTCGCGCAGGTGCCGATGACCGACGGCGCGGTGCAGGAGACCGGCGATTTCGAGCTGGACGGGGTGACCTTCCCGGCGGCGGAGATCGCGCTGGAATTCCTCGACCCGGCCGCCGACGAGGACGGCGCCGGCGGCGCCATGTTCCCCACCGGCCACCTGGTCGACACGCTGGAGGTGCCCGGCGTCGGCAGCTTCCAGGCGACCCTGATCAACGCCGGCATTCCCACCATCTTCCTCGATGCGCAGGCGCTGGGTTACCAGGGCACCGAACTGCAGGACGCGATCAACGGCGATGTGCAGGCGCTGCAACGCTTCGAAACCATCCGCGCGTACGGCGCGCTGCGCATGGGCCTGATCGCCACGCTGGAAGACGCAGCGACCCGCCAGCACACGCCCAAGGTCGCCTTCGTCGCGCCGCCGGCCGACTACATCGCCTCCAGCGGCAAGCCGGTGGCGGCTGCCGACATCGACCTGCTGGTGCGGGCGATGTCGATGGGCAAGCTGCACCACGCGATGATGGGCACCGCGGCGGTGGCGATCGGCACCGCCGCGGCGATCCCCGGCACCCTGGTCAACCGCGCCGCCGGCGGCGGCGAACGCACGGCGGTGCGCTTCGGCCATCCCTCCGGCACCTTGCGGGTCGGCGCCGAGGCGCGCCAGGTGGACGGCCAGTGGACCGTCACCAAGGCCTTGATGAGCCGCAGCGCGCGCGTGCTGATGGAAGGCTGGGTGCGGGTGCCGGAGACGCCGGCGGGCTGAGCCGGCAGGCCGTGCGCAGGCACAGCTCCGCACGGCACCGCCAACGCTGATGGGACCGCTCAACTGCAGTCCGCGTTGAGCGACGGGTAGGCCGTGTTGAGCAGCCACTTGCCGCTCGTGGCCTTCGAGTTGGCGTACCAGAAGCAGACCTTGACCGGCTTGAACTTGCGCCAGTTGGTGCAGATGCCGTCCCCGTCCGCGGAGGTGCAGGCCCATCCCGCGGTGATGCCGACACTGGCCGCATCGACGATGTCCTTCGGGCCGCCACTGGTGCCGCAGTCGACGTGCTTGCCGGTCGTGGCGGCTGCCCACTTGCTGAAGGCGCCCTGGAACGTCGTCCAGTCGGCGAACGCCGATTTCCCGAGCTGACTCTGCGCGCCGCTGGGCGGCAGCGGCGTCGTGGCGTTCTGCATGTGCAGGCCGACATGCCCGCCAATGCCGCCAGCGTCGCGATTGGCGGTGTCCGACGCGGTGCTGGCCACGATGTTGTCGACCGTGGTGCAGGTCTTGGCCTGGGCGGAACAGGTGAGCAGCGTCGCGCAGAGCACGGCGACGAGGGACAGGGATCGGGGTGTGAACATCGGGGTCTCTCCAGGGCAGCGCGGATGCGCGCTCTTCAGACGTCGGCAGCGGTCGCTGTGTGAAGCGGCGCGCGGCATGCGATGCGATTTCGTGCGGCCTGGGTGGGCTTGCGGCAGCGGGATGGACTTTTGCGCTGCTGGCGTTCCGGCCGCGGGCGCAGGACGTGCGGTTTGGCGTGGTCGCTTGGAAGAGCGGTGTGCCATGGATCGAGCGTCGTCGCGGCATGTTGCTGCCACCGGTGCGCCAAAGCGGTCTGGAGCCTGAGGGCCTCGCGCGTCGGGACTGAAGTCCCTCCCACAGGGCATCTCTGCGGTTCCGTGCTCTGCCGCCAGCGTCACGGCCACGGCCACCGGCGACCGCGCGCTGTGCCTGTCCTTGTGGGAGGGAATTCAGTCCCGACGCGACCAAAAGCGGCTGCGGCCATCCGAGAAGGGAAGCCGGCCGGGGCCGGCAGGCGAGCCGCCGCCGCCAGCCCCGCTTTTGCCAATCCCGACTCCCCAATCCCAAATCCCCACCCCAGCAGATGACGCCGGCCGCCACAGGATGTATATTTTGTGTTAATTATGCTGCGGCGCGGCAAGGACTCGGCGCGCTCCCGATCACGTCCACCCATCCCGGAGTTCCCATGTCTGCCAGTTGGTCGCTGCGCGCCAGTGCGCTTGCCGTTGCCGTCGTTTCCGCGCTTTCGTTCCCCGCCGCCGCCCAGCAGGCGGACAGCACCGACGGGGTCGCCCGTCTGGACACGATCAAGGTCACCGCCGAGCGCCGTGCCGAGGACTCCAAGGACGTGCCGGTGTCGGCCAGCGTGCTGCGCCCGGAATACCTGGACGCCATCGCCACCAGCGGCTCGGACGTGCGCGTGCTGGCCGGCAAGGCGCCCAGCCTCAACGTCGAGTCGTCCAACGGCCGCGTGTTCCCGCGCTTCTACATCCGCGGCTACGGCAACACCGACTTCAACACCTACGCCTCGCAGCCGGTGTCGCTGATCTATGACGATGTGGTCGCCGAGAACGCGTTCCTGAAGGGCTTCCCGATCTTCGACCTGCAGAGCCTGGAAGTGCTGCGCGGCCCGCAGGGCACGCTGTTCGGCCGCAACACCCCCGCCGGCGTGGTCAAGTTCAACTCGGTCAAGCCGACCATCGGCGCCAACGACGGCTATGCCAGCCTGTCCTACGGCACCTACGGCACCATGACCATGGAAACCGGCCTGAGCGTGGCGATGGGCGACAAGTGGGCCGCGCGCCTGTCGGCGCTGGGCCAGCGCCGCGGCGACTGGGTCGACAACACCGTCGACAACCGCTCCTTCGAAGGCTACATGGACTCGGCGGTGCGCCTGCAGGTGCTGTTCCAGCCGGGCGAGGACTTCAGCGCGCTGTTCAACGCGCACGCGCGCCACCTCGACGGCACCGCGCGGCTGTTCCGCGCCAACATCTTCCAGCCGGGCACCAACCAGCTGGTCGCCGGCTTCGACCCGGACAAGGTGTCCATCGACGGCAAGAACACCCAGGAACTGCAGACCTACGGCGGCAGCGCCAACCTGACCTGGGACCTGGGCGACATCGTGCTGCACTCGATCACCGGCTACGAGGGCATCGGCAAGTACTACAGCCGCGGCGACATCGACGGCGGCTACGGCGCGGTGTTCGCGCCGCCGTCCGGCCCCGGGGTGATCCCGTTCCCGGTGGAGACCGCCGGCGGCATCAAGAACCTGGACCAGTATTCGCAGGAGCTGCGCGCCGAGTCGCAGTACGCCGGGCCGCTGAACTGGCAGGCCGGCCTGTACTACTTCAACGATTCGGTGGAAGGCGAGAACTACACCTACAACACCCTGGCCGGCGGCACCCTGGCCAGCTACCAGCTGACCCGCCAGCGCAACACCTCGTGGGCGGCGTTCGGTTCGCTGAACTACGCGGCCACCGAGCGCCTGAACCTGCGCGCCGGCATCCGCTACACCTACGACAAGAAGACCTTCGACGTGCTCGCGCTGGACCGCGTGACCCTGCAGCAGCCCTCCAGCGGCAGCACCGACAATTCCAAGGTCACCGGCGACCTCAGCGCCACCTACACCATCAACGACAACGTCAACGTCTACGGGCGCGCTGCCCGCGGTTTCCGCGGCGCCAGCTTCGGCGTGCCGTCGGCCACCGCGCCGCTGACCGTGGCCGCGCCGGAGACCGTGGACTCCTACGAGATCGGCATCAAGTCCGACCTGTTCGACAAGCGTGCGCGCCTGAGCTTCGACGTCTACGACTTCAAGGTGAAGAACCAGCAGTTGACCGCGGTCGGCGGCGCCTCCAACGACGTGCGCCTGCTCAACGCCAAGGCCTCCAAGGCGCGCGGCGCCGAGTTCGACTTCGAAGCGCTGCTGACCCAGAACCTGCGCATGACCCTGGGCGGCGCCTACAACTGGACCCGCATCGAGGACCCGACCCTGTCGGTGGGCGTGTGCCGCACCTGCACCGTGACCGATCCGATCAATGCCTCCGGCCGCGCGCTGATCGACGGCAACGTGCTGCCGCAGGCGGCCAAGTGGATGGGCAACGCGACCCTGCGCTACGGCATCCCGGTCGGCGACGACGCCGAGTTCTTCTTCTTCACCGACTGGTCCTACCGCAGCGAGATCAACTTCTTCCTGTACGACTCGCGCGAGTTCGTCGGCCAGCCGCTGCTCGAGGGCGGTGCCAAGATCGGCTACAACTGGGGCGCCGGCGCGTACGAGGTCTCGGTGTTCTGCCGCAACTGCACCAACCAGATCCGCGCCACCGGTGCGATCGACTTCAACAACCTCACCGGCTTCATCAACGATCCGCGCATCGTCGGCGCGCAGTTCCGCGCCAACTTCTGATCCGCGGCCCCGCCGTTGCAACACCGACCGCCGGCTATCATGCCGGCGGTTCTTTTTTGGGAGACGCGCATGCGCGTGCTGAAGCAATGGGCGGCGTCGGCGCTGCTGATCGCGGCGACCTGGGCGGCCGATGCGGTGGCGGCGTCAGCGCCAACGACGAGCGCGCCGGTGCAGAAGGTGGTGGTGTCCACCGATGTCGGCGACGACATCGACGATGCGTTCGCGCTGGCGCTGCTGTTGCGCAGCCCGGAGTTGCAGGTGCTGGGCATCGCCTCGGCCTGGGGCGACACCGGCCTGCGCGCGCAACTGCTGCAGCGGCTGCTGCAGCAGGCCGGGCGCAGCGACATCCCGCTGGCGATCGGCCAGCGCACCGACAGCACGATTCCCTTCAGCCAGGCGCGCTGGGCGGCGAAGGGGACGCTGCCGCGCAAGGCGCCGGATGCGGCCGCTTTCATCCTGGCGCAGGCGCGGCGCTATCCCGGCCAGGTCACCCTGCTGGTGCTCGGCCCGCTGACCGACGCGGCGCGCGCGCAGCAGCGCGACCCGGCCGGTTTCGCGCAGCTCAAGCAGGTGGTGCTGATGGGTGGTTCGGTACGCGTGGGCTACGGCAAGTCGCGCTACCGCCCACCGAGTCCGCCGGCGGCCGAATACAACATCGCCGCCGACATCCCCGCCGCGCAGCGCGTGTTCGGCGCCGGCGTGCCGATCGTGATGCTGCCGCTGGACGCCACCCAGGTGACCCTGGAGGAGCCGGAGCGGGTGGCGCTGTTCGCCCATGGCGAGCCGCTGACCGACGCACTGGCGCAGCTCTACTACCAGTGGCGCGACACCGACCAGCCCTGGGCCAGCGCCACCCCGACCCTGTTCGACGTGGTGCCGGTGGCGCAGTTGCTCGACCCGGGCCTGTGCCCCACCGTGCCGTTGCGCATCGTGGTCGACGACAAGGGCTATACCCGCGAGACGCCGACGGCGGACGCGCCGGGGGCTGCGGCCAACGCGCAGGTCTGCCTGGCGCTGGACCGGCCGCGGCTGATCGCGCTGTACATGCGGCGGTTGCTGCGCTGACGTGTCGTCGCGATGAGCGAGGCAGTTGGCTGCTTCGTTGCTCTGCAGTCGGGACTGAAGTCCCTCCCACAGGGGAGTCAATCCGATGGCCCATGCCGAAGGCACCCGCGGCGCAAGCCTCATGTGGGAGGGACTTCAGTCCCGACGAGTGGCGCCATCGGCGCACCCAGTGCCGTCGCGGTGGGGCCGAAGTCCTCCAACCTGGCCTCAAGGCGAGAGCCCATGACTACTCAGGGGTAGGCGCGGCTTCAGCCGCGACCCGCGTTCCCGGTAAAGCCCGTCGCGGCTGAAGCCGCTCCTACGGAGGCTCCATGGCGATCGGTGGCGTGGTTGCGGGACGTGCTTCCGCGCCGACGGCGGCCTGCCGCACACACGCCGACGGATGGTGCACCGTCGCCCCTCCTGACCGTCGCGCCGGCGCTTTATACTCGCGCCACATTCACGGAGCGAACGCATGCACACGGATTCGAAGCGGCGCTGGGCGGGCCTGCGCGCGGGGTTGATGGGGACGTTCTTGCTGCTGGGCTTGGCGCTGGCGCTGGGCGGCTGCAAGCGCAACGAATCCGGGCAGTTGCCCGAAGCCAGCGGCGAGCCGGTGAAGGGGCAGAAGGAAGCGATGAAGGGCTTCGGCCTGGTCCGCGCCTATCCCGACCAGAAGGGCGACGGGCTGTCGCTGGCGCTGGAGTTCTCGCGGCCGCTGGTCGGCACCCAGGATTTCGACAAGCTGCTGCGCTTCGAGGAGAAGGTCGGCACCGACGAGAGCGCCTGGTCGCTGTCCGACGACGGCAAGACCCTGCGCTATCCCTACGTGGAAGCGGCCAAGGACTACACCGTGGTGATCTCGGCCGACCTGCTGGCCGCCGACGGCAGCCGCCTGGGCAAGCCGCTCAAGCAGAAGGTCTACACCGGCGAACTGACCCCGGCGGTCGGCTTCGCCTCGCAGGGCAGCGTGCTGCCGGCGCGCGAGAGCCGCGGCCTGCCGGTGGTCTCGCTCAACGTGCCGGAAGTGGACGTGGAGTTCATGCGGGTCAAGGACAGCGCGCTGCCGGCGTTCTTCGCCCAGTACCAGCGCGGCGGCCGCCGCGGCACCTGGGAGCTGGACAGCGACTACGGCGACCACACCCCGATCTCGCAACTGGCCGACTCGGTCTATACCAACCGCTTCGTGCTCGGTGGCGACAAGAACGAGCGCGCGCTGACCTACCTGCCGATCCAGGAGATCAAGGAACTGCAGGCGCCGGGCCTGTACTTCGCGGTGCTGCGTCGCCCCGGCAAGTTCGACAACGAGTACGACACCGCCTTCTTCACTGTCAGCGACATCGGCCTGCACGCGCGCGCCTACAAGGACAAGCTGTTCGTGCACACCGCCTCGCTGCAGAGCGGCGAGCCGCTGAAGAAGGTGGAACTGCGCGTGCTCAACGCCGACGGCGAGCTGTTCCTGAAGGGCCAGACCGACGATAACGGCAATGCGCTGCTGAACTACACGCTCGACGCCGGCCAGGTGCTGGTGGCGCGCAGCGGCACCGACCTGTCGATGCTGCCGTTCAACCAGCCGGCGCTGGACCTGAGCGAGTTCGCCGTGGCCGGGCGCGAGAACGCCTGGTTCGACGTGTTCGCCTGGTCCGGCCGCGACCTGTACCGCCCCGGCGAGACCGTGCGGGTGTCGGCGCTGCTGCGCGACAACGACGGCAAACCGGTGCCGACCACCGGCAAGGGGGCGCAGCCGGTGTTCCTGCGGCTCAAGCAGCCCGACGGCAAGATCTTCCGCGAGACCCGGCTGCAGCCGGGCGAGCAGGGCTATTTCAGCTTCGAGCAGTTGATCCCCGCCGATGCGCCGACCGGGCGCTGGCAGGTGGAGTTCCGCACCGACCCGACCAGCAAGGAAGCGGTGCAGGGCATGACCCTGCGCATCGAGGAATTCCTGCCCGAGCGCATGAAGCTGGACCTGGACAGCGCGCAGAAGACGCTTAAGCCGGGCGAGCCGTTCAAGCTGCAGGCCACTGCCGCCTACCTGTACGGCGCGCCTGCCGCGGGCAACCGTTTCACCGCCAAGCTGGCGGTGGCGGTCGAGCAGCATCCGGTGGAGGCGCTGCCGGGCTACTTCTTCGGCGACCCGACCCTGCAGTTGCCGCGCGAGGCCAAGGACGTGGTCGATACCGAGTTCGGCGCCGACGGCAAGCTCAGCGAGGACCTGGCGCTGCCCGACGAGGCCAAGCCGACCAGCACCATCGCCGCGCTGGTCTCGGCCAGCGTGTACGAGACCGGCGGCCGCACCGTCACCCGCACGCTCAAGCGCGTGCTGTGGCCAGCGCCGGCGCTGGTCGGCGTGCACCCGCTGTTCGACGACAAGGACGGTGCCGACGCCAACGCCAACGCGCGCTTCGAACTGATGCGGGTGGATGCACAGGGCAAGCCGCAGCCGGCCAAGGGCCTGAAGGTGACCCTGGTGCGCGAGCTGCGCGACTACCACTGGGCGTTCACCGACAACCGCTGGGACTACGACTTCACCCGTCGCTTCGAGAACAAGCAGACGCTCACCGTCGATGCCGGCGCCAGCGCCGCCAAGTTCGATTTCCCGGTGGAGTGGGGCGAGTACCGGGTGGACGTGTTCGACCCGGCCACCGGTCTGACCACGCGCTATCCGTTCCACGCGGGCTGGAGCTGGAACGACGACAACCGCGGCCTCGACGCGCGCCCGGACAAGGTCAAGCTGGCGCTGGACAAGACCGGCTACAAGGCCGGCGACACGCTCAAGGTCACCCTGACCCCGCCGCATGCCGGCCCCGGCCTGCTGATGGTCGAGAGCGACCGCATGCTGTACGTGCAGGACATCGACGTGAAGCCGGGCAGCAGCTTCGAGATCCCGGTGACCAAGGACTGGGAGCGCCACGACGTCTATGTCACCGCCCTGGTGTTCCGCGGCGGCTCGGCGCCGAGCAAGATCACCCCGGCGCGCGCGGTCGGCGTGGCCCACGTGCCGATGGACCGCAAGGCCCGGCGCGTGGCGGTGGGCCTGGTCGCGCCCAAGCAGATGCGCCCGGAGCAGCCGCTGCCGGTGACGGTGAGCGTGCCGGAACTGGCCGGCAAGCAGGCGCACGTGACCATCTCCGCGGTGGACATGGGCATCCTCAACATCACCCGCTTCCCGGTGCCCGACGCCAACGCGCAGTTCTTCGCGCAGCGGCGCCTGGGCGTGGACGCCTACGACATCTACGGCCGGGTCATCGAGAGCTTCGAGGGCGGCACCGGCAAGCTGCGCTTCGGCGGCGACATGGCGCTGGCGGCCTTGCCGCAGGCCAAGCGGCCGACCGCGCGGGTGCAGACGGTGGACCTGTTCTCCGGCCCGGTGCAGCTCGACGCCAAGGGCAACGCCCGCGTGCAGTTGCCGGTGCCGGACTTCAACGGCACCCTGCGCGTGTCTGCGCTGGTCTATTCGGACGAGCGCTACGGCAACCGCGATGTGGAGACCCTGGTGCGCGCGCCGATCGTGGCCGAGGCCAGCATGCCGCGGGTGATGGCGCCGGGCGACCGCAGCACGGTGACCCTGGACGTGCAGAACTTCACCGGCCAGCCGGGCGAGTTCAAGGTGCGGGTGGACGGCGAAGGCCCACTGGCGATCGCCGACAACGCGCGCAGCGCCAAGCTGGGCAAGGACGGCAAGGCCACGCTGAGCTTCCCGCTGGTGGCGCAGGAGGGCTACACGGTGGCCAAGGTGCGGGTGCGGGTGGAAGGCAATGGCTATGCCGCCGACCGTCGCTACGACCTGCCGGTGCGCGCGGCGTGGCCGTCGGTGCTGCGCACGCAGACCCGCGTGCTCGACCCGTTGGCGCCGGTGACGCTGGGCGCCAGCGATGCCGAAGGCCTGATGGCCGGCTCGGTCACCGCGCGCATGCTGGTCAGCGCCTTGCCGCCGATCCCGTTCGCCAGCGCCCTGCAGGGCGCGCTGGAATACCCCTACGGCTGCGCCGAGCAGACCACCAGCAAGGGCTACGCCGCGCTGCTGCTCGACGAGGCCACCGCGCGCCTGCTCGGGGTCAAGGGCCTGGATGCGGCCACGCGCCGCGCGCGCATGGAAGGCGCGTTCGGGCGGCTGGCTTCGATGCAGGTGTCCAGCGGCCACTTCTCGATGTGGGGCGACGACGGCTACGTCAATCCGGGGCTGACCCCGTACATCGCCGAGTTCCTGCTCGACGCCAAGGACGCCGGCTTCGCGGTGCCCGACAACGTGCTGCAGAAGGCGTTGAACCGGCTCAGCGAGGACCTGCTGTCCGGCGGCAACAACTTCTACGGCCAGGACCGCCGCGAGAACCTGAAGTTCGCCAACCAGGCCTGGTCCGGCTACGTGCTGGCGCGGGTCAACCGCGCGCCGCTGGGCACGCTGCGCGCGCTGTACGACAACGACCGCGGCAAGGCGCTGACCGCCCTGTCGCTGGTGCACCTGGGCGTGGCGCTGTCGCTGCAGGGCGACAAGAAGCGCGGCGAAGCGGCGATCGCCGCCGGTTTCGCCAAGGACAGCGCCGACCGGCCGCGCTACTTCGGCGACTACGGCAGCGTGGTCCGCGACGACGCGCTGATGATCGCCCTGCTGCACGAGCGCGGCCTGGCCAAGCCCGAGTACGACGCACGGGTGATGGCGCTGGGCCGCGAACTGGACGCGCGCCGCCGCGGTGGCTGGCTGTGGCTGAGCACGCAGGAGCAGGTGGCGCTGGCGCGCATGGGCAAGGCCTTGCTCAACAGCCAGACCGCGCAGGTGTCCGGGCAGTTGAGCATCGGCGACAGCAGCGAGGCGATCGCCCCGGTCAAGGCCTTCGGCCGCCAGTTCGGCGAGGCCGAGCTCGCGCGCGGCGTGCACTTCGTGCCGCAGGGCCAGCCGCCGCTGTACGCCAGCCTGGAAATCGCCGGCGTGCCGCGCACCCCGCCGGTGGCCGACGACAGCACGCTGAAGGTGGAGCGCAGCTTCTACGGCACCGACGGCAAGCCGTGGACGCCGCAGCCACTGAAGGAGGGCGAGGCGCTGATCGTGCGCGTCACCATCACCTCCGACACCAGCATGCCCGACGCGCTGCTGACCGACCTGCTGCCGGCCGGCCTGGAGATCGAGAACTTCAACCTGGGCGACGCCAAGCAGTGGGCCGACGTGGTGGTGGACGGCATCGAGATCAGCGACCGCTCCAACGCCGCCGACGTCAAGCACGAGGAGTTCCGCGACGACCGCTATGTGGCCGCGCTGAGCCTGTCGGCGGGCAGCAAGGCGCAGGTGTTCTACCTGGTGCGCGCGGTGACCCCGGGCACCTACACGGTGCCGCCGTCGCTGGTCGAGGACATGTACCGCCCCGACCTGCGCGGCGTGGGCCGCAGCAACCCCGGCACGATCAACGTCGTGCAGCCCTGAAGAAAGCCCCCTCTCCCTGCGGGAGAGGGGCCGAGGGTGAGGGTCCGACCGCCAGGGAAGCCGCCTGACTCCCCTCCCCCCGGGAGAGGGGCTGGGGGTGAGGGTACGACCGCCAGGGACGCCCACCAGCAACGCCGCCATCCCCCCAGGGGCCGGAGACGAAGGGACGCCGGCCAGCACTGTCAGCCAGAAGGGACGGCTACCATGACCGCCGCACCCAGCGCACGCCTGGTCCGCCGCTGCGTCCCCCTCTCGTTCCTGGAGCCTGTCATGCCCCCCGCATCCTCTCCGCCTGCCGCCCCCCACCTGGACACCGTGGTGTTCGATCTCGGCGGTGTCCTGATCGACTGGAACCCGCGCCACCTGTATCGCCGCCTGTTCGACGACGAGGCGGCGATGGAAACCTTCCTGCGCGAGGTCTGCAGCCCGCAGTGGAACGAGCGTCAGGACGCCGGGCGGCCATGGCAGGAGGCGGTGGCCGAACTGAGCGCGCTGCATCCGACGCATGCGCCGATGATCGCCGCCTACCACGCGCGCTGGCCGGAGATGCTGGGCGGGGCGCTGGACGCCACGGTGGCGGTGCTGGAGGAACTGCGCGGGCAGGGCGTGCGGCTGTACGCATTGACCAACTGGTCGCACGAGACCTTCCCGATCGCGCGCGAACGCTATCCGTTCCTGCAGTGGTTCGAAGGCGTGCTGGTGTCGGGCGAGGAGCGCCTGGTCAAACCGGACCCGGCGATCTTCGCGCTGCTTTGCGAACGCTATGCGATCGACCCGGCGCGGGCGGTGTTCATCGACGACGCGCCGCGCAACGTGCACGCCGCCGCGGCCACCGGCATGCACGCGTTGCAGTTCCGCGACGCCGTCACCTTGCGCGAGGACCTGGTCGCACTGGGCCTGCTGCCGCCGCGCGCGCCAGCGACCTGATCCGCGCCGCGCCGTCGCCGCGCCCTGGCGATCACGGTGCCCGCGCGTTTGCGCCGGCAGCGATGCCATGGGCCGCTCCACCCCCTGAGAGCGGCCGGCCGTTCGCCGATGCCGTACGAAACGCCGTTGCCAGCGCCGGGCGGGCGCTGTCGCCAGGCTTTCCGATGGCCGCCATCGCTTCGTCATATCCCTGGGATTAAATAACGAACTTTAAGTTACTTAATTAGGTCAACCAGGGGACATCGCCATGCAACCACTCACCCATCGGCGCCGCGCGCTGATCGTCTGCGCGCTCGCCGCCAGCTGCCAGGCCGCGCTGGCGCAGGACGCCGCATCCACCACGGCGACGCTCGCCGCCGACGCCAGCACTGTCGCCGCGCCGGCCGTCGGCGACACCGCGCCAACCTCCACGTCCGATACCGCGCCGAACGCCGCCGCCAGCGACGACGGCACCACCACGCTGTCCAGCGTGATGGTCACCGGCGTGCGCAAGGCCAATGCCGCCGCGATCGAGAGCAAGCGCGCGGCCACCAACATCACCGACGTGGTCAGCTCCACCGACGTGCGCGCGCTGCCCGACACCACCATCGTCGAGGCGCTGCGCCGCATCCCCGGCCTGTCGGTGCTGCCGGCCACCGACAACGAACATCCGCGCGACGAAGCCGCCACCCCGGTGCTGCGCGGCCTCGGTCCGTCCTACAACAACGTCACCATCGACGGCCTGACCGTGGCCTCGCCGGGCACGCCCAACGGCACGCTCGGCTCGATCACCCGCGGCGTGCGCCTGGACATCCTGCCGGCCTCGATGGTCAGCGAACTGCAGGTCATCAAGACCTTCACCCCGGACCTGGACCCGAACGCCACCGGCGGTGCGATCAACCTCAAGACCCGCAGCGCGTTCGAGAACGGCGGCAAGCCGTTCTTCACCGCCGAGGCTTCCCTGGGCCATGCCAACGACGTCGGCAAGCCGCGCGACCAGGACGACCCGGGCTACCGCCTGCTCGCCACCGGCAGCCGCACCTTCGGCAGCGAGGGGCAGTACGGCCTGACCCTGTCCGGCAACTACCAGACGCTGAGCAGCTACACCGAAACCCACATGACCACCGACACGGTGCACTACGGGTTCTACGACAACAGCGGCGTACTGCAGAGCGGCACCAACCTGGGCAACGGCTGGGCCGTGCCGCAGCAGGACAAGTACTGGTACGTGATGGACAAGCGCGACCGCTACGGCCTCACCGGCAAGTTCGAGGCGCGGTTGAGCGAATCCCTCCAGGCCTACGCCGTGGCCGGCTACTACTACTTCCGCGACAACATGGAGCGCAACGAGATCATCCTCGATCCGCGCAACCGCAACCGCGTCTACAACCAGACCGCCACCAGCGGCACGTATCCGGTCGGCGACGTGGAAGTGGGCTACTCCAATCAGATCACCACCACCCGCACCAAGCTCGGCCAGACAGGTTTCGAGTGGCGCCCGGATGACCGCCAGGTGCTGTCGGCGCGCGCGTCCTGGTCCGATGCCACCTATGCCGAACCGATCAAGATGATCAAGTACGTCACCGGCGCGCAGCGCCCGGCCGCGGTGCCCACCGGGCAGACCGGCGCCGGCGTCACCGTGGTGCCGACGGCGGCCTATGGCTTCAACTACGACACCTCCGCGCTCAACCAGCGCTTCCCGATGTCGGCGCAGTCGTACTACAACTACGACAACTACAGCCTGCTGTACTGGCGCCCGGACTACCAGCGCAATGCGCGCGACAAGGTGCTCACCGGGCGCCTGGACTACGCCTTCAACCGCGGCGAGATGGACCGCGGCGTCGGCTTCGGCAGCGGCCTCAGCTACACCCGCGACGAACCCGGCTTCGACATCTACCGCGTCGAATACCAGCCCAACCGCAGCGCGCCGCTGCTGAAGATCGCCGACGTGCTGGCGCCGTCGAACGCGCCGATGCGCTACCTGGGCCTGAACCTGATCGCGATCGATCCGGACAAGGCCAACCAGATCCTCAGCGCCACCCCGCTGAGCGCGTTCAACCGCACCGACCAGAGCGCCTTCAGCAACCAGGACAACTTCAGCCATCGCGAAGAAATCTTCGGTGCCTACGGCCTGGTCGGCTATCGCGCCGACGATTTCGATGTGGAAGCCGGCCTGCACTACGACCATACCGACCAGTCCACGGTCGGCCGCCAGCGGCAACTGGACGCGGCCACCGGCAGCTACGTCTACGTCGATGCGCCGACCGATTCGCGCTATGCGAAGGTGCTGCCGTCGGCGGTGATGACCTACCACGTCAACGACCGCCTGGACCTGCGCGCCGGCGCCAGCCGCACGCTCGGCCGCCCGCCCTACGACGCCTATGCCGCGCGCACCTCGATCAGCTTCGTCAACAGCAGCGACATGGGCAATCCCAACGCGCAGGGCGTGACCGTCACCATCGGCAACCCCGACATCAAGCCGCGCGTGTCCACCAACCTGGACCTGTCGCTGGAATGGCGCCTGCCCGACGATTTCGACGGCATGCTCGCCGCGGCACTGTTCGACAAGCGCATCCAGGACGAGATCTTCACCCTCTCGCGCACCGACCAGTTCAGCTTCAACGGCACCACTTATTCCAACGTGCTGATCAGCACCCCGGCCAACGCCGCCAAGGCGCACGTGCGCGGCCTGGAATTGACCGCGGTGTTCAACACCTTGTTCCCGGGCGTGCCGGCGCTGTCCGGCCTGGGCGCCAGCGCCAACCTGGCGCTGCTCGATGGCGGCATGGACGTGCCGTTCACCAGCGGCAGCGCGCCCAACCTGGTGCAGAGCCAGCGCACCGTCGATCGCCTGGTCGGGCAGCCGGGCTACACCGCCAATGCCTCGCTGTTCTACACCGTCGGCGGGGTGGAGCTGCGCGCGGCCTACAACCGCCAGGGCAAGGCGCTGCGCGCCATCGTCAGCAACATCGCCTGGCAGGATCTGTACTGGGCGCCGCGCTCGCAGTTGGACCTGTCGGCGACCTGGGCGGTGAGCAAGCAGCTCAGCGTGGTCGGCCAGATCAGCAATGTCACCCACAGCCGCCTCACCAGCTTCACTGGCCCCGGCGAGAACCTGCTGAAAGACAGTTATTCGATGCCGACCACCTACTGGCTCGGCCTGCGCTTCACCCCGTCGCTGTGACCGTTGCCGGAGACCTTCCATGAACCTGCTTTTCTCGCGCGGTGCGATCATTGCCGCACTGCTGACCGCCACGGCCCCGGCCGTCGCCGCCATCGCCCCGATCCAGGCGCGCCTGGCCAATCCCGATGGCGGCATCTTCGTCGTCGCCCACCGCGGCTGCCACAACCCCGCGCCGGCGCATGGCTTCGCCGGGCATGCGCCGGAGAACTCGCTGCTGGGCCTGGAGCGCTGCGTGGCGCTGGGCGTGGACATGCTGGAAACCGACATCCGCCGCGCTGGTGACGGTACCCTGGTGATGTTCCATGACGCCACCGTCGACCGCACCACCGACGGCACCGGCAAGGTCGCCGAACTGACCTGGCCGCAACTGTCGCGGTTGCGCCTGCGCGACGACGAGGGCGGGGCCGACGCGCCGCTCACCGACCAGCATCCGCTGACCCTGCAGCAGATGCTGGCCGCGGCCAAGGGCCGGATCATGCTCAACCTCGACGTCAAGGCGCCGATCTACGCCGAGGTGGTCGAGGCGGTGCGCCGCGCCGGCATGGAGCGCCAGGTGGTGGTCAAGACCGAAGTCGGCGTCGCCAGCCAGAATCTGGCATCGATGCCGCCGTTCGACCAGATCAACTTCACCCCGGTGCTGCTCAACCCGCCGGGCACCGACGACCTGGTGCAGACCGTGCGTACCCAGACCGACGGCAAGGTGCGGCCGGTGGCGATCGAACTGCCGCGGATGCGCCTGGCGCAACTGCCGGCGGTGGCGGCGCTGGCCAAGCAGCGCCACGTGCGGCTGCTGGTCAATACGCTGTGGGAGGGCTTCGTCGCCGACGTCGGTGGCGATGCCGATGCGGTGCGCGATCCGGAGGCGGTGTGGGGGCGGCTGTACCGTGCCGGCATCGGCGCCTTCCAGACCGACGAACCGGAAGCGCTGTTGCGCTATCGCGCTTCGCTGGAAAAGCCGTGAGCTGCGCGTGACCGCGCCACTGTCCGGAATCGGTCGGTGGGCGACCGCTTGCGGACGTGGCGATTGCGCGCGTCGCCAGCGCAGCATAGGTAATTCAATGCGTTAGCGTGGTTCGGTGCTTGGCACGCAGCCTGCTGCACAGCAGGCATGGATATCGCGAAATCCCCGAACCGTTCGTTCTGGCGCCAGCGCCGCCGCTGGCTGGTGGCGGCCGCCATTGGCGTGGTGCTGTTGGGCGTGGCGCTGCTCGGCAGCGGCCGCGCCGCACCGCGGGTGGCGCGCAGCGAAGTGTGGATCGATGCGGCCACGCGCGGCGAGATGCGCCGCGAGGTCCGCGCCAACGGCGTGCTGGTGCCGCGGCAGATCCGCTGGATCACCGCAGGGGCGCCGGCCACGGTGCAACAGGAACTGGTCGAGGCCGGCGCGCGCGTGCAGGCCGACACGCCGCTGCTGCAATTGGCCAATCCCGAACTGGAGGCCGGCCTGGACCGTGCCCGCGCCGCGCTGGTCGCTGCCGATGCCGACCTGGCCGCGCTGCACGCGGCACTGGCCTCGCAATTGCTCGACCAGCAGGCGCTGCAGGCGCAGGCCGAGTCCGAGTTGCAGATCGCGCAGATCAAGGCCAAGGCCTACCAACGCGGCCACGACGGCGGCGCGATCTCGGTGATCGACCTGACGCAGAGCCAGATCGTCGAGGCGCAGCAGCGCGGCCACGCCGACATCGAGCGCAAGCGCGTGGCCGCGTTCCGGCAGAACATGGCCGCGCAACTGCGCGCGGCACAGGCACGGCGTGACCAGGCCGCCAGTGCGCTGGCCATCGCCACGCAACAGGCCGACTCGCTGCAGGTGCGTGCCGGCAGCGACGGCATCCTGCAGCAGGTGGACGTGGAGCCCGGCCAGCGCGTCGAGGCCGGCGCCAAGCTGGCGCGGGTGGCGCGCCCGGACGACCTGCTGGCACGCCTGCAGGTGCCCGAAGTCCTGGCCAAGGACGTGATCGAAGGCCTGCCGGTGGCGGTGGACACGCACAACGGCGTGGTTCGCGGGCAGGTGACGCGAATCGATCCGGCGGTGCGCAGCGGCAGTGTGGCGGTCGACGTGCGGCTGATGCCGCCGTTGCCGCCCGGCGTGCGCCCGGACCTGTCGGTGGACGGCCGCATCGTGCTCGGCACGCTGCGTGACGTGATCAGCATCCCGCGCCCGGCGCTGGCCGTGCCCAACGCCGCCGGCAGCCTGTTCGTGCTGCGCGACGGCGGCGACACCGCGCAGCGCATCCGCGTGCGCTTCGGCGCCGCCTCCAGCGACCGCATCGAAGTCCGCGCCGGCCTGCGCGCCGGCGACCGCGTCGTGCTGTCCGACACCAGCCAGTGGAATGCCGACACCACCTTGCGCTTACGCTAGCCTCACCAGGAGAGATCCCGCATGACCGCAGTTCCCGCACCTTCCGCCGCGCCGCTGATCCACCTGCAAGGGCTGAGCAAGGTCTTCCACACCGAAGAAGTGGAGACCCATGCCCTGGCCGAGATCGCACTGGACGTGGCGCCTGGCGATTTCGTCGCCATCACCGGCCCCTCCGGCTGCGGCAAGTCCACCCTGCTGTCGATCCTGGGCCTGCTCGATGCGCCCAGCGGCGGCACCTACCGGCTCAACGGCCGCAGCGTTGCCGAGCTGGATACGGTCGGCCGTGCGCGCATCCGCAACGCCGAGATCGGCTTCATCTTCCAGGCCTTCAACCTGATCGCCGACCTCACCGTGGAAGAGAACGTGGCGCTGCCGCTGACCTACCGCGAGGGCGCCCAGCGCGGCCAGATCCGCCAGCGCGTGCGCGAGGTGCTGGAGTTGGTCGGCATGCAGCATCGCCACAAGCACTATCCGGGGCAGTTGTCCGG
This sequence comes from Xanthomonas sacchari, assembly GCF_040529065.1. Classification (NCBI taxonomy): domain Bacteria; kingdom Pseudomonadati; phylum Pseudomonadota; class Gammaproteobacteria; order Lysobacterales; family Lysobacteraceae; genus Xanthomonas; species Xanthomonas sacchari. The sequence continues at coordinate 3,985,431 of NZ_CP132343.1, read as the reverse complement.
CGGCCAGCAGCAGCGCGTGGCGGTGGCGCGCGCACTGGCCGGCAACCCGTCGATCCTGCTCGCCGACGAACCCACCGGCAACCTGGACAGCCGCAACGGCGAGGCGGTGATGCAGTTGCTGGAACAACTGCACGACAACGGCACCACCTTGTGCATGGTCACCCACGATCCCGCGTTCGCGCGGCGCGCGCAGCGCATCGTGCACATGCTCGACGGCCGCATCGTCGACGAGGACACCTTCGAGCGGTTGCGCCACGAACAGGACGTGGCGCTGCCGGCACGCACCGCGGGGCAGGCACGATGAGCGCCGCCCTGCAGTGGGCCGAGATGCGGCAATCCTGGCGCACGCTGGCGCGCAAGCCGGGTTATCTGCTACTGGCGATGCTGACCCTGGCGCTGGGCGTGGCCACCACCACCGCGGTGTTCGCGCTGCTCGACCAGGCCTTGCTGAAGCCGCTGCCGTTCCCGCAGCCGGAGCGGCTGGTCACCCTCGGCCTGTCCAGCGACCCTGGCCGCAATGTCGCGGCACCCGGCTACTACCCGGTGTTGCGGCGCATGTCGAGCCTGCAGTCGATCGGCATCCTGCGCGCGTTTCCGGTGCCGGCCAACATCGCCCGCGGCGATGCCAGCGAGGTGGTTGCCTCGATCAGTGCCGATGCCGGCGTCCTGCGCACGCTTGGCCTGCCGATGGCGGCGGGGCGCAACTTCAGCGACGAGGAAAGCCGGCCTGGCGGGCCGCAGGCGGTGATCCTCAGCCACCGCTTCTGGCAGCGCTATTTCGGCGGCGATCCGGCGGCGGTGGGGCGTGCCCTGCAGGTGGAAGGCAAGCCGGTGCAGATCGTCGGCGTATTGCCGGCGGACTTCCCCTGGGCCGAACCGTTCGACCTGATCCGCAACATGCAGCCGGACCTGGCTGCGACCAACCTGTCCACCAACGAGATCGTGGTGGCGCGGTTGCGACCCGGGGTCAGCGTGGCCGCGGCGTCCGCGCAGACCGCGACGACGCTGCAGGCCCTTTTGCGCAACAGCCCGCACATGGACGCGTCGTGGTGGGCGTCCTTGCAGCGACGGCCGCCCAATGCGCTGCCGTTGCAGGACAGCCTGTACGACGCCAATAGCGGCAACACGCTGTGGCTGTTCTTCGCCGCGGCCGCCTGCGTGCTGGCGATCGCCGCGATCAACCTGACCAGCCTGATGGTGTTGCGCGCGCTCGGGCGCAGTCACGACAGCGCGGTGCGTGCCGCACTGGGCGCCTCGTGGCTGCGGTTGAGCCTGCCGGCGCTGGCCGAAGGCGTGCTGATCGGCGCCCTCGGCAGCCTGGCCGGCCTGGCGCTGGCCTGGCTTGGCCTGCGCCTGCTCGGCGACTGGGTGCCGCTGATGTGGATGCGCGGCGCGGCGCCGCACCTGACCGGTGCCAGCGTGCTGTTCGCGCTGCTCGCCGGTGGCGCGACGGCGCTGTTGGCCGCAGCGCTGGGCATCGTCCGCGGTCGCCGCCGCAACCTGGTGGTGGAACTGGTCGGCGGCGGTCGCGGCGGCTGGAGCCTGCAGGCCGGCCGCCTCGGTCGTGTCCTGGTGATCGCGCAGGTGGCGATCGCCGTGGTGCTGCTGATCGGCGCGGCGTTGTTCACCCGCACCTTGCAGAAGTTGGCGGAGATGCCGATGGGCTTCGAGAGCCGCTCGGCGGTGGTGTTCACCCTGGCGCCGGTGAAGGAGCGCTATGTCACCGCGGCCGCTGCGGTGGAGCAGACCCGTCGCATCGTCGCGCGGCTGCAGCAGGTACCGGGCATCGAACGCGTGGGGGTTTCGACCAATCCGCCAACGGCCACGCAACTGAGCTGGAGCGTGGAGGTCAACGATGGGTCCTCCGTCGACAGCCAGTACCGGCTGGCCACGCCGCAGTTCCTGGATGTGTTCCGCATCCCCTTGCTGGCCGGGCGCGGGATCGCCGACAGCGATGTGGCCGGCGCCGAGCGGGTCTGCGTGGTCAGCGCCAGCTTCGCCGCGCGCTACCTGCACGGGCAGGCGCTCGGCAAGCTCGTCACCTTGCCCGACGACGGCGGCGACCAGCGTTTGACGATGCGGGTGGTCGGCGTGGTCGGCGACGTGCGCCATACCAGCCCGGCCGAGCCGCCGGAGCCGACCGTCTACCAGCCGCTGGCGCAGATGGGCGAGCCGATGTGGCAGATCATCCGCAGCTTCGGCGCATTGACCTACGCCGTGCAGCTGCGTGCCGGCGCGCTGGGTGCCGACGAGCGTGCGCTGCGTGCCGCGATCGACGAAGTGGCGCCACAGCAGCCGATCGCCGGCCTGCAGCCGATGCAGGCGCTGGTCGCCAGCACCACCGGCGAACAGAAGCTCAACCTGCTGCTGGTCGGGCTGTTCGCTGGGCTGGCGCTGCTGCTGGCCGTGGTCGGCCTGTACGCGGTGATGGCGGTGGCGGTGGCCGCGCGCCAGCACGAGTTCGGCGTGCGCGCCGCGCTCGGCGCACCTCCGGCGCGGCTGCGGCGGCAGGTATTGGGCGAGGCCGGCGTGCAGATCGGGGTGGGCCTGCTGCTGGGCCTGGGGGTGGCGATGGCGGTATCGCGGCTGCTGCAGCGGTACTTGTTCGAGGTGCGCGTGGCCGACCCGCTGGCGATCGGCGCAGTGCTGCTGGTGCTGACCGCGGCCGGCCTGCTCGCCGCGCTGGCGCCGGCGCGGCGCGCGGCGCGGGTGCCGCCGATGCAGGCCTTGCGCGCCGAATGATCCGCGTCGCCTCCCGATGCCGGTGCGCCACGACGGTGGGCGTGGCGCGTGTCCCGCGCGCCCGGCCGCTAGACTCTGCGCCATGACCGACACCCGCACACCGCCCTTGCCGCGCATCCTCGTCGTCGACGACCAGGCCGACGTGCGCGAGGCCCTGCGCATGCTGCTCAAGAGCGCCGGCTACGGCATGGTCGGCGCCGAGTCTCCGGAACTGGCGCTGGCCTGCCTGCGCGGCGACGCGTTCGCCGCGGTGCTGGTGGACATGAACTATGCGCGCGACACCACCTCCGGCGCCGAAGGCCTGGCGCTGATTGCGCAGATCGCCGCGCAGTGGCCGGGGCTGCCGGTGATCGCGATGACCGCCTGGGCCAGCATCGAGTTGGCGGTGGCGGCGATGCGCGAGGGCGCGGTGGATTTCATCGAGAAGCCCTGGCAGAACGCGCGCGTCCTGGCGGTGCTGGAGAGCCGCATCGCACTGGACCGCAGCCGCCGCGCCGCGCAACGGCTCGGCGAAGCGCAGGCGCTGTTGCTGCAGGATGGCGCCGCTGGCTTCGTCGCCGAATCGGCACCGATGCAGCGCCTGGTCGAGGATCTGCTGCGCATCGCCGGCAGCGGCGCCAACGTGCTGCTGCTGGGCGAGAACGGCACCGGCAAGAGCCTGCTGGCGCAGTTGCTGCACCAGTGGTCGCCGCGCCGCACGCAGGCCTTCGTCAAGGTCAACATCGGCGGCCTGGCGCCGACCCTGTTCGAGGCCGAACTGTTCGGTCACGTGCGCGGCGCCTACACCGACGCGCGCCAGGATCGCGCCGGCCGTTTCGAACTGGCCGACGGCGGCACCCTGTTCCTGGACGAGATCGGCAACCTGCCGCTGCAGCAGCAGCCCAAGCTGCTGCGCGCGATCGAGGACGGCGAGTTCGAGCGACTCGGCTCCTCGCGCACGCAGCGGGTGGACGTGCGCATCGTCGCGGCGACCAATGCCGATCTGGAGGCGGACGTGGCGGCCGGCCGCTTCCGCCAGGATCTGCTGTACCGGCTCAACACCTTCCAGGTGCGCGTGCCGCCGCTGCGCGAGCGCGGCGCCGACATCCTGCCGCTGGCGCGGCATTACCTCGCCGCCGCCTGCACCCGCTACCGGCGGCCGCTGCCGACGCTGGCACGCGACGCCGAGCGCGCGCTGCTCGGTTATGCCTGGCCCGGCAACGTGCGCGAGCTGGCGCATGCGATGGAGCGTGCAGCGCTGCTGGCCGACGGCAGCGTCCTGGACAGCGACGACCTGCGCCTGCAGCCGGCGACGAACGCTGCGCCGGCACTGTCGACGCAACTCACCCTGGAAGAAGCTGAGGCGCTGCTGCTGAAACAGGCGCTGGCGCAGCACCAGGGCAATCTGCAGCGCACCGCCGACCAGCTCGGCATCACCCGGCAGAGCCTGTGCCGGCGCCTGGGCAAGCACGGGCTGCGCAGCGATGACGCCGGCTGAGCGACAGCGCTTCCGGCCGCTGTGGCTGGTGGCGCCGGCTTCGCTGGCCTTGGTGCTTGTGCTCGCCGCCGGCGCGCCGCGGTGGCCCGAGGCGCTGCTGTTGCTGCTGTGCGTGCTGCTGCTGACCGCGGCGCTGTGGCGCTGGCAGCAGCGCGACGCCGGGCAGCGTCTGCGCACCCTCGGCGGCCTGCTGGACGCGCTGCGCGAAGGCGACTACAGCGTGCGTGCGGCGCAGGACGCGCGCGATGCCGACGGCCTGCTGGGGCGCTTCAACGCCCTGGCGCAACGCCTGCAGGACGAACAGCGCGATTCGCACGAAAGCCTGCAACTGCTGAGCAAGACCCTGGCGGCGCTGGACGGGGCGGTGTTCGCGTTCGAGCAGGACCAGCGCCTGCGCCTGGTCAATCCGGCCGGCGAGCGCCTGCTCGGCGTCGCCGCGCCGCAGGCGATCGGGCAATCCGCGCAGGCGTTGGGACTTGCCGGCCTGTTCGACGTGCCGTCGGGCAGCATCCAGGCGCATGCATTCGCCGGGCAGCAGGGGCGCTGGCAGATCGGTCACGCCGCCTTGCGCAGCCGCAGCCAGGCCGGGCGGTTGCTGCTGGTGCAGCCGATGGAGCGCGCGCTGCGCGAGGAGGAGGCACAGGCCTTCCGCCGCCTGCTGCGCGTGCTCAGCCACGAGATCAACAACTCGCTGACGCCGATCGCCTCGATCGCCGACACGCTCTCGCGGCTGCTGGCGGCCGCGCCGCAGGCACTCGACGCCGAACTGCAGGCCGACCTGCACAACGGACTGGGCGTGATCGAACAGCGCAGCGCGGCGCTGCAGCGCTTCCTGGGCGGCTACGCGCGGCTGGCCAGGCTGCCCGCGCCGGTCCCGGCGCCAGTGGCGCTGGCGCCGCTGTGCGTACGTGTGCAGCGGCTGCTGGACGATGACCGGATCCAGGTGGAGATCGCACCGGCGCTGCATGCGTGCGCCGACGCCGATCAGCTCGAGCAGGTGCTGATCAATCTGCTGCGCAACGCCCTGGAAGCCGGCGGCAGCGCGCCGGTGATGCTGCGCGCCTGCGGCGACGGCACCAATGTGCGGATCGAAGTGCGCGACGGCGGTGCCGGCCTGCCGCCCAGCGACAACCTGTTCGTGCCGTTCTTCACCACCAAGCCCGGCGGTTCGGGCATCGGCCTGGTGCTGTCGCGGCAGATCCTGGAAGCGCAGGGCGGCAGCCTGCGTCTGGAGGCGCGCACCGATGCGCCCGGCAGCGTGGCGACGCTGCGCCTGCCGCTGGCATAGGGTGGGGTGGGGAGCTCCGGCGGGATCCACCCTTGCGCCACATCGTGGCATTGCGCGTCTTCGGGAAGTTCCATGCAGTCGTAGGAGCGGCTTCAGCCGCGACGGGCGTTCCCGATAACCCCCGTCGCGGCTGAAGCCGCTCCTACAAAACACCAGCGCGTCCAATCGTGTCGCGGCAACCGCGAACTGTTGGCGGTGTCCCGACGTGGGCCCCGCGTATCGCCAATGACGCTTTACGCGCCGGGGATATCCCGCTCGCCGCGCCGTCGCCGCAACAGGCAAAATGGCCGCTTCCATCGGGAGCCCGCATGCCACTGGACGACACCGCCGCCCCGCACGCCGCGCGGCGCCCCCGGCGCTGGATGCGCCTGCTGCCGTGGCTGCGCTGGGGCACGGTGGCGCTGCTGTCGAGTCTGTTGTTGCTGGACCTGGCGTTTCCGCTGCCGCTGCCGAAGTCGCGCGACACCTCGACCCTGGTGGTGGCCGCCGACGGCACCCCGCTGCGTGCCTTCGCCGACAGCAACGGCGTCTGGCGTTATCCGGCCACCCCGGACAGCGTCTCGCCGCTGTACCTGCAGGCGCTGCTGAACTACGAGGACCGCTGGTTCTGGCAGCACCCCGGGGTCAATCCCTGGGCGCTGCTGCGTGCGGCCAAGCAGTGGCTGTTTTCGCGCCACATCGTCTCCGGTGGTTCAACCCTGACCATGCAGGTGGCGCGCATCCTGATGCCGCCCGAGGTCAGTACGCGTACGCCGTGGGGCAAGGCCCAGCAGGCCCTGCGCGCGCTGCAGTTGGAAGTGCACCTGAGCAAGCGGCAGATCCTGCAGCTGTACCTGGAGCGCGCGCCCTACGGCGGCACCATCGAAGGCGTGGAGGCGGCGAGCTGGGCCTACCTGGGCAAGCCGGCCGCGCGTCTGTCGCAGGCCGAGGCGGCGTTGCTGGCGGTACTGCCGCAGGCGCCGAGCCGGTTGCGCCCGGACCGGCATCCGGAGGCGGCGCGCGCGGCGCGCGACAAGGTGCTCGAACGCATGGTCGCCCTGCGCGTGTGGCCGCGCGCGCAGGTCGACGATGCGCGCATCGAACCGGTGGTAGCGCGCTCGCTGCAGACGCCGCTGCACGCCGCGCTGCTGGCCGAGCGCCTGCGCCAGCAACATCCGCATGCCGCGCACATCGTCTCCACCCTCGACGCCGACCTGCAGCGCACCCTGGAGGACCGGGTCAGCGCCTACTTCTCGCAACTGCCCGAGCGCACCTCCGCGGCCTTGCTGGTGGTGGACAATCGCGACCTGCAGGCGCGCGCCTACATCGGCTCGGTGCAGTTTGGCGACCGCCGCCGCCTCGGCGACGTGGACATGGTGCAGGCCTGGCGCTCGCCCGGCTCCACGCTCAAGCCGTTCCTGTACGGCATGGCCCTTGACGATGGCCTGATCCATTCCGAAAGCCTGCTGGTCGACGCGCCGCAGAGCTTCGGCGACTACCGCCCGGGCAATTTCGACGAAGCCTTCAACGGCCCGATCGGAGCGGCCAGCGCGCTGCGCCTGTCGCTCAACGTGCCGGCGGTGGACCTGCTCGATCGGGTCGGCCCGGCGCGCTTTGCCGCGCGTCTGAGCAACGCCGGCATCGGCCTGCGGTTCCCGCGCGGCAGCACGCCCAACCTGGCGCTGATCCTCGGCGGCACCGGTGCCAAGCTGGAGGAACTGGTCGGCGCCTTCGCCGCGCTCAATCGCGACGGCATCGCCGGCCACGTGCGCTACAGCGCGACCGACCAGCGCATCGAGCGGCGGCTGATGTCGCCCGGCGCAGCCTGGATCGTGCGCGAGATGCTCGAGGCCAATCCGCGTCCGGGCTACGGCATCGGCACCTTCGACGTCGGCGCGCGCCCGCGCGTGGCCTGGAAGACCGGCACCAGCTACGGCTACCGCGACGCCTGGGCGATCGGCAGCACCCGCCGCTACACCGTCGGCGTCTGGGTCGGCCGCCCCGACGGCACGCCGCTGCCCGGCCAGTACGGCGCGGTGACCGCGCTGCCGCTGATGTTCGAGACCATCGACAGCCTGCCGCGCCTGCGCGGCGACAACGCACCGCGGCCGATGCCGGCGACGGTGCAGCAGGTGGACGTGTGCTGGCCGCTGGGCATCGCCGCCGAGCAGACCCCGCCGGCCTTGTGCCAACGCCGCTTCTCCGCCTATGCGCTGGACGGCGCGGTGCCACCGACCTTTGCCGAGCGCGACGCGCGGCTGTGGAGCGCCGGCCGCGAGACCGTGCAGGTGGACGCGCACAGCGGCCTGCGGCTGTCGCCGGACTGCGCACAGCCGCATGAGGCGGTCACCCGCGACCTGGCACGCTGGCCCGCGCTGCTGACCCCGTGGCTGCACGCCAGCGAGCGCCAGGCCGGGCAGCTGCCGGCGCTGTCACCGGACTGCCGCGACGACGGCCGCGGGCGCAGCGACGTGCTGCGCATCGAAGGCCTCAACGACCGCGCCACCCTGGCGCGCGCGCCGGGCAGCACCACGGTGCGTCTGCAGGTGCGCGCGCTGGGCACGAGCACCCCGGTGGACTGGCTGCTGGACGGCCGCTGGATCGCCCGCACCGAGGGCGCACGCACCTTCCAGCGCGACTTCGCCGACGCCGGCGACCACACCCTGACCGCCCTGGCCAGCAACGGCGCCTGGACCCAGGTACGGTTCCGGGTGCTGCGCTGAGCAGCGGTGGCGCGCAAGCCAACTGTCACGTAACGACGACGATAAGGTTAGGCGGACGATCCGACCTCGGAAGCAGTCGGGACTGAAGTCCCTCCCACAATCGCTCCCGGACACCGATAACTGCGGTCCCTGTGGGCGGCTGTCGCTTGGTTTTGGCTTTGGCTGTCGCTGTCGCTCTTGCTGTTGCTGTTGCTTTTGACTTGCCGGGTTCCCTTCCGAAGCGGCGGCCATCGCGGGGAAAACACCCGAAGGGCGGCGCACATGGATGTGCGCCGTCCGCGGCAGGGGCAGGATGCCCCTTCCGCGGATCCCCGCGATGGACGCGGACCCGGAGCGCGTCAGCGCGGAGGGCGCGAGGCAGGGTGTGCTTTCTTTTGGTTACTTTTCTTTGCACAAGCAAAGAAAAGTGACTCGCCCGTCAGGGCGAAAGCCTTCGCTTTCGCTTGAGATCCGCGTATCGCGCGAAAAGAAAAACAGTAGTAGCAGCTTCAGCCACGACAGGCGCCATCGAGACGGCCTGTCGCGGCTGAAGCCGCTCCTACGAAAGCGCTTGAATGCGGAACCGGCTTACTTGCCGATCCAGCCCTCCAGCATGTCCGAGAACTCGTCGGCATGCTCTTCTTCCTGGGCCAGGATGTCTTCCAGGATGCGCTTGGTGGTGGTGTCCTTGTCGCCGACGAAATTGATCATCTCGCGGTAGCTGTCGATGGCGATGCGCTCGGCGATCAGATTCTCCTTGACCATGTCGCGCAGATCCTCGCCTTCCTTGTACTCCGCGTGCGAGCGCGCGGTCAGCGTGTCCGGATTGAGGTCCGGCTCGCCGCCCAACTGCACGATGCGCTCGGCCAGCTTGTGCGCATGCGCCTGCTCCTGCTGCGCGTGTTCCAGGAACTCGGCCTTCACCGCATCGGCGAGCATGCCGGCGGCCATGAAGTAGTGGCGGTAGTAGCGCAGCACGCACACGTACTCGGTGGCGAGCGCGTCGTTGAGCATCTTGATCACCGCCTCGCGGTCGGCGCTGTAGGTCTTGGTGATCGCGCCGTCCTCGATGCTCTGGCGGGCATTGGCGCGCAGCGTGGCGGTATCGGTCAGGCCGGCGGTGTGCTGCAGCGGCTTGGCATCGCTCTTCGGGGAGGCTGGCTTGTTGTTGGACATGGCTGGCCGTTTCCTGTGGTGGGTAAGGGGGAGGGGATCAGTCGGGAAGATGCTGCAGCACGTAGTCGGCGGCGGAGACCTTGAACTCGCCGGGCGCCTCGACGAACAGCGCACGCACCACGCCGTCGTCGGCGTACAGCGCGAAGCGACGCGCCCGCACGCCCATGCCGTAGCTGCTGGCGTCCAGTTCCAGGCCCAGCGCCTTGGCGAAGTCGCCGTTGCCGTCGGACAGCATCTGCAGGCCGTCCGGCACCAGCTGGCTCTTGCCCCAGGCCTGCATCACGAACGGGTCGTTGACCGCCATGCAGTACACCTCGATGCCGCGCTTGCGGAACTCCTCGAAGTGCTCCACGTAGCCGGGCAGGTGCTTCTCCGAACAGGTGGGGGTGAAAGCGCCGGGTACCGCGAACAGCAACACGCGGCGGCCATCGAACAGGGTGCGCGTGTCCACGGCTTCGACGCCGTCGCGGATGCGCTGCAGCACCACTTCGGGAATGCGTTCGCCGGTCTGGATGGGCATGTCGGGCTCCTTGGATGAACCGAGTCTAGAAACGGAAATGGGAAGGTGGCGTCAACGCCTTGAAAAGCGCCGCGGCAGGCCTATCTGACGGGCATGGACGGCGGGCCGGTCCCGCCGCCGCGAACCGTCCCCTTCGGGGTGTACCTCATTCACGTTTCAGGAGACCACGATGAGCATCGTCCGTTATCGCCAGTGGCCGGCCCAGGCCGCATTCCAGAACGAGATCAAGCAGGTGTTCGACCGCTTCTTCGACCCCAATGGCGGCACCGACGAATCGGCCGTCGTCACCGCGCAGTGGGTGCCGCGCGTGGACATCAAGGAGGAGCCGGAGCGCTTCGTGCTGTACGCCGACCTGCCGGGCATCGACCCGTCGGAGATCGAGGTGTCGATGGACAAGGGCATCCTCTCGATCAAGGGCGAGCGCAAGAGCGAATCGGCCGCCGACACCGAGCGCTTTTCGCGCATCGAGCGTCGCTACGGCAGCTTCCACCGCCGCTTCGCGCTGCCCGACAGCGCCGATCCGGATGGCATTTCCGCCACCGGCTACCATGGGGTGCTGGAAGTGCGCATCCCCAAGCGTCCGGCGAGCACGCCGCGTCGCATCCAGGTCGATACCGGGGCCACGATCGTGCAGTAAGCGCCCGCTCGCAGCGGCGTCGCCATCGCGACGCCGCGCCCTCGCCGCCGGCCGTAGAATGGCCGGGCGATGGCGCGATGCATGCAACCGGCCCGTTGCCGCAAGGCGGCGGGCCGACTCTTTTTGAGGTGATGGATGGAATTCAAGGATTACTACGCGACCCTGGGCGTGGAACCCAGCGCCGGCGATGCCGAGATCAAGACCGCGTACCGGCGGCTGGCGCGCAAGTACCATCCCGACGTCAGCAAGGAGCCTGGGGCCGAAGAGAAGTTCAAGGCGATCAATGAAGCCTACGAGGCCTTGCGCGACCCGCCCAAGCGCGCCGCCTACGACCAGTTGCGCGCGCAGGGCTACCGCCCGGGCGAGGAGTTCCACGCGCCGCCCAACTACGGCGGCGCGCAGGGCTTCGATTTCGAGGAAGTGTTCGGCAACGGCGGCGCCGGCGGCGGCTTCAGCGATTTCTTCGAGAGCCTGTTCGCCCGCCAGCAGCGCGCCCGCCAGGGCGGCGCCGGCCCCGGTCCGGGGCCGGGCGCGCCGCGCGGCGACACCCGCGCCAAGCTGGCGGTGCCGCTGGAAGCGGTGTATGCCGGCGACAGCGTGCGCATCACCATCAACGGCAAGCAACTGGACGTGCGCGTGCCCAAGGGCGTGCGTCCCGGCCAGGTGATCCGGCTGAGCGGGCAGGGCAACGGCGGCAGCAACCTGCTGCTGGAGATCGAGTACGCCGCGCATCCGCAGTTCGAGGTGGACGGCCGCAACATCCTCTACACCCTGCAGGTGACCCCATGGCAGGCGGCGCTGGGCACCAGCATCAGCGTGCCGACCCTGGGCGGGGCGGTGGAACTGAAGATCCCGCCCGAGTCCGATGCCGGCCGCAAGCTGCGCCTGCGCGGCCGCGGCCTGCCGGGCACCCCGCCGGGCGACCAGATCGTCGAACTGGAAGTGCTGGCGCCGGCGCCGGAAACCGAGGCGCAGCGCAAGGCGTATCGCGGGTTGGCCAAGGCGTTTGGCGAGGCCGTTTGATTGGGGCCGGGATTGGGGATTAGGGATTGGGGATTCGCAAGAGCGGTGTCCCCGGCGCTGCAACGTCGTAGGAGCGGCTTCAGCCGCGACAGGCGCCCGTCGCGGTTGAAGCCGCTCCTACAAGGCGCGCCGATTGCGTGCGGCCTTACGCCGCGCACTCAAACGCTGCCCGTAAACCGCCCTTACGAATCCCCAATCCCCAATCCCCAATCCCCAATCCCCAATCCCCAATCCCGGCCTCTAAGGCGCATCCTCGCCACTGAACACGCGCTCGATCACCTCGTACAGCTCGTCCTCGGAGAACGGCTTGGTGATGTAGGCGCGGGCGCCCTGGCGCATGCCCCACATGCGGTCGGTGTCCTGGTCCTTGGTGGTGACCAGGATCACCGGGATGTTCTGCGTGGTCGGCTCGCGGCGCAGGGTGCGGGTGGCCTGGAAGCCGTTGAGGTTGGGCATCACCACGTCCATCAGCACCAGGTCCGGCAAGGCCGCCTTGGCCGCTTCCACGCCGGCCGCGCCGTCGGTGGCGGTGATCGTTTCGTGCCCCAGCTTTTCCACGATGCGTTGGATGCCCAGCAACTGCGACGGCGAATCGTCGACGATCAGAATGCGTGCCATGTCGTTCCCCCTAGGAGGCTCCGAGTGTAGAGGCAGCGGCGCGAAGGCGGAAAGCGTTGCGTGTCACAAAGCGTCGGCGTGGCTACGCGCTTGGATCCAGCCGCACCACGGTGCGCCCGAACGACTGCCCGGCCAGCATCGTGGCGAACACCTCCGGCAGGCCGGCCAGGTCCACTTCGCGGGTGCAGATCGTCTCCAGGTGGCGCGGCTTCCAGTCGCTGCCCAGGTGCTGCCAGATGCGGTCGCGCAGGTCGCGGGCGGTGCCGGCCGAGCCGATGCCCAGCAGCGACACCCCGCGCAGGATGAAGGGCATCACCGTCATGTCCAGCTCCGCGGTCGCGGCCAGGCCGGCGCTGGCGACGTTGCCGTACGGCGCCGTCTGCGCCAGCAGGCTGGTCAGCATCGCCCCGCCCACGTTGTCCAGGCCGCCGCCGAAGCGCACCGATTCCAGCGGCCGGCTGGTCTGCAGGGCCTCGCGGCCCAGCACCTGGCTGGCGCCCCAGGCCTGGAGCTGCGCGGCGCGCTCGGCCTTGCCGCTGACCGCATGCACCTCGAAGCCGGCGCGGCTGAAGATGTCGACCGCCAGCGAGCCGACCCCGCCGGTGGCGCCGGTCACGCACAGCGGGCCGTGCGCCGGGGTCTGGCGGTTGTCGAGCAGGCGCAGCAGCGCCAGCGCCGCGGTGAAGCCGGCGGTGCCCAGCACCATGCTCTCGCGCAGGCTCAGCCCGGCCGGCAGCGGCACCACCCACCTGGATTCCAGGCGCACGTATTCGCTGTAGCCGCCGTCGCGGGTCTCGCTGAGGCCGCAGCCGGTGACCAGCACCGCATCGCCTTCCTTGAACGCCGGGTCGCGGGAGGCGACCACGTGCCCGGCCACGTCGATGCCGCCGACCAGCGGGAAGCGGCGCAGGATCTTGCCCTGGCCGGTGCCGGCCAGCGCGTCCTTGAAGTTCACCGACGACCAGGCCGCGCGGATCACCACCTCGCCCTCGCTGAGCTGGTCCAGCGACAGCGGGACGAGGCCGGCGTGGTAGCCGCTGGCGTCCTGGTGGATGCGGAAGGCGGAGAACTGGGCGGGAACGGACATGGAACACCTTGGTCGGCACGCAGGAATGCACCAAGATACCCTTTCGAAACGGCGGGTCTGCCCCATCTTGTAGAATCGGCGACTCATTTCCGGTGACCGGCGCGTGACCGACGCGGCGCCACCTTCCTTCTTGGAGCATGCATGGCCTGGAACACACCTGGCGGCAAGGGCGGAGACGGCCCGGACAATCACGGGCGCGGTCCCTGGCCGCCGCGTGGCGGCAATGGGGGAGGCAAGTGGGGTGGGTTGCCCGGTCCGTTGAAGGACCTGTTCGGCGACGGCGACGGCGGCGGCATCGGCCGCTGGGTCCTGGGCGCGGTGGTGCTGGTGCTGCTGTTCAGCAGCTTCCAGTTGATCGGCGAGCAGCAGCGCGGCGTGGTGCTGCGGTTCGGCCAGTTCTCGCGGATCCTGCAGCCCGGCCCGAACTTCAAGTTGCCGTGGCCGATCGAGACCGTGCGCAAGGTCGACGCCACCCGCATCAAGACCTTCGACAGCCAGTTGCCGGTGCTGACCGGCGACGAGAACATCGTCAACGTCTCGCTCAACGTGCAGTACCGGGTCGAGGACCCGCGCACCTACGTGTTCGGTGCGCGCAACGCCGACCTGGTGCTGGAGCAGGCCGCGCAGAGCGCGGTGCGCGAGCAGATCGGCCGCTCGGATCTCAACACGGTGCTCAACAACCGCGGGCCGATGGCGGTGGCCGCGCGCGAGCGCCTGCAGGCCGCGCTGAAGGCCTATCACACCGGCCTGATCGTGACCGGCCTGACCCTGCCCGACGCGCGTCCGCCGGAGGAGGTGAAGTCGGCCTTCGACGAGGTCAACGGCGCCCAGCAGGTCAAGGAGCGGCTGATCAACGAGGCCCAGGCCTACGCCGCCAAGGTGGTGCCGGAGGCACGTGGCCAGGCGGCGCGCACCCGTACCGTGGCCGAAGGCTACAAGGAAGCGGCGATCGCCCGCGCCCAAGGCGACGCCGAGCGCTTCACCCTGCTGCAGCAGCAGTACCAGAACGCGCCGGACGTCACCCGCAAGCGGCTCTGGCTGGAGACCATGCAGCAGGTGCTGGCGGAAAACCGCAAGGTCATCGGCAGCGACGGCCGCCAGCTGATCTATGTGCCGATGCCGGCCGACAGCAAGGCGCCGGCGGCGGCGACCCCGCCGACGCCCACCACGTCGCTGCCGACGTTGCCGCAGGAGGTGTTGCTGCCGGCCTTGAACAGCTCGTCGGCCGAAAGTGTCCGCAACCCGGAGCGCACGCCGCGCCCGACCGGCCGTGAGGAGATCCAGCGATGAAACTGTCATTGTGGGCGGGCATTGCCGTCGTCGCGCTCTTCGCGCTGCTCAGCTCGGTGTTCGTGGTGCCCGAGGACAAGGCGGCGATGGTGCTGAACCTGGGCCGCGTGGTGCGTGCCGACCTCAAGCCGGGCCTGCACTTTAAGGTGCCGCTGGTCGAGTCGGTGCGCATGTTCGACCGCCGCTTCCAGGTGATCGACACCAATCCCGCGCGCTACTTCACTGCCGAGCAGAAGGACGTCAGCGTCAGCTTCTTCGCCATCGGCTACATCTCCGACGTGCGCGCCTTCTTCCGCGCCACCCAGGGCGGCGACGAGAAGGTGGCCAACACGCTGCTGGCGCCGATCATCACCGATTCGCTGCGCAACCAGATCAACTCGCGCACCCTGCAGCAGTTGGTGTCCGGCGACCGCAGCGAGCTGATCGCCAAGCAACTGGTGGCGATCAACGCGGCGAGCAAGACCCTGGGTATGCAGATCGTCGACCTGCGCATCAAGCAGATCGACCTGCCGACCGACAGCCAGGTGATCAACGACGTGTACGAGCGCATGCGCGCGCAGCGCAAGCAGGAAGCGGCCAAGCTGCGTGCCGAAGGCGAGGAGCAGGCACTGACCATCCGCGCCCAGGCCGACCGCGAGAGCACCGTGCTGGTCGCCGAGGCCGAGCGCGACGCGCAGAAGCTGCGCGGCGAAGGCGATGCCGAGGCCGCCAGCGTGTACGGCAAGGCCGGCTCCGCCGACCCGTCGTTCTACGCCTTCTACCGCAGCCTGGAGGCCTACCGCGGCGGCATGGCCGACGGCAACGGCGTGATCGTGCTCGACAAGAACGATCCGTTCCTGCAGTACCTCAAGAGCGAGCGCTGAGGGGCGGGATTGGGGAGTCGGGATTGGGGATTCGCAAGAGCGGGTTCCCGGTCGCCAGGCATCTGTAGGAGCGGCTTCAGCCGCGACAGGCGTTACTGAACGCGGCCGGCCAGGGGGTGGTGACTGCCACCCAAAACCCGGATAATGCACAAAAGCCGGCCGGGCCCGCTCCACGCGAGCGTCTCGACCGGCTTTTTCCGTGTATGGGTCCGCCGCCGCCTGGACGCTCCCCGATGGAGCAACCGCGCTGGTGCCGGTCGGTCCCCGCACGGCCACCACATCCGCGTGGCCCCGACGGTCGCGCAGCAAACCAGGAGTTACCCAGCCATGGGTCAGTCAGTTGTCGTGCTCGGCGCCCAGTGGGGCGATGAAGGCAAAGGCAAGATCGTCGATCTGCTCACCGAGGAAATCGGTGCCGTCGTGCGTTTCCAGGGCGGCCACAACGCCGGCCACACCCTCGTCATCAACGGCAAGAAGACCGTCCTGCACCTGATCCCGTCCGGCATCCTGCGCGCCGACGCGCTGTGCCTGATCGGCAACGGCGTGGTGATCTCCCCGGCCGCGCTGCGCAAGGAAATCGAAGAACTGGAGACCTCCGGCGTGGAAGTGCGTTCGCGCCTGAAGATCTCGCCGGCCGCGCCGCTGATCATGCCGTACCACATCGCCCTGGATCAGGCCCGCGAGAAGGCCGCCGGCGGCAAGGCCATCGGCACCACCGGCCGCGGCATCGGCCCGGCCTACGAAGACAAGGTGGCGCGCCGCGGCATCCGCGTCGCCGACCTGCATTACCCGCCGCAGCTGGAAGAGTTGCTGCGCACCGCGCTGGACTACCACAACTTCGTGCTGACCAAGTACCTGGGCGTGGAAGCGGTCGACTTCCAGAAGACCTTCGACGAAGCGCTGGCCTTCGGCGAGTACGTGCAGCCGATGAAGTCCGACGTCGCCGGCATCCTTCACGACCTGCGCAAGCAGGGCAAGCGCGTGCTGTTCGAAGGCGCGCAGGGCGCGCTGCTGGACATCGACCACGGTACCTATCCCTACGTCACCAGCTCCAACACCACCGTCGGCGGCGCGCTGGCCGGCACCGGCGTGGGCGCGCAGGACATCGACTACGTGCTGGGCATCGCCAAGGCCTACGCCACCCGCGTCGGCGGCGGCCCGTTCCCGACCGAACTGGACGACGAGATCGGCCAGGGCATCCGCGACCGCGGTGCCGAGTACGGCGCCTCCACCGGCCGTCCGCGCCGCTGCGGCTGGATGGACATCGTCGCGCTCAAGCGCGCGGTGGCCATCAACGGCATCTCCGGCCTGTGCATCACCAAGCTCGACGTGCTCGACGGCATGGAGAAGCTGAAGGTGTGTATCGCCTACGAATACCGCGGCAAGCGCACCGAGTACGCGCCGCTGGATGCGCAGGGCTGGGAAGAGTGCACCCCGGTGTACCTGGAGTTCCCGGGCTGGAGCGAGAACACCCACGGCATCACCGTGTGGGACGAACTGCCGCCCGCCGCCCGTGCCTACCTGCGCGCGCTGGAGGAACTGGCCGGCTGCCCGATCTCGATCGTCTCCACCGGCCCGGACCGCGAGCACACCATGGTGCTGCAGGATCCGTTCGCCTGATCCTGGCGCACGCTGCAACGTTCAGCGAAAGCCCCGCCTTGGCGGGGCTTTCTGTCGTTTGATGGTGTTTAGGACGCGAGCAGGGATTGGCTTATTTCTGGTTGCCAACAAAGGCGTCAAAAGGATGCTCTACCTTTGGGGCGATTTTCTTGACGTAGAGGTGATTTAAATGTTCTGGATTCTTTCCTCGATCATTCATGGGCATATTGATCCGACCAATCAGGACCCTCCGAAGGATAATGGCTGATCTGAAGGTTGGGGTGCGCATTTTTCCTGAATATGCCTGACTTGATATCCATTTCGACTTTGGTTTGATAGTCCATGTGATGGATTTGCAGTGCGCTTCTTTTTGGAGCGAGGAGTTGTCTCCTCGTTCCATTGATAACTGTTCATTGATCGGGCCGGCAGATAGCGGCGTGCCTTCACTAATTGCGCCTGCTAATGTCGCGTCGCTGTCGATCCGAAGGAAGATCGCCGATGTTCAAGGAGCTGTTCGACACGCTGTTCAACCGCAGACCACCCAATCCGGACGCATTCGCCCGACTGTTCCAGGGGGCTTTGCAGGCACGCGGCTATACCGAGTCATTGAGGTACCAGCCGGACGCGTTCCGCCTGGTCGGCCAGAACGGCCGCACCATCCACCTGCACAACGCTTACCACTCCTACACCCAGGCCGACCGGCGCCGGCGCGACGAAGCGCTGCACAGCTATGTCGCCGCCTTCCTCAACGAGCAGGAGGAAAGCCGCCAGCAACGCAGCTTCGAGGAACTGCGCGCCACGCTGATGCCGGTGATCCGCAACCGCGGCATGTTCGAGGACCTGCGCCTGGAGCAGCAGTGCGAGAAGGGCATGGACGTGCCGTTTCCCTATGCCTGCCGCGACATCGCCGAGGATTGCGTCGAGTTGCTGGCGCTGGATCTGCCCGATTCGACCTCCACCCTGATTGCCGGGCCGCGGGCAGAGTGGGGCATCACCCTGGACGAGGGGTTGGCCATCGCCCGCGACAATCTGCGCGACGCCACCGAGGACCGCTTCGCGGAAGTCGCGCCCGGCGTGTTCCGCGGCGCCTGGTGCGACGCCTACGACACCAGCCGCGCCTTGTTGCCGGATGTGCTGCATCGCGCGCCGGTGGCGGGGCGTCCGGTGTTCATGCTGCCCACGCGCGATTGCCTGCTGGTGGTCGGCGAGCGCGACAACGTGGCCATGGCCCTCATGCTGGAACTGAGTCTGCAAGCGGCCGAGCACGGCCGCTGCATCTCCTGGCTGGCCTTCACCTATGACGACGCGCGCCGCATGGTGCCGTTCGTCCTGACGGCGCCCGAGCACCGGCAGCGCCAGGCTGATCTGCGGCGGAGGCTGGATACACCGGCCTACGCCGGCCAGAAGGTGCTGCTCGACAGGCTGCACGAGGCCAACGACGTGGATGTGTTCGTGGCTTCGTTCAACGTCTACCAGGACCGCAACGACAGCACGCAGCAGGTGTCGGTCGGCACCTGGACCGAGGGCGTGGACACCTTGTTGCCCAGGACCGATCACATCGTCTTCGTCGTCCCGCGCGACGACGGCGAAGCCGACGTGACCGTCGCGGAGTGGGATCCGGCGTTCGCCCTGCTCGGTGACCTGATGGAGCGCCAACCGAATCTGTATCCGCCGCGCTATCGTGTGCGCGCCTTCCCCAGCGCCGAGCAACTGAGGCAATTGCCGCCGGTGTGAATCCCCGCGTGCGGTGTGGTGCCGTGGCGAAGAGCGCACATGGGCAGGATCGCCTTGTGTGGCAACGCTGCACGTCTCGCGCCTGAATCCTCTCGGTGGTGCGTCGTGTGCGCTGCGTAGCTTCCCGCATGAGATGGGGCTCAAGAATCCGGCCATGCAGCCGATTAGCAGTGCACGGGTCGGCGTCGCTGCACATCGGCAGCGACACGCGGGGAACCAGATTGCGCCGGCAACTGCCGCGTCCACGGCTCCGGCGTGCGCCGCGGCATCTTGGGGAGAACGCAGTGCGCAGTCGCTTGGTTTGGCAGCCGCTCGGAGCACTGCTGTGGTGGAACGTGCTGCTGCCGTGCGCGATGGCACACACGACCGCTGTGTCGATGTGCGCGCCGGCACAGGCCTTGCCGGCCTGCGTGGCGGCGGTGCGTGCCGCCGACCCGGCGGCCGCGCTGCAGATGGGCATGCCGGCCTGGGACGCCGCGGCCGACAAGCAAGGCTCGATCGCGCTCGGCCTGGAATTGGTCGATGCGGCTGCCGCTGCGGAGCAGCCCAATACCGTGGTGTCCATCGGCTCGGCGCTGCTCGCCCAGCCGGTGTCGCCGCAACAGCGGGTGCGCCTGTTCACGCAACTCAATGCCGAGATCTGGCGACCGCGCGATGCGGCCCGCATCGCGCAACTCGAAGGCGAGATGCGGCGGCTGGAAACGGAACTGCCGGACGAGCCACACATTGCCGAACTCTGGCGGCTGCTGGCCCGCTCCTACTACAAGATGGGCGCGCAGGACGATGCCTTGCGAGTCGCCCGCATCGCCTTGTCCAAAGTACGTCAGCATCCGGACCCGGTGGAGTACAAGGCCAACCAGACCGTGTTCCTGGTGTCGGCTCAGCAGGGACGTATGCCCGATGCCATCGCTGCCCTGCTTGAGGCGGAGCGGGCGAGCAAGGCACTGGGTGCGCCCGACGACGTCACCATGCTGCACAACGCGACCAGCTTGTTCATCTATGCCAACGAATGGAAAAGGGCGATCGACTACGGGCAGCGCGCGCTGGCGGCCTACGATGTCGCGCCACATAAGGATCTGACGCGCGCGGACGTGCTCAACAATCTGGGCACGGCCTATCAAGGCGCAAACGAACTGCAACGCTCCGAAGCGATCTATCGCCAGGCGTTGGCAGCGGGGCGTGCAGATGGCAAGACGTCGCTGATCGGGCCATTGAACAACCTGGGCAATGTGCTCGAGCTGCAGCATCGCCCGCGCGAGGCCTTGCCGTTGTTGCGTGAAGCGGCCGCGATGCTGAAGGGCGCGGCGCCGGCCGGCGATCACGGCGAAGCAGGCATCGTCTACTCCACGCTCGGCAACATTCTGGCCGATCTGGGCCAACGCGACGCCGCGGCCGATGCGTTCGAGCGCGCGCGGCAGATGTTCATGCGGTGGGACAACGTGCCACGGCGCCTGGAGTTGTACCCGCGCATGATCGACAACCTCGATGCGCTCGGCCGCGACCGTGAGGCGCTGGCGCTGATGCGCGAGTACAAAGCGGTCAACGACAAAGCCGTGAACGTCGAATCCAAGACCCGCATCGCGCAGCTCGAATCGGCGGTGGACCTGGCGCGCAAGAAGAGCGAACTGGCCGCACTCGGCCGCGCCCGCGCCGCCGAGCAGACCGCCTACGCGCAACTGCAGGCGCGCGAACAGCGCCAGCGCAGCGTGCTCTACGGCCTGCTCGCCGCGCTGCTGGCACTGGCCGGCTTCTTCCTGCTCAAGGTGCGCGAAGGTCGCGTGCGCCGGCGCATCAACGCCGAACTGGCGCGCAAGAACGACGAGATCCAGACTCAGCACCGCGAACTCGAACAGCTCGCCGCCACCATCCGTCGCCAGAGCGAAGAGGACGCCCTCACCGGCCTACGCAACCGCCGCTACGTTACCGCCTGGCTGCAGGCGCGCGAGGCTGCAGTGACGCCCGAGCGCAGGCAGGAGCCGCTGCTGATCGCCCTGCTGGACATCGACCACTTCAAGCGCGTCAACGACCTGCACGGCCACGAAGGCGGCGACCACGCGCTGATACGCCTGGGCGATCTGCTGCGCGAGTGTGCACGCAGCTCGGACATCATCGCCCGCTGGGGCGGCGAAGAGTTCCTGTGGATCTGCCCCGGCGGCACCCTGGCCGACGCGCCGCGCCTGTTCCGCCGCCTGCGCGACCGCCTGCATGCCGACCCGCTGGTACGCCCGACCGGCCGCATCGCCCTTACCGTGTCGATGGGCGTGAGCCTGTTCCCCGCCCACCCCGGCGGCGACTGGCCGCTGAGCCTGCGCATCGCCGACGCTGCCCTGTATCGCGCCAAGCATGCTGGCCGCGATCGTTGGGTGGGGCTGACGCTGGAAGGCGGGGCGACTGACCTCGGCGCCGATGTGTCGCTGGAGGTGCTGGAGGCAGAGGGGCGGTTGCGGCAGAGTGGCGGCGGGGGTGATGGGGTGGTATTTGTGGTGGGGCAGGGGGTGGCCTGAGGAATTGGCCTGGCGATTCGAGTGGCGCCCACACGAGTTGGTTCTTGGTTGAAGACATTGCGTCCGCCTGTCATCATGCGTTGCAATTGCAACGCATGAGGTGTCGCATGAAATCAGCATCCCTACCTTCGCTCCGGGTCGATCCTGCGCTGCGCGAGGCCGCCGAGGCGGTGCTGCAAAAGGGCGAAACCTTGTCCAGCTTCGTCGAGCAGTCCGTGCGCGCCCAAGTGCAGCTGCGACAGCAGCAGGACGCGTTTATCGCGCGCGGCCTGGTATCGCGCAATAGCGCTCGGCAGTCGGGCCGCTACATCGACGCAAAAGACGTGCTGGCTGGGCTGCAGTCCCGGCTGGATATGGCCCGTAAGAGCTAAGCCAGCGTGGGATTCACCGTCCGCTTCACGGAGGAAGCGCGCGAAGACCTCTCGCGCCTCTACGACTGGCTACTGCAACGCGCAGAGGGCGATTTCACCGTGGCCGAGCGTGCGCTGCAGGCCATCCGAGACGGCATCACCGTGCTTGAACTTGCGCCGTTGAGCTGTCGCAAGGCAGGCCCTGGGGATCCATTTCTGCGCGAGCTTGTGATCGGCTTTGGCGCCAGCGGCTATGTGCTGCTGTTCGAGGTCGAGGACAGCCAATGCGTGACCGTAATGGCGGTTCGGCATCAGCGCGAAGACGACTATCACTGACTTATGCGGCGGGCTGCGCGTTACCGACCTGCTACTTATTGAAGACGCTGAGAGCTGAAGATATGAGCCCGCGGATGCATTCGCTTCGACAGGGCGTGTGCGCGGCAAAGCGTGGCTGGAACTCCGCAAGGCGTGAAGGCGGATATCATCACCCGCGCCCCGCGCCAACACACAGGAGACATGGTAAGCCGATGGCCAACATCACCAAGCGCCGCAAAGGCGAGCTGATCCGCATGCTGTTCCAAATCCTCAAGGCGCAGCCTGAGGGAATGCGGGCCAGCGACGCGCTGGAGGTGCTGGCCAAGCAGGTCACGATGACCGAGTACGAAGCTGGGGATTACCAGACCGGCGGCCGCCGCTTCGAGAAGATCGTGCGCTTCAGCACCGTGGCGCCAGTGAAGGCTGGTTGGATGGTCAAGGACAAAGGGATCTGGACCCTGACGCCCGACGGTGAGGCTGCCTTGCAGACCTATCCCGACCCCGAACAGTTCACCCGCGCGGTCGGCCAGCTCTACCGTAAATGGAAGAGCGCTCAGCCGGACCCCATCGAGGACGGGGAAGGCGAGGAAGAACTCGGCGAAGGCTCGGCCACCATCACCCTGGAAGAGGCCGAAGAGAGGGCCTGGACCGAGATCGAGGCGTACCTGGCGGCGATGCCGCCATACGACTTTCAGGAACTGGTCGGCTCGCTGCTGAAGGCGATGGGCTACCACGTGGCGTGGATTGCGCCGCCCGGCAAGGACGGCGGCACCGACATCATCGCCTACAACGACCCGCTCGGCACCCGGCCGCCGCGCATCAAGGTGCAGGTCAAGCGTAACGCCAACTCCCCGCGCATCGACGTGAGAGACCTGCGCAGCTTCATGGCCGTCCTCGGCGAGGGCGACGTGGGCCTGTTCGTGGCCCTGTCCGGCTTCACCAAGGACGCGGACTACGAAGCGCGGCAGTCGCATCGGCGGATCAGCCTGATCGATGCGCGCCGGTTGGTGGAGCTGTGGACCACGCATTATGGACAGCTCGACGATGTTGCGCGCGTCCGTCTTCCGCTCAAGCCGGTGTGGTTTCTGGCCGGGGAGCGCTAATTGTCGATTTTTGAATAAATGATGTATTGGGAAGTCTCTCTAGAATGGAACGGATAGAACACAAATTTTTCAAAGAGCTCGAAAAGAAGCTCTGGACCGCTGCCGACAAGCTGCGCTCGGCGCTGGACGCGTCTGTCTACAAGCATGTCTTTTCGGGCCCGGTCTTCCTTAAGTACGTCTCAGATGCCTTGGAGGAGCGACAACGCGAACTCGAAGAACATTGGATCCTTGCCGCTGCCACTGGCAATGCCGCCGACATTACGGCGAGCTGAGAAAATTACCGATGCAGAAGAAGCAACAAGACCAAAGCCAGATCAAGTGGATTTCCGACTTCATATGGAACATCGCTGACGACCGCTTGCGCGACGTTTATGTGCGCGGCAAGTACCGTGACGTGATCCTGCCGTTTACTGTATTACGTCGGCTTGACGCCGTGCTGGAAGGCACAAAGAACGCGGTGCTGGAGCAAAAGAGGTTTCTCGACAGACACAAGGTGGCTGAGCAGGACGGCGCGTTGCGCATGGCGGCAGGCCAGGCCTTTTATAACGTCTCGGAATTCACGCTGGCAAAGCTAAAAGCCAGTGCGGCAGGACAGCGCCTGCGCGATGATTTTATTGCGTATCTGGACGGGTTCTCGCCCAATGTGCAAGAAATCCTCACCAAGTTCAGCTTCCGCAATCAGATTCAGAAGCTGGTGGATTCCCACGTCCTTGGCTACCTGATCGAGGACTTCCTCGACCCGGAGGTCAATCTCGCGCCGCTGCCAGTCAAAGATGCCGATGGCCGCATCAAACTACCTGCGCTGCACAACCACGGCATGGGCACGGTGTTCGAGGAGTTGATTCGCCGCTTCAACGAAGAAAACAATGAAGAGGCGGGCGAGCATTTTACCCCGCGCGACGTTGTGCAGCTCATGGCTAAGCTGCTGTTCCTGCCGGTGGCCGATCGCATCGAGTCCAGCACGTATTCGCTCTACGACGGCTCCTGCGGCACCGGCGGCATGCTCACCGTGGCTGAAGAAGCGCTGCACGAGCTCGCCGAGCAGCATGGCAAGGAAGTGTCGATCCACCTGTTCGGGCAGGAGATCAGTGACGAAACCTACGCCATCTGCAAGGCCGACCTGCTTCTGAAGGGCGAAGGGGCGGAGGCCGAGAATATCGTCGGTGGCGCCGACAAATCCACCCTGTCTGCCGACCAGTATCGTGGCCAAGAATTCGATTTCATGATCTCCAACCCGCCCTATGGTAAGAGTTGGAAGACTGATCTGGAGCGAATGGGCGGCAAAAAGGAAATCAACGATCCGCGCTTCATCGTCAGCCACGCTGGAAACGCCGAGTTCAAGCTCCTCACTCGTTCCAGCGATGGGCAGCTTATGTTCCAGGTGAACAAGCTGCAGAAGATGAAGCACAACACGCCGTTGGGTAGCCGCATCGCGTTGGTGCACAACGGCTCTGCGCTGTTCACCGGCGACGCGGGCCAGGGCGAGAGCAACATTCGACGCTGGGTGCTGGAGAACGACTGGCTCGAAGCCATCATCGCGCTGCCGCTCAACATCTTTTACAACACCGGCATCGCCACCTACATCTGGGTGCTGGCCAACAAAAAGGCCACAGCGCGCCGTGGCAAAGTGCAGTTGATCGACGCATCGCAGTGGTTCCGGCCGTTGCGCCGCAACCTTGGCAAGAAGAACTGCGAACTGGCCGACGCCGATATTGCCTGCATCCTCGACCTGTACCTCGGCGAGGCGCAGGAATCTGCTCAATCAAAATGGTTCGATACCCAAGACTTCGGCTATTGGAAGATCACCGTCGAGCGCCCGCTGCGCCTGAAAAGCCAGCTCTCCGACGAACGCATCGAGACTCTGCGTTTTGCCTCCGGCGACGAGGCGCTGCGAGCCGAGATCTATGCTGCCCACGGCGATGCGCTCTATACCGAGTTCGCCAAGCGCAAACCGGCCATCGAAGCGTGGCTGAAAGGCGATGACGAGAACGAAGACGATGACAGCGGAGATGACGATGAGACTTCCACCTCGCGCAAGGCCGTGCCCGCCAAGCACCGCAAGAAGCTGCTCGACGCATCGACGTGGCAACGTGACAAGGAGCTGATCGAGATGGCACGACAGGCGCAGAGGGTGCTGGGTAGTTCCGTGTTTGACGACCACAATGAATTCCGCTCCCGCTTCGATGCTGCCCTGAACGCACAGGGCGACAAGCTCGGCGCGCAGGAAAAGAAGGCCATCTACAAAGCGGTGAGCTGGCGCGACGAGGCAGCGCCCCCGGTCATTGCCAAGCGTAGCAAGCTCAAGGCGCGCGAGCTTTTCGAGCCCGGCTTCGATGGCGCTTACCTGGAAATCGTGGGCAAGGATCGCTTTATGGTCGAGTACGAGCCCGACAGCGAGCTACGCGACACCGAGCATGTGCCGCTCAAGGAACCGGGCGGCATCGATGCCTTCTTCGCCCGCGAAGTGTTGCCGCACGCGCCCGACGCATGGATCGCCACGGGCAAGACCCAGATTGGCTACGAGATTTCGTTCGCTCGCTACTTCTATAAGCCCGCGCTGCTGCGCACGCTGGCGGAGATACGCGCTGACATCCTCGAATTGGAGCAGCAGAGCGAAGGCTTGCTGCACAAGATCGTAGGGGGCGCGTGATGGCGAAAGAGGGCGCGTACCCCACCTATCGCGCATCCGGATTGCCTTGGGCTCCTCGGCTGCCGGAGGGCTGGCAGGTGCTACGCAATGGTCGCCTTTTTGGACATCGTGTTGAAACAGGTTTTCCCAATCTGCCCATCTTAGAAGTGTCGCTTCGCACCGGCGTGCGTGTGCGTGACATGGAAAACCTGAAGCGAAAGCAGGTGATGAGCCAGAAAGATAAGTACAAACGCGCAGTTAAAGGCGACATTGCCTACAACATGATGCGGATGTGGCAAGGCGCGCTCGGCTCCGCGCCAGTTGACGGGCTAGTAAGCCCGGCGTATGTCGTGGTGAAACCCTACGACGAGGCCAACAGCAGCTACTACAGCTACCTGTTCCGCACAGCGGCGTACATGCAGGAGGTCAATAAGTTCTCGCGCGGCATCGTGGCGGATCGCAACCGGCTGTATTGGGAATCCTTTAAGCAGATGCCCTCGCTTGTGCCCCCGCGCCCTGAGCAAAATCAGATCGTTGCCTATCTCCGTGTGCAAGATGCCCACATCGCCCGCCTCATCAAGGCCAAGCGCGAACTCATTGCGCTGTTGACCGAACAGAAGCAAACCATTATCGAGTGCGCGTTAACGCAAGGGCTTGATGCCCACAATGAGAAGCGCGATTCAGGTATCGACTGGGTTCCGTTCATCCCGGCGCATTGGGAAACGTGCAAGCTAAAACACGTTGCTGTATTCAACCCATCGCGGTCAGAGAGCGCTGCGTTTCGCCTCGGCGATGCCTCGGTGTCGTTTGTGCCGATGGAGTGCATCACAACGGATGGGAAGCTACGCAGCGTTGAGAACAGAAGAACCTCGGAAGTTTGGGAGGGCTACACTTACTTCCGTCGCAACGATGTGGTGATGGCGAAGATCACTCCGTGCTTCGAAAACGGGAAAGGCGGGTTGCTTGACAGGTTACCGACGGAGATTGGCTTTGGCACAACGGAGTTCATCGTGCTCAGGGCAGTGGAGCGGCGAATTCGACCAGCGTTCTTGGCGACGTTGTTGTCGCTTAGGACATTCCGTGTTCTTGGAGCCGACGCGATGACGGGAGCAGCAGGCCAGCAACGCGTGCCGCTCAGCTTCGTAAAAAACTTCGGAATCGCTCTGCCTCCGCTGGACGAACAGGACCGGATTCTGGGCGCGATCCAAACTGCAACAGCAGAGCAAGACGTCACTATTGGAAAAATTCGGAGCGAGATAGCACTGATCCGCGAATACCGCGACCGCCTGATTGCCGATGTGGTTACCGGCCAAGTGGACGTGCGCGACTGGCAGCCCGGCCCGGATGACGTGGTGGACGACGTGGCGCTGGCCGTGCTGGGCGATGAACAGGAAGATGTGACCGAAGAGGAGGATGGCGATGGCGAAGACTGACACCAGCGAGCGCTGGTTCGAGGCGCGCGTGGTGCGCGGCCTGACCGGCATGCCGCAGCCCGAGTACAGCCATGCGCTGGCTCCCATGGATTTCGCCGCCACCCACAACTGCTACGTGCAGGGCAAGCCCACCGACTACAACCGCGATGTGGCGCTGGATGTGGTCAAGTTGCTGGCCTTCTTGCAGGCCACCCAGCCCGAGACGGTGGACACACTGGAGCTGGCGGCGGACGGCATCAAGCGCACCCAGTTCCTGCACCGCCTGCAGGGCGAGATCACCAGGCGCGGCGTGGTGGATGTGCTGCGCAAGGGCGTGAGCCACGGGCCAGTAAACGTCGATCTCTACAAGCTGCTGCCCACGCCAGGCAACGCTGCCGCAGCGGACGCCTTCGGCAAGAACATCTTCAGCGTTACCCGGCAGGTGCGCTACAGCAACGATTCTGGCAACGAACTGGACTTGGCGATCTTCATTAACGGCCTGCCGGTGCTGACCTTCGAGTTGAAGAACTCGCTGAGCAAGCAGACCCTGGCCGACGCCATAGTCCAGTATCAGACCACCCGCAGTTCGCAGGAGCTGCTGTTTCAGTTGGGCCGTTGTGTGGCGCACATCGCGGTCGATGACGCGGAGGCCGCGTTCTGCACCGAGCTAAAGGGCAAGGCGTCGTGGTTCCTGCCGTTCAATCAGGGCTGGAACAGCGGCGCAGGCAACCCGCCCAACCCGGATGGTCTGAAGACCGATTACCTGTGGAAGCAGGTGCTGACCCGCGAATCGTTGGCCAATATCATCGAGAGTTACGCGCAGGTGGTGGAGGAGGAAGAAGCAGACGCCAGCGGCAAGAAGCGCAAGAAGCGCAAGCAGATCTTCCCGCGCTTTCATCAGTTGCGCACGGTGCGTGCGCTGCTGCGCCGTGCCCATGCCGATGGCGTGGGCAGGCGCTATCTGATCCAGCATTCGGCAGGCAGCGGCAAGAGCAACACGATTGCTTGGCTGGCGCACCAGTTGGTGGAGCTGCGCCGCAAGGGCGATCCGATGACGGCGCAGTTCGACTCCATCATCGTTATCACCGACCGACGCGCGCTGGACACACAGATTGCCCTCACCATCAAGGGTTACGACCACGTGGCGGCGATCTTCGGCCACTCCGACAACGCGCAGGAGCTGCGTGAGTACCTGCGCCGGGGCAAGAAGATCATCGTCACCACGGTGCAGAAATTCCCGTTCATCCTCGATGAGCTGGGTGACCTATCCGGTAAGAGCTTCGCGCTGTTGATTGACGAAGCGCATTCCAGCCAAGGCGGCAAGACCACGGCGCGTATGCACGAAGCCCTCGGCGGCAAGGTGGCCGAGGAGGAGTTCGAAGAGGACAGCACGCAGGATGCGGTAAATGCCGAAATCGAGAAACGCATCGCCTCGCGCAAGCTTTTGGCCAACGCCAGCTACTTTGCGTTCACTGCCACGCCCAAGAACAAGACGCTGGAGTTGTTCGGCGAGAAGACCGTAGTCGGCGACAAGGTGCAGTTCCGCTCACCCGAAGAACTGACCTACACCACAAAGCAGGCCATCCAAGAGAAGTTCATCCTCGACGTTGTGGAGAACTACACCACCTACGACAGCTTCTACCAAGTGGCGAAGACGGTCGCGGACGACCCGGAATTCGACAAGGTGAAGGCGCTGAAGAAGATTCGCCACTATGTCGAGTCGCACGACAAGGCCATTCGCCGCAAGACCGAAATCATGGTCGATCACTTCATCGCGCAGGTCGTCGGCAAGCAGAAGATCGGTGGCAAGGCGCGGGCAATGATCGTGTGCAACGGCATCGCACGTGCTATCGAGTATTGGCGCGAGGTGTCGGACTACCTCACGCAGATCAAGAGTCCGTACAAGGCCGTCGTAGCTTACTCGGGTGACTTTGAGATTGGTGGCCAGAAGAAAACGGAGGCCGATCTCAACGGCTTTCCGAGCAAGGATATTCCGACCAATCTCAAACAAGACCCGTATCGCTTCCTGATCGTTGCCAACAAGTTCGTCACCGGCTTCGATGAGCCTTTGCTGCACACGATGTACGTGGACAAACCATTGGCGGGCGTGCTGGCGGTGCAGACGCTGTCACGCCTGAATCGCGCGCACCCGCAAAAGCATGACACTTTCGTGCTCGACTTCGGGGACAACGCCGAGGCGGTGAAGGCGGCGTTCCAGGACTACTATCGCGCTACCATCCAGACCGGCGAAACCGATGCCAACAAGCTGCACGACCTGAAGGCCGAGCTCGACGGGCAGCAGGTCTATAGCTGGCAGCAAGTGGAGGACTTGGTTGCGCTGTACGTTAGCGGTGAAGACCGGGACAAACTCGACCCAATCCTTGATACGTGCGTGGCCGAATACGCCAATAGGCTCGGCGAGGACGATCAGGTCAAGTTCAAGGGTAAAGCCAAGAAGTTCGTGCGCAGCTACGGCTTTCTTGCCGCGATTCTGAGTTATGGCCACCCGACGTGGGAGAAGCTGTCCATCTTCCTGAACTTCCTCATTCCCAAGCTGCCTGCGCCTAAAGAGGAGGACCTCTCCAAGGGAGTGCTGGAGACCATCGACATGGACAGCTACCGTGTGGAGGCCAAAGCTGCGTTGAGGATGGCGATGACTGATGCCGATGCCACGGTCGAACCAGTGCCGCCGGGCGGCGGTGGCGGCAAGGGGGAGGCGGACATCGACAAGCTCTCCGCGATCCTCAAAACCTTCAACGACCTGTTCGGCAATATCGAGTGGAAAGACGAGGACAAGATCCGCAAGGTCATTGCCGAGGAAATCCCGGCGCGGGTGGCGCAGGACAGGGCGTACCAGAACGCACAAGCAAACTCCGACAAGCAAAACGCCAAGCTGGAGCACGACAAGGCGCTCAACCGCGTGGTGCTGGAGCTGCTGTCGGACCACACAGAGCTGTTCAAGCAGTTCAGCGACAATCCCAACTTCAAGCGTTGGCTAACCGATATGGTCTTCGATTCGACGTATCACCAAGGATCCCCGTCGTCAGGCGCGTCGCCACAGCAAGGAGCGTCACCGCAGTAACGGATCAGCTGATTTGGTGCCCGCAGAGTAAGTTCTGTTTTTATTTAGCACCTTGACGCGTCACCTAAACAAGTAGCAAAATTACTAAACGGAGCCTAGAAACTCCACAGACAGCGGCACCCACCTCCGATAAACCGGTGGTTTTTTGTGCCTGCGTGCTTTGCAGGTGCAGCCGACGCGACGTTCTGCGTCGGGAGGGCGGTGAATACAACACCCGCAAGGGGAATAAACCCGCCGGCTGTCTGCGGTTTCTAGCCTCCCGACTTCCCTTCCGCCGTGCAACGGCGGGTGGGCAACTTCACGGATGGAGGCGGCGGCGATGTCGGATGACAACGTGGATTTCGAGGCTACGGGCTATTTTCTGCCGGAGGAGAGTCAGTTCCGGTTGGTGCGGTTGGGCGAGCACATTCGGTTCCTGGCACGGCTGGCGCGCCCGCGAAGCGCGGACGAGGAACGCGAGATCGCGGCGATCGCGCGGACTGGCGAGTTGTCGGCGTGCATGGAGCTGCTGGCCGAGCAGGTGGAGCTAGTGCTGCGCGAGATCTCGTGGCCGGGGCTGCAGCAGTCGTCTTACTCGCGAAAGACACGGCGATAGCCGGTCTTTACAGATCTCTATCTGGCGTTGGTGCCTCGCTCACTACCGTCAGTTCAGAGCGCGTGCGCCATCGGCCGTATCTGCCCTTCCTGTTTGCCCGGTGCGTGATACCGCAGTTCCTCGGTGCGTTCCGGCGACAGCATCCGGTTGCCGATGCTGGGTTCGAGGCGTCCAGGGAAACCCCGCACCGACACGTCCATCAGCTCGCCGAAGGTGCGGTAGGCGGAGTTGCTGTTGACGGTCTCGCCGAAGACCTTGAAGCCGTAGTTCGGATAGTCGCGGTCCTGCGCGTTGAGTTCCGGCATGGCGCGCACCGCGGTGTTCCAGCGCTCCAGGATCTCGTGCTTGTCGCCGGTGGCGACCGTGCGCGCCGGTTGGTCGTCGCGGATGTAGGTGGTGCTGTCGACCTTTTCGCCGATGGAGCGGGCATAGGCAGGATCGTGCGGGTAATGCCAGGCGCGCAGCGAGTGCCGGGCCGCGTCGGTGCCGATGGGGATGGCCTGGCCGGTCTGGCGGTCGGTGGCCAGGCCGTGCAGTTCCGCCACGGCCTGGCCGTGTTCGTCGCGCAGCACCCAGAAGGCGTGGCCGGCGATGCCGATGACGCCGAGCGAGCGGGCTTCGATGGCGTAATTGGGCATGGTCGTGTCCTTCCTTGGCCGCTGTGATGGCGCGGGGTCAGAACTGCTGTGTCCTATTCAGGCTCACAGCGGCTGCGTGGCGACGCAGCGATCCAGTGCGGTCTTGAGATCCTGCATCGCCTGGTCGACGCCCAGGTCGACGAAATAGGCGCCGGCACCCTTGAGGGCGAGTTTGGCCTGGCTCGCGCCCGGCGGCCGCTCCAGGCGCAGGCGAAAACCGCTGCGGTTCGCTTCGGGGAAGTCGCCCGATTCCAGGATGCCTTGCGCCGAATCTTCGCGGGTGACCTTGGGCCAGGAGCTGCTGGTCTCGGACAGGGTGGCGATGCTGGATTCGGCGCAGTCGAACAGGCGCTGGTTGGGCAGGTCGGCCGGGACGCGCAGCACCGCCGAGGCCATGGGCGTCTTGCGGACGGCGGCGGACATGCTGCAGGCGCTGGCGACCAGCGCCAGGCCGGCGAATTGGGCGATGCGGTGCCATGGCGTCATGAGGACGTTCCTTGCGTGGGCTGCGGCGAGCTTCCTGCTCGGCGCATGCTGCCGAATGCGCTGTGTGCTGTTGCGCGGTCAGCGCCGCGCGCGCCGCCAGGCAATCAGCGCCACGGCGGCCAGGGCGGCGACGGTACCGACCGCGGCCACCTGCGCCGCGCGCTTGGCGCGTTGTTCGCGCAGGCGCAGCGCCTCCGCGTCGGCGTCGGCGTTATCGGCGGACAGCGGCGAGCGGTACACGCTGTGCGCGGCGGCGCGGCCGGAGATGGCGGCACGGCGCGCGGGCGGGGTCGGGGCGCTGTCGGTGGCGGTGTCGTCCACGGCGTGGGCGGTGTCGGTGATCATGGTGGGTTGCATCCTCGGCGCTGCGTTCATGCGTGTCTGTGATCGAGCGGTCGGTTGGTGGCTGACGCCCTATCTTTCCAAGCGCCACGTTAACGCGGCGCGGGGGAAAAGTAATGTGCAGACGCCGCGGTCCCGCTGGCGTTGGCTCAGCCGACCTGGCGGACCATCAGCAACACGCGGGTGCCGTAGGAATCGGCTTCCTGCACGGGCTGCCAGCCGTGGCGGGCGTACAGGCCGCCGTCCAGATGCTCGGTCTGCAGGTGCAGGGCGCCCAGGCCCAACTTCGCGGCGTCGGCCAAGGCATGGGCAAGCAGGCGGCCAGCGATGCCGCGTCCGCGGTAGGGATCGGCGACGTACATGCCGCCCAACCAGTACGGATATTGCGGGAAGGCGTCCATTTCCCGGTATTTCAGCTGCACGGCGGCGATCAGTTCAGGGCCGTCGAAGGCCGCCAGCACGCGCGGCAGGCCGTGCGCATCCGGGGCGCGCTGGAGCTGGCGCACTTCGTCGTCCAGCGAGAAGCCCGCCTCGCGGCCCCAGGCCGCGTGGTACCAGACGGCGATCTGCGGCAGCTCCGGGGCGTGCTGGTCGAGATGACGGACGTCCATGTGCGGGCGTTGCGGTAATAGGGAAGCAGGCAAGTGTAAGCGGGGAAGGAGCTTCGACCAGGGCAGGGCGACGCAGCAGCCTGCGTCTATGCGGGCTATCGGCCGATCACGCACGCAATGCCCGCACCCGCGGCTTGAACAGCGCCTTGGCCACGCGCGTCTCCACGCGCTCACGTCGGCAAGTTTGGCGATAATGCCGGCCTGTTCCGTCAGGATCGCCGCATGACTGCTCTCACCGAACGTTACGCGCGCGCCGTCGACTACGCGCGCATCGCCCACGCCGGCCAGTTCCGCAAGGGCGGCACGGTGCCGTATCTGAGTCATGTGCTGGGCGTGTCGACGCTGGTGCTGGAGGCCGGCGGCGACGAGGACCAGGCGATCGCGGCGCTTCTGCACGATGTGGTGGAGGATTGCGGCGCCGGCCATGAGGCGGTGATCCGCGCGCAGTTCGGCGAGGCGGTGGCGGACATGGTGATGGCGTGCACCGATGCCACGGCCGAGCGCAAGGCGGTGCCCGCAGACGTTCCGGCCAGGCGCCGCGACTGGCGCATCCGCAAGCAGGCGTACCTGGCGCACCTGGCCGAGGCCCCGGACGCGGTGCTGCTGGTGTCGGCCTGCGACAAGCTCTACAACGCGCGCAGCATCGTCGCCGACCTGGAAGACCCCGACGTCGGCATCGCAGTGTTCGAGCGCTTCACCGCCGGCCGCGACGGCACGCTGTGGTACTACCAGGCGCTGCATGCGATCTACGCCGAACGCGGCGTGGCGGTGCTGCGCGCCTTCTCCAGCGCGGTGACGCGGATGCAGGCGCTGGCCGTGCGCGCTGAAGATGCCGATACGCTGACGGCGCCCGCGTTGAGCTGAGACCTGCGTCACCGGCGACGCTGCGCCTTCGCCGACGACCGACCGAGCGCGCTGCAGCGCGGTGGCCGCGACACGTCCATGTCGGCCGACCGGCTAAGCTTGCGCGCTCCTTCGCGTTGCCGGTCCTGCCCATGTCCACCCCTCCCGCTTTCGCCGCTTCCGGCTTCGTGCGCGTCCGCGGTGCGCGCGAGCACAACCTCAAGGACGTGGACGTGGAACTGCCGCGCAATGCGCTGGTGGTGTTCACGGGGGTGTCCGGTTCCGGCAAGTCGTCGCTGGCGTTCGGCACGCTGTTCGCCGAGGCGCAGCGGCGTTATCTGGATTCGATCTCGCCGTATGCGCGGCGCCTGATCGACCAGGCCGGCGTGGCCGACGTCGACGCCATCGATGGCCTGCCGCCAGCGGTGGCGCTGCAGCAGCATCGCGGCGCGCCGAGCACGCGCTCGTCGGTGGGCAGCGTCACCACCATCTCCAACTCCTTGCGCATGCTGTATTCGCGCGCCGGCACCTATCCGCCGGGACAGGGCATCATCCATGCCGACGGTTTCTCGCCGAACACCCCGGCCGGCGCCTGTCCCACCTGCCACGGGCTGGGGCGCATCTACGACGCCACCGAGGCGTCGATGGTGCTGGACCGTTCGCTGAGCATCCGCGAGCGTGCGGTGGCGGCGTGGCCGCCGGCTTGGCACGGGCAGAACCTGCGCGACATCCTCACCACGCTCGGCCACGACGTCGACGTGCCGTGGGCGAAATTGCCGAAGAAGACCCGTGACTGGATCCTGTACACCGACGAACAGCCGACCGTGCCGGTGTATCCCGGCTTCACCCTGGCCGAGACCCAGCGCGCGCTCAAACGCAAGCAGGAGCCGGCGTACATGGGCACCTTCAGCAGCGCGCGCCGTTATGTGCTGCACACCTTCGCCACCACGCAGAGCGCGCTGATCAAGAAGCGCGTGGCGCAGTACCTGATCAGCACCGCATGCCCCAGTTGCGACGGCAAGCGGCTGCGCCGTGAGGCGCTGTCGGTGACCTTCGCCGGGCTGGACATCGGCGCACTGTCGCAGCGCCCGCTCGGCGAGGTGGCCGACCTGTTGCGGCCCGCGGCGGAAGGACGCCTGCAAGGCCGCTCACGGCATCCCGAGCAGGCGCTGGCCGCGCAGCGCATCGCCCAGGATCTGCTGGCGCGGATCCAGGTGGTGGAGGCGCTGGGCCTGGGCTATCTGACCCTGGAGCGCAGCACGCCGACGCTGTCGCCCGGCGAACTGCAGCGGCTGCGCCTGGCCACGCAGATCCGCTCGCAGCTGTTCGGCGTGGTCTACGTGATGGACGAGCCGTCGGCGGGCCTGCATCCGGCCGACACGCAGGCGCTGCTGGGTGCGCTGGACCAACTCAAGGGCGCGGGCAATTCGCTGTTCGTGGTCGAGCACGAGATCGACGTGATCCGCCACGCCGACTGGATCGTCGATGTCGGCCCGGGGGCTGGCGAGCATGGCGGGCAGGTGCTGTACAGCGGGCCGCCGGCCGGACTTGCGCAGGTGCAGGCGTCGTCCACGCGTCGCTACCTGTTCGCCGAACCGCAGGCCGCTGCGCATGCGCATGCGCCGCGCACGCCGGAGGCATGGCTGCAGTTGCGCGAGGTCACCCGCAACAACGTGGTCGCGCTGGACGTCGACATCCCATTGGGCGTGTTCACCACCGTCACCGGCGTGTCCGGCTCGGGCAAGTCCTCGCTGGTCAGCCAGGCGCTGGTGGAGTTGCTGGGCACGCAACTGGGGCAGGCGCCGGCTGAGGAGGAAGAGGAACTGGATCCGCTGGAGCGCGGTGCGCGCGTCGCCACCGACGGCTACATCGCCGACGGCCTGCAGCATGTGCGGCGGCTGGTGCAGGTGGACCAGGCGCCGATCGGGCGCACCCCGCGCTCCAACCTGGCGACCTACACCGGCCTGTTCGATCACGTGCGCAAGCGCTTCGCCGCCACGCCGGCGGCGCGCAAGCGCAAGTACGACGCCGGGCGTTTTTCCTTCAACGTGGCCAAGGGCCGTTGCGACACCTGCGAAGGCGAGGGCGCGGTGAGCGTGGAACTGCTGTTCATGCCCAGCGTATATGCGCCGTGCCCGACCTGCCATGGCGCGCGCTACAACGCCAAGACGCTGGAGATCGAACTGCGTGGCCAGAACATCGCCCAGGTGCTGCGCATGACCGTGGCGCAGGCGCTGGACTTCTTTGCCGACGATGCGGCGATCGCGCGGCCGCTGCAGGTGCTGGTGGAGGTGGGCCTGGGCTATCTGCGGCTGGGCCAGCCGGCCACCGAGCTGTCCGGCGGCGAGGCGCAGCGCATCAAGCTGGCCAGCGAGCTGCAGCGTGCGCAGCGTCGCGGCACCGTGTACGTGCTGGACGAACCCACCACCGGCCTGCACCCGGCCGATGTGGACACGCTGCTGCGGCAATTGCACGGGCTGGTGGAGGCTGGCAACACGGTGGTGGCGGTGGAGCACGACATGCGCTTGGCCGCGGCCAGCGACTGGATCATCGACATGGGGCCGGGTGCGGGCGGCGCGGGCGGCAAGGTCGTGGCGGCGGGTGTG
The DNA here is from genome assembly GCF_040529065.1 of Xanthomonas sacchari. Taxonomy (NCBI): domain Bacteria; kingdom Pseudomonadati; phylum Pseudomonadota; class Gammaproteobacteria; order Lysobacterales; family Lysobacteraceae; genus Xanthomonas; species Xanthomonas sacchari. The sequence continues at coordinate 3,949,180 of NZ_CP132343.1, read as the reverse complement.
CCAGCTGTGGTGGCGCAGCAGGCCGACAGTCGAACCGCGCCGTTTCTGGCGGCGGAGTTGGCGGGGTGATCGGGCTGCTGCAGTGAGTGCCTGTCGCCTGATGTAAATCCCACGTAGGAGCGGCTTCAGCCGCGACCTGGGGCCGATGACGGGTCGCGGCTGAAGCCGCTCCTTGTATCTGGACATGTCGCCCCTAAACAGGCGTCATGTCTTCCGACTGATCATCGGAGGAGGTGTGGGAGGTCCAGTCGCTCCTAAAGCTTCGAGCTTGCATCGTAGATCGGCTCCGCCCTCTACATGCTGGCCCTTGTGTGTCCGAACGGTATCCAGAGTCCGCCCCCGGGCGTGAACTCGCATCGACAAGGCAGGACCGGGCCCAGCGCCGATCATGACCCTGACACGATGGAGGAATCGCGTATGTCTCCCGTCATCGGCATCGACGTCGCCAAACGCAGTTTCGATGTGGCCATCGATCTGACCAATGGCAAGCACCGTACCAAGGCCAAGTTGTCCAACGATGCCAAGGGCTTCCAGGCCCTGCAGGCATGGCTGCAGACGCATGCGCAGCCCGATAGCTGGATCGCCATGGAGGCCACCGGCACCTACCACCAGGCGCTGGCCGAGTTCCTCCACGCACGCGGCTATCGGGTGTGCGTGCTCAACCCGGCGCAGACGGCCGCGTACGCACGCAGCCAGCTCAGCCGGGTCAAGACTGATCGCAGCGATGCCAAGCTGATCGCCAGCTATGCCTTGCGTCACCGCGAACAGTTACGCCGTTGGCACCCTGATCCGCCGGCGCTCAAGCAGCTCAAAGCGCTGGTGCGCCGGCGCCAGGACCTGCAACAGATGCTGCAGATGGAGCGCAACCGGCTGGAGGTCGCTCCGGCCCAGGTAAAGGACTCGATCCAGGTCCATCTGGCCGATCTGCAACACCACATCGCCCAGATCGAGCAGGCCATCGATGACCATATCGACCAGGATCCGACCTTGCGTGGGCAGCGCGAGTTGCTGGTGAGCATCCAGGGGATTGCCGACACCAGCGCGGCCTTGATGCTGGCCGAACTTGGCGATGTGAGGCGCTTCGCCGATGCCTCGGCGGTGACCGCCTTCGCGGGCCTGAATCCGTGCCTGCAGCAGTCGGGCGAGCGCAAAGGCCACGTCTGCATCTCGCGCACCGGCTCGCCCCGCCTGCGCGCGGGCCTGTTCATGCCGGCCCTGGTGGCCATGACCCACAACCCGATCATCCGGACGCTGAAACAGCGACTGAGCGAACGCGGCAAAGCCGGCAAGCAGATCGTGTGCGCCGCCATGCGCAAGCTCCTGCACCTGGCCTACGGGGTTCTCAAGTCGGGCACGGCGTTCGATCCGAAAAGGGGCCTTGCCTGCTAGGGGGTAAGACGGTATCTACGACGGTCGACGAGCCCGCCTGCGCGCCTGGGGCGTGCGCTGCAGCGGCCGACGATGGCTACTGGTCGTCCAGCCCGACGTTTTGCGCCGCGCTGGCCGGCGGTACGTAGATCCGTTCGTGCGGCACCTGCAGCGCCGCCTCGCCGCGCTGCAGGTTCAGCGCCTGCGCGTGCACGAAATCGGTGATGTCGGTGATCGAAATGGCCTGCCGTTCGCCGTACTGGCGCAGCGCCTGGCCGCGCAGCCCCAGTTGCAGTGCGCGACGCGGCAGCGCGCTGCCGTCGGGCGCGTGGTCGGGGTCCCACTGCAGGCGTACGTCGGACTGCTGGACCGCGTCCTTCCACGCGGCATGGCTGGCGAAGCGCGCCGGATCGAACGTCGACGGGACCGCGGCACGCAGCAACGCGTCGAAGAAGGCGCGCGGCAGCCGGATCGCCAGGATCCGCTCCTGCCCTTGCTTCTGCGCCCAACCGGCGCGGTACATCATCCACAGGAAGTTCGGCTTGATCCAGCTCATGCGGTCGTAGCTGAACTCGCCGCCGAAGCGTTGATGGGCCACCGCGAACTGCGCGATCGCGGGACGATAGGCCTGGTAGACATCGATCGCATCGGCGTCGAAGTGCGCCAGGATGTGACGGCCCTGGCGGGGCCAGGTGGGCTGCAAGGCAGCATAGGAAACGGAATGCATCTGCGCGCAGTCTACGTCGCCGCAACAACGGCGTCGATCCTCTGCCGCGTGTCCCCTGGCCGGTTGCCTGCGGTCACACCTGCGTGTACTGAACCGCTCAGGCAGCGCTCGCCCCCAGGCTCGCGCGCTGAGACCGGCACTGGCTACCCTGGTGCACCGCCCTTCCCGGAGTCCCCATGAGCCGACGTTCCGGCAGCGCCGACCTGCCCTTGCACGGTGGCCGCGTGCCGCACTGGCTGGGTGCGCGCATGACCCGGCTCGGCGCGGTGATGTGCCAGGCCATCGTGCACAGCTACGGCCGCGACGAACTGCTGCGGCGGCTGGCGCATCCCTTCTGGTTCCAGTCGCTGGGCGCGGTGATGGGCATGGACTGGCATTCCTCCGGTATCACCACCAGCGTGCTGGGTGCGCTCAAGCGCGGCCTGACGCCGCTGTCGGGCGAACTGGGCCTCCACGTGTGCGGCGGCCGCGGGCGGCATTCGCGGGCCACGCCGGACGAACTGCAGGCGGTGGGCGAGCGCACCGGCCTGGACGGCGTGGACCTGGCGCGGGTCAGCCGCCTGGTGGCCAAGGTCGACAGCGCCGCGGTGCAGGACGGCTTCGATCTGTACCTGCACGGCTTCATCGTCAGCGACGACGGGCGCTGGGTGGTAGTGCAGCAGGGCATGCACGGCGCGCGCAAGCAGGCGCGCCGCTACCACTGGCTGTCGGAAGGCCTGAGCAGCTTCGTCGATGCACCGCATGCGGCCATCGACGGTCCGCGCCAGGGGCGCATCGTCAATCTCGCCGATCACCGTGCCGCCGCGGCGCGCGCGGCGCAGGTGGATCTGCTGCAGACGCTGGCGCCGGAGCGCATCGCCCGCGAATACGCCGCGCTGGAGGCCGCGCAGGCGTCGGCACCGGTCGCCGCAGCGCCGGCCCGCGCTGCGCCGCGGCAATGCGAAACGCAGGCCACCGATGCGCTGTTCGCCGAGACCGGCGACCTGTTCGCGCCGGCAGCGGCTGCGCTGCCCGAGCGCCGCCCCGCGGACCTGCCGCATCTGTCGCTGCCAGACCATCACGACGTGCACGGCAGCGACGTCGTGGTGCGGCGCCTGCACGGGGCGCTGGCCGCCGCCGCCGAATGCGGCCCGCGCGATTTCCAGGATCTGTTGCAGGTGCCGGGCGTCGGTGCGCGCACGGTGCGCGCGCTGGCGCTGGTGGCCGAGGTACTGCATGGCACGCCGTGCCGCTTCAGCGACCCGGCGCGTTTCTCGCTGGCCCACGGCGGCAAGGACCGGCATCCGTTCCCGGTGCCGACGCGGGTCTACGACCACACCATCGGCGTGCTCAAGACCGCGGTGGCGCAGGCCAAGCTGGGCCGCGAGGAGAAGCTGGAGGCGATCCGCCGCCTGGACGCGCAGGCGCGCCTGCTCGAACCGACCGCGCGTGGCCCGTCGGTGGAGGACTACATCGCCGAGGAGCGCGCGCAATCGCACGCCTACGGCGGGCGCAGCGTGTTCGGCTGGGAGCCGGCGCCGCAGGCTGACGCAGAGAGGCGCGCCGCACGCGCGAGCTGAGGGGCGCGTGCGGCGGGTTGCTTGCGTCGCGCGCGAACGGATCCGGGGTGTCGTGCAGAAGTGGTGTCCGGGCGCCTGATGATTGCGGCACGTGCTGTAGGAGTCAACTGTCATGCACCTGCGATGACAGGAGGAGCATATGGTGCGTGATCGCGCACGATGGCGTTGAGCCAGCGCAGGAACTTGTGCATACAGGCGACGATGGCGACCTTGGCCGGCTTGCCCGCTGCGCGCAGGCGCGCGTAGGTGTTGGCCAAGGGGGATTTGGCACGGATGCTGGCCCAGGTGGCCATGTACAGCACGCGCCGCACGTCGGCACGTCCGCCTTTGATGCGGCGTTGGCCTTTCCAGCAGCCGCTGTCGTGATTGAACGGGGCCAGCCCGACCAGGGCAGCGAGCTTGCGTGGCGGCAGCGTGCCTAGTTCTGGCAGCCGCGCGGCCAGAACCGCGCGCAGGATCGTGCCGAGCCCAGGCACCTTGGGTAGGCTCGAGCAGGTCTTGCCCTGCTGCTCGATCTCCTGCGTCAACGTCTGGATCTGCTGGTTCAGTAGGGCGATCACCTCTCGGCAGCGGTGTTGCACTTTGGCGCTGGTGATGTGCTCCAGGCGCCGCCGATGGACATCGCGCTGGCCCACCAGGGTGGCACGCAGGTCCAGCAGTTCGCGAAGAGATTGCTGGTGCTCAGGCACCACGGGCGTGAGGGTGGTCGGGATGTGCTGGGCGGCGATGGCCAGCAGGCGCGCGTCCAGGACATCGGTCTTGGCATGCAGGCCCAAGGCCTGGGCTAGTTTGCGCGGACGATCGGCGGCCATCCGCACTGCCGGCAGGTTCGCCTCTCGGAGCACCTGCAGCACGGCATGTTCGTAGCCGCCACTGGCTTCCAGCACGATCCGCTCGCAGCCCAACTCGGCCAGGCGTTGGGCCAGCGCACGCTGCCCCTGTGGCGTATTGGGTTGGGTCCAGGTCTGCTCGTCCGGCAGTACATGAATGACCAGTTCGGCCTTGGATACATCGATCCCGATATAGCGTCGCATAGACGTTCTCCGCAGTAGACTCAGGCACGAGAGCACTCCTGCCGACGCCCATGCTTGTGGAGTTCGAGCTCGCGACTCGGGCAACTGTTCGGGCTGATGAGGCAGGAGACACGGGGTGCGGCGGCGCTGACTCCTACTCGTGCTTGCTGGCACCACGGCTAAACGGCCTGCCGCACTCCGCTCTCACCTGCAACGATAGACCCTCATTTGACACAAGCGGCTTCAGCCGCGATGGGCGTTCCCGGTAAAGCTCGTCGCGGCTGAAGCCGCTCCTACGAGGGGCTGGCTGCGGCTCGGGAAGCCGCCGGGACGCATATTGCGATGCGGCGGCTGGATCAGGGGCCGTGCTTGTCGTCGCCACGCTTGCGCCTCCGTCGCGCGCTGCGCACCGCGCTCCTCACGCTTCCTGGATCACCCGTATCATGGCGGCCACGGCGCAGTGCGTCGGTGCTCCCAAACGACGCGTACGCCGAAGGACGTTTTTCCCAGCATGTGGTCTGCCATCAGCAACTTCGGCGACGCGGCGATGACGCTGCCGCTCGCGCTCGCCTGCGCCATGTGGCTGGCGCTTGGTGGGAGCGGGTGGCGCGCCGCCGGCACCTGGCTGGGCCTGCTGGCGACCGCTGCGGCGCTGGTGGGTGCGACCAAGATCCTCTACGCCGGCTGCGGCGTGGAGTTGCGCGCACTGCAGTTCCGGGTGATCAGCGGGCACACCATGCTTGCCGCCTGCGTGTGGCCGATGGCGTGCATGCTGTGCCTGCGCGCGCGTCCACGGCCGCGATTGGCAGTGGCCTGCGGATTCGCCATCGCCAGCGTGATCGCCATCGCCCGCGTCTATGCACGTGCGCACAGCCTGTCCGAGGTCGCGGTCGGTGTGATCGTCGGGGCCGTGACCACGGCCTGCTATCTGCAGTGGCGCGGCGCGCCGCAGTTGCCCGCGCGCCTGCGCGTGTACGCCATCGCGTCGGTGCTGGTGGTCTGCACGCTGATGTACGGGCGCCATGCGCCGATCCAGCGCGCCATCCAGACCTATTCGCCGGCGCTGTGCGGCCGCAACGGCTGATCGCGGCGTCGCTGGCGTGCAGGCATGTGCACGCGCGCTTCGCCTGTCGTATGCCTGCTCTTGACCTGGGCGTTGCTACACCCGAAACCGATGGCCGTCATGGCCGCTTTCAGGAGATGTACCGATGCCGGAGCAATCCACCACCACCCGTGCGCGCCGCGCCAAGCGCGAAGGCAAGGCCGGCACCACCCAGGCCGGCGAATTCGTGCGCGAGGAGATCGATCGCGTGCGCGAGGGCAAGACCGAGGTGAAGTCGACCAAGCAGGCGATCGCCATCGGCCTGTCCAAGGCGCGGCGCGCCGGGGTCAAGACCGGTGCGTCGAAGACCGCGTCGAAAACCACCAAGAAGAAGGTTGCGCAGGAAGAGGCCAAGGGCGGCAAGCAGGACAAACCGTCGCCGACGCGCTCGCGCGGTGCCAAGAAGGCGCTCAAGACCGCCAGCAAGGGCACGACCGCGCGCAAGACCGTGGGCAGCGAGGCGCTGTCGACGCAGACCAAGCGCGCGGCGAAGAAGCGCAGCGCCAGCAGCCGCTCGGCCGCGGCGAAGAAGGCTGCGCAGACCAAGGGCGCGA